>NZ_FOJM01000001.1:204988-627276 GCF_900111825.1 Pedobacter suwonensis
GTTTATTAATATCTGTGTTCATCCTTTTTATCAGTGGTTTATTCTGATTGTTTTTTCTGTTCTATTTTTTGCCACAGATTGCACGGATAAACACGGATTGGTTTTTTATCTAAATCTGTATTTATTCTTTTTATCTGTGGTTGATCATATTCATGATGTCCCGTCTTCTCGATTCGGGTAATACTTTTAAATCGATTAATTTTCCGTCTTTTAACCTTCCTTCAACGGTAGTTTGGTATGGGGCATAAAGTTTGAAATGTACATTCCAGTCTTTTGGCCAGGCCGGGAAAAGATAAATCTTTTTTCCATCGCTTTGCATGAGCATCTCCTGTAAACCAATCATACCCGAGCCACCCCAGTTGTGATCGGGTGTCCAATCGAAGCCTGGTCCCCAGAAGGCCGGAAAACGCCTTCCGGAATCTTTTAATTTAAGGATGGTTAATCGGGCAGCTTCGTCGGTTAAACCTAATCTTGCTGCAAAGATGTTATCTTGCTTCCAACCGATATGGCTGCGAAATTTAAGCAGATCGGTATCGTATTTAAAGGTGTTGATGGCGGTATCCAATCCCGGTTTGCCAATACCATAAATTCCCCAGGGATAAACCGGATAGAGTTGCGGACTTTCGGTGTTATTGATGCGTTCCCAGAGCTTGGCCGGTGCAATAGTGGTGTGCCCCTGGAAAGCCCTGAAACTGATTTCCGGAATGGTTTTGAGCATGGCTGTCCATTCGCTTCGCTTATTTTCGGGTAATGAAGGACTTTCAATCAAGCTTTGTAATACTGTTTTCAATGCAGCGATGGTAGAAGTAGCATTGTATGCCATTTTATAGGTTTCGGCACCGGAGCCCGGATACAAAACCAAATGCCCTTCCCCATCAACTGCTTTGGCCCCGCGTTGTTTGGCCAGATAGGTATAATGCTCCTTGAAAAACGTCAGTGAGCTTTCGATTAAAGGAAGATATTTTTCAATATTCCGCTGATCATAACGTTCTGCTTCGAGGATCATCATACAGAACTCCAGAACGGTATCCCATTCGTATTCGAGCCAGGCATTGTATTCCATCCCTTTGTTAAAATCGGCTGGACGTTTCCAGCCATATTCTGCAGGGTTGGGTAAACCGAAATTTTCGAGTTGCTCGGTAAAACTTGCTCCTTTGTGACCCCAGGCAGCCGCGGTTCTGATCTCCGCATTCGTCAGTAAATCCAGGTAGAAATCAAATTGAGGCTTCATCATATCAAAATCGCCGCTTTTGAGCATGGGCCAGTAAACTAACCGCTGGTTTTGTGCGGTATGGGTACCTCCACCCCAGTTTCTGAAATCGGGCGTGTATTCTAGTGCGCTATCAATGAGTTGCGGATCGAAAGTAAATAGCCCGCCGTTAAATTTAGTAGGGTATCTGCCAAAAGCATTACAGCCCAGCATGTAGCGGAAAAGCTGGTAATTCCTGCCGGATTGATTGGCGGCTTCATCTTTTGCCTGGATGTAAATAAAACTTTTGTTCCAGTAATTGTTCCACCATCTGATGCTGGCCTGCTGATCGTTTTTCGCATGTTGAAGTGTGCTTTTCAATTCCGTTTCCCAGTTGGCAACAGCCGATGTAGTGCTTGTATTCAGGGCAATGGTGAGGTGTTCGTTTGTAGCAGGTGTTTTGCTTTTCAATCTCCAGCCCTGAAAAGGAGTGCTGAGGTAAGTGCCGGCATCATTACCTGCAGCCACCATGTTTTTCCCTGTCATTATCCCGCCAAAAATCAGATTTTTTAAAGGGTTGTAGAGTGTGGTTTGGTATTCGGTTAAACCTTGTTGTTTTACGGTCACATCAAAAACAGTTTGCGGCTGATTCTGATGATAAAATTGTACGCCACCACCTTTAAAAGCAATTTCGTCTTTCCGTGTTTTTACAACGCCTTGAGGAGCCCATTTGTAAGAATTCTGGTTATTTTCTTTGCCTGTGGTAATGCGATCTTGAAAGCGCCAGCTCTCATAATTGGCGGTAGTGTTCATTTTTGCATTCGATTGAATGTCTATATGAATGACTGGTTTAAAAAGATCGACCCAAACCTTGATTTCGCTTTTAATTTTTCCATTGGCGCCGGATATGCTGGCGTAACCATCTTTCAGGATGAGTTCTTGCTTAAAAGTTTGGCCTGCAAACGGATTGGGACTAAACTGCAGCCTGATGCGACCAAGTTTAAGCAAGGTATTGTTTTCATCAAAAGTTCCGCTGCGGGAAATGTAACAATATATCTCTCCTTTTTCTACCCAGAGGTTTAAACCGATATCTCCACCGCCAACAGGCATTGACTCGGCTGAATTGTTACTTTGGGTAGTCCACACCACATTATCTTTTTCTTGCGAAAAGGCAGCGGTTGAAGTGAACCACAAAGACACGAATAGCATAAAGAAAAAGGTTTTGCCTTGCAAACGTAAAATATTTGACCACCTGAGACACCTAAGCACACCTGACTGATGATTTGAAAATACCAACAATATAAGAAAATTAAGCACATTTAAGTTGATTAATAGAGTACTTTGTGGCCTTTGTGTCTTTGTGGTTAAAAAGCTAAGGATGCCTGAGGAATGGCTTAAAAATGCCGGCCATCTAAGTAAATTTAGCACATTGAAGTACTTTTTATATAAATGAGGTGTCTTTCTGGTGAACATCATTATTATTTCTCCCAATTGTCTGTACGGAAAGAGGAAACCGGCAGACCGTCATTTCCGAATAAATCGCCGGTTACAAAATTCTTAAAAGCGTAACGTACGGCCACAGGCACTTTTACCTCCTCAGCCGAAACAACGATACTGCTGCCTTTTATAATGGCATTAGCCGGATAAAACTTCTGATCAGCGCCCGCAATTTCAAATAAAGATAAAGTTTTACCAAAAGAAGTTAACCCGTTAGGTATATTTTTAAACCTCAGGGTTGCATTGTTTTTTTCGATACTTAACGATTCGTAAACCGGGCTAAGTGCACCAAAGCCTTTGATACCATAGGTTTGGGCCAGGGCCAGGTAGGCAAGTCTTTCGCCTCCCTGTTTTTTATTGGCCGGATGGATGGAGTTTTCTTCACCGATATCCATTAAAACCGCCATACCACTGCTGGGTATTTTGCTTAACGATTTGCGCTGCGCATCGCGTAAATATGCCGAATTGTAATTGGTGCCTGGCTTGGCGATGATTGAATAATTGTAAGGCGCAATTTGTGCGTAGTAGAAGGGAAATTCACCATGACCCCATTGTTGTCGCCAGCCCGAAACCATGGCCGGGAACAAATCTTCGTAGCGTTGTGGTCGCTCATAATTCGATTCGCCCTGATACCAGATGGCTCCTTTAATGCCATAACCCATTACCGGATAAAGCATGCCATTGTATAAGGTAGTGGGTGTTCTGCTTACTTCTTTAATAGAATCGACTTTTGAAGGGATTTTAATTTCTGTAAAGGGCTTTAAATCTTCGGGCGACATCCAGGCTTCAATGCTCGAACCGCCGTAACTGTCGTTGATTAGACCAATGGGTATATGGAGCATTTCGCTCAGCAGCGATCCAAAATAATAAGCGGTAGCACTGAAATTAGAAACGGCTTCGGGTTCGGCAAGTTTCCACAGCGAAGGTTTGCTATTGTCCTGCCTTTCGGTAATGGATGAACGCGGAACAGTATACAACCTGATATTGGGGTTTAAAGATTTTAAGATGACTTCATTAGATCCGATAACAGGCTGACTTTTGAATCCTTTCATCGGCATTTCCATATTCGACTGGCCCCCGCAAAACCAAACCTCACCAATGAGGATGTCTTTCAGTACGAGTTTTTCTCCATCATTAAGCGCGATTTCGTATGGTCCGCCTGCTGCAGGTGTAGCCACTTTTACTTTCCACTTTCCGGTTTCATCAGAAGTTATAGCATAGCTGGTTTTGTTCCATGAGGTAAACACTTTAACTTTGGTTGCCGGTTTAGCCCAGCCCCAAATGGCTACCTTGCTTTGCTGCTGCAACACCATGTGATCGGTAAAAATGGAAGCTGGTTTTACTGTGGCCGATGCAATGCTGGAGCAAAGGATCAGGAAAAGTATCAGTTTTAATTTCATTGTTGTATTTTTTTTTTCTTTCGTGATTCCCACGCAATCGGAATCTTAAAGATCATCGTCCTCTCGACTGCAGCGCAGCGAAATGGAGAGATCTATCTAAGCAGATTGGCTTCGCTGAGCCTTCGGGTTCCCGACTACATTGCACTCCGTTTGAATGACGCACATCTGTTTATCTACTAACCGGCAGCCAAACCGACATTTCTGAATGGCCCCTGTTGCCCCAGGCAAAGTAGGGTATCAGTTTAAGTGTGGTTGTGGTGTTTTTATCTTCAATTGGCTTGTAAAGCACATTTTTCCAGTTATTGGGTGCTACAATTTTAGCGGTACCCTCCAGGCTCATTATTTTGGCGCCATTAATATTGATGGTCTTTGCTTCAAATTGGGTTGTGGCAGGTATAAAGGCGTTGAAAATACGCTTACCCGGCAGGTCGGTAGATTCAAGGCAATATACCACCGGGCCGCGTTTTACGGCTACCTGATTGCGGTTTTCCTCTACCAAAGGATTGGCTTCAATTAAAACAGCCTCCATAGGAAGGTTGAGTGTAATCACATCCCCTTTTTTCCAAAGGCGGTTCATTTCAGCATAAGTGCCAGGAACAGCTTTTACCTGTGCGGCTGCTCCATTGATGCTGATTTTCGGATCATGAGTCCAGGCGGGTATTCTCAAAAAAATTGAATAGGCTTTATCGGTACTTTCTTTTACAGTGATTTTGATGTTGCCACTCCAGGGATAGTCGGTTTCTTCGCTCAAAGCAATTTTAGCGCCGTTAGTTAGTGTAGTGCTTAAATTATTGCCCCCATAAAGATTGAACCACAATCCTTTATCTGAAATGCTGTAGGCGTAATTACTAACTTCGGCAATGGTGCGCACCACATTTGGCGGACAACAGTTTGATAGTGCTATGTAAAGTACCCGATCTTTAGACCAGCGCTGTTTGAAAGGTAAATCATCAGATTGTGCCAGCGGATTGGTATACAGGAAATTCTTTCCATCTAAGCTAATGCCTGATAAAACACTGTTGTGAAGCGCCAGTTCCATCACATCGGCATATTTGGCATCGCCAGTAATTTGCAACATGCGCCAGTTCCACAATACGTTACCGATATTGGCACAGGTTTCATTGTGGGCGGTGAAATTGGGTAGCTGGTAATCGCGGCCGAAAGCCTGGTGTATTTTCTGTACCTCGGCCGGATTGTATGAAGTGCCATCAGGCGATGTACCATCGTAAAGGGAACCACAACCGCCGGTAATGTACATTTTATGCTGGTTTACATCATCCCACATCAAATTCAGTGTGTTTAAAAGCGAATCTTTTCCGGTTTCTGCGTACAGATCGGCTACGCCGGCATACAGGTAACTGGCCCTTACGGCATGGCCCATGGCTTTGGTTTGCTGCAAAAAGGGAATCCGGTCCTGGTTATCGTCGGTTCCATCCTCAATTTTTCCTTTAATGGCAATTAAATGTTTGGCCAGTTCGAGGTAGCGCGGATCTTTGGTGGTACGGTACATTTCTACCACACCCATGTAGTGCGAAGGGCAAATGGCATTTCTGGCCAGAGTAGGCGAAGCGGATTTATAGAACCTGTATAAATAATCGGTGGCTTTTTTGGCGATATTAAGCAAGGTGGTTTTACCCGTAGCGCGGTAATGGATGCAACCTGCTGTCATTAAATGACCGATGTTGTACGATTCGAAACTCAGGCGATCCTGAAACTGGTTATTGGCACCGGTTTTACGCTGCTCAATCATGGCTTTGGTATAAATGTAGCCATCTTCGCGCTGCGATTTGCCAATTACAACAATCGCCTTATCCATCATCTCATCTAATTTTGGATTTTTGGTAGAAGCATACAGCACCGCCACCGCTTCCAGTGTTTTGTAATAATCGCCATCGTGAAAGGAAGGGCCGGCATGCGAACCAGTATCAAGGCCAGCGGCAATTTCGAAGTTTTTAAAGGCATGGCTGATTTTAGGATCGTTGTAAATCGCCCACATATTCGGTACCATGGTTTCGGTGGCCACTTTAAAACGGTCGGCCCAAAAACCTCTTGTCCAGGTTACATCACTCATATTAATGCTATGCAGCTTAGCGTATGGGCTATTAGCTGTATTTACCAGCGCTTTATCCTGTGCTACTGCGTTTAACATTAAAAAAAGCATTACGCAAATCATTACCTGAAGT
The DNA here is from genome assembly GCF_900111825.1 of Pedobacter suwonensis. Taxonomy (GTDB): domain Bacteria; phylum Bacteroidota; class Bacteroidia; order Sphingobacteriales; family Sphingobacteriaceae; genus Pedobacter; species Pedobacter suwonensis. Next base: position 211,258 of record NZ_FOJM01000001.1, read on the forward strand.
CGTAAAGTCTGAAAGAAAAAATTTCCGATCATATGAGGTAGCTTTTTTATCATTGTTTTCCTTTTTAGCGTTCTAAATCTAGTTTATTGCCAAAATTTCTTAAATTCTGAAGGGTGGGCAATGGCCTGATCATAATTTTCTTTACATTTTTTTTTAGAATTTTTTCGGAGCCCAATGATTTTAAAGTTTCAGTCCTCACTCCTGCTAAAAGATCAAAGACTGTTTCAATCGTTGAATTTTTGCCATCATAAATTACACTGGAGATTTTAACCAATTGAAAAACGCCATTTTTGTAGATGAATTTGTGTTGATAACGAACATCATTTTTTTCGGAGTTCATGACTAAAAACCCTTTTTCAATAAAAAAATATGGAATGGTATTTTTGGTGTGTATACCATTTACATATTGAGGTTCAATTACATCTGTTGAAGAGAAAATCATTTTAAATTGCTTATTTGGCTGTAACAAGAATATCTGCAACCTCAACGGAACTGCTGCATCGATTGTATCCATTGTAATTACAGTTTTGTCGGTTAAGCCATCGTTATTCAAATCACCCTTTTCTAACCTAATGCGGACATTAAAATTATCTTTTACTTGCTTTTGCTGGGCGTAAACAATGGTTTGAGCAAAAGCCAGAATGAATACAATTACTTTTTTCATTTATTTGAAATATCAAATTCTCAATTACTTTTCAAGTTGTATCAGTACCGGTCCGAATAATCCGGCAGGGTTTAATGGCTTGCCTTCTAAACGGAATGGTGCAGTTGTTTTGGTAATTCTTTTGTCTTCAAGCAATTTACTATCGCCAATTAAACGGTTAGCCCAGGTATTTACCACTTCAATGCTGATCTGGTTCTCTCCTCTTTTAACGGCCTTGCTGATGTCTAAACGGTAAGGCGGTGTCCACAAGGTACCGCATGTCACGCCATTGATTTTAACTTCGGCCATGCTCGAGAAAGCGCCTAAATCGACCCAGGCATTTTTGGTATCGCCATTGTAAGTAAAGTTTTTGGTGTAAAGTGCAGTTCCTGAATAGTAGCGGATTGCCGAATCAGGATTTTTGCTCCAATCGCTAAGCTGATTAAAAAGAACCGGTTGGGATGGGCCGCCATAAGCGGGGTCAAATTGCACCTGCCAGTTAGCTGAAATATCCAGTGCTTTTTTATCTACGGGCTTGTTTTCTACAGCTTTCAATCCGCTATCGGCACTTTGTGAAGAAAAAGAACTTACTTCCGGTGTATCCATTACCAGAAAAACAGATTGGTTAGGGTATAAGGTTAAACTGATGTTAGTACCATCAAATGCATTGTTGATCTGATGTGGTTCAGACCATACATCACTTACAGCATCATAGCTTTGTACAGTTTTTTTGCCATTTCTTAAATTGAAGAGTAATGACCTTTTTCTATTTTGCTGATTAGAGACAAAGTAAATTTCCTTGTTACCATCAATTCTATGGGTGTAAGCAATACCAGGTGCGTAATCCTCATTTAATTTATTGCTTGTGAATTCGTTAACCGTTAAGTCTCTTTTCAAGCCTAAAACATCAAAGGTTTCACCATAGAAAGGGGCCTTAAAAATCTGTCCCAGTCCTAATTTTTTGGTATAAACAGGATGGTTATTATTTTTATATGATTCGAAGTTGCCATCCCAAATTTCTTCCACCATTTTATTAAACTCCATGGTGTTAACCTGTTTTATACCATTTTGGTATAGGGGTTTATCTCCAACAATTACCTTCGCACCCGCCCTGATCAGCTCCAAAAGCTTTTTAACTGTTTCATAGCTTATGTACTGGTAATTGGGGTTCATTTTCATATCCCCGGGGAATACCAGAATTTTATAAGTCGTACCGCTTGCAAAAACAACCTCGCCGTTTTTAACGGTTGCAGTGCTCAATACATCCGGGTTAAAACTATCGTAAGCATAACCTCGTAAAGGGTTTACCCAGTTTTCGGGATCGGCCATGTTAGCCGAATGGGTAACCCCGGCAGGGATTTGTCGCAAAGGTTCGCCAACATTGGCTAAACGTTGCTGTTCGGCCTCCACCACCTCCTTGCCAAAAACTCCGGGTAAGGTTGCGACCAGCCTATCGGGTAATACCGACCTGCGGGGTAATTCTTCGCCTGTGAAAACGGCAATATCCACTACAGGTTTACCTTGTTGCAGCAGATTTTGCGTGCGTGTGGCATAATCAACCCAGGCTTTACCCAGTTTCCACCAGGTTTGGTCGCGCTGAAAGTAAAGGCCTACCCCATCTAAGGTCATGCCCGGTTTTCGATCCATCCAGGGGTTGTGCGCAAAAACGTGGTAGCTCAGTTTATTAATGCCCAGGGCATAATTACGGTCTTGCAGGGTTTTCATATTGCCCGGACTTTCGTTCCAATCCATCCGAACGGTGGTAAAGGCCTCTGCCTGAACAATCTTTTTGCCATAAATGTGCGCTCCTGAAATGGCATCGAGCATATCGTTTGGTTTATCGTGCGTAGGGCTGTTCAGCCAAAACTCGCCCATGGGTACATCTACTGTTTTATAGTGCAATAAACCGTCGCTCATCATGGTAGGTGCTACACTCTCTGCGGTAAAGGTTACCCCTTTCTCCTTGGCCAGTTTGGCCAGGGTTTTATAAAACTGATCAACCACCAGCTCGGCAATGGTTTTTCTGATATCATACAGGAAATCTTCAGATACTTTTGCATTCTCTACCGGAAGTCCGGTAAAAATGGGCAGATAAGGTGTTAAATCGTACCCCCGGCGTTTTAAAAATTCGGCTTTAAACAATGGCGACCAGTTCTGGCTGCCACACTCCCAGCTATCTACATGGAAAACGCTCAGTACTCTTCTGGCTATTTCAGGGCCAGCATGTTTTAAAGCTGCTCCATACCAATTGTCGAACTGTAGTTTAACGGCTGCGGGATTAAATTTATCGCATTCCAGCCCCATGCCGCCACCTGCGGTAGCGTTGGTATGCCCTGTTGAGGTATGCCCGATCCTTAAAATGGTCCATTTACCTTTGGGAGCCTTCCAGTTCAAAGTGCCGTCAGGATTTAGTTTATTACTGAGGTTAATGATGTTTTTTAAGGGAATGCAAAGGTTTGGGGCAATTTGAGCATCTGTGCTTCTTTTGCTGATCCGCCAGACAGCGCCATTTTTGCCTTCAAATTGATTAAGCTGCGCTTCGGCCGATAATTCCAGGTTAACGAGTTTTAATGAAGGTTTCCATTTGGCCGCATCTAAATCTTCAGCGCCAGGTTCAGCGCCTTTCTTATCGTAAATAAACCTGAAGAATTGAGCTGTTACAGGCACAATGCTGTGTGTTACAGCTTCATCTGTATCCTGCCAGCCATGCCGTGGTGCTTCCAGGCGCCCGATGGAGCGGAAGGTTTTCCCATCGTTACTCACCTCAATGGCCAGTCGCTGGGCCTGATAATTATTGCCACTAACCTTAATTGTTATGGTTCGGCAGGTGAAAGGCTTTTCAAATTCGTACTGGATGTAACAAGGTTCGTTTGAGCCAAAGTTTTTCTTATTGCCCGGTTGCACCAATCCGGTAGCGTCTGCACCATTGCTGGCCGTAATTTTAGGGATGACGGTTCGGGTAGAGATCCCTTCTCCTACAGGTGATGGATACGCATAAACAGCTATGTCGCGGTAGTAATTTTCCTTATTTTCGGGTACAGGTAGTTGTATTTTATTCTTTGTATTACTGGTGGTTATCTTTGACCAAACTACTTTTTGCATGGAAAGTTCGGGTTTAATCCAGGGACCGCCTGCCAATGCAAAACCATCGCTTACATGCATACCCAGTTTAAGGTTTAAACGTTTGGCTTCGCTCATGGCAAACTCCACCATTTGCCACCATTCGGGGGTAAGTTGTACGCTTGGCGGCTGATAAAGCGGTGTTTTATCGGCACCCTGAATACTCATTAAATAAGCGCCGCCGATACCATTGACTTTCATGGCCTCCAGATCGGCTGTTATGCCGGGTTTCGAAACAGCTCCTTTAATCCAGTACCAGAATACCCAGGGCTTTGCGTTTTCATTTTGCGCATGGGCCCGCTTTGAGGCACAAAAGCTGATCAGCAATATCAATAACAGTGTTTTACTAAACCTGGGTGTCATTTTTTAATTTTATGTTCAATAACTTTAAGTTGATCATAGTAGCAAGGAGTAGATTAATTATGATTTATGCGCCATTTTATAGCCGCTTAAAGCAAAATAAAGCACCACTATAAAGCAAACCAACGGGATGCTGTAACCAAGCTGGATGTGATCACCGTACAGATCAATCAGGGTGCCCATGCCGAAAGGTAAAATGGCACCTCCCACAATTGACATAATTAACCATGAAGAACCTGGTTTGGTATCATCGCCAATACCATCTATGCCCAGGGCAAAAATGGTTGGGAACATGATCGACATAAAGAATCCAAGTCCGCCTAAAGCATACACCACGTATGAACCCTTTCCTAAAATAGCCACCAGGCACAACAAAACAGAGATAATGGCATAAATAGCCAATAGCTTGTTGGAAGATACAAACTGAAGAATAGCTGTACCAGCAAAACGCCCGACAGTGAATAAGAAACCATAAATCGCTAAATAGGATGCCGCGGTTTTCTCATCAAAGCCACCACCTTGCTGGGCCATCCTGATAAAAAAACTGGTTACACAAACCTGCGCACCGACATAAAAAAACTGTGCAACCACAGCCCACCTCAGGTGTTTATGCCTCAATGCGCCAAAGAAACTACCTTTGGCCTCGCCATCAATACTTTTGGTTTTAATTTCGGGCAGGTGGATGAAATAAAATATAACTGCGATAACCAGTAAAATAATTCCTAAAGTGATGTAAGGGGTTTTAACTGATGCTGCTTCTTCTAAAAAGTAACTGTTTCGGTGCTCAGCACTCATGGCCGCGAGTTGTTCTTTGGTATGCGATTTTCCGGAAAGGATAAATAGACCACCGATCATGGGCGCTACCATGGCTGCTAAGCCATTAAATGATGCGGCAAGATTTAACCTGCTGGTGGCTTTTGCCGGATCGCCTAAGACTGCAGCATAAGGATTGGCCGAAGTTTCGAGCATGGTTAAACCACAACCAATGATAAAAAGTGCAATAAGAAAAGTGATGTAGGAAAGGTTATTGGCTGCCGGAACAAATAGAAAAGCACCGATTGCAAAAGCCAGCAGGCCCGAAATCATGGTAGCCTTATAACCCCATTTCTTTAAAATAACGCCTGCCGGAATGGCCATTAAGAAATAGGCAAAGAAAACAGCGGTATCAATTAAGGTAGATTGCCGGTTATTTAAGTTACAGGCTTTTTTAAGGTGCGGAATCAGGATCGAATCGAGATTGTGCGCCATTCCCCACAGGAAAAACAGACTCACTACAAGTATAAATGGCAATAGGTACTTTTTTCCCGATGAGGAATGGTTTTCAGTTACAATTTCGGATGAGGTGTTGTGGTTCATGATATTTGGTTTATTGGTTCATTCGTTCAATAGTTCATTTGTTATTGGTGTGATTTGTTCATTGGAGCTGCCACTGCCAGGCGGAGATCAGTATCCTGATTACTGAACTAATGACTACTGAACTTTTTAACTACAAGAAGATGGTCGCAGACCAATACAACTTCTCCATGCTGGTTAATGATTTCTACATGCTCGGTTACGGTGCCATATTCCGGCCTTTTGCTTTCTCCTTTTTCAGAAATGGTGACTTCGGAGTGGATGGTATCGCCAATAAACACCGGTTTTACGAAACGAAGTTTATCGTAGCCTTTACTCATGGCTTCGGGGTTAATTTCGGAAGCGGTAAGGCCGATACCGATGCTAAAAATCATGGTACCATGTGCGATACGTTGTTTAAAAGGTTGTGTGGCACACCATTCGGCATCCATGTGGTGCGGAAAAAAATCGCCGGTATGGCCGGCATGCACCACAAAATCGGTTTCTGTGATGGTACGGCCTAAAGTGATACGTTTATCCTGTAACTGGTAATCTTCAAAAAATGTGGATTTGAAATACATAATTTAATTTTTTTATAAGCGATACAATCGCCGTTCCCGTTCATCCTCGTTGCAAACGAGGACGATGTGTTCTTAAATTTTATTCATTTAGTTTTTTGCAAAGCGTCTTACGAGGCAACGCTTTGTTTTTTGGCGATGCAATCGCCATTCTCGTTCATCCTCGTTACAAACGAGGACGACTTGTTAACGATATTATCTTTTTAAAAAGATTGCTTCGCCGTTCCTCCTCGCAATGACGCTAATTTATTTAATCTTTATACCACCAGTATCACTAGATTGATAGGCACTTTCTACTACAGCCATCGTATCAATCACATCTTCAACACTGGTGTGTAAAACAGGGCTTGATCCTTCATTATAACGCATTAAATTGGCCATGGTGCCAATAAAGGCTTCAGGAAACCAGGAGCCTTCCAGTTTTACGGTTTGCCATTCCGGTGTTTTACCAGCTTCTGCCACATAATACTCAAACACATCGGGCACGCCATGCGGATAATCCATCAATAAGCCAATTTTGGCTATAATAGCGCCTTTGGTTCCCTCCCATTTTATATAACTTTCCTGATGCTTCGGACCAAAATCATGGTCGTGGTTGGTATTGATTATGGCATGCATCGTATCGCCATAATCGAGTAAAATGGTTGAACGTGATGAGGACAAGCTCTTGGCAGGATGTTTCAGGGTTTTGGCCAGCACGCTATTGGGGTTACCCAAAAACGAACGGATCAAATCAACGTAGTGGATGCTATGATACTGAATCTCTAAACGTGGATGGATGATCACGTGTGGGAAAATTTCCCAGGGGGTTTTAATGGTTACGCGGACTTCCATATCGTAGAGTTCGCCAATCAGACCTTTATCGATAAGGTATTTTGCAGCACTTACAAAAGGTGCAAAGCGCAGCTGAAAGTTAATGGCCGCTTTGAGTTTTTTTGCCCGGCATAAAGCTAAAATTTCTTTAGCCTGGTTAAAATCATCGCCCATGGGCTTTTGGATTAAAACCGCTGCACCATGAGGTAATTGCTTTAGGGTTTCGATATACTGCCCGGGCATAATGGTAATATCGAACACCGTATTTTCAGGCGCTGCAGCAACGGCTTCAGCCACAGTATCAAAAACATGAGGGATGCCGAAAGCATCGGCCAGTTTCTGTGCCCTGGCTTTTGTCCGGTTTACAATGCCATATACTTCAAAGCCCGCAATTTTATAAGCAGGAAGATGTGCATCAGCCACAATTCCGCCGGCACCAATAATGATAATCGGCTGTTTGGTTTCGGGTAAAGCTGGTTTATATTGGATATCGATACTCATTCAATTCAATTTGTTAATCTGGTTTTGGGCTGCCTCAATTAAACCGGCAGATTCTGCCGTGGTATTGATGGCTTTTAACACCATTTCATCAATAATTTTGGCTATTTGCGTCCAGTTTTTATGCTGTGGCAGCGTATTGGCCACCTCGTGTAACTGTTCTAGTTTATGGTAGTATGGAATCATTTCGTTCACTTCTGCGTCTTTCCAGGTAGAAAGCCTGCAACCAATTCCACCTTCAAGCGTCAATAGCTTATCTTGAGCGGCATTCGTGGCAAATTTCAGGAAATCGTAAGCCAATTCTTTGTTTTTACTGCCTTTGGCAATGGTGTAAAGCCAGTATACATTTAAGGATGCCGATGCCTTACCAACTGCTGCAGGCAACAAATCGACACTTACTTTACCTTTTACCTTCGAATTGGCATCTACCTCGCACATGCCGGCAAAACCAAACCAGTTAATCATCATTGCGGCTTCGCCATTGGCAAACGCCAGGCCGGCGGCAACCGATTCAAAATCTTTTGATTTGGGATGAACTGCAGTTTGATCATTTACGATCTTCCGGTAAAAATCAAGACCTTCTACTGCCGCCTGGCAGTTGATTTGAATGTTTCCATTTTGATCAACCAGACTGCCCCCTCTGGTCCACAATTGCAGGCAAAAATCGAAAACGGTATTGTGTCCATCGGGATAGCAGGCAAAGATGCTGCCATATAGGTGCTCGTGCGGGCGGTGAAAAAACTGTGCTGCCTGATGAAAATCCTCCCAGGTTTGGGGTATGGTTAAAGCTTTTCCAAACTGCTTTAAATAATTGGCCTGCTCAGTTTCGCTTTCAAACAAATCTTTGCGGTAGATAAAACACTCCGGACCGTCATGAAAAGGCAAACCCACCACTTCCCAGCCAAAGCGCTGTAATTTGAGCAGCGATTTGCTCCAGCCATTAGGGAAATCTACGGGTTTACGGGTGTTGATATAAGGGTTTAAAACCTCAAATGCCTGGTTCAGGTAACCTTCATACACCCAATCGGTATTGATGTGCGCAATATCAAATGTACCTTTAGCTAAGCCCTGATTGGTGATGGTACTTTCATAAAGCTCGTGCAAATCCATAATCTGCATGTCCAGCTGAAGTGTACAGCCAGAAAAAGCACAGTAGCTGTCCCAGAATTTTTGCATGGCAGATTCAAAAGGGCCAAATTTACGTACAGCTATTCTGAAAGTTTCGGCTTGATTAGACATTTACAGTGGTATGAGTTATAAATTCTTTGATGATTTTTTCGTTGTCCTGTCCCAGTTTGGGCGAACCTTTCGGTGAAGTTAATAATTCTCCGTCAATCCGGATTGGACATCTGGTGGTTTCGTAACGGTAACCGTCAAGCATTTGTACTTCCTGGATCATGTTCAATACCTTAAAGCCATCGTGCGCCATCAAAGCATTCCAGTTTAATACATCCGAACACCAGATATCGGCCGGTTCTAATTTAGAAAGCCATTTTTCGGTGGTTTGGGTAAGCAAATGACTGGCTAATATGGCTTTAATTTCATCGCGTTTCTCAAAGGCTTCGCTTACTTCTGCATAATCTTCCAGTTTTTCGCAGCCGAGTAAATTACCCAATTGCGGAATTGACCCCATGGCCAATGCCAGATAACCATTTTCGGTCTGGTAAATGCCGTAAGGTGCACCTAAGTAAGCGTTTGCGTTGTTTTGTTTAGATCGCTCAGGCAAACTACCACCGTCGTTCATGAAGGTGGTAATGGTTTCAAACTGAAAATCGTAAGCCGATTCCATCATGCTCACCTGGACAAAACCGCCCTCACTTTTTACAGCTTTTCGGTACAGGCAGGCTAAAATCCCCTGGGCCAGATGTGCACCGGCCAGCATATCAACAATGGATAAGCCCATTGCCACAGGACCGCTGTCTGCATTTCCGGTAAGCGATGTCAAACCTGTAACCGATTGTAAGAGCAAATCCTGCCCGGGTTTATTTTTCCATTCACCAGTGGTGCCGTAACCTGATATTTCGCCATATATAATAGTCGGATTTAAAGCGCTCACTGTAGGATAATCGAAGCCTAAACGCTCCATTACACCCGGCCTGAAGTTATGAATCATGACATCGGCCTTTTTTAAAAGCCCGCGTACCATTTCGCAACCTTCCTCACTTTTTAAATCAACCTCAAAACTTTCCTTGTTCCGGTTGATCGCATGAAAAACCGATGATTCGCCGTTCATAATCAGGTTTGAGGTATACAGCGTACGGCAAATGTCGCCAATGCCCAAACGTTCGATTTTGATTACACGCGCGCCCATATCGGCTAAACGCAAACTCGCCGAGGGGCCGGAAAGAAACTGGCTAAAATCGATAACTAAATAATCTTCAAGCGGTCGCATATGTTAATTTATTTTATTCTTTATTCGTCATCCCGACCGTAGTGGAGGGATCTGTTTTGAAAGATTTCTCCGTTCCGCTGCGCTACAGTCGAAATGACGACTTTATGTTGGTTGCCATGGTTTCGTGTCCACCCGAACCATCCTAATTTGTTATAAAGGATTTAGAATAACTGTCACGTTGAGCCTGTCGAAACGTTTTTGAGTATTCATAAAAGTACTTCGACAAGCTCAGGATGACAATCCATTAATTTATTTTATCTCAAACTCTATGTTGATACTTTCCGTATCAAAACCCAATTTTGGCGCAGCTTTAGCCACAAATAATTTTCTTTTATCCAGCCGGATGGGACTAACGGTTGTTTTAATGGTTTTTCCACTCCCTAAATCAAGCTGTTGTTCTATTTCCAGGTTTTTATAGGTGCTTAATGCAGTAGCCGTTTGGTAATTGAGCACCTCGGCACACCAGATGCCATTACTTTCCAGTAGATTAACCCAGCTGGCTGTACGCTCCAGTTTAAAGGTTTCGGAAAGACGAACAATCAGTTTGTCGCGGTTATCGAAAGCTGAACCAGCTTCTACATACAAGTCGCTGATATCACAGCGGATAATGGCGCAGATATTCGGGAGGTTGCCCATGGCCATGGCAATGTAGCCATCCTGCGTTTGGTACATGCCATAAGGTGCGCTAAGGTAGGCATGTGCACTACCCTTTGCCCCACTCCTGTCCGGCAATTTGCCTCCATCATTTAAATACGTCGTAATTACTTCAAACTGTACATCCAGAATAGATTCTAGCAGACTTACTTCAACCAGTACGCTTTTTTGGGTTTTAGCACGCTTAATTAAAGCCGCCATAATGCCTTGTGCCAGGTGGTTGCCGCACATAATATCCGATACGGAAAGGCCAAAAGGCACCGGTCCGTCGGTATCTACACCTGAAAGAAAGGTTAAACCAGAAACAGATTGAACCAGTAAATCCTGTCCGGGTTTATTTTTCCAGGGGCCTTCGTTGCCATAACCCGTAACCACGCCGTAGATAATTTTTGAATTGATTTGTTGCACCTGCGTATAATCCAGCCCAATTTTCTCCATTACACCCGGTCTGAAATTATGGGTCATCACATCTGCTTTGGCGATCAGTTTTTTTATTTTTGCTAAATCTTCCGGATTTTTTAAATCGGCAGTGTAACTCTCTTTATTGCGGTTAATGGTATGAAATAATAAGCTGTCTTCATCCACAAAGAGATTTTTGATGGATAAGGAGCGGCAGGCATCGCCGGTTTGTGGTCGCTCTATTTTAATCACGCGAGCCCCTAAATCAGCCAGTTTTAAACCAGCAGATGGCCCGGCCAGAAACTGGCAAAACTCTAAAACCAAAAGTCCTTCTAACGGCCTGTTCATGATACTGCTAAACTTTTAGATTGCTGATATAACTCGTTCAAAGCAGATAAAACTGTCATTTCATCGCCTTCACCCATTAAATAATCGCGCACTACATCACCGGCATGATCCTGAAAATACATGGATCCATGGTAGCGGGGACGTAAAAAAGCCCTTTGTAAGGCAGGTAATGTGTTGGCAAAATATTGCTGGCTCTGGCGATTTACCTCTTCATTTTTCCATGCAGCCAAATGCCCGGGCTGTCCCCCGCTTTCGAAATATAATGTAGCCTGACAAGTTGGAGAACCCACAAACTCAACATATTTGGCTGCCATTTCTGGTTCAGTACATTTTGCTGAAATAGCCAAACCTGTGCCGCCTAAAGTGCTTCTTAAATTGGTTTTGCCATTCACCGATATCATATCATGAAAGTGCAGCACTTTTCGTGCATAACCATTTCTTGAATAATTGGCATAGCCGTAGGCAAAGGGGCAATAAGCAATGTGATCTGTTTGGGTCATGGCTTCATATACCTGAATGGGGTTTCTGTTGAAATTTGCCGGATCTATTTTTGATGCCAGCTGACGGTACATTTGTAGTGCCCTTACCCCGGTTTCAGTTGAAATTACAGTCTCATCGTTATGGCAGGGATCTTCGCCCAAAGAGCAGCAAAGCGTATAAAAATTCATTAACACATCTATCGGGATGCCTGCAAATGCTACCAGGCCTGCATTGGCCAATGCCATTAAATCTTCAAAAGATTGAGGCAGGGAAAAGCCTTTTTCAGCCAGTAAATCAGGCCGGCTGGCGGCTACGGGTGTGGCTGCATCAATGGGCAACGCCCATAAATGACCATCATAAGTATAACTTTCGTAAGATTGTCCCACCGAATGCTCTTCCTGATCTTTCAAATAGTCATCACTGAGGTAAGAATCCAAAGGAACAATCGACTTGGTTTTGGCGGCAAAGCCTGCCCAGGGATGATCAATCACCAATAAGTCGAAACGCTCTGCCAGTTCCTGGATAGAGAAATCGGCAAATTGCTGCAAGCTCCGCTTTTCCCAGGTGATATTTACCTGAGGGTACAATTCTGAAAACCTTTGTGCAGTTGCCACCATGGGCAGTAAGCCACGACTGTGGTTCCAGGTTATTCCTTTTAAATTGATCGTCTTCTCCACTTATTCTTATTATTTAATTTCTGTCATGGTTCGTGTCTTCACGAACCATTATTTACATGCTCAATTTCGGTTGGTGAGCCACCAACCGATTAGATTATCCAACTGGTTGGTGCCACACCAACCAGCTTTGCAACGCATTTATTTATTTGTTCTAACTTCTATAACTGCCGATGACAAACCTACCGAGGTAGCTGTCAACTTAATTGTTCCGGGTTTAGCTGTAGCCTGCAAAATAGCGAGGCATAAACCATGAAAAGCTTTGCGGTAGTTGGATTTAAAAGGTTCTAAACTCGCCTGAAACCCATTGTCTACACCGGCTATAAATCCATTGCCTTCCACTTTAAAGTCAACCAGGTTATCCGCATTCGGTACTACATTCCCGGCCTTATCTAAAATGCGTACAGTGATAAACGATAAATCTTTACCATCGGCTTTAATCTGTTTTCGATCAGCTATTAATTCAATTTTAGCCGGATCGCCGGCAGTTTTTACTTCACTGGCCAAAACCTCTTTTCCATTTTTGCGCGATACGGCTTTAAGTGTTCCGGGTTCGAAATTTACGTTCCATTGCACGTGTAAATCATCATTCTGTTTTGATTTTTTACCTAAAGATTTTCCATTGAGGTACAGTTCTACCTCGTCAGCCTGGTTGTAGTAAGCCCAAACCTCTACAGATTTGCCCGCTTCCCAGTTCCAGTGTGGCAGGATGTGCAATACCGGTTTATCGGTCCACTCGCTTTGGTACATGTAATACGAATCTTTAGGGAAACCCGCTAAATCGACAATTCCAAAATACGAGCTGCGTGCCGGCCATGGGTAAGGTAATGGCTCGCCGAGATAATCAAAACCCGTCCAGACAAAAAGACCTGAAACATGATCGTATTTTTTGGCTGCTTTCCAGGTTTCTTCGTGCGTAGAACCCCAGTAAGCCGAAACATTATCATAAGCAGAGGCTGACCATTCGCGGTTGCCTTCAGTAAACTTTGTTTTTCCATCTCTTGGCCACCGGCGGATGGTATCTGCCGTATCGTAAAAACCTCTGGTTTCTAATGCTGATGTAGTTTCGGTGGCCAGAAACTTAACACCAGGATAATTTTTAGGCCAATCTTTATATAGTTTATGGTTGTAGTTTAATCCATAAATATCCAGCGCATTGGCCTGGTAAATAAAATTTTTCTTAGCATCGGTTTCGGTTAAGGCCGAGATTACCGGACGACTTTGATCGAGGTTTTTAACTGTTGCCACCAACTCTTTGGTTAGTGCTACACCGGTACTATCGAACTGCTCTCGGATTTCGTTTCCGATGCTCCATAAAATAATGGAGGGGTGATTGCGGTCGCGGAGAACCATATCTTCCAGATCGCGTTTATGCCATTCGGGAAAACTGAGGTGATAATCGTTTTTGTTTTTCTTTTTCGCCCACATGTCAAAAGCTTCATCCATTACGAGAAAACCCATTTCATCACATAAATCTAAAAACTCCGGTGCCGGTGGATTGTGGGCTGTACGGATGGCATTTACGCCCATGGCTTTCATAATTTCGAGCTGGCGCTCCATGGCGCGTAGGTTTACAGCAGCGCCCAAAGCACCCAGATCGTGGTGCAGGCAAACGCCCAGTATTTTGGTGGGTATACCATTTAAAGAAAAGCCCTTTTCTGCGTCGAAATTGAAGGTTCTGAATCCGAATTTAGTCTCATAAGTATCAATAAGCTTATTGTTTTGCAAAATTTGTGTAACCACTTTGTACTGTGCAGGATTTTTTAACGACCAAAGCACAGGGTTTTTAAGCTGGCTATCGCTGTTAACGATTAATCCGGTTGTATCTATTTTGAAGTTTTGTGCTTGTGTTTTTATGATCAGTTTATGCCTGGCATCATAAATAGAATGTACCAAAACTGCTGACTGCTGTTTCGAAGTTTTGTTCTGGATTTGCGTTTTTATACTCACTTTTCCGTCAGTACCCGTAGTTACAAAAGTGCCCCATTTGGCCACCGCAACTTTGGCGGTAGTTGTTAACCATACGTTTCTGTAAATTCCGGAACCGGAATACCAGCGCGAATCGGGCTGTGCTGAATTATCGACCTTCACAGCAATGACGTTATTGCCTGGTTTTAAGAATCTGCTAATTTCGTAAGCAAAAGAACTGTAGCCATAAGGACGTTTACCCAGATAATGGCCGTTTACCCAAACCTCGCTGTTTTTGTAAACACCGTCGAACTCAACGGTAACCAGTTTGTTTTTAAAACCGGCAGGTGCGGTAAATGTTTTCCTGTACCAGCCAATACCAGTTGGCAAGCCACCACCTTCAGGTTTAGCAGGGTTCTTTTCGTCGAATTTGCCTTCAATGCTCCAGTCGTGTGGCAAAGTAAGTCTTCTCCATTTTGAATCATTATACAGCGAATTCTTAGCTGTAGGATCATCACCCAGGAAAAATCTCCAGTCTTGGTTGAAGCTGGTTTTTACTCGGGATTCTCTATCGGTTGGTGTCTCACCGACCGATAATTGTCTATCATGGTTAGTGCCTCGTGAAAAGATTTCTCCATTCCGCTGCGCTCCAGTCGAAATGACGAATAGTGGATTGGCATCACAATTTTGCGAGGCTAATAATCCCAGCAGGGATACCATAAAAACCTTATAAATGCCCGGTATTCTCATTTCTTAATTTTGAATAAAATTCAATTTACTTTTTCCTAAATCCTTCGAAGTGGCCACAGCAATGCCCCGCTGGTCTTGTTTGTCCACCGCACAATAAAAGTGGTAAACAATGCTTTTGTGCTTAACGACGAACGATTTGTGCGCATATAACTCATCATATTTTTCTGATGATTCGATCAGGTTATTGCCCGTCCAGTCGGTCCAGTTAACGAGGTCTTTTGATACCGCAAAACGGTTAAAGGAACCTTTCCTGTCCTGCCAGAAAGCGCCGAAATAAAACATCACATAATTGCTTCCGATCTGCTGGATGACTGCATCGCCGGTAATGCCAACCGGATGATGTAGAACGGGATTTTTAAGGTAGCGTTGCCAATGCACCATATCGTCGGATACTGCCATGCCAATGCGTTCATACCAGCGTGTTTTTTTATTGTTTGCCAGCGAATCGCCAACAGCATTGTAATACATTACAAAGGAATGGCCCGTTAACTTTTTCTGATCGGCAATCACCGTACTTTTAAATAGTTTATGACGGTTTTCCCACCAGCGTACATCGCTGTCGAGCGAGCTTAAAACCGGTTGATCCAGTCGTTTCCATTCCTGCACAACCGACGGATGTTGATCGGTATAAGCCATACCAACAGATAATGGTTCTGCCTCGTATCCTTTTTCCTTGCCACCAAAATACGACATCCAGTATTTGCCATTAAAGCGGTTAGCCTGATAACTACCTCCCCATTTGATATCTAAAAGTGCATTGTAGCCCGCCTTCTGGTTATCGTCCCATTTGCCTGAATCATCGAACGACATTAATTTACCCTGATTTTCCCAGTGCAGTAAATCGCTGCTTTTGGCCATCCAGGTTTCGTAACCGCGCCCGCTAAAAATCAGATAAGTCATGTACCAGTATTTGCCTTCTCTAAAAATGGTGGGACAATCCATTTTATGCTCCTGATCAGCCGGAACCATCACCAATCCGTATTTGAAAGGCGTTTTCACTTCCCGGTAGATTTTTTCCATTTCGACCGCAGATACCGGATTTTTAGCTTCCTGAGCAAATGCTGTAGCGCATGTTAATAGGCCTGTCAGATATATCCAGATCTTGCTCATGCTACTTCACTTTAAATTTATAATAACCCGAACCAATTGCAACCTGGGTTCTGCCGTTGGCTGTACCGAGGTTTTGGAATTTAGCATTGTGAATCTCTGCAAGGCTTTGACTTGCCGAAACCGGAATATAAACCACAGCTGTGGTATTCACTGGAATATTTATGGCGATTTCAAAACCATCGGCCGTTTTTTTCCAGTCGGTAGCTATTTTACCATAGGCTGATTGGTAACTTGTGGTTGCTGTAGTTAAATCACCGACTACCTCAGGGTAAATTTTAATCCGGTTAAAGGCGACCGAGTTTTCATCCTGACGGATTCCACCCACTCCGCTGTAAAACCATTCCATTAAATGCCCCAACATAAAATGGTTATTAGAAACCGTTGGCAGTGCCGCCCAGCTTTCGGTCAAAGCAGTAGCACCCTTGGCTAACTGCATGCCATAACCGGGTACGTCGCTACGGCTGTTCATGTCGAAAATTACATCCGAGCGTCCGGCATCTTCTAAAACGCGTAGTACATAACGGTAGCCAATGTCGCCTGCTGTTAATCCGTTGTTTTTATTTTTAATGTCTTTTACGAGGTTATCAATAACTGACTGCTTATCTTTTTCTTCGACTAAACCCATATAAACAGCCATGGCATTAGCCGTTTGGCTGCCCGATCCGTATTGCCTTGCTTCAGGATTAAAGAATCTGGCATTAAATGCATTGCGTACTGAAACTGCAAGTTTGGCATAAGTCAGTGCATCAGCTTTTTTACCCAATAAGTTGGCTATTTTTTCGAGGATTTTTAAATCATAATAATAAATAGCAGTGGCTGTAATGCCCATCGGGGTAAGCTGTGAAACGCCCGGAGGTTTTGGGCCAAGGTCATACCAATCGCCCAAACCTTGCGATAAAATGTGGTTATTGGCTTTGGTGCTTAAATATTGGATGTAACGCTGCATGGTGGGATAATGATTGACTAAGGCCTGTTTATCGCCATACCACTTGTACAAATCCCAGGGTACTAAAATACTACTACTGCCCCATTCAGGCGAATCGCGGAACATATCGCCTCCCCATTCAAATTTAACATACTCAGGTGCAATTTCAGGAACGAGTCCGTTGGCTAGTTGCGAATTTTGCATATCGACTGAGGCTTTTACAAACAACGGTGCAGCCGAGTAATTGTAATTTACCGAACTGCCCATTAAATGCAATTGCTCTAACCAGCCGAGTTTTTCGCGATGTGGACAGTCGGTAAAAACACTAACCATATTACTTTTAATACCCCAATCGATCAGTTCAAAGGTTTTATTAAACAATTCGTTTGAAGAAATGAATTGGCCAACATTTGGAGCTGCATTACGTACGTGAAGGCCTTTTAAATCTTTGATAATGGCTTTGTTCAATGGGTTTTCTTTTCCGGCCGGAACGCCACCTTTAACCTGCAGATAGCGGAAACCCGTATAGAAAAAACGTGGCCGCCAGGTTTCGGTAGCCTCACCACTTAAAATATAGGTAAAGTAAGCAGGTCCACCCATGTTTTTCTGCGTAACGGTACCATCTTCTTTTAATAGTTCAGCTGGTGTAATGCGGATGGTGTCGCCTGTTTTGCCGCTCACCTGGAGTTCAATAATGCCCGATGCGTTTTGTCCGAGATCATAAACCCAGTCACCATTTGCAGTTTGTGTAATCTGCTTTGCAGGAAAATGATCAAAAATTTTAACAGGCTCTTCTTTCTGGGCGTTTAGCTTCGGACCATTTACTACCAAAGCGCTTTTCCATTTGCTATCATTGAATGCTGCCTGGTTCCAGTTTTTTTGCGCTAAACCGGCGTTATAGTCTTCGCCACCATAAATACTGGAAAAAGTAACCGGCGAGGGTGCTGTTTTCCAGCTTTCGTTGCTGGTTACATTGACCGAAGTGTCATCTGTATATTCGATCAATAAACGGCAGATCATTTTCGGGAAGCCATAAGCCACTTTTAGTTTCCGGTACCTTTCTTTGACCGGCGGGATGTAGTAAAAGCCATTCCCCAGCATTACACCCACGGCATTTGCGCCCTTTTTTAGTTGTTTGGTAATATCATAGGTTACGTATAAAGCTTCGCGATCATATTTGGTCCAGCCAGGGGCTAAAAAATCATCTCCTACTTTTTCGCCATTTAAACTCATTTCAAAGTGACCCAAGCCCGAAATAAAGGCAGTAGCTTTTTTGATGCTTCTGGTTACTGCAAACTCTTTGCGAAACATCGGCAGGATATTATTGCCGTTAAATTTGTCTTTTTTTCCATCCGTCGGTAAAACATTTACGTTTGAATCGGCCAGTTTTTCGTAAGCAATCCATTGGGCGCCTTTCCAGTCAGATGCACTCAACAGCCCCATTTGGAAAAGTGCCGTTTCACTCCAGGCAGATGGCTTGCCCCGGTTATCCCAAACCCGGATTTTCCAGTAATACCTTTGAGCTGATTGTAATGCTGCTCCTCTATATTTTATTTGAATGGACTGACCGGAAATAATCTTTTTAGAATCCCATACCTCACCTTTATCTTGCTTAAGCGAAATCAGGCTCTTTGATACCAGAAGCTGATAAGCGGTTTGCATGATATTGTGCTGATCTGAAGTCATTTGCCAGCTAAAATGTGGTTGCACGGCATCAATCCCAAGCGGATTTGAACGGTATTCGCAGCTTAAATGGAATACCTTAACCTCCTGAGCAAACAGCGGAAAAGTAAACAGGTAAAAAAAAGAAAAAATTACAACTTTGTTCATTAGCCCGTACAGATCGCTTTTGATGCTTGATTTGGTTTATACTTGGTTGTCGTGCTCAATTTAGTTAGAAATAAATTCTTGGTCCTTATAGTATAAGCTGTAGAATTTGTTTAACTTTAAATTTTGCAGGTAATTCAAATATAAATCTTTTTTTTAAATATGAAAACATATATTCAGGTAATAATGATATAATTTCATTCTGAATATGAAATATGAATGCTTTTTGTATGTTTGAAACTGTAAAAAATACGATACAACCAAATTAACCCTGTATGAAAGAAAATGAATCGAAGTATCAGGCACCGGCTTTAGATAAAGGGCTTGATATTTTAGAGTATCTATCGGCTCAATCCATTCCCTTATCACAAACCGAAATTGCCATTGGTATTGAAAAAACACCGAATGAAATTTACCGGATGCTGATGAGTCTGGAAAGCCGTGGTTATATTTTACGCGATGAGGTTTCGGGTAAATACCGGTTGTCGCTCAAACTTTTTTACCTTTCTCACCGCCACTCACCTATTGATGAGTTAAGGAAGGCTGCACAGTTTCCGTTGGAAGAGTTGGCCAATTCGGTACGGCAATCTTGTCATCTGAGTATTTTGTACATGAACCAGGTGATGGTCATTATTCATGCGAAAAGTCCGGGACCAATTGCCCTTTCTATTGAAGAGGGAAATTTGTTTCCGCTACCATTAACTGCATCGGGTAAAGTATTGCTGGCTTATATGCCCGAAGCTGAACGAAATACCATATTAAAAAACAACGCTATTTTTAAAAAATATGCCAAACCACAGCAGGAAGATTTTTTAAACTCTTTGAATGAAATTCAGCAAACAGGTTCATATTTTAAAAACAGTGATGCTGTTTCGGGTGTAACCGATATTTCTGTCCCTATTGGTATTGCCAGCAACAATGGCATTATTGCCTGCTTAACCATTTCGATGCTGAATGCCTTAAATTCCGATCAGGCGATTGACAGTAAAATCATTTTAGCTGAAGCGAACAAATGTGTTAAAAAAATTGAACAAAGAATTGGAGTTTAGCTTCATTTAAACCTAGCAGGGTTTAAAGCCTGCTAGGTTTGCACGGCTACAAAAGAGCTTAGCTCGAATATTTAATCAGATACTCCACTCCTTTTTCAATTGTAACCTCGAACATTCCTTTTGAAATTTCTTTAATTTCTGCTCCTTTCGCTACTGGTTTCGTTTTACTCTTTATCCTGAGTTTACCCTTTCCGGTAGCAGCGCTCGCCTTGATTTCCCTTTTATTCATGTAAACTGAAATATCGCCGTTGGCAGTGGGTACTTTACCTTCCATCCAGGCTAAACCACCTAAATGGGGCTCAATGGTGTAGGTTTCGTAACCCGGAGAATCGGGACTTACCCCGAGGTAATATTTGCCGAGCAGGTAAATCGGGCTGGCTCCCCAGGCGTGGCAAAGGCTTTTTCCAAATGGCCGGCCGTACATGGCCAGGTGTTCGGTACCTTTTTTATCGGGATTATATTCCTCCCAAAAGGAAGTAGCACCCAGCTTGAGCATGCCTCCCCAATAGTTTTTCATCTCTTTTAATACATAGCTTTGTTCACCCATTGCACAAAGTGCTTCCAGCTCATAAAAACGCATGTAAGGTGTAGTAATTTTGTTGATGCTGTCGTTAAGCAATACATGTTCTTTTACGGCGATTTTTTGTTCGGGCGTAAAGTAATCGAAGAAAATCCCGAACATATTGGCGTAGCGCGTTACATTTTCTGTGGGCTGACCTGCTACCCTGCTATGCACCAAGGCGTGTTTGCTTTGATTCCAGTAAATATCGAATATTTTGGCTTTCAATGTTTTGGCTTGTTGTTCATATTTGGTGGCATTTTCGCTGTCGTTGGCCAGTTTGGCACATAATGCCATGGTTTCTAAATTGCGGGCGTAAAGCAGTTGCTCGAAGCTCACTTCCCCATCTTTACTCAACTTATCGGCCCAGTCTATAAAAATCCAGTCACCGGGCATCCATTCCAGCAAACCGTTTTTGTTTTTACGGCCATCAATATAAGTCATAAGTGATTGCATGCGGGGATAAATGTCCTGTACAAATTTTCTGTCGCCGGTAAATTTGTAATAATCGTAAATACCCAAAAACCAATAGAAAGAATAATCCATAATGGTATTGATGTGTGCCGTAACCGGATCTTTGCCGCGCTGGGCCAACAATGTTCTTTTCACGGTCGGCGCATCAAAAAACGAATAATAATTCATGAGGTAACTTTGGTAGGCATCGCCACTCCACACCCATCGGTCACGTTTTATGCCATCGATAAAAAATTCGCGGGTATTGAGGTGAAAAGTGTATTTGGCTACATCGTAAATCTTGTTCAGCTCCGCATCTGAAGATTTAAAACTTCCTCGCTCGGTAACGGGAGCATATTCATAAAGCATGGAGATAGAATCGGCAGAAACGCCATTTTCGGGCTGAAAATTCACATAGCGGAAAGCTTTGGAAAGCGGCATCACCGAATCTTTTTTGTTGGTAAGATCAATCTCCAGGTGATCCAGTGTTTCGCATTTATCTGTTGATAAGGCTTCTTCTTTCGATTCGCCATAATACAAACTCAATTTACCTTTGCCCTTTAAGCCATTCACTTTAATAAAACCGAAGGTTTCTTTCCCAAAATCGGCTATATAACCTGTGCCTGCCTTTTCTGTTTTAACAGCAGTATGCTTCACAACAGGTAACTTAAACGCAGAAGGCAGGCTGTAAGGATCGGTTAATCCCCAGGAGCCTGCAGAAACAAAGTTGGTTCCAGATTTATCGGAAGTTTTGCCACTGGCATCAATCCATTCTTTATCTTCAAAAGTGGTTAACCAGCTTTCATCTGATATAACGGTTTTACCCTGTACAAAAATGGCTGGCACTGTAGCCTGGCTATACACTTTCAGGCTTAGTTTATGCTTTCCGGCCGGGATTCGGATGGATTTCGGAAAGCCGGTTAGGGCCTGACCGTCAATTTTAACATTGTAAGTGCCTTCTACAAAGAGCTTAACTACTTCGGGCTCACTAAGGGTAAACTCTTTATGGAAATCGACCAGCACATAATGACTATCCATTTTCCAGAATACAGGGAAAAATGAACCACGTTCTGTTCTGCGGTTTTGCATCACATTGCTCATGTAGATATCAAAATCGCCGGGATACCAGATCCAGGATGCTTTTTGCGCAAAAGCGGGGATTACCATGGCTTGCAGCAGGGGAATCAGGAGTATTTTTTTTAGGTTTTTCATGTTGCTTGGTTTTAGCTACGGATAACTTAGGTTTATCAGGTTTTTATTTAGCCACGGATGGACACAGATTAACACGGATATAATGTGTTGTTATCTGTGTGTATCCTTTTTATTTGTGGTTCATAATTTGTGTCCGTAATGGGATAATTTAGGTTTTTCATGTTGCTTGGTTTTAGCCACGGATAACTTAGGTTTATCAGGTTTTTATTTAGCCACGGATGGACACGGATTAACACGGATATAATGTGTTGTTATCTGTGTGTATCCTTTTTATCTGTGGTTGATGTTAATGTCCGTTAAAGAAAATATAAAGTGCAACCATTACCATAGCCAATGCAGCCCAGGAAATCCATACAGTCTTATCTGGTTTTTCAATATTGGCTTCATGTTCTTCGTTGATGGTGTAAATACTTGGTGTTCTGTCTAAAAGCGAAATCAAAATGGCGATGAGCAATAAACCCATAAAGATCAGGAAGGATAACATGAGGTAGTGTGGCCAAAGGGTATATTCGCTGGGCGGTAAAACCCATAAATACATAATTCCGGTACTTAAACTCAGTATCGAACCGATGGATAGTGTAAAATTTATGGCTTTTCGGGTAGTCCGTTTCCAGAACACGGTTAACAGAAAAACCACTGAAAGTGGAGGCGCAATAAAACCCAGTACGGATTGGAACACATCGAAGAGGTTTAGACCTTTAATGTTATCGATGGCCAGCACGACAATTACCGCGAAAATACAACCGGCTATAACCGTTAAACGCCCAACATTGATGATCTGCTTATTGGTGGCGTTCGGATTGATTTTCTTCACATACACATCCATGGTAAATACGGTGCTTAACGAATTCAGCGATGAACCTATGGTGCCAACCAGAACCGCGATAAGCACCACGATTACCAAACCATTCATGCCTGGAGGAAAAAGATTGGTTACCATGGTCATGTAAGCTTCGTTAGGATCTTTCAGATTGGGAAAGAGGATATAACACAATATTCCGGTAACGATAAAGAGTGGCAGCGAAAGGATTTTTAGCCAGCCGATAAAGCTCACGCCCAACTGGCCCTGCTTCAGGTTTTTAGCGCCCAAAACAGACTGAACCATTGATTGATCGGTACAGAAAAAGGCTACAGCAGCCACCGGGTAGCCTAAAAGAATGGCATACCAGGGATATTTGGGATCGCTGGCAGGTTGTATGAGGTTCCAGAAATGTCCGGGTGTTTTGCTGTATAGTGCTGAGATTCCTCCAACCCTATGCAGGCCTAGTAAGGTAAGCGAAAGCGAAACCGCAATCAGTAAAATCATCTGGAAAATGTTGACTTTGGCAATGGCTTTCAAACCGCCAAAAAAAGTGAATAAGCCCGCAAAAGCAACCAAAACGGTGACTGACTGCCACATGGGGATGCCTAAAATCTGGCGGACTAAAAAACCACCGGCAAATAAACCTAACGATAGCCAGGAGATTAAAATCTTAACTAATGCATACCAGGCTAATATATTCTGGGTAGAATCGCCGTAACGGTCTCCCATAAATTCGGGCATGGTGCTCACCTTTGCGGCCAGGTACCTGGGGGCGAAAACAATGGCAAGCAGGAAAAGGAAAATAAAGGCATACCAATCGAAGTTTACGGCCACAATACCGGTGGTATAGCCGATACTGGCAAAAGCAAGCAGCATGGATGGGCCTACGTTAGTACCCCACATATTGAAACCAATACTGGCCCAGCCTAAAGATTTATTGGCTAAGAATAAGGTTTCATCATTGTTTTTTGTCTTCGGAAAACTGGCGCGGTACCCGATCACCATCAGGATGACAAGGTAGGAGATTACGATGATGTAATCTAAACTGGTTAAACGTTCTACAATGTTGTGCATTTGGTTAGTTTGGTTTTTTATTTGTTTGCCACAGAATTATTCTTTATCCGTCAGCGGTACATGCGCCTTAGTTTGTCTTCATTGCAAGGCACGAAGCAATTTTTATGAGGTATTTTCTACAGCATAAGTAGTAAGATTGCTTCGTCGTGCCTCCTCGCAATGACGAATTTCTATAATCCTATCGATTCCCGGCTAACGTTGTAACGCTATATTCTGTTGCCACGGAAACACGGATTAACACGGAAACTTTTATCTCGGTTTAATACTTTCCCGATATTTAGAGCATCTAACGAATTTGAATTCCGTGACTTCTGTGTTTCCGTGGCCGATTTTATATATAACATACATTTTAACTTTTGATGTGATACGAACTATTGCTTCTCAACAATCTGTGTCTGTCTTTTTCATCTGTGGTTTAATATTCTATAATCCTATCGATTCCCGGCTAATGTTGTAACGCTATATTCTGTTGCCACGGAAACACGGATTAACACGGAAACTTTTATCTCGGTTTAATACTTTTCCGATATTAAGCATCTAACGAATTTGAATTCCGTGACTTCTGTGTTTCCGTGGTCGATTTTTTATAACACACATTTTAACTTTTGATGTGATACGAACCATTGCTTCTTAACTATCTGTGTCCATCTTTTTCATCTGTGGTTTAATATTTTATAATCCTATCGATTCCCGGCTAATGTTATAACTGCTTAATATTTCCTCTATTTTTACCGGTAAACCTGTTTCGAGCGATTTATCCATGGCCTGCAAAAGCGCAATAGTTCCAATGCCTTCTTTTAAATCAGGGTAAGCGGTAAACTTGTTGTTAATGCTGTCGGCAAAATATTCCAGGTAGTTCTGGTATTCGCCGGCATGGTGGCTCTGGCCTTCGAAACGGAAATAATGTTTCAAAGTGGCATCGCCCCAGGTAATGATTTTTTCTTCGCCTGTTTTGGTGGTTACGGCATAACGCAATTCATGGTAATCGGCCTGGCTGGCCCCTTCTGTCCCCCGCAAAATACAGCTCATTCCACTATCGCGACTTGCAGGCTGGGTTGGTCCGGTGTAAGCACCACTTACGCGAGCAATTCTGCCATCTTTGGCCTTGAAGATAAAGTGCATGGTATCCTGGTTTTTTAAACCAGCTTTTTGCCCATTGCTGCTAAGCATACCATAGCCCATTACTTCTTCAATATCAGGCATATACCAGCGGATAAAATCGACAGGGTGACTTAAACCGCCATATAACCATTTGAACGATTGTTTTAGCGACCAGCCTTTTTCCAAAAACCACCGGTGATCGGCATGGTAGTGGCTTTCGATGGTAATTAACTCGCCGATCAGGCCTTTATCGAAATCTTTTTTCTGGCGCATAGCCGGTTCGAAAAAGCGCGAACTCTGACCGACGAAAATTTTCTTTTTGGTCTTTTTGCTCAGGGCCAGCAGTTCGTTGGCCTGCGAGAGATCATCAATAAAGGGTTTGGTACAAACCACGTGCTTATCGTGTTCCAAGGCCAGTTTGATGTGTTCAAAATGCAAATGATCGGGCGTGTAAATCGCAATCATATCAATTTTATCGCTTTTTAGCATATCGTTGTAATCGGTAGTCCAGTTCTGGAAATCGAACTCCAGAGCCCGTTCTTTGCAAAGTTTTTTATTGGCATCGCAAATCTGGATCAATTTGAACTTTTTGCTGGCCAGTGAGGCAGATATGGTGCTTCTGCCCTCGCCTAATCCTAGTATTCCTAATCTTAACATATTTATTTTTTTGTAAGCGTCATAATTTTAAGTGTCGTCATTGCTTCGTCGGCTGAAAAAGCCTTCTCGCAATGACGATTTCTCTATATCGGTTTAAAGAAAACCCAAACTTCGCCACGTTTTGTGCCTTCAATTCCTTCCTGGTATTTTTTCATTAATGCGTTCCATTCGTCTACCCTGGGGTTATTTTCCGTTGTTTTCAGGTTCAGTTTATCTAAATTTTCGCCTTTGGGTATGCTGATAATCAGCATGAGCTGGCGGCCTTTTTTAAAAATAACCAGCCTTTGAAAATCAGCATTGCAAAAGCCTTTTGATATTTCGGGCCATTTCTCAAACTGCGTTTTGTGGTAAGCGAGGTATTCTTTTTGCAGTTTTTCATCTTTCACCAGGTTGGCAGATAGTATAATATTGTCCCATTCTTTTACCGGTTCGGTTCCACATTGTTTTTTCCGGTCGAAATCGTAAAACACATCATTGTACAGTTTAATTTCACTGGCATTGAGTCTTTTTAAGGTTTGTTGGAGGCTCTCTGTTTTTAAGGTCGAGGTGTAAATGACCAGACGATTCTCCCAAAGGTAAATGGATGAAAGCAGCAGGTTATTTTCTCGGGCAAATGCGGTTAATGCTTTTTCGCCTGGTACTTTTCCTGTTTTAAAAATCAGCTCAAAAACCACAGGTTTATCTATCGCCTTATTAAACTGCCTGCTCCCAGAAATCGATGATTTATCCTTTAGCAGATATTGATATTGCGCTTCCAGACCAGCGTTTTCTTTGATTTTTTCGGCAACTCCAGGCCCGTTATTTTCCCATACATTATCTGGGCCATTGGCATTTTGCAGGTATTTTTCGCTGGGCGTCCAGTTATTTTTTATCGTGAGATAAGAAGATCCTTCGTCGGTGTAGAGGTAAAACCAATGGTCAGGTAAGTGCGCATATTTGGCCGTGTAAATACTGTCGATAACATTTTCGGTAATGAACGAACCAGGTTGTGCAGATAAGGTATAAATGCCGGCTACATCGTACATGTGTTTGCCATAATGATGAATTTTGTTGGCGCTAATGGTATTGTCCCTCATCGCATTTTTGGTTTTTGTCCAGCCCCATCCCATGCTAATCCCTGAATAGGATACATCACTGATTTCATTATGCAGGATTTTAAGTCCGCGTACGTAACCTGCACCAATACCAACAGCGCCCCAATCCTCGTTGGTTACGTCGGTAATCAGGTTATTTTCAATCCGGTTATCCGAGCAAATTTCACGTTCATCCGTTGGCTGGTAAGGTAAATGTACCTCGGTGGCTTCGTCAGAAAAAGTGCCCATTAGTATCCCTGATCCGCCGATATCTTTAAACAAATTGCCTTTAATCAGATTGTTGGTCGTCCCTTTTTGGTAATCGAGTCCGGTTGAAGCGTGGTGTTCGAACCTGCATGCCTCGAAATCGATATGATTGGCATAACTGATCTGGATGGCGGAAGCCGGACGCCCCACCCAGGCCTGGTTCTCCAATGTGCCTTTATCGGAAGTACCTGGTTGATCTAACTTATAGGCGTCGAGCATATACATACCTGCCTGGTGCGGTACATGGCCCTGTTTGGAAGGTAATAACCACGATGCATGCTGAAAAGATATCCCCTGGAAAGAAATATAAGCAACCGGATGATCGATGGTTCCTTCAATTTTAACTAAGGTTTCTAAAGCAGGTGCAACCACATCTGCCTGAAGCATATTCTGCTTTGCTTTAGGCCAGTAATAAACTTTATGGTGCTGTAAATCCTCTAACCACTCGCCCGGTTCATCTAAGAACTGAATGGCATTGGTTAAATAATAGGCAGAATTCCCGGTTTTATCCGAAAGCCACGGCGCTGGCCATGGGTGTTCTGATTGTATGCGGCTTTCGGGCTGTAAAAAGGAAAGTTCGGCAGTGTTCTGCTGTGTTTTTACTGATTTTACCCGCAAATTAGCAATCGCCCACCACTGGTGGATGACCATTTCGATGCCTTTAGCCCCGTTGAGGCTGATGTTTTTATTTAAAGGGATTTTGCAGGTCTGTGATTGGGCATCCCAGGACAAAATGCGGTTCATGGCATCGCCGTTAGCATCTTTGGCCCTAACAGCCTTACTATCATTCACCCAAAGCTGTCTGAACAATAAAGTATTATCGGCAAACATAGGTGCATCAGCCACCCAAACTTTACCCATGGCATTTTTAGGTAAGCCTGCAACCGGGCTAGTTAATTTTTTCCAGCCTTTGACTTTTACGCCACCACTAAAAATAACTGTAGCGCCTGGAGCCGCCATAATCCGGGTGGGACTTTCTTTGGTGCCCGAATCTTCGGGACGAAGCACAATAGCTTCATCTAAAGTGTAATAACCATTTTCGATAATGATATGAATCCCACCTTTAACTGAACTATCGTTTAGCCTGCGCAACTCCCTGGCCTTCCGGATGGCAAAATGTAAGGAAGCCAATGGTTTTTCCTTTGTGCCGGTACTGCGATCTGAGCCCAATTTGGAGACATAAATATCGGCTGCGAATAATTGCGCGCACATTAAATTTAAAATCAGCAAAATGGTTAGGTAGGTTCTCATAAACAAGGGTTATCCGGCTTGGAAAATAGATTTCAGGTATTTGGTATTGGCGGTAAAGTTGTACTTCACATTGGTAGGTTGTTTGGCATCGCGACTGCGTTCTATAACCAGCCAGCCACTCCAGCCCATTTCATCTAACGTTTGTTTTACCTTTTTGAGGTCAATTTTGGGGTCATTTTCGAGCCATACACCATCTTCATTGGTCGCATGGACCTGAATAATATTTTTCCTGCCCAGTATTTTTAGTTCCTGGTTTAAATCGCGACCATTTTTAATTGCATTGGAAAAGTTGAAATAGCTTTTGATGTGTTTACAATTGATTTCTTTCAGCAACTGTAGTTCGCCTTTTGCGTCGAGTGAAGTTTCAATACCGATAACCACCCCTGCTTTGGCCGCCATTTTACCAGCAACTTTTAAACGTTCAACAATCGGTGCCCTTAATTCGGGATTTTTAACCAAATCGCCCTGTACGCCAAGCGGTAAAAAAATAACCTTAATTTTCATGGCTCTAGCAGTATCTAAACAATCCTGAAGCATTTTTTGATAGGTTGGTCGTTTGGCAAAAGACTGGGCATAAAAACCGGTCATGGCAAGGGAACAAAATTCGAGATGAAGTGCGTTTGCTTTTTCGAGGTATTGCGCTCGGATGGCCGGATCTGCCAGTTTATTATCAAAGGTTTCCCGGTCGCCCAGCCCGCCCATATCAATTTCCAATCCATCGGCACCAATTTCACTGGTCAGTTCTAAAGCACTTAATTTCTGGCGTTTGAGGATCATTAAATCAATTACTGCCACTTTGTACCTGCGCTTTGAGCTTGCAGCCAGCAAAACATCGGGCAACATTAAGCTCCCGCCAATTAAGGCAAGATGTTTGATAAAGGTTTTTCTGTTCTGGTATTGCATCATTTAATTCTGGCTTTTTGGAAACAATTTTTGCAGGTTTTCAAAACCCATTACAGCATTTTTAGGCAGTTTTTCACCTTTATCGCCGAAAACATACATGGCATTTTCTTTTTCGATGGTTACTTTGCTTTCATCGTACTTTCCGGCTTTGTTTTTAACAGAATTGCCATTGAGTTTGAAATATTTAACCAGAAAATCGTAAAGGGCAATGCGCTTATTCGGACCGAAGTCATGTTTCTCATCTGGTAAATGCACGTTTTCTACTTTATCCTTTACGCCATAATAGCTGTACATTTTTTGCAGGTATGGGAAATCATGTTCAGGAGTATGGGCGGTCCAGTCGCTACCATCTGATACGAGCAATTGTGGACGCGGTGCAGCCATTGCCGCAAGTTCCACATTATCTGTTCCACCCCCACATTGGTGAATGGGCATACCGCTTTCGCACGGACAGCCGCCATAAAAGTAGGATGACATGGCTACCACAGGGGCGCTGAGTTTAATGCGGTTATCCATTGCGGTCATTAAAATGCAATGGCTGCCGGCGCCCGAACCACCACTAATGGCCACCCGGTTGGTGTCGGTTTCTTTTAGTGAAGTGAAATAATCTAAAATGCGGATTCCTCCAAGTGTTTGTACGGTTTGCGACAGGCTTTTTCTATGGTCTTCGTATTTAAACTGCAACATCGATTCGCCCCAGGCGAAGAGGTCGTAACTAAAGGCCATAGCCCCCATACGGGCTATCATGGCACAACGGATCTGGCAATCGGGACGGTAACGCTGTTTTTCCCAATGTCCATCAGGACTTAAGATTACCGGTATTTTTCCTCTGATATTTAGTGGTTTATAAAGTGATCCGCTGATCCAAACGCCTGGTAAAATCTCTAAAGCAATGTTTTCTACTGAATAGCCATCAAAAATTCGTTTAGCAGTAATAATTAGGTTCGAATTGGGCTTGGCCGGTAAAGGAGATAATTGCAAAGCCTCAAAAAGCTGAGGTTTAATCAATGCTTTCCGTTTCTCCCAGCTGTCCCGATCGCTGTATTTTGAAGCTAAACTATCGAGATAAGCCCAGCCATCCTGTACTTCCCAGCGGTAATATTCATATTCTTTAAGCTTATAAACGCCTGCTTTCTCTTTGTTCACCTTCATATCCAATGGAGTAAGTACATTGGATAAAGTTTCATCTACATCTGCCCGAAAGCGCCAGTTTGCATAGTTTACCCACTTATCTTTTACCTGTGGCTCGGCATATTTAATTTTTACGTGATAACGATTTTCAATATCCTTAAGTACTTCTAATAGAGGTTTTTTATACGCATGATCTGAATTTTGGGTTTGGGCGAAAGTGGTAAACGAGAAAATAGACAGTAGTAAGATGATAATATTTCTTTGATAACCACTCAGTCGATCGTCATTTCGACTGAAGCCAGCCGGCTTTTCGCCGGGTGCGAAATGGAGAAATCTACTTACACAGATTTCTCGACTGCGTTGCACTCCGCTCGAAAGGACGTATTTAAATAAATTTATCATTTAACCCTCCTCGTTTTTAGTTTCAGTAATTACCGGTGCGGTATATCCCTTTAGTTTTGGCCAAATGCCATTTTTAATTTTCTTCAATTTTAATTTTGAAGGATCTACTACTACGTGTTTGATTTTCTCCCTCCGCCAGGTATAAATGAAATGCAACATGCCATCAGTCGTTTGAATAACAGCGGGATAAGAATACTGGCTGATGGGCGAATCTTCTAAAATCAATGCCGCGTACCAGGTTTTACCATCTTTAGAAACTGAAACATTTAACGGTGTGCGCGCACCCTTGGCCAAATCGCCGGGAGGCAATACATGGTTGTAAACCAATACCTGTCTGCCATCTTTCAGCGTAACGGCATCGGTACCTGAATTGTTGTTGGGTAAAGTGGTTTTGGTCAACGGCGACCAGGTTTCGCCATTATCTGTAGACCATGATTCGGCGATGGAGCGGTTTGCGGTACGCGCTAAAATCTGAAGTTTACCTTTTCCATACTGTAAAATACTGGGTTGGATGGCTTTAATTCCGTTTTCCTGCAACGGCCCTACTGTACGCCAGGTTTTGCCGTTATCTTTGGTTACTTCGAAATGTATTTTCCAGCCATTACCTTCACGGCTTGATGGCGCAAAGAGATTTCCGTTGCTCAATAAAACAGGCTTATTTTTAACCGGACCGATATTTCCATTTGGCAGTTTTGTAGCATCCGACCAGGTTTTACCGCCATCTTTTGAACTGCGCATCATGCCCCACCACTCAGATGGTTTAGGCCCTATTTTATAGAACAACAATAAATCGCCCCCTGGCAATTGGTACAGAACGGGATTCCAGGTAGGTAAGCGTTTGCCATCGGCCAAAATACCATTGGCTACAGAAACCGGTGCCAGCCATTTTCCATCAACAAAACGGCTGATGTAAATCTCCACATCGGGATTCCGCTCTTTGGTCCCCCCAAAAAACGAGGCCACTAAGCCTGTCGGGGTTTCGGCAATGGTAGCTGAGTGGCAGGACGGAAACGGAGCCTTATCGTATAAAAACTCCTGTTTAACGATTCCGGTTTGCCATTTTTCTACCTGGGCATGGGCAGTAAGCGTGAAGGCTGCTGCGGCTATGGTTAAAATTCTTTTGAATATCATACTTATTAGTTTTGGTCATTGCGAGGCTGATTTTTAATCAGGCGAAGCAATTTTTTGTTAAATAGATTGCTTTCCTGAGAAATCGGAACTGGCTGACGTGCCTACTCGCAGTGAAGATTTGTTCTCGCGCTATGGTTGTGACCACACAAACCATCATTTTAACTACTTCGTGCCTTGCACCCACGATTAATGTTCTACCACAAACTCATAATCACCTGAGCCCACCTCATAAATGGCTCTGTCTTTTTCTAATTTTATAAATTTTAAATCCTTCATTGAACCTGAATTCTCTATAACTGCCTGTTTGTTTTTTGCCGGAATATAAAGTGTAGCACTCGTATTGGCCGGAATACTTACTTTCCATGTAAATTTACCGGTGGTTTTGGTATAATCGCTTTTAATTAATCCATAAGCCGACTGATAACTTGCATTTACATGATCTAATCCAGCGATCATTTCGGGTTTCATGCTAACTTTTTTAAAGGCCGGGCTTTCCGCTTTAATACCGGCCAGGTTTTCGTAATACCAGATCAGTAAATCGCCCAGCATCATCACGTGGTTTTGCGAATTCATTTTCGGATCGGCGGTATTGCCATTCCAGAGTTCCCAAATGGTGGTTGCGCCGTTATCGATCATATAACCCCAGCTTGGGTAAGTTTTTTGTGTAGCGATGGTATAAGCCAAATCGGGTCTGCCGTAATCGTTCAAACAACGCATTAGCCATTGTACCCCAACCAAACCATTGCTTAAATGCCCTTTATTGGTTACTTCAACGGTATACACTATATTTTTGAAAACCTGATCGATATGCTTTTCCGGAACCATTCCGAAATAGAGCGGAATGATGTTGTCTGTTAAGTTATTATCGCCATAAAAGCCTTTTTCGTTATAAAACCTCTGATTAAAGGCAGCTTTTATTTGATCTCCCAGCGCGTCATAATCTTTATAATCACCTTCATTCCCGCTTATCTTACTGAACTGCATCATCAATTGTGTAAAATGATAGTAGTAAGCCGTCGAAATCAGTTCGGAAGGATACTTTTTATCGGCACTTTTACCTCTGCCTGCCTCAATTGTTACGGGTGGCATGCACCAGTCACCATAACTGTCTTTGGTGAGGATATTATCTTTCATGTAACGGTCTTGCATATAAGCCAACCATTTTTTAATAGCCGGATAGTTTTCAGCCACCGCATGGACATCGCCCGTTTGCCTGTAAAGCATTTCGGTAATGAGCACAATGGAACCTGGCCAGGTCATGTTATCGCTGTAATAACGCCAAAATGCGGGTGCAACATCGGGGATTGCACCATCTTCTTTCTGTGCATTCCTGATATCCTGCAGCCACTTAGCATAAAAACGACCATTATCGAAAAGGAAATTTTCGCCATGCGCAACAGCACCTCTGTCGCCTAGCCAGGGCATACGCTCGTTGCGTTGCGGACAATCAATCGGGATGCCTTTGTAATTTCCGGCGATACCCCACCAGGCATTTTTAAAGATCTGGTTGATTAATGCATTTGACGTTTCGAAAGTACCTGCGGTATTCATTTTATCGTAGATCATTTTCCCAGTAAAGTCGCTGAGGTTTGGGGTGTAATTAAGTCCGGAAAGTTCTACATACCTAAAGCCACGGTAAGCAAAAGTGGGTTCCCATAATTCTGGTTCGCTTCCTTTAAAAGTATATAAATCAGTGCATTTGGCATTGCGCAGGTTTGCCGTAAATAACTCACCATTTTCTTGCAACGATTCGGCAAAACGCATTTTCAATTGTTTGCCCTTTTGGCCTTTAACTTTAATTTGTAACCAGCCAACCATGTTTTGACCCATGTCGAGGATAAATCTGCCGTCAGAGATTGCTTTAACAGCAACCGGTTTGAGTGTATTCATCACTCGCATGTTTTCGTTCATCTGGGCTTCGATGGTTCCCGAAGGTTCCTGTACAAATTCTGCCTTCAGCCATTTGCTGTCGTCGAAACCTGCTTTATTCCAACCCGCAGCTTCTTTTGTGGCATCATATTCTTCGCCATCGTACTCGTTATTTGCACGGATGGGACCATCAGCAGTGCCTTTCCAGCTATCATCGGTGTCGATGTTGGCTGTGCTGCCATCGCTGTAAACAATATGGATGTTCAGCAGCATTTTAGGAAAACCAAAAGTTTTGATTTTATAGGGTTTTTCATTTTGCCGCATGGCGAAGAAACGACCATTGCCTAAAATGGCACCAACCGCATTTTTCCCTTCCTGCAAATAAGTGGTCACATCGTAGGTGTTGTATTTCACGTTTTTATTGTAGTCAGTTGGTGAAGGAGTGAGTACCTCCTCACCTACTTTTTTGCCATTCAGATAAAGTTGGTACAAACCCAATCCAATAATCGAAGCTGTGGCGGATTTTACTTTTTTGGTACTTTGAAATTCCTTCCTGAAATAGCGTGCCGATAAACGGGAGTCGGTTTTGATGTTGTCCCATGGAAAGGCCCGATCGAAACCAATCCAGCCTTTTGGCCAGTCTTTATAATTGAGCAAGCCCATGGTCCACGAATTAGTGGCCGACCATTCGCTTTCGCCTTCAGATGTCCAAACTTTAACTTTCCAGTAGACTTTCATACGACTGGTTAATTTTTCTCCGTTGTACGCAACATGAATAGATTCATCAATGCTTACTTTTCCTGAATTCCAGAGATCTCCATCATTTTGTGCCAGTTTTTCAGTAGTTGAGGCTACTAAAATTTGGTAAGCCTTTTGAACTACATTGCGTTTTGGTGAAAGGATTTCCCAGCTTAAACGCGGCTGTGGCGCATCAATACCTAACGGATTAACCAACATCTCGCATTTCAGGTTTTGCAGGCTCACCCGGGCCACCAGTTTTTGGAGCGGCAAGAGTAGCAGCAGTGTGATTAGCGATATGTAGGTTTTAATGTTCATTTTTTTTGTGATTACACCGATTCAGTTAATTATTTTTTTGCCACAGATACACACAGATAAACACTGATCTTTTTCAGCAATAATTCAATAATATTTTTATCTGTGTTCATCCAATTCGTCTGTGGTTAATTCTTGGTAGAAAAATCAAAATACAAAGTCATATCCAATGCTCTCGCCGGTTCTTTTTCAAAATCGTAAAATACATGTTTCATGCCCATCGGACCGGTGGTTTCTGGTTTTTGCGTTTTGGTACCGATAGCCGAAATTCCGTTCATAAAAGAAATGTCGCCGTTTGGAAAAGTCGGACTCATGTTATCGTATTCTGTGTCTTTCGATTTCTTCGGCGTAAACAGCCTTAAAAAAATATCTTCCCTATCGGTTACTACCCTGAAATTTTGTGCCTTGCCGATAAAATCGCACCAGTACAAATTGGCATAATAGCCTTTAAATTCAGGATATTGCCATGGTGGTTCTCCGGTTGCCGAATCGTTGTAATCTTTTTTCCATACGCCTAGTCGGGTACCTTTCATGCGGTTTTTCCAAACACGGTATGGTCCGCTACCTTTGTAAGTTACGCCTTTCATTTCTGTTTCGGGATAAGAAAAGTTTAAGCCAACGAAAGTGGTAAAATAAGCCGCGGGGAAATATTTTACCTGCATTTTTAACCATCCTGATGGATAAATGGTCCATTCCAGGGTGTTGTAACTTTCTTTTCTGTCAAAAGTTGAAGTGATAACCAGATTTTGGCCATCCATTCTGGTCGTGAAATTTTTAAAGTTATTTACACCTTCCTGTAAAACCGGTCCGTTGTTAAATGGGATGATTCCTTTCGTATTCTCGACCTTTTTCAGTAAACCGTTTGTTTTATCAAAGGTTAGTTGAACGCCGTTAGCCAAAACTTCGAAAGCTGTAGCCGATGTTTTGAGATCCACTTTTGATGATCCGGTGGTTACAACCAGTTTAGCAGCATCATCTTTTGGCAGGCTGATCGGGAAACTCCAGGTAAATAATTCCTTGCCGTAAACATCTTTAGCAGTTAGATACAGTGCATCGAAATTTTTCCAGTCTGCAGGAAGATTGATTTGCAATTTTCCCTTCTTTAAAGGTTTAATATCAGGTGCATTTGCTTTACCTGCTTTGAAATCGGTTTCGGAACCATCGGCTTTTAATCTTTTTAATTTCCATTCAAAACTGCATTGGTTCAGGTTGGTAAAGGCGTACCTGTTCTCCAGAAGGAAAGTACCATCAAATGCAGCGGTGATTTCTCTTTTTTCGACAAATACCGGACTCCATACTTCTTTAATGGTATAAAAACTGCCCTCTTTTTCGTGGTATGGCCCTACAATCCCGTCAGGACCATGGTTACCATCAGTATCCAAAATGCCATTTTTATCGGTACGCACTACAGCCTGATCTGCAAAATCCCAAAGAAAGCCACCTGCAGAAAGCGGGTTGTTCCACATCGCGTTCCAGTAATCTTCTATCCCGGCACCATGGCCGCCATCCCACATGCCATGCAGGAATTCTGTTGGCATTAAAATATTATGACCATGATCGTAATTGCCGATACCATAATTATACTCGCGGTAATG
Organism: Pedobacter suwonensis; assembly: GCF_900111825.1. GTDB lineage: Bacteria > Bacteroidota > Bacteroidia > Sphingobacteriales > Sphingobacteriaceae > Pedobacter > Pedobacter suwonensis. Next base: position 247,651 of record NZ_FOJM01000001.1, read on the forward strand.
TGTGGTTTCGAAGCCACCAAAAACCTCCCATGGGTGGATTAACGGGCGTTTCTGTAGATCGTTTTCAGGGAAAAGGCGATCGAGTTCCCGGTTGTGTCCACCTTCGTTTCCATTGGCCCAGAATACAATAGATGGATGATTTTCATCGGCGGCCATCATTTCTTTAAATAATTTTGTGCCAGTGGCTGTGTTGTAGGTACCGTGCCATCCGGCCAATTCATCCATCACGAAAAGGCCAAGCGAATCGCAAACATCGAGAAAATGACCATCGGGCGGATAATGAGACATGCGAACGGCATTCATGTTCATGTCTTTCATTAACTGCACATCTGCAATGCTAATTTTTTTACTGGTGGTGCGGCCCGATGAAGGATAAAACGAATGCCGGTTAACGCCTTTAAATTTTATTTTTGCGCCGTTGATATATACGCCATCGCGCTCACGGACTTCAATCGTTCTGAAACCTATTTTTTTGGTGATAACATGAACTGGTTTACCGTCATCATATAAAGTAAAAGTAACTTTATATAGGTTTGGGAATTCTGGCGACCACAATTTTGGTTTTGGAAGTGTATAGCTAATAAAATGATTTTTATTGTCATCTGGCATAACTATAAGGTCTGGAATAAACCCAAAAACCTTTCCATTTTTATCGGTAAGTTTAGTTTCGATTCTACTATAGGAGCCAGATGCATTAACAATAGCCTCAAATATTCCACTTGCTGATGCATTAATTTGAACCCGATTGATATGTGATTCTGGTAAAGCCTCAAGGTAAACGGGACGAAAAATACCACCAAAAATCCAAAAATCTGCTTTGCGTTCTGCATTGTTAACAGATTCATTGGCAGAATGTTTGGCTACTTTAACTTCAAGTAAATTATCGCTACCCGACTTAAGCAGTTTAGTAATATCGTATTTAAATACATAAAACGATCCCTGATGAATTTCTCCGGCCAGCTGACCATTAATTTTGACCTCCGTATCGGTCATGGAGCCTTCAAAAACGATATTAATCTGTTTGTTTTTCCATGTAGCCGGAACACTGAATTTATACTTATAGAGTCCTTGTTCTTTGCCTTTATTTTCTTCTTTATTGAAACCGTAATTGTATTTTCCAAAACCTTGCAGCTCCCAGTTTGAAGGAACGGGAATAGTAGTCCATTTGCCTGAGTTCATGCCTTCTGTACAAAAGAACTCCCAGTTTACGGTATGGTCGTTGCCCGTGCCTGATAGATATAATTTCTCCGTTTGTTGTGCCTTAGCCAGGCAAAACATTAAAATAAAGCAAAGAAATAGTGATGACCGTTTTAACATTAATTGATTTTGAATTGCTGGGTTAATGGATTATCAGTTCGAAAGGGTAAAGCGGGCAAGCCGTTGCTATAAAAATTCCCCGAAGGATTTTCTGCCCAATTGTAACGTACCGCTTTAGGATGCAACACCTCTTTGGCGGATACCCATACTTTTCCGGCTTTAATTTCGGCATTGGCGGGTACAAATTTCCCGTTAGCTCCGGCCAATGTAAAGCCCGCGACAGTGCCAGAATCTTTCACATTTAAATGTTCGAAATTGAGTATGGCCTGGTTAGTCTTAAACGTAACAGCTTGATAAATTGGACCAGAAAAATCTATTTTTTGGTGATAGGTTTTGGCTAAGGCCCAAATTGCCAGGCGCCTGCCTACCTCCCATTTATAGGTGGGATGTAAATCGCCACCGTTATCGTTTAAATCGGAAGTTGAGATCATTCCCGTATTAGGCAGGCGTAAAAGCTGTTCCTGCGCTTCCCAAAATGCAGGTTCTGTATCCGCGCTTAGTACCACTTTTTCGCTTTTTTGCTTGCTGTAATCGAAAGGGGCTATTTGTACGTAATAAAAAGGAAACTCTTCCCTCCAGGCCTTGCGCCAGCTTTGTATCAGCGCTTTCATTTTATACGCATAACTTATGGTTTCATTGAGGAAACAATTCGTTTCACCCTGGTACCACAAAACACCACGAATTTTGAAATTGGTCAAAGGTTCAATCATCGGTACATAAAACTTACCAGGATCGTTGCCTATTTTTTTGTCTTTAAAATAGGCTTCATCAGCAAATGCCTTTTCCGAAATCCAGGGTTCGATAGCACTGCCCGGCACTGCCGAAGAAATTACACCTACTGGAACACCCAATTTTTGTTGTAATTCTTTGGCAAAGAAATAACCTACAGCCGAAAAGGAGCGTAAAGCAGAATCTTCGGCCACACTCCAACTTTTATGAATGGAATCGGGTTTGATTAAAGTTTTTCTGTTTACCAGGAAAATCCTGATCTGCTTGTTTTTGGCCTGTACTACTTCATCAGCAGGAAAGCCCAGTTTTTCATTTTTGGGCTTCGGGATTTTAGCCAGTTTGCGCATGGCATATTCCATGTTCGATTGACCGGAACAAAGCCATACTTCGCCAACCAAAATATTGCTCAGCTCGATGGTATTTGAACCCGAAATGAGCATACTTTGTGGTTGTGCAGCTGTTTTTAAAGGATTTAAAACTACTGCCCAGTTTCCTTTATTATCTGTTAGGGCTTCTTTTTTCTGCCCCGCAAAAGTTACGGTTATGCGCTCGCCTGCTGCTGCAAAGCCCCAGATGTTGATGGGTTTATCGCGTTGTAAAACCATGTTGCTGGAGAGGATTTGTGGCAACAGGATTTTGGCGTTGGCGTTGATCGTAACTAGTGAAGTTAAAATTATAGTTATCGTCATTGCGAGGAGGTACGACGAAGCAATCTTTTTAACCTTGCACAAAGATTGCTTCGCTTCGATTAAAAATCGAAAGCTCGCAATGACGGATATCCTTGAACTCCAAACTGAAAACTGCCTCATAACCCCTCCGTTTTTAAATATTTAATCAGATAAACGGCTTCTTTTTTCTCGGCCTCACCTGCGTTCTTTAAATCGTGGGTTTGATCGGCTGGGGTGTCTATATCCGGGAAACGGCGTACATTGCCTGTACGGAAAACAATGCGCGAAACATTGGCCACCGGTTGGAAAGCCAGACCAGTAAGCACATCTTTACCATTAACGGTAATGGTATAAAAACGATTTGCGGTGTTTAGTTTTAGCTTGATATTGTAGGTTTCACCAGCCTTATATTTTAAGAAATTTTTGTAGCGTGCACCAGCTTTTGCGCTTAGTACACCGGCGGTATCAAAAGTTAAACGTACGGTAGCCATGCCTTTATCATCTTGCAGCTCAATTTCCATTAAACCGAAATTATCCTGCTTAGGCGTAACCGAAAAAGATGTGCTTAGCTTAGCCGAAGCCGGAAACACACGTTCGGCTTTTGCATAATCAAAAGGATCTCTGTCTTTTAGGACTAAATTGCCGTCTTCTACCTTTACCGGTGCCCAAAGCGGACTGTAAATATTCCACAAACCCAAAGCTTTATCGGCAGGCATTTTACTGAAATCATCGTTTACATGGGTGTTAACCGTTGTGCTTACGGGTACCGGAATACCTGAAACCCAAATGTCTTCTTTATTCATGCTGTAGGTAACCCAAAGCTTCTCGTCGGCAGGTTTTCCGTTACCTTCTTCAATACCCCGAACGTATTGCGGACCATACGATTTATAATTGCCTCCATAACGCATGGGCGAGATTTCACCATTTACCAAGGAAAGGTCAGTATAATCCAAACCATTCTTACTGGTGGAGATGGCCAGTGGCCAGCGGTATTCGGATGGATTATACACGGTTGCAAAATGGCCATCGCTGGTTTTTTGGCCCCAGATTTTGGCATTGCTGTTTACAAAACCGGGTGCACGGAATGCACTTTCAGGCCAGCTTTTACCATTGTCGGTACTGATGGCAGTTAAGGCGTTCTTCCAAAGCCCCACTACGCGACCATCGGGTAAATGATAGTAGCTTAAGGCTTTGTATTGTTTTTGCAAAGTAATTAAGGGGTCTTTCCGGTCGGCTTCTTCGTTCCATTGTTGGGTCATTAATTTATTCGCCAACAGCTCGTTACAGGCTTCAGTGAAAGCTTTGCTTTTGCTTTTAGTGTAGTATGGATATTTGGTGTTCTTTTCAGAATAACCTGGGTTGTAACGGATGAAATAAATCGGTCCGTATGTACCATCTGCCTGTATTTCACGTACAGCCCGGCCGATGCCATGTCCGTCATTAGGATCGTCCCTGGCATCGAAACTGATGGCGTAAAAGCCGAGCACCAGGAAAACATTTTTGCTCGAAACATAAAAACCCATTCTTTGGTGCATTACCGCATCCAGATCTTTGGCTACATCTGTACGGCCTTCTTTTGTGGTACCATCCGGAATCCGGTAAACGGGAAAAATAACATCGGGCTTGGTCCAGGCGTAGCCATCTTTTGATGATTGCAGCAGCGTTTGTCCTGGCGGGATGCTCTCGCCTACTTTATCGCTCAAATATTCTACATAAAAGCGGTTGTTCCAATAAGCCAGCATGGGTGCGTGGTTATAGGTCCATCCAAAATTCTCGGCCAATTCTGGGTGCTCGCGGTTTGCACGGAAGGTTTGGATGCTGTGTACACCCACTACCGGTGTTAACCGGCCGTGGTGGTAATCGGAATTAACCAGTGTTTTGCCAGTATAGCGCACGGTATCCTGTGCCTGCACAGTGGATAGTGCCAATGCAAGTAGGATAGCTAAACCAAATATCTGTTGTACTTTCATTTTAATTATGTTCTACGTCATTGCAAGTTTCCAATTTTCATCGGAACGAAGCGATCTTCCTTGCTCAATAGATTGCTTCACGCGTCCGCTCTTTCCCTTACTTCAGTTCGCAATGACGAATTATTTATTAATTAATAATTCTTCAATCACTTTCTTTTTCGCCCAGGTATCTGATGCATTTTCATTTAAATTTATGTTCTACGTCATTGCAAGTTTCCGATTTTTCATCGGAACGAAGCAATCTTTTTTGCCCAATAGATTGCTTCACGCATCCGCTCTTTCCATTACTTCAGTTTCGCAATGACGAATTATTTATTAATCAATACCTCTTCAATCACTTTCTTTTTCGCCCAGGTATCTGATTCATTTTCATTTTAATTATGTTCTGCGTCATTGGGAGTTTCCGATTTTTCATCGGAACGAAGCAATCTTTCTTTCTCAATAGATTGCTTCACGCGTCCGCTCCTTCCCTTACTTCAGTTCGCAATGACGAATTTCTATTTCTTTTAAACCTCGCAGGTTTTTAAAACCTGTGAGGTTTATTCAATAAATCTTTAATCAATTTCTTCTTCACTTTTAAAATAGTACCGTGTTTATGTCCTTCCGGTACTGAAATTTCGCTAGTTATATCTTTAAAGGTTTTAAAATCAGTAGTTTTCATGGCCGAATAGTTTTTTTGTCCGTAAGCATCGAAATAAACCAGCCAGTCTTTTCTGGTTTTTACCACTGTCGGACCTTCGGTTAGTTTAGGGCTAAAAGCTTCAGATACATTCGTATAGGGGCCTAAAGCCGAGGATCCAAAAGCCACTTTTAAATTGCGGTTAGGCCGGGTATTATCTTTCAGTACCAGTACATAATCTTTTGCTTTACGTTTAACAATCACGGCGTCGATCACGCTAAAGCCGGGATCGAGAAATAACCTGGGTTGAGAAAAGCTTTTGAAATCTTTGGTCGTAACCGAGTACATGCGGTGGTTATTTTCCTCCTCTTCTATCCCTTTCGCAAACCGGAACGGTATGGTCGATGCCCAGATGATGACATATTCTTTATTCTCCTCATCGTAAAAAAGCTCCGGCGCCCAAACGTTCACGGTTTCAGGTTCGTTCTCCATTACCGGAATAAATTGCTGTTTACTCCAGTGGATCAGATCTTTGGAGCTGGCATAGCCAAAACCTTTATCGCCTTTCCAGCTGCAGGTCCAAACGAGGTGAAAAGTACCATCAGGGCCTTGTACCATGGATGGATCACGCAGTACTTTTTGAGTTCCGACTGTTGGTTTTAAAAAGATTTTGTTGAATTCGGTCCAGTGGTACGCATCGTAACTGTACAGCAAGCGCAAGCCTTCTGTTGCCGGTTCATGGAACGAGGTAAACAAATAAGCCTGTTTACTGCAGGAAGTTAACCCGCAAAGTACCAGGCCTAAAATGGCTAACCGTAAGGAGGATATGAACTTTAATTTTAACACTTTCTTTGTTTATCGTGGTGCCAGACATTGCTATCCGGTACTTTCATTTGTTTCTTTTCAGCATCAGATGGTAACAGCTGACGACACGTTATAGGATCGTCATTTCGACTGAAGCGCAGCGGAACGGAGAAATCTGTTGAGAAGATCAAAAGATTTCTCCACTATGGTCGTAATGACGATCTTTCTATTATATTTTATCTAAAATCAACACCCAGTCGTTGCCGTTGGCAGCTTCGCCGGGAGGGTTAAACTCATGGATGCCTTTGTTTTCCAGCTCACCAATCGGGATGGTTTTTCCGGTACGTGGATCAAACCATGAAGCTTTCACATCATCGCCATCAATTTTACCCATTTGCACCTTAAAATTTCTTCCGGTGTAGGTATAACACATGGCGAAATCTTCGCCCCTTGTTGCCAATACGCGATCATATTTTTCACCGTTGCGACCTGCGATTAACGTTTGGTCGGGAACGCGGTCGAAATAACTGCGCGAAAGCAGCAGCGTTTTTAAATACCGCATTTGAGTAGCTCCCTGTGCATTTAAAGCTGTAATCCATTGCTCTTTCGGGCCATAAGCCGGTTTTTTATCGGTAAACTTGTACATCTGCATTACCGAATTGTGGCCGTACGTATAACCAAAAGCACCCGCAAAAACCGACCAGTAACCATATCTTCTCACATCTGCAGCTGTCCAGCGTGGCTGTAAGGTATCGTGTAATCCTTGCGGAATACCCTCATAGGAGGGTTCGCCATCAATCGTTGGTTTAACGGGTTTTAACCGGTAATCGGCTTCGATGTATTTCCAGTTGTCTTCGCCATAGTGCAATTTTTCGTTCTTAGAAGTATCCTGGTCGTAACGGCGGTGGCCGGATTGTACCATATCAAAATCGCACCAGGGCGAGTTATGGAACCATTGCGAAGAAGCTGTTCTGCCACGCGGATGGAAAGTAATTAAATGATTCGGATCATTGGCTCGCAAGGTTTGACCAATGGCATTCCACACTTTTAAGCCATCAGCGCCTTTTATGTCGCCACCATTTAACCAGATGATATTCCATTTCTCACGATATCTTTTGGCTAAAAATTCAGCATATTTTTTAGCCTGCGCCTCCTTTACTTTGCCGGCTTTAACATTAGTTCCCCAAACGGGTACCAATGCCATGTATAGGCCTTTTTCTGCGGCTTTATCTACAATATAATCTACATGGTCCCAGTAATCGTAGGCTACAGAATCTTTCGGATTATTGCCCGTGGTAAGCATGGGTTTGGCGACGTCGCCATGCACTACTGATGAATCTAAATACACATTGCGCGAAGGCACATCGTGCAAAACCATCACCTGGATTACGTTAAAGCCCTTCTGTTTTCGATCTTCGAGATAAGTATTGGCTTCTTCGCGGGTCAATCTGCTAAACAGCAACCAACCGGTATCGCCCAGCCAAAAGAAAGGTTTTCCGTCTCCGGTGGTTAAATACCTTCCGTTTTCGGAAACCAGCAAGCTTTTATCGCCAAAATGTGGCCTTTCCTTACAGCCGAATGCCAGCAGGTAAAGCAGGCATAAAAGGAATGTCTGAGATTTAAGCTTCATAACTAAATTTTGTTGATGATGATGAGCTCTTCGCTGCTACCGGTTTTATTGATTCTCGCCACAGCATTTCCGTTTATTTTTTCTTCTTTCAGCACTTTGCCATTTTTTGGGTTCAATATTTTTACACTGAATTTTCCTGTAGCTTTACTCAGGTCTAAGCTTAATGGCTCGGTCGAGGCATTATAGAGTACATAAGTTTTTCCGGCATTTTCCAAACCATATTGTTTTACATTTTTTCCGGCCGGTAGAAAAGGTTTAGTGCCCGAGATCAGGTTTAACGTGACTTTATCGATATGATCGGCATTGGAAAGCGAGCCTCCTGCCATTAAAATGGCCCAGCCAAAATTTTCGTAATTATCCCCCGAATAGATGATTGCTTTTTCAGGGAATTTGGTTTTATATTCAGAAACAGCACGGTAAACTTCTTCAAAAGAGGTTTTCTTTGGTTTTAGAAGCCGTGCATGCTGACGCGGCGCCAGGCTTAAGCCTCCTTTAGGCGCATAAGCTGTACCATCTGCCTGATAATGCCAGTAACGGATATCAATTAAATCAACTACATTGGCACGCTCCGGATCAGCCAAAATTGCGTCCTGAACATCTTTGGTAACGCTCAGGCCAATAATCGGGTGTTTCCCGGTTTCTTTTTCCCATTCTTTAATGGTATCGATCCAGAACTGCACAAAATGCAATGGACCGGTAAACTCGGCACCAATAAGCTGGATGACGCCAGAATTTCCTTCAAAATTCTCCAGGCACTTGCGGATATAGGCTTTATGAATGGCCCTGCGGTGTTCGTTACTGATATCATAGAACTGTTCGGCCATAAAAATCCGTTTATCACCTGCATAGGGAACCGGTTCCGGAAAACCTGTGCTGTTTATGTTGTTAGCCGTACGCCACGGAAAATCAGCGTAATGTGCACCTGCTTCGATAATGTTGTGCTGAAAATAATTTTCGTGGATGAGTACCAGGCCTTTCTGATCGGCCAGGTTTGCAAAGTTTTTTAAACGGTCCCAATACCAGAGGTTGTATTTGGTGATGTCGTATTTACTCAGGCCATCCCAGGCTTTGTCCTGTCCGCTACGGGCAAAAGGCAACTCGTAAAAAGGTACCCAAACCTCGCCGTCCATCCGGCGGATGCGTTCGTGGTCATCTCTTCTCCTGTCGTACCAGAGACCATAATTGTGATCGAGGATTTTCACCGAACCATTCTTCATCGAATCAGTGATATCATCCAGGTTATCGGTTAAACCATTGCCTTCACGCCCTGGTACAAAACGCGTAATGTGAAATTTAGTGTTTTTCAATCCATAAGGCCGGGCACTTCCATTCCACCAGGGAACTTCCTGTCTGTCGCCTAATATAATTTCATTTCCGCGGGTAATCCAGCCATTTTTAATGCTCATTACGTCAGCGGTTTGTGTGTTACTCATCTTATGAATCCCTGAAGCGGTTAACAGCTTAGCCTGGCCTTTCTCTGTAGGGATCTTATTTCTTTCGGTGGCCGAATCGATATATTCAGATAAAGTTAAAGCGGGTTTGTAGGCCAGTTTGGTCAGTTTTACTGCTACATCAACCGGTGGACTGCTTGATGCTTCTGTTTCAACCGGAAGTATAAAAGCGCTGGCATCTATACTATTGCCAACCCTGTCTTTCAATTGTGCATAGTACAAACTGCGTGGCTGAATCTGCTCGTTCGACATATCCCAATAACCATCGCCCGAAAACTGAGCCCAGGTACCGAAAGCCCAGTTTTGAGCAGTTGGAGGTTGATAATTATCTAACCTGGCCGCGCTGCATTGCCAAAAAACACTGTTTGCGGCGCTCCATCCTGCTCCTTGCCCATCCTGACCACGGTTTAAATAACTTAAGGCCTGTCCGTCGATATTCACAATATCGAATAATACGCCCGAAGCCCAGCTATCGTAAGCTCCGCTGAAAGAAAATGGCAGGTATGCCTGGCATTGTACAAAAACATTTGGGCCTGGGGCACAGAAACCGACGACAAAATCGTGGTAACCGTATTCTGAATATAACCTTTGGAAAAGTGTTTGTTGCCCTGTTGTTAAAAAGGTATAACGGCGCTCACCACCAATTTCGGATACAGGTGCCAACGATTTACAATCTTCAACGGTAATTCTTTTTGCGCTGGCCAGTACATTCACAGCAGAACCTGCAAAGTGTTCAAAAACCACCTGGCGTACCCAGGCATCTTCCACATTTTCGAGGCAAATGGCTGTCCAGCGGTGGTATTCGTCTTTAATATTGTCTTTATGGTAATCCGATTCAAGCTTCAGGTTCTCGATTCCTACCTGTGTGATCCGGCCATTCCATTTGTATTTGGCCACTGTTGCACCACCAAATTTAGCATCGAGCGCTGTGGTAATGGGCGCATCGAAAGTAATGGTCGATCCATTGATAGCGATAATTTTGCGATCCCAGAAAATATCCCTGGTACCCGGTTTCCAGCCCAGGGCGCTTTCGCCACCGCCGAACTCAACAGTTTTCAGGGTTTCGATCCACGCGCTGGTCGATGGCCGCTGAATGGTGATTCGGTCACCCACTTTAAAGCTGCCGGTATTGGCCAGTGTAAGCCGGATGGCATTTACTGGTGCATAAATATCTGTAACAGCCACAGGTGTTTTCTGCGTTTTATCATTTTTACCCAAAACCCTGATCACCCCCATGCGGTCTAAACCAGTAGCAAAAATTCTAGTACCATCGGCTCCCATACCACTACCCCTGATAATGACGCCGGAAGCCGCAATTTTTAAAGTGCCGGCAACTTCATACGTTCCTTTTTCGAGTAAAACAGCCCCTCGCAAACCATCTTTTCCGGGCTGCATGGCCGAAACGATATCAATCGCCCGCTGGATGTATGGTGTTGCATCTCCTTTAACCAAAGGAACAACGATTTTAGCTGTTGCTGTCGGAATGGCTTTTTCGCCAGCCATATAACCTGCATAAGAAAAATCGGGAATGCGGTTGCCCTGAGCATCGGCTGTGTAAGCCAATTTTCCATCGTTACCTTTAAAAACGGGCTTAGGTGGTTCAACTGGCCTGGTTTTCTGGGCAAAGCATGCCGCTCCCATCAAAAACGCGATGACCAGCATCGGTACGGTTTTGAATGGCATTGATTTTAATATTTGGTTAGTTTTGGGCATTTGCGTTTTTTAAAGTATTAATCATTGCGAGGCAATGGAAATTATGGTCATCCGGATTGTAAAGCGGTGAAACGGAGATCTCTCCCAGTTCAGATTTTAGCTTCGCTGAGCAATTGTGGTTCACGGCTCCGTTGCACTGCGCCCGAAATAATTGGTAAATTGCGAGATGAGTGGCGACACTTCCCTTCAAGCCTCTACCTTATCCGTTTATCTCAATTCCGGCCTCACTTTATTCACGTCTACCACGCTGTTTAAATATACTTCGATGTTCGAATAACCGCTTTTGGTAATTTTAACGGCATCTGAAGCATCTTTAGGATTTAATCCCTGTTTAATCTCATAAGCGTCAGGCATGCCATCATCGTCTGAATCTTTGTAAGGTGTACCCTTGTACTCCGGATAGCCGCCCACCTGCGAAATTTCGGTAATGATACCCAGTTTATAAGAATCACCTTTTAACCTGCGGTGTTCAAACTGGAAAGCGGAAGGTTTGGCATCAGGATGTACTTCGATTTTGCCGGTAGCCACCTGCTTTACCACACGGGTATCAACCGGGTCGCGTTTAGGTAAGGTAGCACCCGCATTGGCCAGTACATAATCTCTAGCTTGCAAGGTTGGGATAATGCTGATTTTTGGCATCGGAAAAGGTTTTTTCGCCTTCATCGCTGGGAAATATTTACTAGCCGTTTCGAATGGCATTAAATTCCCCTTTTTATCTTCCATTTGTACGCCACCAGCCCAGTTATCACGGGTTACTTTCTCATTTCCATCGATAATATTGCCACTTACGTAGGCCCTGCCGAACACCACGTAAGGCAGTTTACTCCGGCCTGATTCGGGTTTTAAAATGCGGTAGCTGATGGGGTCGCCCAATTCGGTAACCGGACCAGGTTTGTAGAAGTTATTGATGATATTGTATTGTGCAGTATAATCACCACCATCAGTTGAGCGGTTGTTCCAGTTGAAAACCACGTTATTGGCAAAGTTGAAAATACCATTCCAGCCAATGGATGGGTTACGGGCACCATTATCTGCCCAAAGGTTGCGGACAAAAGCGCAGTTTTCGCCACCTAAAGTACTGCCGAAAGCGTGGTTCCAGTAATCCAGCGCTTCAGAGAAGATCGAATTCTGGATGGTGATATTCACTGTGCCCAGTTTTTCTTCAATTTTACCGGTGCTGTCGTTATACATGTGGCGGTACATCGACATATTTTCATCTAATCCCCAACTGGCCGAAACGTGGTCGATCATGATGTTGCCTACCGGATTACCACCAATGGCATCGTCGCGACGACCCACAAACGTTTCTCCTCTTCTAAAACGCATGAAACGCACAATTACATCGTGGGTATTTAGCCAAACCGATTCACCGGCTACGCAAACCCCGTCGCCGGGTGCCGTTTGACCAGCAATGGTAATATATGGTGCACGGATGATTAAAGGGGTTTTTAAGCGGATAATACCGGCAACATTAAATACCACAATGCGGGCTCCGCCCTGCTCACAGGCGTCGCGCAATGAACCCGGACCGCTATCGTTTAAATTTTTTACTACAATAACCCTTCCGCCGTGGCCGCCAAAACTATAGGCTCCACCACCTTCAGCACCCGGGAAAGCCAAAAGTTCTGATTGTGGTAAATCAGTTGGCCGGCCTGCCCACGGAATATAAGGTTTACCTGCTGCAGCTTCCTTAGCGATAACAGGCTTGGCCTTTTCCCAGGCAATATCTGATTGATGGTAAGCTTCTTTAAGCATCGAATCGGATGATTTTTTTACATCATCAGGGATTTTAGGGTATTGCGCGAAAGCATGATTGGTGGAGAGCATTAATGCTGTTGCGAACAACAGATTTAAAAAGTTCTTTTTCATTTGTGTTTTGCCCGTTAAGGAAACTAAAGAAATGTCGCAAATATTTTTAACTTAACCTAAATGCCAGGTTAATTTTTTTAAAAAATTGCGGCTTTATCTTTTGCTAATCCTATGATTGTATTTTGGTTAGAAAGTATATAATGTTTCAAATTTGCATGCTGTATGGCCTTGTTTTCGGTATAATTTTAGCGAAATTTTGTATCATGTTACCAAAAGGTGAAATGACCCGCCAGTCCGTCAAATTACATCCGTTCAATCCAGTTACAAGATAGCAATAAAATTCATATATAAATGTAACATTCTTAAGTGAAAAAAAGGAAACAAATTAATGTTTCCTTTTTCAAACCAAATATAAAAAAACAGAGCGGTGAGCAAACCGCCCCTAAAGAGATTGTGAATGATTATTGAAGTGGATCGAATGGACCGCCCCAGGTATTGTTTTGTTGCAAATTAACGTTGTTGTTGATTGCAGCAGTTGGAATGCCATAGAAATAATTACCCGACTGGAAATTAATGTTTTGGTTATCAAGCGCTTTTAAACTTAACGTAAAGCTTGAAGCGTATAGAGCGTCTAATGAATTTGATGCAGAAGCCTCCCTGTTTGAAGCAATATAATCCGTTGCCAGCGTTCCGCTTCTTTTTAGCTGTATGACAAGTGCATTTCTTTTCATTCCATTAAGGGTCGGTTCAAGTAGTTTCCTCCTTCTCAGATCAAAAAATCTTTTACCTTCAAATGCAAATTCAACCTGTCTTTCTTTCATAATGGTAGCAACCAGATCGCTACGTGACATGCCAGCGTCTAAGCCGTACAGTCCATCAGCCCCAGCCTCAATGCCTGCTCTTTTTCTAATGGCGATCAAATTAACATATGGTTCATCCGCAATGCCTGATTTATTCAATTCTGCCGCACTTTCTGCCAGATTCAACAGCACTTCTGCATAACGGATTTCAATCCAATCGGTACCGATGAATGTACTTGGCGAAGCTTTGGTTTCATCTACTCCTTTACGTAGATAGAAGCCAGTGTTACTCGCTGCAGTTGCTTCTGTCGTTTTATTGGTGGTACCTGTAGCTGCGCTGTAATAATAATACGTCCATAAGCGTGCGCCATTCATGACATTACCCCAGGTTGCACCATTATAAGCAATAGTGGCGTAAAATCTTGGGTCTCTGTTTTTATAGAAGGTAGACATGGCATACGGATATTTTGTTGATGCGCCAGGTCCGCTAGCCGGCTTGCCATCCAGCATCGGAAAAGCTAAACTCATTTCGTAGCTAGGTGTAAATGAGCCGCTTCCTGAAACAGATCTGGGTCTGGCACTATTATCAAATGAATTATTATTAGCATTGATATCAACAGATGATGTATTAAATCCTGTTACCAATACTGCTTCGGGATTTGCCGGGCCACCGTTCGAAGTTCCCCCTTCGGTTGTCCACATGGTGTAGTCGAATTTAGGATAAAGTCCAAAACCATTCGCAGACAATATGGTTACGGCAGTCTTATTTGCATCGTAGGCTGCCTGCCATCTGGCCACATCATTATTGGGATTAAACTGCGGGCTGGCATAAGTTAGCAATACCCTACCCATAAAAGCAGCAGCTGCACCTGACGTAATTCTACCATAATCTGCCTGTTTAGGCCATTTTGCAGGCAAATATTTTACACATGAATCCAGATCGCTTTTAATCTGTGCAAATACTTCGCTGGTTTTAGCACGAGGTGTTAGCGCCAGTTGTTTTGCCTCGTCGCCAACGGCGTTAAGCGGCACCAGGATCAAGGGTACCCCACCATATAATTTAACGAGTTCGAAATATCGATATGCTCTCCAGAAATAGGCCTGTGCCGCAAACCGACGTTTCACGGCTAGATCTAGTGTACCTGCATTCAAATCTCTCAGGAAAGTATTAATTGTCCGGATTTTTCCGTAACTGTTATTGTTGGCATTGGCTACCCCTAAATCGGTAACACTTTCTATTGTAGCGGTTCCTAAAACAAAAACATTACTTCCCTGGCCTTCTTCTGTGAGGTTATATGTTCCGGCTGAGTGAATGGAACCGCCTGTACTACCGAACCAACCCGGTTGGTTTTGACTATATAAATAATCAACATTTAACTTCACCGTGGTTGAATCATTAAAAACCTGCTCTGCGGTAAAATTTCCCAAATCAGATTTTTCCAGAACTTTTTTGCAGTTTGTTAGCGAAATTACGGCTAAACTCAATGCAGTTATAACGAATATCTTTTTCATCTTAATACGTATTAAAAGCCAATATTTAAACCGAACGACCAAGTTTTTAGTGTTGGATAACTATATAAAGCTGTTTGCAGATCTCTGTATTTACCAGGATATGGATTAATAAATTGGATTGGATTGGTAGCTACGGTGAAAACCCTTACGCTAGACATACCTATTTTATTGGCGATTCTGGTTGGTATGTTATAACTTAAGTTCAAGCTGGTGATGTTAAAACTCGTCGCTTTGACTAACCAGAAATCAGACGTTACTTCAAAATTTGTTCTGAAAAAAGGGTTAGGGTAAGCTGCATCCGTGTTTGTTGGTGTCCAGTGATCTACCCAATAAACAGGTCGGTTGTTGTAAATAGATGCACCTGTTGCAGAGCTGGATTGATTTGCTGGTTTTAAACCATCAATTGATGTCCAACCGCCCCATGAAAGCCCCATAATCACGTTTAAAACCAAACCTTTATACCCAACATTCCAGTTTAGCCCCAGCGCGTTGTGGTTACTTTGCCTGTTTGTAATAAAAGACTGATCTTTTTTATCGGTACTGATTATCCCGTCGCCATTTACATCTTCGTAATTGATCATGCCTGGCTGTAAGGCTTGTCCAAATATTTTAACATTGGCTGCTCCTCCTGCTGCTGCTGCACGTTGTGCTATAATTGCATCAGCTTCGGCCTGGGTTCTGATGATACCCAGTGACTTGTAACCAAATATCCCTAAATCAGAAGATCTTCCGGTAACATCTTCAACAGTACCCACAATTGCTGCAGATTGATCTACTTTTAACATTTTATTATCCATCCAGGTATAAAATGGACTAAAGCTGTAGCTAAAATCTTTACCAATATTGTCTTTCCAGGTTAACGAGAACTCCCAGCCAAAGGTATTGGCATTAGTATAGTTCTCTGTTGGTGTATTTGCGCCAATGGTTGCCGGAACAGATGAACTTAATGTGGTTAAAATATCTGTACCGTGATTCCAGTAATACTCTCCGGTGAATGATAAGCGATTTTTCAGGAAAGCCATATCTACACCGTATGATGTTTTAAACTCCTTATTCCAGGTTACGTCGGCATTTGGAATCGCCAGATTTGGTTTAATGGCAATTGTCCGGTTATCGTTTCCATTAAACACGGCCCCTCCAGAACTTCCGGTGCCCAGATTATAGTTGGCTAAATATTGATAAGCTTTTGTATTATCAACACCAGATAAACCAAATGAGGCCCTGAATTTTAACAGGTCTAACCATTTCAGGTTATTTGCAATAAAGGACTCTTTTGAGGCTACCCAACCAACCGACGCGGCAGGGAAATTACCCCAGTTTTTGCCCGGTGCAAACCTTGAGCTTCCATCTCTTCTGAAGATCGCCTGAAAAAGGTATTTCTGATCGTAATCGTAATTGAACCGGGAGATAATCGATTGAAAGCCAAAAGTACTTACTGTTGCGGATTGGTTTGAATTTGACGTACCAACAGCGAAAGATTGATAATCTAAAGCGCCTGCCACTAAGCCTGTTGCCTCTGCATTAACACCTTCACTGTTTTGTTCCCGTTGCTCAAATAAAGCCAGCGCGGAGATATTATGCTTTCCAAATGACCGGTTGTAGTTAAAACCTCCGTTTATCTGATAGCTATCTGCAAAGACTGGTGTTAAACGAACTTTGTCCCCGTTCAATACATTGAATGTACCGGTTAAATTTCCTCCCGGAATATGGTTGTTGGCACCTAACCCGGCATATTTATAATAAACAAATGAGGTACCGAATTGCTTGTTGTTGGCTGCATTTAGATTTTTATTAAATGTTGCAGTGGCTGTCAATCCTTTAATACCGGGAATTTCATAAGTAACTTTAGCCAGGATATTTGTTGATGTATTGGTACCACCGGTATAGTTATTTGAGTTTTGGATCTGGAAAAAGTTGATATTATCGTTACCACCGGTATTGCTTCCTCCAATAACTACGGGATTACCATTGATAAAATATTCTTGCCATGGCTGAACATTCTGTAGTGATGCGGCATCATTATCCAGATTTTCTGAAGTGCTGGTTAGTTTATACCAGTAACTTCTGGAATAGCCAACATTTGCGTTTAACGATAATGAGGTAACCAAACCTTTGGCAGGTTTTGCATCAACTGATGCTCTTAAGCCATATTTGTGTGAATTAATTCCTTTAAAGTTACTGTTCTGATTAACGAAGTCGCCGCCAATAAAATAGGTTACTTTATCTGTACCGCCACTAATATTTGCTGCTGTTCTCCAAACATAAGCTGGTTTAAAAGCATCGCCAAAGTAATCGTGACTATTGCTGGCAAAATATTCTAATTCATCCGGGGTATACCAGGCAGCAGTTCTTGAGCTCGCCGGAACACCAGCGGTTACCAGATAGCCATCAGCGTTAATGTATTTATCTACCGGTACACCTGGTACGGTTTGGATATATGCTGATGCATTGGTGTAATCGTTAGAAAATGTACCCAATTGCAAAGAATTCATCATTTTAGGCATAATCGTCGCAGTAGAAACGCCCAGTGAATTGCTGATATTAAATTTAGGCGCGCCGATTTTTCCTTTTTTGGTTCTGATCATCACTACACCGTTAGCACCTTGAATACCAAAAATGGCTGCTTCTGCATCTTTTAACACGGTTACGCTTTC
Organism: Pedobacter suwonensis; assembly: GCF_900111825.1. Lineage (GTDB taxonomy): Bacteria > Bacteroidota > Bacteroidia > Sphingobacteriales > Sphingobacteriaceae > Pedobacter > Pedobacter suwonensis. Next base: position 265,327 of record NZ_FOJM01000001.1, read on the forward strand.
TACCTCGTTAATGTCAAGGTTGTCGAAATCTGCCTGTGTCCTGATGATATCATCAATCACAAATAATGGATTGGTTCCTTGTCCGCCATCTTTAGCAAATACCACTGGATTACGGATTGTGATCGTGGTGCCCTGTCCTGGTCTTTGTGCGCCACCTGAAACACTTAAACCCGGCGTAGTACCCTTTAATGCTGATGTAATGTTCAAAGCCGGAATATCCTCAACAGTCTTTAGGTTAGGGGTAGAAACGGATCCCGTTAGCGAGGTTTTCTTTTGTGTACCATAACCTACTACAACCACATCGTCTAAACCCTTATTATCTGAAACAAGCTTTACGTTGATATTGTTCTGGCTGCCTACGGTAATAAGCTGTCTGACGTAACCGATATAGGAAAACACCAATACATCTGTATTGTTTCTCACCTGAATGGTATAAACGCCATCTGCATTGGTACTGACATTGCTTGGCATACCTTTAATGCTGACGTTAACCCCTGGTATACCGCTCCCATCTGATTGATCAACAACCTTACCGGTAACCTTTCGCTCCTGGGCAAAAAGTATTGTACTTGCCACCAGCATCAGTAGCAAAGGCAAAGAAATTTTGCGTAAAAATTTTAAGTTCATATTGTTATTTGGTTAGTTTTGAAGTTATTTAAATGGTTGCATTGCTCCACTTAACGTTCAGCTATTTTAATCAGGCATGTTGCTAAAATACCGCTATTAAAAGCCTTAAAAAGGTTCTTTATTTATGATTTTAAAAAAAATAGGTTAATCGGCGTTTATCAGAAATCATGCGACAAAACATAGCGTAATCTGGCTCATGTATAGTTAATCTTTGTGAATGTTTGGTTAGAAAGTAGTAATTCAAACTGCAATTAAAGTATCGATATTCCAGCTAGCCTTATTGCCTGAATATTGTATGATCTAATTTACATGAAATCAAAAATACCAGCTATTATATCTTTTAATAATTGACATTACAAGGTACTAATAAAATTCATATATAAATGCAATATTCTTAAATAAAAAATGTTAAAAAAAATTCACGCATTAAAACCAATGGGAATTAATTGCCATCAGCTTTTGCCTTGCGCCTTTTTTCCCATTCAATACCTTCTTTTTTCAGGTCGTAACCGGCAGCAGAAAGGTAATTGTTGATGCGGCCTTTATACTTACCGAACCAGGCATGTTTTTTATCTGATGATTCTGCATCCATTGCACGTTCCCGCGCCTCAGTTAACCAAACTAAAATTTGCTTTTTCTGCTCATCGGTTAAAGTGAGTATTTCTTCCTGGTAAGCTTTATAAGTAAGCGGCAGCACGCCGTAGGTCATACCGTTTTTCACCCCTTCAATTTGCTCATTATTGAGCTGGGCATTCAATTTGCTGATGTATTTTTTGTGCAGTTTAGCCAGCGATGCTTCTACCGCACGGTTCTGCTTAGCTAAAGCCGAATCGCGCAATACCTTATTTTCTTTATTTTTCTCCTTAATATCTTTCGCCCCGAGGTCTCTGGCGGTATAAATATCGTTCAGGTTACTGTACTGATCTCTGATGATATTGGTAACCTTTTCAGCTTTTTTGCTATCGCTGATACCCAGGGTATTTACAATTTTAGCGGCACGCTCAGTAATGGTTTTGGTATAGGCGGCCTGATCTGCAAGGGTCTTATCCTGGGCAAAAACTGCTGTTGCAACGGAGAACGTTAAGAACAGGGCTAAAATTTGTAATTTCATTTTTTTATATCTTTAATTAGAATTTCTTTTTTTTCCAAGGTTGACATCTCCACAAAAGTGCACTTTTATGCCCAGTTCATCCATAGCCGCTGCTTTAATTCTGCAGGCTTCATGTGCACCGGCTTCGTAACTGGTGTATACCACCTGAATGTGGTTGGCCTGGTGGCGTGCCATTAACTGATCGCGGTTGACGCCTTTTAAAATGGCATGCATAATAGGCCACTCGGGTGTGGTTCCCTCCCATCTTCTTTTGGTTTCAGCTGCAGGTAAAGAGACTACTTCGCCCACTCCTAAATCGCAGTGCAGTTCATTATGCTTTATATATACGCGGCTCCAGACGATGAAACCGGGCTTACTAATGCCTTTTAATGATCCACCGCCCAAACGGAAATACATGGCAGGCTGTCTGTCGCTGCTTGCTCCGGCGTAACCATCAATGAAATGTGCGGCTGGCGCCGCGCCTGAAATGAGAAAAAGCCAAACAAAGCCGTCAATTTCGCCTCCTTTATAATGTTCGCCCCAACGGATATCATGCAGCGTATTTTCTCCGCTCATGCCGAGTTCATTCCAGAGTTGATAAGTGAGCAGAGCATCCAAACCGGCACATTCATCAACTTCGTTAAAATGTGGTAAAGCCTTTTTGGCGTACAGTTCTTTGCCGTTTAAGCCATATACCGGTGGACGGTCTTCGTTATTGAGCAAACCTTCCACCAAATCGCTGGCCACGGTCAAATCTTTTAAACCCTGCTGGTATTGGATACCGATGGTGTCGCAGCTAAAGTCGTCGGCAATGCGGAGTGCTGCAATATACATGCGGCATTGCTCAAGTGTTTGTCTTTTTGTTAATTGTGTAGCCTCGTCAGTACCCCAGTTAAAGGTCATTCCTTTTTGCAACAGCCAATCTAAAACACCTTCAGCTTCCTGATCGGTTACCTGTAACATGGCGGCATATAAAGCTGATTGACTGAGCCTCTCTTTAAAGAAACCGGTGCGGTGCAGCAGTTCATCGGGTATGATAGCATTGTACATACCCATGCATCCTTCGTCAAACACGCCCATTATTACTTTTCGCTCTTTCAGACTTCTGGCAAAGTCCCGACCTTTTCTATCGTCGCTTAAAGGGATTTTATTTAGCGCGAAACTTTTAACGTGACTTTGATCATAACTGATTTTACCGGTAGAAAGCCATTCCCGCAATCCGTCGATAAAAAAATCGTCTGTAAAATTTTCACTCCACATCGTACTGTAGGGGATTTGTGCTTTGGTTAAACAACCGTTTAAATTTAACATGCCTACCAGTCCGGGCCACTGTCCTCTCCAGTTGGCGAGGGTAAGTATCGGACCGCGGTGCGTGGTTAATCCGGCTAATACGTGATGAGAATACTGCCAAACGCTCTCTGCAACGATTAAAGGCTGCCCGGGGTCAATACTCCTGAAGATATCCATACCCATTCTTTGCGAATCGATGAAACCGTGTTTTTTAACCGGATCATAAGCGTGTGCCCGTTTAACCTTCCTGCCAAGCTGCTCAATTGCTGCAGTTAATTTTTGCTCCATTTCGGCTTGCGCTGCCCAGCAACTTTGGTTTGCCGAAAGGCGTAAATCTCCACTGGAAACGATAAGAATTTCGTTTGATTGATCTGGTCTCATATTTTATTAATGAACATAAAATTTACAGGAAAATAATATGCTCTTTATTAATTTGGTTATGCCATACGGCTCTTATACAAAACTCTGCAATGAAATACAGCATTTTATCATGCTTTTTATCAACTTAATATAGGATATTATCATTTAAGTGCCTAAATTGGGCTTTTGTAATTGATGTCCTTATCGGCATTGGATGGCAATCCTAACCAAATGTTTTTATTAGAATCATGAAACCTCATTTTCATAAAGTACCCATTACCCTGCAAAGTTCTTTTAGTATCCGTCATGATATTAAACCCGATTTCGGTAATATCTGGCATTACCATCCGGAGCTTGAACTGCATTATGTAATTAAAGGTGAAGGTGTACGTTTTATCGGCGATAACATCAGTAATTTTGTACCTGATGAAATGGTTTTGCTGGGCGAAAACCTGCCACATACCTGGCGTTGTAAAGATGAGTATTTTCAGGGCAACCCCGATTTAACTACCGAGGCAATGGTGATTCATTTTCTGCCTGATTGCCTGGGGAAGTATATGCTCACTTTGCCGGAAGCTTACCTGATTCCGAAGTTATTTGAGAAAGCAAAAAGCGGCATGGTAATTAATGGTAAAGCTAAAGACAAACTGATTGATTTAATGCGTGCCGCAGTTGATGCCACCAACCTTGACCGGATTATTATTTTGCTCTCCATTTTAAAAACACTGGCCGAAACGGATGAATACTCGACCATTGTAACGAGCAAAAACACCTTTTACCAAAGCAATGAATCTGAAACCCTGCGGATTAACAAAATCTGCAATTATACCTTAAGTAATTATAAAAAAGAAATTACATTGGAAGAAGTAGCTTCTTTAAGCAATTTGAGTGTAACCTCTTTTTGCCGTTATTTTAAGCTGATGACGAAAAAGACATTCTACGATTTTCTGATCGAGATAAGGGTGAGCCACGCCTGTCGTTTTCTGATTGAAAATAAGTTGCCTACTGAAATGATCTGTTTTGATTGTGGCTTTAATAACGTTTCCAATTTTTACCGGCATTTTAAAAAGGTAACGGGAATGACGCCGCTGGATTATAAGCGGAAGTATTTGAATTAATTCTTTAAGACCTTACAGGTTTTTAAAACCTGTAAGGTCTGAATAGAAAATGTCAGATGGTAACATCTGACACCACACCAAAAAACCTATAAGGTCTGGTTTATATAAAAACTTCAATATTTAACTCGCTTCTTAAGGCAGTATAATCATCAAACAATTTTTCTACTTCTTTAACTACATCGGACGTAAATGCGCCCACATTTCTCCGTGTAAAAGTTGAAATGTTTAACCCGCGTTTCTGCAGAAAATATTTGGAAACTACGGGGTAAACGTTGTGCATCACGTCCATATTATCTGTTAGGAAATTTTGCACAGCAGCTACATCATCTTTTAAATGGTTATCGTTGTAATGGTCGCAAAGCCAAACAATTAACTCTGGAAAATAATTGCCCTGAATGCAGGATAATCCTGAAGTACCTGCTTTTAACGATTCTACGGCATGCACCATATAAGCATCATATAAGCCAAATGCATGGCCATCAGTGAGTTTAAGTTTTTCTTTAATCTGAATAAGATCAAGGCTGGTATCTTTATGGTAAATTACCCTTCCTGTTGCTACAAAATCAGCCAGTTGCTGTGGTTTTAATACTCTTTTGTAGGGTATAGGGCATTCATAGAAACCCATCGGAATTTCATCCGTCTGATGCAGCAGCTCGAACACGCGGTCGTTAAATATTTCATCGCTTTCCTCCTCATTGGCCAATAAACTGGTAATGGCAATAACGGCCTCAACGCCGGTATCGCTCACTGCTTTCACAAAATCGGCCTGTTTGGAAATGGGCCCACCAAAGGTACCGGTAGCCACAACCGGTACTGCTCCGTTTACAACTTTAATAACATGTTTGATGACCTGGATGCGCTCTTTATCTGTTAATTCGAACATTTCGCTCGAAAGGCAATTGGCAAATAAACCCGATGATCCGGCCTGCAGATAAATCTCTGTAAGCTGGGTAAGTGCCGGATAATCGATATTTCCATTGCTTAAAAAAGGCGTAAGCATAACCGGGATGAACCCTTTTTGTGAGTTTTCCATTATATTGTGTCCTAATAAATTGTTCTAAATAATTGCCAGATTGAACCTTCCGGATTTAACTGACGGTTTTGATTTTTCTGTTTTTAATTTTCGTCAGGAAAAGTCCTGTTAAAAAAATGGTTAAGGTACCGGTTACAATAATCATGTTTTTATGCAGTGGATTTATAAAAGCTTCATATTCCGGAGGCAGAAGAGAAGAAAATGTCATCCATATAATTACGGCAATACCGATAATAGTTGCGGTTATGGCTTCGTGGTTTTTGGTTTGCCGGCTTATAATGCCCAATAAAAACAAACCCAGCATGCCTGCGGCGAATATACCCGAAAGCTCCCACCATACATCCAATATACTTTTTACCCCAATCATGGCAATGCCCGCAATCATGCCCAGTAAACCAAAAGCTACTGTTGCGATGTGCAGCAGTGATAAATTCTGCTTTTCATTGATTTCGGGTTTAAAATACCGCTTGTAAATATCGACCGAAAAAACAGTTGCCGACGCGTTCATTCCGGAGCTGATGGTGCTCATAGCGGCCGATAAGATGGCTGAAACAATCAGTCCCACTAAGCCCACGGGTATTTTGGTCACCATAAAATGCGGCATAATTTTATCGCCGTAATCTGCCGGTTGTAAAGCGTTCTGTACTTTTAAAACCTCAGTTGCAGCAGCATGTAAAGGCAATCGCTCTACCGCTACCTGGTGTTTGATCGATTGTACCAGTTCAGGATTAATTTCGTAGTAGGCAAATAAGCAAGATCCTATAATAAAGAAAAGTAAGGATGCCGGAATATATAACCATACACATAACCAGATTGATTTGGAGGCTGCACGGCTTGATGAAGCGGTATGGTAGCGCTGTATATAATTCTGATCCATACCAAAATTATTCAGGTTGATGAAAAAGCCATAAAGCAAAACTACCCAAAACGATGAGCTGATAAAATCAGGTTTAAAGCTGCCCAGACTAAATTTATCGGCGGCTTTGCCTATCTCTGCTATTTTCGCTACTCCGCCGGGCATATTGCTGATCACGATATAAAGGATGAGTAAAGCACCAAATGTTTTTACGATGGCCTGTACCACTTCTGTCCATATTACTGCTTCGATTCCTCCTAAAACGGTATAAACAATGATGCAGATGCCCATTACAATCATAATCATTTGCATGGAATAGCCGGTTAAAGCCTGTAAACTCAAAGCGATGCCGAAAAAGATGGAACCCATCCTTGCCAGTTGCGTAAGTAGGAAGCAAACGACAGCATATACCCTTGCCCAGGCACCAAAGCGTTTTTCGAGATGGGTATAGGCCGATATTTCACCTGTATTTCTGTAAAATGGCACAAAGTATTTAGAAGCTACCCACGCGGCCAGTGGCATTGAGATACTAAATACAAAAGCATTCCAGTTACCACCAAAAGCTTTTCCGGGTACACCCAAAAAAGTATTGCTGCTTAAGAACGTTGCATAAATAGATAAACCTATTGCCCATCCGGGAATGAGGCCCGAAGCTTTTGTAAATTGCTCGGAATTCTTATTTTTCCTGGAAAAATAAACACCAACCAGTATCATTCCAACCAAATAAATGGCGATAATCGCAAGATCGAATATAGGCAGACCCTTCATTATTGGTTGGCTCGTTTATTAATTTGGTTAAAACAAATATGCATTTCTAAAAAACAGTATTCATATAAGATTTTGGCTACATATTGTACCATCTTATCTTATTGAACATCCAAAGCATCAATACTCATTCCTTTGGTTTCGATGGCAGTAATTCTTAGCTGATAGGCACCTGCGTTAATCATACTACCGGTACTGGTGCTGAAATAGTTCCATTTACCTGCCTTGGTTGGTACAAATTCTGCCTGTTCTGTTTTCATCAAAGTACCATCAGCTGATAAAAGTTCCAGTTTAGCTTTGAGGTTTTGCTCAAAAGGGTTGTGATATTTAATGGTTAACGAATAGTTATCGGCAACGCCTACGGCGAAATTCCAGGTTAGAACGGCATCTGTATTGGCTTTAAAAGTAACGCGCTCCTTGCCCATCAACTCTTCTTTTACAATGTGGTTACCTTTTAAAATGGCATCGGTAGCCTTGTAGGTGGCGGTATTTTTTAAATCGTAAGCAGGTTGTAAATGCGTAACCGGTAAAACGAAAACATTTGCCGTGCCGCTCTCAAAAATGATCCGCTCGTTTGGATTAAGCCGTTTACGGTACAGTTGGAAGCTTTCTGCGTTGCTGTTGACCAGAGCAGTTTTAGTATCTTCAAAACCTGTTGGCACATGACTGTTGGGGTTTAATGCAACAAAGGTATCTGCTGTGTCTGTCGCGGTAAATTCAATGCCCTCCTGCCCGCGCGAAGCTTTAAGCCATTCGGAACCAAATATGCTGGAAGGCAGGCTGGTAAAGTTTGTTTTTTCTCCAATAAATTGTGCTTCTCCAATGTCCAGCCAGTTATGTACTTCTGCATTTTTAATTTTGGTTAGAAGCGATTGGCTTGCGGGTGCAGGCTTAATATTTTGATTTGAACTGGCTATGGCAATGGCCGAAATTACTGCCTGTCCAACTTTTATTTCCGGAAAATGAATCGTTAAAGCACCACCCTTTACAGTCGTTTTGATGGTTTTCCTTAACAATGTATTGCTCCCGGCTTCTTTCCAGATATCTAAATCTTTAATCACGGTTTTGCCATTGAAAGCCACATCGAATAAGCGCATGCCTTCCGCGTCTAAGCCACCACCTATGCCCAACCAGGGTTCTATAAAATAAAGTTCTACCAAATATTCGCCATCTGGCAAAGGAAAGTGGTATTTCAGCTGGTCCCGGCCATACCTGAAAGTCTGAAATAACTTCCAATCGGTTGTGCCTGCAATGGGTTGAAAAGTACGGCGCTGACTGGCAAAAAAAACAGGTATACCCGGAAAATCTTTTGTCCAGGAGCTTGAACCAAAACAATTTTTCGCCGTTAAGTTCCTGTCTGCCGACCATTGATTCCCGTAGGTATCAGTATAATCATCGCCACCACAATTTAAGCGGTAAACATAGTGGTAGCTTTTTTCGGGAGCTATTATTTTTTGATCGGTAACCAGTTGATTAAAATCAGGGCTTTGCGGTAGATTTTGCAAAACAAGCTGATCTTTTGCAACCGCTTTCCCATTAACGTAACCTATCGCATACAATACATTATATTTGATATTGGGTTTGTTCCACTGAAAATGCGTGCCGGTTACACCCCGCTTCTTTTTGCCAAGCGATTGACTGCTAATATCGTTAAAAAGCGCTACTTCATCGCAATTGGAATATACCACCACACTATCTTTTATCCCGGGCCTGCTCCAGCGGTTTGGCCAGGTATGCGATACGATGTATACCATCGGTTGTGTTGCTTTTGGCGCATAGTTAGCCCTGAACATGTAAAAAACATCGGTAGGTTCTTCCCATGGCGTAAACATGCCTTTATAATTTACAGGGCCAACCCGGTCTAAATCCCGAAGTCCCTCGCCTCCCTGAACGCGACCCGGATTATCATGCGAGCTATACAGCCAGAAAAAATGCCCTGCAGTTTTATCCTTTACCGATTCGGCCAAACGCACTTTGGTTTCCATCAGGACGGTCATTTTGTTTTCGGTATAACCCTTTCCTGCCGCATCAACATCGTGCAGATCGATGGTTCGCCAGGCGCCGTATTCGCCTACCAGAACCTGTCTTTGCAGGTCTTCGCCATAAGTTAAGGGGTTGCCGCCATAGGTGCCTGTCCAGTTTTGGGGAACATCCCAATCGGTGCCTTTGCCGCCATTACAAGTGGTTACTTTTCTTTGTGACGATGCGGTTGGGTCAAGTTTACGGATTAATTCGGTGCACTCCCGGGCGAAATCTTCAGGCAAAGTGCTTTCGTTTTCCAATCCCCATAAAACCACAGCCGGACTATTTCGTCTTTCTTTTACCCAATCGATTAAAAGGGCTTTAAAGTTTTTTCTAAATTCAGGGGTATCGTACCAGATGTGTGCAGCCATTTGTGTCCAGCATAAGATCCCTTCCTTATCCCAATAATTAGAATACAGCAGGTTGTGTGGCTGGTGTGCATCGCGGAAGGCATTAAAACCTGCAGCTTTAATCTGCATCACACGCGAACGGATTTGGGCATTGCTGAAAGCATGGCTCTGGCCGATTAAATGTTCGTATTCGGCTATCCCATTGATAAATACTGGTTTTCCGTTTAACAAAAATACTTTCTGATTGGCCTGTTCCCCGATTGGCCAGCTAATCCATCGGATGCCGTAAGGTGTTTGCTGTTCATCGAGCACTTTTCCATTTTCAATGAGGGTGGTTTTAAGCGTGTAGAGATATGGGCTTTCCAGCGACCATAATTTCGGATTACTTATAGTAGCCGTTTTCTGTACTACATTCATTTCTTTCCCCGGACCAAGATGAATGGTACTTGTTAAGGTTTGTATTATTTTTCCATTTGCTTCTGTGAGCTGACTGATCAGGTTAAGCGATTTTCCTTTTGAACCATAGTTTTTAAGACTTGTAGTGAAATTTAAAACAGCAGCCTTTTCTGAAATTTTATTATCGTTCCAAATGTGAATACCAAAAGGTTCTACGCGAACTTCATTAGTAACGATGAGGTGAACAGGCCTGAAAATCCCCATAGGTTGCGAGCCTTCCGAAAAGCCACGTTCAGTAGAACAACCGCCATCAACCCAGGGTAAATCCTGAATGTTAGCCGGGTGATCGGCCCTCACCGCCAGTATATTTTCAACGTTATTCAGTTTAATCGCCGTTGTAATGTCGAGTGTAAAGGTAGTTCTGCCACCTGCATGGTAGCCTACCTTCTGACCATTTAGCCAAACAGTTGCATAAGAGCCTACTCCTTCAAAATACAAAAAGAAACGTTTTCCAGCCTTGATTTCATTTGTTTTAAAACTCTTGCGATACCAGGCATAACCGTGTTTGTTACCGTGCAACCTGCGTTGGTAGCCCTCGTATTGATCCCAGTTATGCGGTACATTTATACTTTCCCAGTTTTTAGGATGATAAGTGGCTGCCTGAAAACCCTCAAAGGCATTTATACTTTTCTCATCGGCAACAGTAAGCCAACTGTTATTTAAAGAAATAGTCTTCCGGATTTGAGCATTAACCAAATTTATACTGCATAATGCCAGCAACAATAAGGTGAAGAAATGCTTTGAAGTATAGGTTCTTGGTTCGTGCTGACATGAACCAAGGCTTTTGAATATGGGGATTACTTCCTTGCCCAAGGTACGTGTCTCCACGGACCTTTTATCATTAAAAATATTATCAAAACAATTCCTCAACCAACTCATCATTTCAAATCTCCGTTCAGTTTATAAGTTTCGCCTGCTTTGGTGTGCAGTTCTACCACTAAATTTTTATAATGCAACGTGCAATCTCCACCGGTTTTAGATTTCAGTGTAAATGAAGTTAATGTACCTTTATCCCAACTCAAATCTACTTCGAAACCACCTCTGGCCTGTAAACCTCTGATGTTGCCAGTAGGCATCGCTGTTGGCAAAGCCGGTAAAATATCCAGATAGCCCTGATGGCTTTGCAGGATCATCTCAGCTATCCCGGCAGATCCCCCGAAATTGCCATCAATCTGAAACGGCGGATGTGCGTCGAAAAGATTTACGTAAGATCCGGCTCCGTTATTGGCTGGTTTCAGCAACATCTTTACCAGTTTCATGGCATGATCGCCATCCTTAAACCGGGCCCAGAAATTTATTTTCCAGGCCAAACTCCAGCCCGTGGCATCGTCTCCACGATACAGCAATGATTGTTTTGCTGCCTGCATCATTTTGGCATCAGCATCCCAGGTAATGTCGCTGCCGGGATAAACGCCCCACAAATGTGAAACATGACGGTGTTTGTTGGTTGTATCGTCTTCATCGGTTAGCCACTCTTGCAACTGGCCATATTTACCGATTTGATTTGGTGCCAGTTGTTTCAACTTTTCCTGCAGTATTTTTTTGAAATCTGTATCTGTGTGGAGTACATCGGCAGCGGCAATACAGTTCTTAAACAGTGAGCGGATAATCTGGTGATCCATAGTTGGCCCGGCTACCAAACCTCCATTTTCGGGTGAGTTAGATGGTGTACTGATTAACCAACCTGTTTTAGGATCTTTTATCAGAAAATCTACAAAGAACAGCGCAGCCTTTCTCATTGAAGGGTAAGCTTCTTTTTCGAGGAATTTCCGGTCATGGCTAAACTGGTAATGCTCCCATAAATGCTGGCATAACCAGGCTGCGCCGCTTACCCAGATGCCATGATCAGCAGCGTTTATAGGGGCGGTTCCATTCCATAAATCGGTGTTATGGTGTAGTACCCAACCCCTTGCATTGTAATATGCTTTGGCCGTTTCGCCACCGGTTTTGATTAAACCTTTAATTTTCCGGAATAAGGGTTCGTTTAAGGCCGATAAGTTTAAAACTTCTGCTGGCCAGTAATTCATTTCCAGGTTGATGTTGGTGGTATATTTACTGCCCCATGGCGGGGTTAATAAATCATTCCAGATGCCTTGCAGGTTGGCCGGTTGCGTTCCTGGTCTTGAACTTGAAATTAGTAAATACCGTCCATATTGCATATATAAAGCAGCAAAAGCAGCATCACCGGAAGTTGCAAATTTTTTCAAACGCTCATCTGTTGGTAGGCGTTCATTTTCTGACCGACCAAAACTAACCTCAAACCTGTTGTAGTATTGCTGGTATTCTTTAACGTGGCTCTGCTTTATTTCAGCATAGGTTTTCCCTTTGAGGCTTTTGAGCGCTTTAAAATTGGCGGCAGCCGGTAAGCCTGAAACATCCTGCGCATTAATAAAATTAGTGCCTGCAATTAAGTAGAGGGTAACCTCATCTGCCTGATTTATACTGATTTTTCCGTTTGTAATTTTTAAACTTCCTTTTTTAACGATTGCCGTTAAGCTGCTTTCTCCTTTTAATGCCCCATTGTTAACTGCAACTGTTAAAGCAAGTGTTTGCTTATCCAGTATTTTAACGGCCGACCGGCGATGCGGACTTGATAATTCGGCATCGAAGGTGATGGCTTTAGGTTTATTGGCACTTAAATGAATAACTACCGCCTGGTTGGGTTGACTGGCAAAATATTCGCGCTGATAGTTTACCCCATCGCTGCTGAAAGTAGTTTTAGCTATCGCCGTGCTGATATCCAGCGAACGTTTATAGTTGCTTACCAGTGATTTACTAAATTTAAAGTATAAGTTAAGGTCACCAAAGGGTTGGTAGCTCTTCTGATACTGCGATATGGCAGGCGGGTTTTCATCCTGAATTTTATATTTCCATGCTTTTTCCAGTGAAACTCCTTGTGTAATATCTGATCCTACCGGATAGATACCAATTTTTTTGCTTGTATCTTTATAGCCGAGTAAACCACCCTTATCAGCATAATTAAGCACCTGTATAGCAATGGTATTGCTGCCTGTTTTAACCAGTTTTGCCGGAACGGTGTATTTTCTCGGTTCATTGTTATCAGTATTGCCAACCAACGTGCCGTTAATGTAAGTAAAATCCTGATCACGGATGCGGTTAAGATCAAGTATCAAATCTTTTCCATTCCAGTTTTCAGGGACATCGAAAGTTGTTCGAAGCCATACTGCTCCGTCTAAATTGGCAAGTCCAGCCGTTTCCCAGCCATCAAAAGCTGGTACTTTGAGGCTTTTCCAGTTTTTGTCATCAAAATTGGTCAACGCAGGATTACCCGTTAAGCCTTTTCCAGCTTTCATTTGGTTTACCCAGGCATTTTTGTCTCCGGCTTCGCTTTGTAAACCCATAAACTGTGCCTGCGCAAGGCTTTCGGCTTCTTTTTGTTTTCCCTCAAAAAGCAGTTCTCTAATGTCTTTTAAATATTTATATGCCCCTTTTCGGTTGTAACCTCTTGGTTTTCCGGTCCATAAAGTTTCTTCATTAAACTGGATATGATCGACCATGGTACCTGCAAAAATCATGGCGCCAATGCGGCCGTTACCAATTGGCAATGCATCTGTCCATTTTTCTGCAGGTTTATTATACCACAAAATATGGTTGTTTTCCTGTGTCCATGCATTTGATTGAACAATTATGGCTAAAATTAAAGTGGCTAAAGATTTAAATTTCATGTTATTGTACTTTATCGCCCGAAATAATTTCGATAGTGGCCATTACTTCTTTTTCTTTTTTAACGGGCGTTTTCACCCTTCTGAAATTATTGTTGCCTAAAAATATATTTTTCGTTTCAGCACCACTTAATTTTAAGTATGTATTTACTTCAGATGAAGGAAAAGCATTGTATAAAAAGAGGTCAGAAGTATTGGTTAAGTCTATAACAGCTGCATCTGCAGGCACTTTGTCGCTTTTTAGCCCATCTATAATCAGGCTACTTACCTGAGTTGCCTTTATTGCTGGGCCAATTTGGGTATTAATGGCTAGCTGGTGTAGTTCAATAGCTGTAGCATTACTAATCGAAAAACCGCTTTTCGCATCAAGGTTGATGTCGTTAAAAGTAACATTGCTGATGGGCATTTCTTCAAGCCCGTTTAAATAGGCCGCCTGGTTTACCTGTCCTGTGATGTTGGCGAAATGAATGTTCCGGAATGCCGGCGTACGTACTGAAACTGGTTCAACCTTGGTTTTAGCGTATTGCATATCGAGTACAATGGCTTGTTCGCGGATGTTTTTCATGATGATATTATTCACCCTGATCTCCTCTACTACACCACCCCTTCCGCGTGCGGTTTTGATGCGGATACCGCGGTCAGTTCCATCGAAAACGCAGTTGGAAATGGTTATCTTGCGTACATCGCCCGACATTTCGCTGCCAATTACTACGCCACCATGACCAGACAACATGGTACAATTGGTAATTACATAGTTTTCGGCCGGAACTGCCATTTTTCTGCCTGGTGCATCTTTACCGGATTTAATGGTGATGCAATCGTCGCCAACACTGATGTGGCAGTCTGAAATGTGTACGTTTTTGCACGATTCGGGGTTAATGCCATCGGTATTGGGCGAATGCGGATTATTTATGGTTACCGCATGAACTTTCACATTTTCGCAGAACTCAGGATTAACCGTCCAGAATGGTGAATTGCGAATGGTAATGCCTTCAATCAACACATTTTTGCAGAACATGGGCTGGATAAACGGCGGACGTAAAAAGCCGCGTTTCATTTGTTTGGGATCGTCCGGTAAGATGATGTCCTTATTTAGGCTGGCAAAGGTGGTTTGCCATTTCGATACCGGTTGCCCTTCTTTATAACCTTCAACAAAATTCCACCATTTTTTACCGTGGCCATCAATTATACCTCGACCGATAATCGAGATGTTCTCGGCTTTATAGGCATAAAACAAGGGCGAAAAGCTGGTTACATCTACCCCTTCATATCGGCTTTTGACCATCGGAAGGTAATCGTCAAAGTTATCGCTGAAATGGAGCTCTGCACCAGCATCAATTAAAATGGTAATATTACTTTTTAAATGGATTGGCCCTGTTAAATATTTACCTGCCGGAAAATAAACAGTACCTCCACCCATTTTTGAAGCCGCATCTATCGCATTTTTGATGGCTCTAGTAGCCAATTTACTGCTGTCGTTTTTAGCGCCATATTCAATTACGTTATAGTACCCTTGTGCCTTCGCGTTAAGGTAACCGATAACTGTTATTGCAAAAATTAAAGTTTTGATTATGTATCTCATTAGGTTTAAATATTTATTTTTTGCTGTATCCATGTTCTGTATACTTGCAATACAAGCCAATTGTCTTAAAAAGATTGCTTCAGGCCATTCGCCTCCCCGCCTTCCGGTTCGCAATTACAGTTTTATTTACTATCGTCCTCGTTTGTAACGGGGATGATCGGGTTTAGCGATTGTATCGCCGCGGTTTACTCCTATCTCTCCGTAGCGTTCCAAACGCTACTGATTGGAATAGAAATAAGTCTTTGACCCGTATTGCTATTGAGTTATAAACTCAATCCTATTCAATAATCCGTAGTGACGCTGCGCTTAACACTACGGAGAGATGTTTTATTTACTATCGTCCTCGTTTGTAACGGGGATGATCGAGATTAGCGATTGTATCCCCGCAGTTTACTCCGATCTATCCGTAGCGTTCCAAACGCTACCAATCTGGAATAGAAAAGAGTCTTTGACCCGTATTGCTATTGAGTTATAAACTCAATCCTATTTAATAATCCGTAGTGACGCTGCGCTTAATACTACGGACAGATTATTTATTATCGTCCTCGTTTGTAACGGGGATGATCGAGCTTAGCGATTGTATCGCCGCAATTTACTCCGATCTATCCGTAGCGTTCCAAACGCTACTGATTGGAATAGAAAAGAGTCTTTGACCCGTATTATTGATTGAGTTATAAACTCAATCCTATTCAATAATCCGTAGTGACGCTGCGCTTAACACTACGGATAGGATTTAGTATTTAGTTCATCAACACTTTTAAAGGTTTTAAATCTTTGCCTTTAAAAATCATCTTTCCATCTGCAAATACTAAAAATCCCTTACCTTTTTGGTATTTATTTCCGGTTTTATCCCACAATACCGTTAAAATCGTGTTGTGATAAGAAACGTCATCAAGGATAAACCAATCCCATTGATTTTTGGGAATTAGCGGATAGATTTCCAATATGTTGTCTGCCCGTGGTTTGATGCCAACCAGATCGTTGATAATCAAATCGCAAAAAGTAGAGTGATTGTAAAAGCTGCTTCGCGGATTATCGCCTTTTAACCATTCGCCATTCCTCTCGTCCTGGTACTCTCCGATGTAAGGTTTGCCATTTTTGGTGTGCGATGCAGCGAATTTATGTAACTCTTTATAGAACACGGTCGCGCTCATTTTACCATGCTGTTTATAGTTGGTAAGCAGATTAGCCAATCCTTTAAGCGTTTGCGAGCTGGCAAATGGCCAGAGTGCGCCATCCCATTCGCAACTATGGCCCGTACCGCGCGTTCTGAACGTCGGATTTCTCCTTTCCGCAGTGGTGAGGCCCCAGGGCGCATTAAAGCCTGCGGTATCTAACAACTGATCCCAGGCTTTTGCGTAGCTGGCTTTATCGTCTGGTAAATTAAAATCCCATGGAATAAAACCTATGGCTTCGCGAACCCCGGCATGTCCGCCCTTTGCTTTCCTGGTTTCGAAAAAAGCTGAAGCTTGATTCCAAAGACTATCCTGGACCAATTTTTTAATTGAATCAGCCTTCAGGTTATATTTAGTCACTAAGCTGTTGTCGCCAAACATTTTACCGAGCTTACTTAAAGCAATAGCATTGCCATACATGTAGCTGTTAATGGTTGGCCTTTGGTTTTGATCCCTCCTCGATCCGCTGATCGATTCCTCCATTCCATCTTTCACGTCGTTTTGCCAGAACAAGCCGTTTTTAAGCTTTCGCTCTGATTCCCATTTGGCATAATCTTTATCCAATGCAGGTAAAATATCCTTTAAGAATTTTTGATCGGGTTTTACCAGATGGTTTTGGTATACAGCATCATCAACCCAGCTGCTGAACTGGTGAAAACGTTGCTTGGTCTGACCTACATCAGCATGGTAGAGCCAAAATTTCACATAATCCTGTAAATAGCTGTTGTCTTTCAGCCACCTGCCCTCGTAAAGATGGTGACCTAAGGCACAGCTAATGGAATTGTATTTACCTGCATGTTTTACAGGCTCAATAAACTCGGTAAAAATAAAACCTTCCGGAGTTTTGACCAGATGCTTGCGATACGTCCACCAGCGGTAATAATAATTTTGCTCCAGCACTTCGTCCGGGCATTCAAATAAAGGAATCTGCCCCGAAAGCCAGTTAAAGGCTTCGGCATTAGTTATGTAGTTTTTTACAGCCTCAGTATCAATAGCATTAAAATACGTTACATACTTTTTTAGTTTATCTGTTCCGATAACCGTTTTTTGCTGCGCAAAGCCCATAAAAGCACATAGCGATAATATCGCTGTGGCTATAAAATTTCTTGTGTTTACCATCATTCAAATAACCAGTCTATATCTTTTCCATGTCCGTCCAAACCTGCGTTAAAAATCCGCAGTTCCTGTTTATCGTCAATAAAACCCAATACCAAACAAGCACCTTTGCCTAAATTTAAGGTATGTGTACCGGCTGGAAAAGCGTAAGCGTGTACGTTTACCGGCGGGAAGCCTGCCGCAACCAGCGCATTTGATATTTTAATTTCCGACTGACCATAATTATTGGCACTTGCATCGGTTTCCAGTTGCGGTGCTGCCAGGTACTGCGGGCTTTTCTGGTTAAAAAATCCAACCAGCAATTTTACGGACTGTGCGGTACTAAACTTAATTTCGGTTCCGTCTTTAATTTGGCTGGCTTTGGAAAGTTGAATGCCCTTTAAACCCTGCAACTCGTCTGCAAGCGCTTTAATTTTGACCGTAGTATCGCTAAAAACCACGGCCTCTTTAGCAATTACATAAGTCGCTTTATGATTTAAAATTTGTACTGCCGCCGCTTTATATTTGATTATTTTAGCTGTTTCTCCTTGCTTAACCGATTTTAAAGAATCAATACTGTATTTAAAATGATTGAGTTCCCTGGTAAAAACCGGCAACATTTCACGCCAGTGGATAAATGTTTTGTCTACGCCGCGCATCGGAATTTTGCGTTGCTTGGTCTGCATACTGTTTGCATATAAATAAGTTTTTTCAGTGTATTTAACCAGATTGGCATAGTGTGCTACACTTTTTTCAAGAAAGGGCAGTGCCTGAACCAGATCGGCCACATCGTTTGAGTATTTATAGCGTAATATCCAGAGCGCGGCTTTAACCTTTTCAGCGTAAAAGTTGGCCATGGCATCATAACAATACATGTCGTTTTTAAGCCGGTTAAATTCTGCGGTATCTTTAGTTACGGTTGGGGCTGCGTTTTGTATAGCAGCCAGAGCTTTCTGACCGTGTACCACAACTTCTTTGGCAATCTGCACAGGTGTTTCGCCGATATGGCCCAGCTTTTTAAATTCTTTCTCGGCGTAATCAATAATCATCTCTCCTTCCGGCGCTTCCGATTCGTACATTAAAGTAAATACGCCGTAACGATATGGATTAATGAGCTGCGTCATTAACATACCCAGCGTTAAAGTCTGGCGGTTGCCATCAGTTATGCCATACCGGCGCAGGAGTTTAGGCGAAATCTCTCCCGATTCTTCATAAGCATTTAGAATGGCCTTTCCACCCATTAGGCTGGCGCCGTATTTATCGGCCAGTGCTTCACCCCAATAGTTTATTTCCTGTGTGCGGTCTCTTTGTGAATTCCAGGAATAGCGGCCCCATTCCTTGTACCAGATCCAGTCACGGTCTACCTCTAACAAACGACCTTTAACATCGTCTGCAGCATATGGCCAATCCCAGTAGCTGGCCTGCGGGTACAGGTGCAGCCCTTTGGCGCCATAAATTTTGTTCATGGCCTGTACCGATTTTTGGATAAAATCTGCCGAACCATATCTAAAAGGTTCCAGATTAGCCAGGATGTGTACATTGGAGATATTTACCGTGCCAATGGCTGCCAGTTTACGGTTCAGTTCTGCCCAGGCCCCGCGTGGCGTGTAAGTAGTTAAAGCTTCACCATTAAATTTATTCTCGGTATACAGGTTTTTATAAAGTGGCAAAGCAGCTTTCATTACACTGGGTGCATCGGTATCGTGTGCCCGCAAAACAATAGGCGGCTCTTCTTTTATACCGGCAGCTTTTAAACCGTCTTTCACACCGGGGATAATCGTTTTGGTAAACCAATCGATATCATCCTGCCCAACCCCTTCCATGGCTTCGCCCAATGCCACCATTAAACCTACGTTCGGATATTTTTCTACAAATGCAGTGATCGATTTTTTGGTGTAATCCGCAATCAAAGGGATAATTGGTCGATTGCGATCCTGTGTTTTTAATCCGTGTTTATCGGCAAAAGGTTTAGGAATAATAATGTTGTAAAACATCTGAATTACCCAAATGCCACGTTTATCAGCCTCGTGCGTTAAGAAACTGAAAATTTCTTCGTTTTTTTTGAGCGTGGCATTATCTACTTCTAAGGCATAAGGATAGGCTTTTAATCGTAATAAAGACGAAAACGGGTGGCCGTTCCACAAATAAAGGGAGTTGTAGCGGTTCTCCACCATCATGTCGAGGTACTTAATCCATAAAGCCTTATCGTAAAGCCAGGGAAAAGTTTCAGGCGTGTATGGATATTCATAAACATCGTGTCCGGGTAAATAATCCGGCTTTTGCAAACCGATGCACGTGCCACGTAACACCATTTCAGGCTGATCGGTAAGCGATAAAGCAGTCGGCAATTTTCGGGTATCATGAATTCGGTCGGCCAGTTCAATGCAGCCGTATAAAGTGCCTGAAGCATCATGACCAGCGATATAAATGGTTCCGTTTTTATCTGTAAAAATGGTGTAAGCTTCTTTTTTAGCGGTGGCTATCGTATTTTTTACGGCTGCCGGTAATTTACCAGCTATAATCGCGTCGGAGAATATGCCGACTACAATGCCGGGTCTGCTTCCCCCTGCCTTAACCTGTTGTATTATTCTGGTCTGGTAACCAACTTTATTCAATGCCTTTAAAATACGTTCTGCACCAAACTTTATCCTTGTATGCGCAGCTGCAGGGATTAAAATGTTTTTATCAGTGCGGTTTCCGGCACTTGAAAAAGAGATTGATAAAAAATAACAGGAAATAAAAATCAGAAATTTTCTCATTTAATCTGGCTCAAATCACAAACCCTTTAAACTTAGGTAATGGATAATATTTGGTTATAATATTATTTAAATATAAAAATAATATTCAAATATAAGTAAATTGACTTTTGCGTTTTGTAAAATTTATGCAAGGTAAAGCCTGTTTAAAGCTTTTTGGCTGGTATGACAATATCTGTTAATATTTAGACAAGAAGATAAAATTTTTAATCAACAATATTTATTTTATTTGTAGTCGTATTCTAATCAATTATAATATTCCGCCGCTTTTCAGGCGGTAGCAAGCACAAATTATAATGTGAAGAGTGCAAAATCAACATACGTATATTACATCAACAATCAATTTAAACAATACACATGTTTTCACTCAAAAATAAAAAAGCAGTAGTTACAGGTGGCGGAAGTGGAATTGGCAGGGCTATTGCAACTATTCTGGCCAAACAAGATGCCGAAGTACATATCATTGAACTGGGTGTTGCACAGGCAAAAGATACGCTTGATGAAATTAAAGCAGCAGGAAAGCAGGCTTTTAGCTATGCCTGCGATGTTTCAGACCACAATGCCGTTAAAGCTGTTTTTGAGCAAATCGGAAACATCAATATTTTAGTTAATAATGCTGGTATTGCGCATATTGGTAAAGCCGATACGACTGATGAAAGTGATTTTGACCGGGTAATGCGTGTGAATGTTAAAGGTATTTACAACTGCCTTCACGCTGCCATTCCACAAATCCGTTTGGCTGGCGGAGGTGTAATCATTAATATGGCCTCTATTGCAGCCCTAGTTGGCTTACCGGATCGGTTTGCTTACAGTACAGCAAAAGGCGCAGTTAAGGCTATGACCATGAGTGTAGCTAAAGATTATATCGGTGAGAACATCAGGTGTAATTCCATTTCTCCGGCAAGGGTGCATACCCCATTTGTAGACGGATTTTTACAGAAAAACTATCCGGACAATATCCCTGAAATGTTCGATAAGTTATCTAAAACGCAGCCGATTGGCCGTATGGCCAGGCCTGAAGAAATCGGTGCGCTGGCTTTATATTTATGTAGTGACGAAGCCGCATTTATTACCGGTTGCGATTACCCGATTGACGGTGGATTTACGACTTTAAACAATTAATATTCTTCTTAAATACAAAATATAACCTTTTTAACATGAAATTAATACGA
Source organism: Pedobacter suwonensis (assembly GCF_900111825.1). Classification (GTDB taxonomy): domain Bacteria; phylum Bacteroidota; class Bacteroidia; order Sphingobacteriales; family Sphingobacteriaceae; genus Pedobacter; species Pedobacter suwonensis. The sequence continues at coordinate 286,757 of NZ_FOJM01000001.1, forward strand.
TTTGGAGAAGCAGGGGCAGAAAAACCAGGAGTGATCATCGGCGATAATTATTATGATGTATCTGCATTGGTCAGCGATTATAACGAAGCATTTTTTGGCGGCGACGGCTTAGCAGAACTAAAATCAGCTATTGCATCTGCTGATTTGCCACAGGTAGATAAAGGCGTGCGTCTTGGTCCGGCTTTGGCCCGCCCTTCAAAAATTATCTGTGTGGGTTTAAATTACAAAGACCACGCAGCCGAAACCAATGCCCCTATTCCAACTGAGCCGATTTTATTCTTTAAAGCAACTTCTGCTATCGTAGGACCGAATGATGATTTGGTCATCCCCAAAAACAGTAAAAAAACCGATTGGGAGGTAGAATTAGCCATTGTTATTGGTAAAAAAGCCAGTTATGTAAGTGAAGAAAATGCTTTGGATCATATTGCGGGTTACGTTTTGCATAACGATTACAGCGAGCGAGAATTCCAGCTGGAGCGTAACGGACAATGGGTTAAAGGAAAAAGTGCAGATACTTTTGCGCCAATCGGACCATTTATTGCCACACAGGACGAAATTGCCGATGTACACAATCTGCGTCTTTGGTTAACCGTTAACGGAAAAACTTTACAGGATGGCAATACCTCGAACCTGATTTTCAATGTGCCTTTTATGGTTTCCTACATCAGCCAGTTTATGACCCTTTTACCAGGTGATGTGATTACTACTGGCACACCTGCCGGCGTAGGTTTGGGACAAAAACCGGAGCCATGGTATTTAAAACCTGGTGATGTGGTTGAATTGGGTATTGATGGTTTAGGCTCCAGTAAACAAATTGTTAAATCCTATAGCGACATTTAAGATAAAAAGATATTGCCTTGGCGCTGATCTGCCTGACGATGCAAACCTCATTGTAGGATGAACGTAATACCAGGAACGGCAACTGAAGCAAACTGGATCTTAACCGATCAGATATTTAAACTTTAATAAAAATGATTGATACCCACGTACATTTTTGGAATTTCGATCCGGTTAGAGATAACTGGATTAATGACGACATGCAAATCATTCGGAAAGATTTTGCTCCCGAAAATCTCCTGGATATTTATAATGATTTAAATATTAAGGGATGTATTGCTGTGCAAGCAAGCCAGTCAGAAGAAGAAAATCATTTTCTGCTGGAACTGGCCGCACGACATGAAATTATAAAAGGTATTGTGGGTTGGGTTGACCTGCTTAATCCTGATCTTGACGAACGCTTAAGCCACTGGCAAAACCACCAGCTCATCAAAGGCTGGCGACATGTATTACAGGCCGAAAGCCGTGATTTTATCCTGAATCCTGCTTTTATTGCTGGTGTTAAGCAGCTAAAAAAGTACAATTATACCTACGACTTATTGTGTTATCACAATCAATTGGATGCAATTATACAAATGGTTGATCAAATTCCCGACCAGCCATTTGTATTGGATCATTGTGGTAAACCGGATGTAAAAAACCAGACTTTAAAAGAGTGGACTGAAAATATTAAAACTTTGGCCAACAATCCAAATGTGCGATGTAAGGTATCAGGCCTCCTGGCTGAAGCTGATTGGCTAAACTGGAAGGAAAATGAGTTATTTAAGTGTTTTGATGTCATATTTGAAGCATTTGGTCCTGAACGTGTAATGTATGGCAGCGATTGGCCGGTCGTGCTGATCAGCAGGCCATATCAGGATTGGTTCAATTTGGTAAATAACTACACTGAAAAATTTACTGCAGCAGAAAGAAAAATGATTTTCTCTGATAATGCAAAGGAATTTTATGGTATTTAAAGTTTATGCGCCAACGCTCGTTTCCAACGAGCGTTGAATATTTTATCGTTTATAACGATATAATCGTTTTGCTATTTATTCACTCGTTTGGAAGCGAACGCAAACAATTCCAACCCAAAACGATCAATACAAAATAGCAGATAGTGCAGGATGGAAAACATCATACAAAACATTAGTTTTCGTTTTTTAAACACCATCTGACCAACACAATATTTAATTATGAGTAAAAAGATTACATTCCCCTATAATCCTCAATTCCCTTCTGTAGCCGATTTAAGAAAAAGAGCAAAATCAAGAATCCCTAAATTTGCTTTTGATTACCTGGAAGGTGGTTGTAATGAGGGACTTAATTTATCAAGAAACGAGAGCGACTTCGATAATATTTACCTTAAACCAAATTATTTGCGTGTTGGTGGGGAAATTGACATGTCGGTTGAGCTTTTTGGGCGTAAATACAGTGCACCTTTTGGCATCTCTCCCATCGGTTTACAAGGTTTAATGTGGCCTAATGCACCCGAAATCTTAGCGAGGGCGGCAGCCAGACACAATATTCCCTACACACTGAGTACGGTATCTACCAGCAGCATCGAACGCATTGCTGAAGTTTCAGAAGGAAAAGCCTGGTTTCAGCTTTACCATCCCACCGAAAATAAATTACGGGATGACATTCTATCACGGTTAAAAGCAGTTGAATGCCCGGTTTTGGTTGTGCTGGTAGATGTTCCTGCTTTCGGATTAAGATATAAGGAAATTAAAAGCGGCCTTTCCATACCACCCAAAATGTCGGTCAGCAATATTTTACAGGCATTTGCCAGGCCGTTATGGGGTATTAAAACGTTGCAACATGGTATTCCCTCTTTTGCTACCTTAAAACCTTATATGGAAAAAGGTATGGACATGTCTCAGCTGGGACAGTTTATGAACCGAACCTTTACCGGAAAAGTTGACATTGAAAAGGTGTCGGCAATCCGGGAAATCTGGAAAGGCCCATTGGTATTAAAGGGCATAGCTACCGACGAAGATATGCAGGCTGCTATCCAGATTGGCGTTGATGGGGTCATCGTTTCGAATCACGGCGGCCGACAGATTGATGCGGGTGAATCATCGATCAACTCTTTAATTAAACTTGCGGCAAATGATGCCTACAAGTCAAAACTGAAAGTCATGATGGATGGAGGAATCCGTTCGGGTGTTGATTTGGCCAGGGCACATGCCGTAGGCTCTGAATTTAATTTTATGGGCCGTCCGTTTATGTATGGCGTTGGGGCATTGGGTAACGACGGTGGAGACCATACCATCAATATGTTTAAAACCCATTTGTACCAGATTATGCAACAGCTTACGATTGAAACAGTCTCTCAATTCCCTGACCGGTTATTGGAAGTGTAAAGCGTTATTTTATTAGCTATCAATGTGATTCGGTCGGTGTGACACCAACCGATAAGTTAAATGTGATTCGGTTGAATAAAGTAGGTGCTTCCTGAGATCGTCATTTCGAGCGGAGTGAAACGAAGTCGAGAAATCTTTCGGTATAAAACGCTCTCATCTACTGGTTATTTAATTGATAAAAGTCTGTGTTCGGTCCTTGTCGTACAGACCTAAAGATGAATATTGTGACACTGTTTGTTGTCGCACCAAGCAGCTGCTTCTAAAAAAAAAGACCTCGCGGGTTTTTAAAACCTGCGAGGTCTGTCATTAACTTAACCTTAATTCAATATTCTTATTTCGAGAACTTATAAGTTGTACTTGTTTTATACGTTTCACCTGGTTTAAGAACGGTCGAGGCAAAGTTCGGGTGGTTTGGCGCATCAGGAAAATGTTGTGTTTCCAGGCAGAAAGCCGAACGGTGTGGGTATGATTTACCGCCTTTACCATCTTTATCCGCTCCGGTTAAGAAATTACCACTGTAGAACTGTAAGCCAGGTTCTGTGGTTATCACTGATAGCACAATACCTGTTTTTGCGCTTTTTACCACCGCAACCGGTGTTTTACCATCATGGTGGGTTAAAGCAAAGTTATGGTCATAACCTTTACCAAATTTTAACTGCTCATCATTATCGCCAATCTGCTTGCCAACTAATTTTGCTTTGTTAAAATCGAAAGCAGTACCCGCCACCTGCTGTAATTTTCCGGTTGGGATCAAGGTCGAATCAACGGGTGTATAAGCATTGGCATCAATCATCAGTTCGTGATCCAAAATGGTACTATCTCCTTCACCATTAAGGTTAAAATAAGCATGGTTGGTTAAGTTAACAATAGTTGTCTTATCTGTAGTGGCTTCATAATCAATCTGAAGTGAATTGTCGTCAGTCAAAGTATAAATTACCTTAACGTCCAGTTTGCCCGGATAACCGGCTTCCCCATCTTTAGAAACATAAGTTAATTCCAGCTTCGTACTATCTAATTGTTTAGCATCCCAAACTTTACCAAAGAAACCATCAGTACCACCGTGCAAGGTATTTACGCCATCGTTAAGCTGTAATTGATATTCTTTGCCCTCTAAAGTAAATTTACCCTTAGCAATGCGGTTTCCGTAACGGCCAATCAGTGCACCAAAAAACGGCTCCCCTTTTTTGCGGTAGGCACCAATACTATCATAGCCCAGTACTACATCGGTTAGTTTGTTGTTTTTATCTGGTACCAGCAACGAAACTACTCTTCCGCCATAATTGCTAATAGACACAGAAGCGCCCTGCTTATTTTTTAATGTATAAAGCTTAACCGCTTTACCATCAATAGTGGTGTTGTATTTTAACGAATCTTGAGGTGTGCTGCTTGCTGTACCTTTATCAGTTGTGGGGTTACATGCGCTAAAAGCAAGGGCTAAACATAAGGTAGCCAATGGCAATGCTTTAAGAAATGGTTTTTTCATCAGTTTACTTTTTTTTAAGTTGATGAAGCGATCGTGATTTTTACATAGCAAAATTCCTGATGCTTGCATACAGATTTATTTTTGGTTAGGGCTAAAGTAGTAAAAAATAATTAACGTCAGGTTAACGATTATCATATTATTTCTGTTAATATTGATGATCATTCCTTACATCAAAAAAAATCATATAATTTAGCAAGCATATGCGCGATTTGAATTTCAGGCCAAAAGCTTTTCTGTTTGATTTAAACGGAACCATGATTAACGATATGGAGTACCATACCATGGCCTGGTACAGTATAATGACCGAAGATTTAGGTTCAGACCTTGACTATGCAAGCGTAAAAAAAGAAATGTACGGCAAAAACCACGAAGTACTGGAACGTGTTTTTGGTAAGGATAAATTTAGCCAGGAAGAAATAGAACGGCTTTCGGTAGAAAAAGAAAAGCGCTATCAGGAAGGTTATCTACCAAATTTAGCTTTACTTCCCGGCTTAAACAATTTTCTGGATCGGGCGAAGGCTGCAAAAATACCGATGGCCATTGGCTCGGCAGCTATTCCATTCAACATTGATTTTGTGGTAGATGGTTTAAACATTCGCCATTACCTGGATGCGATTGTAAGTGCAGATGACGTACAGATGAGTAAACCTGATCCGGAAACCTTTTTAAAGGCTGCAGCCGCACTGGGCATTTCAGCCGCCGATTGCCTGGTGTTTGAAGATGCACCAAAAGGTGTAGAGTCAGCGCTGAACGCAGGTATGCAATGCCTGGTGTTAACAACTACACACGCAGTTGAAGAATTTGATGGTTATCCAAATATTTTGGGCTATATTACCGATTACAACGATGCTAAATTAAATCTGCTTTTTTAAAAATGGGAAAATACTTAAATCAGAAACCTGTACTGGTTGCTGTTGACTGCATTATTTTTGGTTACGACGGCGAACATCTTAAACTTTTGGTTATCAAAAGAGCTATTGAGCCAATAAAAGATCAATGGAGTTTAATGGGCGGTTTTATTGGCGAGGATGAAAACCTTGATGGTGCTGCGAAACGGATCCTTTTAGAACTTACCGGACTGCATGATGTATATTTAGAGCAATTGCACGCTTACGGTAGCCCTGACCGGGATCCGATTGAACGTACGGTATCAGTAGTGTATTTTGCATTGATTGATATTAATAAATACAGCAAACAGATTAACGACCAGTACCATGCTGAATGGTTTAAGGTTAAAGAAGTACCTGAACTGATTTTTGACCATAACGTGATGGTTAAAGCAGCGATGGATAAAATCCGATACCAAGCTGCCCTCCACCCTGTTTTGTTTGAGTTATTACCGAAACGTTTTACCATACCACAATTGCAGGCGCTATATGAACAGGTTTACGATGCGCCCATTGATAACCGCAACTTTATCCGCAAAATAACGGCCAGTGGTTTGCTTATTAAACAAAATGAGAAAGATAAATCGAGTTCAAGGCGGGGTGCTTTCTACTTTAAGCTCGATAAAAACAAACACAAAGCCCAGTTTCAATCATTTTTGAACTTTATACCCAAAACATCCAAATAAGAAGTCTCAGATTTTAACAGCTACCGCCCCATCATCATTAGTTTTTTTAAAAAAAAATATTAAAAAAAATCAGGTGTTACCCATTTTAAAATCAAGGGATTACAAATGGCCAAACTAAATTCAACGCTAAACATCGAAAAACATTTTATAAAACATTTGCAAAGAAAGGATTAATCTCTATATTTGCACCTCCTTAAACAAAAGGAACGATTCCGTAGCTCAGCTGGTAGAGCATTACACTTTTAATGTAGTGGTCCTGGGTTCGAATCCCAGCGGGATCACGAAAGGCGCAAGAGATTGCGCCTTTTCTATTTAAAAGACTTTTTAAAGCGCAATTCCCGAAAAATAATAGTTCATGTCTTTGCGTGTTCCGGTACCGGCCTTTGTTTTTTCTAAAAATCAAAAAGTGTATTTCACTAAAATGATTTGTTAAGGATTTCAAATACAAATAATTTATTTTAACGACCTAAGCGATAACTCAATTTAGAATGCAAAGTTGAAAGCAACCGTCATTTATTAAATGTGGGTTGAAAAGGATTTAGCCGGGAAATCTATGAAGATAATTGCAACTACTGGCAGTAATCGCCTTATGGGATTAAATGCTTTGTCTGGCCAAATCAGAACCCTAATTTATGTGATGCTAAAATTGGTTGACATTCAAGATCATTAAATGCAGGCGTAAATCAATGCTGTTTAGAATAAATACGGCTAAAACGAAGTATATTAACGAAATGTATTAATCGTGTATTCCGGCAGAATAATTCCTTCTGCTATTCCGGAAATTAATTAAGCTCCCATCTCTTAGAACATTTTAGTAAGGCATCGAAAAGCGCTTTGTTCTACCCTTATTATTCATGCGGACAACTGTAATAATGTCCCAAAATCTAATCTGGATAAATGTAAACCTGATATGCCCTGAAGTCGAAATCATATTTTAGCTAAATATGGTCAGTTAACGGGTAAAATAAATGAATTGAATGTTAAAAATATGATCGATTTTAGCAACAGGTAGATCAGTTAACGCAGTTAACTTAATGTTGGCAAATTAGAGTCTGCCAAAAACAGCTACCGTCATTAACATGGAAAAGCATCATCTTAAGTTAAGTATGTCGAACTTCAAACTAAAAATACTTTTTTCTTATATCTCAATTTGTGTATTCGTTTTTGTTGTTACACAATCATCTTTTGCGCAGGATAAATCGACAGACGGGTATTGGATTTCTCCTGCCCTAACAAAACCAGCTAAAGCTAATTGCTGGATAGCCTATCGTCGGGACATCATGCTCAACAAAAAGCCGGAGCAAGCATTAGCTACCATTGCGGCAGATACAAAATACTGGCTTTGGATAAATGGTAAACTTGTCATATTTGAAGGAGGACTGAAACGCGGTCCTAATCCCAAAGATACCTATGCAGATAAGATTGATCTTGCCCCATATTTAAAAAGGGGTGCAAATAAGGTTGCCATACTACTTTGGTATTTTGGTAAAAATGGTTTTTCGCACGTAGGTAGTGGTGTCGCTGGTCTTTATTTTAATATGAATGCTGAAGATACCGTACTCCATAGCGACAGCAGTTGGTTTTGCCGTATCCATCCGGCTTATGGCAATACAGAAGCTCCGTTTCCCAACTACCGGTTGCCAGAATCAAATATTCGTTTTGATGCCAGAGCAGATATCACCGGTTGGCAAACCGCTCCGTTAACTAGGCTTAAAGATTTTGGCAATGCAGTAATTATCGGGAAACCAGGTGACGCACCCTGGAACAAACTGGTGGAACGCCCTATCCCCCAGTGGAAAAACTTTGGGATAAAGACCGCAAAATTTTATCGCCTTAAAGGCAATATTACCGATACGATCATTGCACAGCTTCCATATAATATGCAGCTTACCCCCATTATTTCACTAACGGACGATATGGGTGGCCAGCTGATCAAAATAAATACCGACCATAGCAACGCTGGAGGAACCGACAACCTGCGGGCAGAATATATCACTAAAAAAGGTTATCAGGAGTATGAATCTTACGGATGGCTGAATGGAGAAAAAATAGTACTTGTTGTGCCAAAAGCCATTAAAATAAAAGCAGTTAAATATCGTGAAACGGGTTATAATGCAGCACCTGAAGGCACGTTTGCCAATAGCGATGAATTCTATAACCGATTTTGGAAAAAGGCGCAGCGTACTTTATATGTTAACATGCGCGATAACTATTTCGATTGTCCTGACCGGGAACGGGCACAATGGTGGGGAGATGCCGTACTGTTGATGGGCGAAAGTTTCTATACCTACTCTACTTCTGCACACGCATTAATGCGGAAAGCAATAAATGAACTGGCTGGCTGGCAGCGCCCCACGGGAGAACTTATTGCGCCTATTCCCGGTAACTTTATTCAGGAACTTCCCGATCAGATGCTGACCAGCATTGGCTATTACGGCTTCTGGAATTACTATATGAATACGGGTGACCGTAAAACCATTGAAAATGTTTACCCTGCGGTAAAAAAATACCTGTCTTTGTGGAAAACTGATGATACTGGCCTTACTACATTACGGAAAGGCGACTGGCTTTGGGGCGACTGGGGTGATAACATTGATGTAAGGCTTATTATGGCGGGCTGGCATTATCTTGCTTTAGATGGCGCCGCCAGAATGGCTGATATGCTCGGCTACAATAATGATGCTGCAATGTATCGCCAGGTAATGAGCCACGTAAAAAGCGGATATAATAAATGTTGGGATGGACATGCCTATCGTCATCCTTCATACCATAAACGAACCGATGACAGGGCGCAGGCCTTAGCTGTGATTTCGGGGATTGCTGACTCATCAAAATACGAGCGCATTTCTGAAACCTTGCATACGCAGATGCATGCAAGCCCTTACATGGAAAAATATGTGATGGAAGCCCTTTTTAAGATGGGCAAAGGTAAGTATGCGATGGAGCGGACGAAACTGCGATTTGCTGAAATGGTTAATAATCAATATTACACTACCCTATTCGAAGGTTGGGGTATCGGTGAAAATGGATTTGGTGGCGGCACCACCAATCATGCCTGGAGTGGTGGTGCCCAAATCGTTATTTCAGCGTACCTGTTTGGAATCAGACCGCTTGAAGCCGGATACAAAACATTTCTGGTTGAGCCTGACCCTGCAAATCTTCGCACAGGAACCCTCAATGTTCCAACTGTAAAAGGAATGATCAAGACCTCATTCGAAAATAATGCGGATGAGTTTAAGCTACAGCTAACTGTTCCTTTGGGTACAACAGCAATCATACGTCTGCCTTCAGGTTCACCGGTATTCGTCAATAAAAAACTTATCGAAACAAAAGAATTAGAAACGGCAGGATTAACAAAGAAAACGAATACCATCACTTTTAAGCTAAGCCCGGGAAAATATAAGATTAAACGGCAACAGCCTTTGTAGAACTAATCAAAACTGTTGCGAAAATCTCCCGAACCTGACTGGTCAAGACTCATTGATATGAATCAGTTGAGTTAAACACGATGTAATTTTCTTTTATAAATAATTATATTGGCACTTACACACATATTAAATGAGGATAAAGATCATCAGCGACTTGCATCAGGAATTTGGAATTTCTGATATTGATTTTGGCAATGCTGATTTGGTGATCCTGGCTGGCGATACAAACTTAGGTACAAAGGGTATTGATTGGGTAAAAAATAACATCAGGGATAAGCCCGTAATCTATATATTGGGGAATCATGAATATTACAAGGGTGCCTATCCTAAAACCCTTGATCAAATCATAAAGGCATCTCTTCATTCAAACATAATCGTTCTTGAAGATAAAATGGTTGAATTTGAAGGCATCAGATTTCACGGTGCAACATTATGGACCGACTTTTCTCTTTTTGGCAGCCCGGTTGAGTACGGTATAATATGTCAGGCACAAATGAACGACTATAGACAAATTCGCAAAACCCCATCCTATTCGAGGCTGAGAAGCATAGATACCTATAAAATCCACCAGGCATCAAAGCGATGGCTACAACAAAGCCTTGAAGAATCTAATGGATATAAAAATATTGTAATCACTCATCATGCTCCTAGTATTAAATCGATACCTGAGGAATATAAAAATGAACCCATATCTTCAGCTTATGCTTCGAATCTGGAAGATGTGATCTTAAAATACCAGCCTGATTATTGGTTCCATGGCCATATCCATACACCTGTGAGGTACCACATTGGCAAAACTGAAATTATATGCAATCCACATGGCTATATAAACGAGGAATATAATGGATATGACATCGATTTGATCATCGAGATTTAAAATATACGCAATATGAAAGTGCTTCACCAAACTTGTATAACGTGGGGTCATTACAAGGGGCTTAATGACTACCTGACTTAAGCTTAGTAAAAGCGATATTTATCGAGAACTACCCTTTTTTCTGTAAATTTTATATTTACCCTTAGGTTTGTGGTCACATTCATCCGCTAGGCCGGACTTGTAGAGGCGTTTTAATATTTCCTCATTTCGACCTCCATACCTGAGACCTGAAATACATGAAACTGCATAGCGCTTATGGCCCTCCTGCTAAGTTCATCGGGAGTTTGTGGTTGCTTTTTAAAATAGCAATGGCCATATTCAATTTTAGAATGATCAATGAGGTCTGGCGCTTCTGCTTCAGGCGCACCGCAGGAAGTGCACACCTGATCTTCCACATAGAAATCTCCCCTGGCATTTTCGGGATATCTTTCAGGTGGTCTTTTACCAAAAAAGGTTTCAAATATTTTCATTATAGGGCAGTGTAGTTAAAATCTAGTTTGTAGAAGATAACGACATGGATAATTTACCTTCAGGCGCTTTGCCAAAGTGGTTCGTATACCATTCAATTAGTTTGTCAGATTTAAACTGGCTATTTCCATTTATTCCCCTAATGAATCTTTTGGCAGATTTGGTACCATCTTCGCCATTCATGGCCTGGTAAAGCACATAGTCGACTATAATTTTGTCTTCAGGTTTTGGTCCTTTGTAAGATAAGATTGCACCGTCTTTCCCGATGATAAATGGTGCAGGATCACTAATATTTAAAATATTTCTGAAATCAGCTGATGAAGTATTATTAACCAACCTGTTCGTATTTGAAGTGCTATCTGAACCGATGCAAAGTTTGGTAAAAACCACATCAGGGTACTTAGCAAAACGTTCCTTTAATAACAGGTAAGCTTTTTCTTGCTGCTCAGAAAGTTTTTTGTCCTTCCAAACATATAGGTAGACCGTTTTTCCATTGTATAAGCTACCAAAAGTTTGATGTTTTCCGTTCAGATCGACAATTTGTATGTCAGAAATATGCGTACTGGTATAGTCATTATAATTTTTAACCACAAGTTTAGCAATTCCCTTAACCATCATGGTACAAGAGCTGGCGAGAATACAAATGGAGAAAATAAGAAAGTAAAATGATTTTTTCATGTTCAGATTGGTTTGTGGCTGTAAGTATAGTTAATTAATCATTATAGCAAAGACGATCAGGATCTAATTTGGGTTGCATCATTATTTCTTTTTTTATGGTTTTTACCGAGCATATCCCAATGGTTGTGTTTCACCGACCGAAATAAATGATTTATGTAGAAAATGAACGAACGGTGTTTCATGGCGTAATACAGCCCCGCCATTCGCTATAGCTCCGATAGAAAATCTTTGTAACACTATAAACCATTGCGTAAATCGGAGGCTGCCGCTTCTGTCTGGTTTAGGAACAAAGGTTTCTGACCCATGCAACCGTTAACATGAAATACTTCAAAAGCCCCCTAGCCCCGGCTGAAGCGTTACCCTGCAGCAACGAGGTACGAGGCAGCGAAGCGTAAAAGCAAAAGACGGGAGGAGACTTCCTGCTCAGCATAGGCCTTGCGCTCCAAACAAAGGTTAACCAATGGCATTTTACAATTACGTCCCTTATCCTATCGGTTGGTATCTCCACCGACCGAAACAAATGATTTATGTAAGAAAATGAGCGATCGGTGTTTCCTGGCGGTCTGCAGTCCCGCTATTCGCTATAGCTCCGATAGAAAATCTTTATAATACTATAAACCATTGCTTAAATCGGAGGCTGCCGCTTCTCTCTGGTTTAGGAACAAGGGTTTATGCACCCTGCAACCGTTGATATGAAATGCTGCCAAAGCCCCCTAGCCCCGGCTGAAGCGTTACCCTGCAGCAACGAGGTACGAGGCAGCGAAGCGTAAAAGCAAAAGACGGGAGGAGACTTCCGGCTCAGCAAAGGCCTTGCGCTCCAAACAAAGGTTAATCATTAGCATTTTAAAATTACTCCCCCTTTTATATGGACCTCAAACTTTTATTTAGTCCCAATCTCTACCTGACCACCTTTTTTAAACAAGTCATGAGAAATAAAATACCCCGGTATTGCTTTTCCATTAACTTTGATATTATTAATCCCTCTTCCCTTGCCTGGTTTGGAAATCGTTAACATTTTTCCGGTACTGGTTTTCCATTTTACCTCATCAAAAAGTGGAGCGGTAACGATATAAGTTGGATCAGTAGCCGAGAATGGATATAAACCCAGTGCGCTAAATACATACCAGGCCGACATTTCGCCGGCATCGTCCATTCCGGAGAGCGCCAAACCATCATCGCCTATACCATATAGTTCGTTTAAAATCTTATCAATAATTTTCTGCGATTTTTCCGGCTTGCCGATAAAGGTGTAAGCAAAAGGTGCTTCATGGTCAGGCTGGTTGCCCTGGCAATATTGTCCGATCATGGTTTCTACATTGCGGGCAATGTATTTCGGGTTCCAGGGTAAGGTAAATAGCGAATCCAGTTTGGATTCGAAGCCTTTTGCACCACCATACAGCTCTATTAAACCTTTCATATCATGTGGCGCATAAAACGAAACCTGCCAGGCATTCGCTTCCCTGTACATATATTCGTAGTATGGATACTGAGGGTTGAATGGTTTGATCCAGTCACCATTTGCTAACCTGCCCCTCATAAAACGTGTAGCCGGATCGAACATGTTTTTATAATTTTTCGATCGGGCCATCAGTGTGTGGTAATTACTGCTATCGCCAAGTTTTTTAGCAATTTGAGCAAGCGAATAATCGTCATAGGCATACTCGAGCGTTTTGGAAACACCTGCCTTCGCTTTGGTTTCTACATGTGGATTTTTAACATCAGGGTCTGAAATATATCCCTTCTCGATATATTCTTTCACAAACGGACGGGCACCACCATCCACATTGGCATTACGTAACAAAATCTGGTAGGTACCTTTGATGTCGAAATCATCAATACCCCTCAAATAAGCCCCGGCAATGGATGAGGCACCATGATCGCCATGGAAAAAAGTAGGAATAAAACCCGTTTTATCGCCCACATCCTTCATCGATTTAATTACATCCAAAGTAACCTGAGGTGTAATCAGACCTAAAAGCACGTCTTTATTGCGGTAAGTGTCCCAAAGTGATGGTTCTGTATAGTAATTGAAATCTCCTTTTACCACATTGCGTTTTGCATCTCTAAACTCACCGTTGACATCACTACGCAAAGCCGGCCATAAGAAAGATCTGTACAGGCAGGAATACAACATCTGTTTTTGCTTCTGCGTTCCGCCCTTTACCTGAATGTTTGATAATAGTGCCTCCCACTTTTCGGTTGCTTCCCGGCGGATCTGTGCAAATGTTTTATTTCCGATTTCTTTCTCCAGGTTTTCTTTTGCATTGGCTATACTCACAAAAGATAACCCGATTTTAAGTTCAACCGGGGCTTTACTCCCGTCAGCCAAATGCACGATTGCATAACCAGAACGTTTGCCGGCATCAACAATCTCAAGTTTATCAATCGTTCCATTTACTACCGCATAAAAATACACATTTTCACCGCCCTGAAAACCTTGTATGGCGGATGGCCCGTCTTGTGCAAGATTCCAGGTATTAACACTGCTGTTGGCTTTTCCCATGCTGAACAGGATTTGCCTGTTGTTATTTTCTTTGAAAGTATATTCGTGAAAACCGCATCTTAATGTTGATGTCAGCCTCACATCCACCTGATAATCATCTAAATATACCTGATAAAAGCCAGGTGCTGCGCTTTCTTTTTTATGCGAAAACTTTGAACCAAATTTACCTTTTGGGTTGGATAGTGGTAAGATGGGAATATTGCATAAATTCCAATGCCCTTTATTTGTGTGTGCAAAACCATAAATGGTATCATCTTCATACTCATAACCTGCACCCGAACCAAATTCCGTAATGGGACTTAACTGCACCATGGCATTTGGTAAGGAGCTGCCAGGGAAAGTTAAACCTGCCCATGACCGCCAGCCTTCAGGCAACTCATATCCCAGAATTTTAGGATCAGTCAGAGGTGCTGTACCAATAAAGGTGTTCACATATGGTGTTAATTTAGCTTGCGCCTGTGATTTGTGATGAATCGCGATAATAAATATCAAGAGAATGGTGAAGGATTGGGCTGGCAATTTCATTTTAGATAAAACGTTTTAGTATTTTATCAAAGATATAAAATCTATTAAACCAATGTATAAAATATCATAATAGTTACCTGCTAAAATCAGCGAAAGTGTCCAATTGAGATGCTTAAATAGTTGAATAATTTGCCAAATATCAGTATGCTTTGCCGCCGCGATTTTCATGCTCGCTGTGCTATTTTATATATCTTTGGCTTAAACACTAATCAAATAACCAATATGCTTTTAAATTACAGGCAAAACTTCGTTTGCGCATTTTTCTTGTGCTTACTGCTCTTCTGCTCTGCCAAAAGGCTTCAGGCACAGAACAAAGAAAATACTGCCTTTACCATGTGGGATACCAAACCTGCACAGCAATGGATGACGGAAGCTTATCCTATCGGGAACGGACGTATCGGCGGAATGATTTTCGGAGGTGTTGATCAGGAACATATTCAATTTAATGATAATACGCTATGGACCGGCGATGAGAACGACCGGGGTATGTACCAGGCTTTTGGGGACTTGTTTATCGATTTCAATCATAAAGAACAACAATTTACCAACTATACCCGCAAACTCGATCTTACTAATGCTGTACATACCATTAGTTATACCCAAAACGGCACCCAATTTAAGCGTGAGTATTTTTGCAGCTTTCCGGATAAAGTGATGGTACTGCGCTTCGCCGCTAACCACAAGAAAGCTTATTCTGCAACGATTGGCTTAAAAGATGCGCATGATGGGATCATCACCGCGAAGGGCAATACCATTCAGATTACGGGTAAACTACCAAATGGCATGACTTACCAGGCTATTGCTGCTGTGAAGATCGAAAATGGAAAGCTTGAATCGATAAAAGATGGTAATACCGAAAAATTGAAAATAACAGCTGCTGACGCCATTACCCTTACGTTTACTGCAGCGACCAATTACAGCAATAAACGAGCGCAAAACTGGAAAGGTGAAGAGCCGGCACCTAAAATTGACCGTATTTTAAATGCGGTTAAAGCCAAAAGTTATGATAAACTTTTAAATGCACATATTCAAGATTATAGCAGATTATATAATCGCCTCGCAATAAACCTTGGCACGGGCGATGAAAATACCCGGAAGCTACCCACCTACCAAAGATTGATCAACTATAAAAAGAAAGCAGACCCCGCTCTTGAAGCTTTAATTTTTCAGTATGGCAGATATTTGCTGATCAGTTCATCAAGAGCAGGTGGCTTACCTGCCAATTTGCAAGGACTTTGGAACGAAAGCAACACTCCGCCATGGGGCAGCGATTACCACTCAAACATCAACATCCAGATGAATTACTGGCTTGCCGAGCCGACCAACCTCTCTGAATGCATGATCCCTTACTTGGATTATATTAACAGCATGCGCGAGGTGAGTGCCATGCATACCCGTAAGCAGTATCCCAATACCAGAGGCTGGACGGTTAAAACCGAAAATAATATTTTTGGTGGCATGAGCTTTCTTTGGAATACCCCAGGAAGTGCCTGGTATGCGCAGGCCCTTTGGGAGCATTATGCCTTTACAAAGGATAAAAATTACCTGAAGAACTTTGCCTATCCGATAATAAAAGAAATCGCTGAATTTTGGGATGACCATTTAAAAAGGAGGCTGGATGGAACACTGGTATCACCAATGGGCTGGTCGCCAGAACACGGACCAACGGAAGATGGGGTTACGCATGACCAACAAATTGTGTTTGACCTTTTTACCAACTACATTGAAGCGGCTGAAGTTTTAGGCATAGATGCTGATTACAAAAAACACATTGCCGATTTAAAAGCACACTTATTAAAGCCAAAAATTGGGAAATGGGGTCAGTTACAGGAATGGGAAACCGATCGTGATGACCCTGCCGATCAGCACAGGCACATTTCACATCTCTTTGGTTTACACCCCGGCAGAGAAATCAGCACCATTAAAACACCAGAACTGGCAAAGGCAGCCCGAGTAACCTTAACTGCCCGTGGCGATGAATCGACTGGTTGGTCGATGGCCTGGAAAATGAATTTCTGGGCCAGGTTGCAGGATGGTAATCACGCTTATAAAATCCTGCAAAACTTTATTACGCCCGTTGGTGGTTCAGGTACCGATTACAATAAGGGAGGAGGAATTTATACCAATTTACTCTGCGCACACCCACCCTTTCAAATTGACGGAAATTTCGGCTATACTGCAGGTATTTCTGAAATGCTGCTGCAAAGCCAGGCCGGCGAACTGCAATTTCTGCCAGCTTTGCCTGATCAATGGGTTACGGGAAGCATTCAGGGTTTAAGGGCACGTGGAGACTTCGAGATTACCAATCTGGAGTGGAAAAATGGAAAAGTGGTTTCTTTAGCTATCAAATCATTATCAGGCGGGCCATGTATCGTAAGAACGCCGAATCAGCTAAAGGGAAACGCGAAAGATATTGTTCAGGAAAAATCGGATAAAGATTTCAGATATCGTTTTAATACGCTGGCCGGCAAAACGTACCAGTTTAATTAATTATCGGTGTCCGATCGGTAAACTGTTCTAAAGTTTTTTTGAACGTATTTATTTCCAGTCGGTCGTGCCGGGGGATAATTTAATGGATAAAAATCATTATAAATAACAGATAAAATCTAATTAGTAATATCCCTTTGAGAATCGTCATTCCAAACTTGATTTGATAGCTATCGGATGGGGAATCTTAGATCGTTTGCTTTAAGGTTCCGGCATACACCAAATCCGATTGCTATCGGATGACAACGGCACTAGTTGAGTCTGTCAATCGTAACGGAGTCGAAGGATTTTAACCCTAAACAATAAGGTTAATTGCAAAATCGTTTATCGTATCCTTATCCAGTAGTTGATAAGAGCATAGCGCTAACAAACCTGTTTAAGTTTTCTTACTTCAATTTCACCCTTTGCCAATACAAATCGAAACATTAAAAATTCATCCGTTTCGGTGATATCAATCTGTTTGATGACACCCGCTAAATGATTATTGTTAATCGCATCTCCTGCTTTTAGTTCCAGCAGTGTCGATGTCGGCACTTTATCGTCTACAAAAATGTTGCTCATATTGATTCTTTTAATAACGGATAATTTACCGATTTAATCTGGATCCCCTTGTGTCAAACAAAACCGTGTTTATATCGATTCGCCTTTTATCAAAACGATCAATACAAACACGGCCCGTAGCGTTTATGCCTTTAACAAGGCAGGTTTCTCATGATACGTTTTCCAGAGCAATTCTCCGAATAGCGTATTCGACCAGGCGAACCAGGCTCTTGTAAAGTTGGCTGGATTATCTTTGTTGAACGACTCGTGCATAAAACCTTTGCCTGCGTGTGTTTTGCGCAAAGTATCTATACAATATTTAATCTCGGCATCATCTTTAGAAGTAAGTGCACGCATGGTAATGCTCATTGGCCAGATCATGTCTTGCCCCGCGTGTGGCCCACCAATACCTTCGGCCGCTGTGCCTTTAAAAAAATATGGATTATCTTTAGAAAGGGCAAATTTTCTGGTGTTCTGATAAATCGGATCTTCAATTTTCATCGCGCCCAGATAAGGCAAACTCAATAAACTGGGTACATTTGAATCGTCCATTAAGTAAGAACTTCCAAAACCATCTACCTCAAAAGCATAAATTTTGCCATATTTAGGGTGGTTTACGATGGCATGTTTTTGAAGCGCAGCATTTACCTCGTTGGCCAGATTTAATAAATTACTTTCTAAAGTTTTATCGCTGTTTAGCGCTTTAATCATCTCTGCAGCCTGCTTTAAGCTTGATACCGCAAAGAAGTTTGAAGGAACCAGAAATGGAAAAATAGTGGCGTCATCACTCGGGCGGAAAGCAGAACAGATCAAACCAACCGGATTTACCGGAAAACCGTAACCCGCCATGGGTAACGAATCGGTAGGTTGTGTGGTTTCCCGCTGGAAATGATAAGGGCCTTTACCGGTTTTGCGCTGTTGCTCTTTAAAAGTTTTCAACGTAGCCTCAATTCCTTTTTTCCAATCGGCATCGAAAGGGGTTTTATCACCTGTCTTTTTCCAATAATGATAAGCCAAACGGATCGGGTAACACAATGAATCGATTTCCCACTTGCGCTCGTGTACGCCTGGCTGCATAGCGGTTTTATCGGTCTTCCACTCTCCCACTTTATTGGCATCACCATAAAAAGCATTGGCATAAGGATCTTTTAAAATACATTTGGTTTGGTGAATAATTACACCGGCAATTAGCTTTTTTAGTGGCTCGTCTTCATTTACAAATTGCAGGTAAGGCCAAACCTGGGCTGAACTATCGCGTAGCCACATGGCATCAATGTCGCCTGTAATTACATAGGTATCTGGTCTGCCATCTTTTTCTTCATGATAAACCGTTGTATCTAAAGTATTTGGAAAACAATTTTCAAACAGCCATGCTAATTCGGGATTCTTAACATTTGACCTGAAGGTGTTAATGGCTGCGTCTACCGCTTTACTTTTAAAATGTCGTTTTGCAGCAGCTACGCGTACCACAGGAAATTCGGGCGCCAGATTAGCGGCGAAAGAAAATTTTGATGCAACAACGCCTGCTCCTAATAAGCCAGTGTTTTGTATAAATGTCCTTCTTTTCATTATGATTAATTATGATATTTAGGTATAATTTTTAGTGATAGTGTTACGGTACCTCATAAATTCATATCACTTGCAGCGGTAAATATTATTCGGTTAGTCCTTAACAAATATTATCATAATTTTTCGAACATCAAAATCAATATATTCAATTAAACTATTCCTAAATCGATTTTCTTATACAATATCTTGAATAGATTCAGCTTGTGTTCTTTTGCTAAGGTAACTAATTATAGATATAAAATAATATATTTAACTAACCAAGCCTAATTTTATGGATGCTGATAACACTTCACTGTCTAAACGTATTTTATCTATTGATATACTACGTGGATTTGTAATGATTGTAATGGCGCTGGATCATACCAGAGATTTCTTTCATATTGGTGCGATGACAGCTGATCCGCTAAATCCTGAGAACACCACGGGCCTGTTGTTTTTTACCCGCTGGATTACCCATTTCTGTGCACCCGTTTTTGTTTTCCTGTCAGGATTATCAGCTTATTTATCTGCACAACATAAAACGCCAGCTCAGGCGGCTTCATTTTTATTTAAACGGGGTTTATGGTTAATTTTTATTGAAATAGCAGTGGTATCGCTCGGTCTTACCTTTAACCTGCAATACAACTTTATTATTTTACAGGTAATCTGGGCAACTGGCTGGAGCATGATCTTCCTGGCATTGGCAAGCCGTATCTCTTATCAAAGCGTAGTCGTCATCGGCTATATTCTGGTTTTTGGACACAATCTTTTTGATTTATTGCCCAAACCAGCCGATCAAACAGCCGGATTGATTTTGAAAGTATTTTTTACTGCTTCTGGAACGGTTGTACCATTATCCAGCAATCATTTAGTCGGTATTTTTTATGCCATCCTGCCCTGGACAGGCATTATGTTTTTAGGTTATGGGATTGGCGCATGGTATAAAAAAGAATATGCTAAAGAACTCAGAAAGCGAAAACTACTGGTTGCCGGAATATTAACAATATTATTGTTTATTACCTTGAGGCTCATCAATATTTACGGCGATCCGGCACCGCGTAAGGAGTATCGTGATTTCTTTAAGAACCTGTTGTCCTTTTTTAACGTAAGCAAATATCCTCCCTCCTTGCAATACACAGCCATGACATTGGGCCCAGCACTGCTATTTTTGGCGCTTATCGAAAAAACAGCTAATTGGTTTACGAAGATCAACGCCGTATACGGCGCTGTACCTTTCTTTTATTATGTGATACATTTTTATTTATTGCATATACTCCTGGTGATGGCATTTTTTGCCACAGGGCATAGCGAAAAAGAAATTATGCAGGTTCCGTTTTTATTTAGGCCGGCAGCTTTTGGATTTGGTTTACCTGCTGTTTATTTGATATGGATCTGTGTGGTAGCTTCTTTGTACCTTCCCTGCAGGTGGTTTAAAAGATACAAGCAAACACACAGGCAATGGTGGTTGAGTTATATTTAATTTTTTTTTTAACTTGAGGTGTGATTTATTTCAAGTTCAGCAAAGTATTTTTCAGTTCCGCTTCGGTAAATTCTTTTTCATAAAGTTGCCTTGATTTTTGGTTTACAAACAAGGTAGCAGGAATAGCGCCCGACCATTTTTTGTCGATCCGTTCTGTATACTGTTGCTGACCAGGCTCATTTAAAAGATATACTTCCGCATTGATTTGATTACGCTGTACAAATGGAATAACTTCTTTTTGCAGTTTTGATTTAAAATCCAGGCTTACCAAAATTACTTTCACCGGTTTCTTTATATTAGCTAACCGTAGTTTCTCAAAATTCGGCAATTCGGCTACGCATGGCGAGCACCAGGTTGCCCAGAAATTGATGACGTAGGTGGTATCTTTTCCATTGGCAATGCGTTTATCCAGTTCATTTAGGGTGAGTAATTTTACTTGTGCATTAGTAGCATAAGTTATTAAAGAAAAACCGATTATGAGGAGTATGCGCATGATAACGAAATTTTAGTGGATTGTTGTTTTACATTCCGTCACCCTGAACGGTTGTTCTTCATTTCCGTGCAGGCGGGGATCTTAATGAAGCCTGTTAAGCGTCTGTGATTCTTGGATCGGTTGGTAGTTGAGAACAGATATTAAAAATTTCTCCATTTCGTTGCACTTCAGTCCAAATGACGACAGCTATCAATTAACCGATCCGGATTTAACCAAAACCTTTTGATAAGCAGGTAATGTTAAATCATCTACAATTACCCCTCGTGTGGTACTGGCATGTACAAAAAAACCATTATTGAGGTAAACGCCAACATGGTCTACATCGTTTCCACCAAAAGAGAAAAACACAAGATCGCCCTCTTTCAGGTTATCGATATCTTTTCTTCTGACCACATTGGCCTGCTCGCGAGAAATACGTGGCAGCGTAACCCCAAATATTTCTTTCTCCAATAAGAATGCAAAACCGGAACAATCAATCCCATTCTTATCTAATCCGCCAAAACGGTACCTCACTCCTGTCCAATCGGTAATAAAACGATAAAGCGATTTGCTTTTTAAATTAGCCATCGCATCAGCCGCCTGTGCTGCTTTCGTATCACTTTTAACCGTGTATTTTCTTGTTCCGCAGGATGTTATAATGATGGAGAGCATTAAAATTAAAGAATAACAATATTTAGTTTTTATCATATTTTTTAATTCTTTTGGTCACACAATCAGACAGATAGCTATCATACCAATCCTACCAACATCTATGTTCAGGTTTTTACCTGTCGTTAATTTTTTATTAACCGCTGTATTTCGTCTAATTTTAACAGTGCCTCAACAGGAGTTAACGCATTTACATCTAAATTATTTAAAGTATCACGTATTTTCACCAAAATCGGATCATCAATGGCAAACATCTGTAACTGGTAAGCCTGGTTTTGTACTTTTTTAATGCTATCTTTTATGCTTTGCCCTTCTGTACGGTCTATTTCTAATTTTTTAAGAATCTCATTCGCACGGCCTATTAATTTTGTCGGCATACCGGCCATTTTTGCCACATGTATACCAAAGCTATGTTCACTACCACCAGGTATAAGTTTTCTTAAGAAAATTACCTTATTGCTCATTTCTTTTACCGATACATTAAAGTTTTTAATGCGGGGCATGGTATTGGCCAGTTCGTTTAGCTCATGGTAGTGCGTAGCAAATAAGGTTTTAGGTCGGGCCGTTGGATGCTGATGCAGAAATTCAGCAATTGCCCAGGCAATCGAAATACCATCATATGTACTCGTTCCGCGACCAATTTCATCAAGCAGGATCAAACTATCATCAGAGATATTGTTCAGGATACTTGCCGTCTCGTTCATTTCTACCATAAACGTACTTTCTCCTGAAGAGATGTTATCAGATGCTCCCACACGGGTAAAAATCTTATCCACTATGCCTACTTCTGCATCTTTTGCCGGCACAAAGGAACCCATCTGTGCCATTAATACAATTAATGCTGTTTGCCTTAAAATGGCTGATTTACCCGCCATGTTAGGACCGGTAATCATGATGATCTGCTGACTTTCGGTATCAAGATATACATCGTTGGTGATGTATTCTGTACCAACAGGCAATTGTTTTTCAATTACCGGGTGGCGGCCACCTTTAATATCGAGCACTTTGTTTTGGGTAACCTTTGGTTTGTTATAATGGTTTTTAGCTGCCAGTTGAGCAAAACACAGCAAACAATCAAGCTGTGCGATGAGATATGAATCAAGCTGGATGGGTTTGATGTAACTCGCCGTTTCATACATCAGTTCGTTGTACAAACGGATTTCGATGGCCTGTATCTTTTCTTCAGCACCTAAAATCTGATCTTCATACTCCTTCAGCTCGGGCGTGATGTATCGTTCCGCATTTACCAAGGTCTGCTTACGGATCCAGCCATCGGGTACCTTATCTTTATGGGTATGGGTAACTTCTAAATAATAACCAAATACATTATTGAAGGCTATTTTCAAAGATGGGATACCTGTTGCTTCTGCTTCCCGCTTCTGAATCTGAACCAGGTAATCTTTCCCGCCAAAAGCAATTTTGCGCAAACGGTCTAAATCTTCGTCAACCCCGTCGGCAATTACATTTCCTTTAATCAGCAATGCTGGTGGTTCGGCCTGTAATTCCTTTTCTATTCGTTCCCGGATGGCTAAACATGGATTTAACTGATCTGCTATTTTAATCAGGAAAGGATTTTTAGAATCTGCAGCAAGTTTTTTAACGGCTTCAATGTGGTAAAGTGCACGTTTTAAAGCCACCAATTCCCTCGGGCCAACCCGTTGTAAACCAACTTTGGAAATTAAACGTTCTAAATCGCCTATCTGTTTAATGTGCGATAGAAATTCTTCCTGTAATGTTTCGTTTGCCACAAAATATTCTACCATGCCCAAGCGTTCCTGAATGGGTTTCAGCTCTTTTAATGGCATAATAATCCACTTCTGTAACAAACGTGCGCCCATTGGGGTACAGGTATGATCCAGAATATCAAAAAGAGTGACTGCATTATCGTTAGGCGAATTCACCAATTCCAGGTTTCGGATGGTAAAACGGTCGAGCCACATGTAACGGTCCTCCTCAATGCGGCTAATGGAAGTAATGTGCTGCAGGTTGCGGTGTTCAGTTTCACCTAAATAATGTAAAATAACACCAGCAGCAACAATTCCGCTTTGTAAACGATCGATACCGAAACCTTTTAATGACGAAACTTCAAAATGTTTCATCAGGGTTTCGTTTCCAAAATCAGTGGTAAATGGCCATTCGTCTAAGCCAAAGGTGTAAAAACGGTCGCCAAAGTTTTCGGTAAAGGCTTGTCGCTTTGATTTTTGAAAGATCACTTCTGTAGGCTTAAAACCCTGCAGAAGTTTATCGATATAATCGCTATTGCCTTGCGCAATTAAAAATTCGCCTGTAGATATATCTAAAAATGAAACACCCAATTGTGTTTTATCGAAAAAAACGCAGGCCAGGAAATTGTTCGATTTCTGGTTTACAATATTGTCGCCGTAAGCTACGCCTGGCGTAACCAGCTCTGTTACACCTCGTTTTACAATGGTTTTTGTTGTTTTAGGATCTTCAAGCTGATCGCAAATGGCAACGCGCTGCCCCGCCCTGACCAGTTTCGATAAATAATTATCTAAAGAATGGTGCGGAAAACCGGCCAGTTCTAACGCACCACCATTGGGGCCAGTACCTCTTCTGGTTAATACGATGCCTAAAATCTGTGCCGTTTTAATGGCGTCTTCGCCAAAGGTTTCATAAAAATCGCCAACCCTAAATAGTAAAAGTGCACCCGGGTACTTCGCTTTTATCGCGTTGTACTGCTGCATTAACGGGGTTTCTTTATTCGTGTCTTTAGCCAAAACTGAAATGAATTTACAAAAGCCATAAAGATAACACGAATAAGCATTTTACCGCTGTTTTGTTGAAAAGTTGAAAGATTGTTTAAAAGCCAGGGTTGATCAGTTAACTTTAACCTCATCATCGTTTTCTTCCATCAACGGTTAACTATCATTCGAAAATCAAGGGTTCTGTACATTTGGGGTAACGCAATCCTGCTCCGCTTGTAGTCCCTTCTTTTTAATCGGGAGCTACCGCTTCAATCAGATTTAGTCACAATGGTCTGTTTTAACCCAAGTGCATAATAATTTTCTTTTGTCAACAGTTAACCAATTTATATGATTAAACAATTGCCATTATTTGGAAATGAAGGTTTCTGTGCATTTGGGATAGTGTAGTCCTGTTATCCGCTTTACTTCGCTGCGCTCGTGTTCGCTCCTACCAGGTTTAGGTACAATGGTCTGTTTTAATCCGGTTATACAATAAATTCGGCACTTACACAGTTAACCAACTTATACGATTAAACAATTGCCATTATCTGGAAATGGAGGTTTCTGTGCATTTGGGGTAGTGTAGTCCTGTGTTATACGCTTTACTTCGTTGCACTCGTGTTCGCTCCCACCAGGTTTAGCTACAATGGTCTGTTTTAACCCAGTTATATAATAGATCTGGTAGTTATACAGTTAACCATTTATACGATTAAACAACTGCCATTATTTGGAAATGGAGGTTTCTGTGCATTTGGGATAGTGTAGTCCTGTTATCCGCTTTACTTCGCTGCGCTCGTGTTCGCTCCTACCAGGTTTAGATACAATGGTCTGTACTAACCCAATTGTATAATAGATCTGGTACCTATGATACAATTAACCAATTAATACAATTAATCAGTTAACCCATAGAAACAATTACCCTGGTCATGTGTTAACTTTATATAAATTTTAACCTAATTTTTTAATTATGACGATCCAACTGAACACCGACAAGAATTTAACCATACATCAGGAATACGAAGAAAAAATCAACACTCAGTTAAATGAAGGCCTGAGCAGGTTTAGCGATCTGATTACGCGTTTAGAAGTTCATCTTTCTGATGAGAACGGTAGTAAAGATGGTCTGGATGATAAAAGATGTTTGCTAGAGGCCAGAATAACCGGAAAAGATCCAATTGCAGTAACTAACCTAGGTAATACGTACGATTTAGCCATCACAGGCGCCTTAACAAAACTAAAAAGTGCTTTAGAAAAAGTGGCAGGAAAAATGAAAGCACATTAATAGGTATAAATGTCATCCTGAGCCTGTCGAAGGACCTCTAAACGTATTTTATGAAGCGTTTCGACAGGCTCAACGTGACAATCATTATTGTAGTTTTTTATAATTTAACTTTTTCTAATTCTTCTATATATTCCAAAAACAGATTCAAAGCTTTCTTTCTGTCTTCTGTCACATCAAATTGAAGTTTATGATAAAGATAATCTTCCAGATCGAAATTTGGCGATTCAGCTAATTCCGCCAAAACTTCCTTTCTATGATCTAAACCAAACTTTAAAGCTGCATTAAATTCAGCTTTAAAATCTTCTGAAATCTCCTTATTAGCTACCCAAGCTGCATACATAAAAGGTAAGCCCGTAAGTTTTTTCCATTCCTCGCCCATATCATAAGCGTAGGCAAAATCATCTTTTTTACCAAAAGTCCTGTCGCCAATCAAAACAAAAGCATCTGTTTTTGCGTCAGGATCGGTAGTAAATTCTACCTCCTTTTTCCAATGAAATTTTAGCAATACTTTGGCTAAGTTATTTGAGGTACGCGAGTGGGCATCCAGCCTTAGCGTTTTAATTTCATTTGCCGGAACTTCACTAAAAATAAATACAGAATTTACGCCGCCATCACTACCTATACAGTAATCGGCCACAATATTGGCATTTGGAACCAAAGGAATAGCTGCGACAGGCATCAGGCCGATATCTGCCTGACCATTAATCACTTTTGCTGCGCAATCTGAAGGGATATCTAAACTTAAATCAATCTTATTAATGATGTCCGAATGTGTTAATCCGTATATAAAAGCTTTTGTATTGGTGTAGGCAACCGCCGATATTTTAATCTTATTCAAGGTGTTATGTTTTGCGCTTCGCGTTTGGCGTTAAGCAAATTATTTAATTACTAAACAATCTTATGCTGGTTTGTTTTCTCAGAACGATTAACGCACTTCGTTTCATGAAGGCACGAACCGGGGCCGTTTATTCTCCGATTACTAAACCGTCTAAATGTACTGCGCTGTTAAATTCGAGCACGGTAAATTTTCCATCCTCAAAACCCATTTTGTACAACACGGTATTCTGATGTGGGAATTCAGTCATTTCGCTCAATGGTTTTCCTAGGAGTAAGCATAAAAAAACACGCATCGCCCGGCCATGCATACAAAGCAATACTGTTTTTTCCTCTGGTCGGGTCATTAAAACCTCCATGGGTTGTTTTAAACGTTCGTAAACATCCTGAACGCTTTCGCCACCTTCAAAATGCGCGGAATAATCTCCATTTTCCCAGCTTTGTAACATCTCACGAAAAGCCTCGCGTGCCTCTTCGGTATTGGGTTTTCCTTCCCAGATACCCCATGCCAGCTCATCTAATCCCGAAAGTTTTTCCCACGGTAATTTAGCATCGATAAACTTCTGCACCGTTTGCCAGGTTCGTTTAAGATCGGATGTATAAATTTTATCAAAAGGAACATCCTTGTATTTTTGATAAAAAGCTTCAGCTTGCGCCCTTCCCAAATCATTTAGATCAGAATTTATACCCCTGCCCTGTACTATGCCCTGTCTGTTAAGTTCTGTTTCGCCGTGGCGTATGATGTATATTTCTTTAACCATTAAATGGGATTTTTTGGATTATAAGATTGCAGGATTAACATTTTTTATTTATTATTTTTTTGACTTTGCGAAAAGATCTTAAAATCCTATCATCATAACAATCTTAATTCACTACCGGTAGTTTATAATATTGCGGTTTCTTTTCTTCCTCAAAAACAACATTTTCGAAATCGGTAACTACATTGTATAGTGTATCGCGTTCTATTGCTTTCCGGCCCACTTGTTTAATCAGATTAACCAGCTCTTTAGTGCTCATCGCCGGATTCTGCTCTTCGGCTCCAGCCATTGAGTAAATTTTAGTCGTATCATCCAAAGTACCGTCAATATCATCAACGCCATAATTTAGGGATAACTGTGCCGTTTCGCGACTGATCATGGCCCAATAAGCTTTAATATGATCAAAATTATCTAGATAGATGCGGGCAATTGCATAATTTCTCAAATCTTCAATTACCGAAGATTCAGGCACATTGCTCATCTGGTTATGCTGATTTCTGAATTTTAAAGGAATAAAAGTTTGGAAACCGCCCGTACGATCCTGCAGTTGACGTAGTTTTTCCATATGGTCAACCCGGTGCCAGTATTTCTCAATATGTCCATAAAGCATGGTTGCGTTACTCCGCATACCTAATTTGTGCCATTCTTCATGGATATCCAGCCATTGCTGACCGGTACATTTGTCTTTGGCAATCTGTTCCCTGATTTCGGGATGAAAAATTTCTGCCCCTCCGCCCGGTATAGATTCCAAGCCGGCTTCTTTCATCAAACGCATACCCATTGCGTAATCAATTTTAGCCTTCTTGAAGATATAGTGGTACTCTACAGGGGTTAATGCTTTAACATGTAAATCCGGACGGTGTTGTTTAATAGCGGTGAACAAAGCCGAATAAAAGGCCACATCATATTGCGGAAGTACCCCTCCTACAATGTGTACCTCTGTTACCGGTTCGCCATCATATTTTTTAACAATATCGAGCATTTGCTCCATCGTTAAGGCCCAGCCTTCCTCCTTTTGCTTGATTAAACGGGAATAAGAACAAAATTTGCAGTCGTAAACGCAAAGGTTGGTAGGTTCAAGATGGAAGTTGCGGTTAAAATAGGTTTTATCGCCATGTTTCTGTTCGCGGATAAAATTGGCCAATACGCCAAGATAACCCAATTCTGCATGTTCGTATAAGTACACACCTTCGTCGAAGGTAATCCGCTCTTTATGAAGAACTTTATGCGCGATGTTTCGTAGTTCAGTTGATAAATTGGTATCAGCTAATATTTTTTCAACTTGCTCAGTTGTATTCATTCCTGATTTATTTTGAACAAAAATACGATAATGAGCCGATTTGAAAATCATTTTCTTGTAACAAACCGTGATTTTTGGATATTGTATTTGATTATTAAACACAGTTGAACACAGATATTGATTGCTTTTTATCGTAAACTTAGCTATAGGCGTTAACATTAGCCACCGAAACGTAGAAGTCACGAAGAAATAACTATCAAGCTCGGGGATAAATCCATGTTTCAACACTTGACGGTAGTTTATGTAAGATAAAACCTGAATCTAAGTTCAATGCTAACAAGCTGCTACAAGTGATTCTAAGAAACTTCGGGTAAATCCGTGTCTCCGTGGCAACCCTAAAAGACAGTAAACAAAAAAAGCACCTCTTTTCAGAAGTGCTTTAAGGGTATGTTTTTCGATGTTAAATATTATCTGGCTGCAGGTACAAAAGTTAGAATAATATTTGCAGTTCTGCCACCAAATTCAATTGGTGATTTTAATACCATTTGTGTGCTTGAAAGTTCAGTTAATACTAAACGATAACCTTCAGTTACATTTTTTGCTTTGTCACCCTCGTATATTTTTTTAAACTGGAAAGTTTGATCCTTAGGGGCAGCCGACCAGAAAATAGTCTGCATTACAGCACCACAGGTACTTGATGCAGGTAAGGTATAAGATCCATTACCACTATTGGTTAAATTCCATGTACTTCCCTCAAAACATTTGTAAGATTTCTCTCCAAATAAGCCCTGAACAGCACCATCAGGCAAACCTTCCAAAGCTACATTACTCACTACCCATTCGCGAACAACTGTACCTCTGCTACCCGTTACGCCTGCAGTTACTCTTTTTGCAGTATTACAACTTTGTAACATTACTAAGGTAGAA
The DNA here is from genome assembly GCF_900111825.1 of Pedobacter suwonensis. Classification (GTDB taxonomy): domain Bacteria; phylum Bacteroidota; class Bacteroidia; order Sphingobacteriales; family Sphingobacteriaceae; genus Pedobacter; species Pedobacter suwonensis. The sequence goes on from NZ_FOJM01000001.1 coordinate 316,416, forward strand.
CATGCAATTGAGATAGCTATAAATAATCTTTTCATTTTCTATGTAATTTAAATTTTGTCAAACTTGTTACATAAATCTTGCCAAAACCGTTACTAACCTTAAATTAGCGCTAAATTATTAAATCCCATACCCATATTACATCGTCCAAAATCAATCATCATGAAACCAGAAACCCTTGCTATTCACGCGGCTAATCTTGTAAAAATCAATACAGGTGATGTTACACTGCCTATTAATTTATCTACCACATTTTTTCGTGACGAAGATGGTGGCTATCCTCGCGGACACATGTATAGCAGGGTAAGCAATCCAAACCGGTCTGCTTTAGAAAACACTGTAGCTAAACTGGAATATGGCGAAGATGCAGCAGCATTTTCCTCGGGTAATACCTGCGGTTTGGCATTGTTTCAAGCTTTGAAACCAGGCAGTCACATTATTGCACCAGACGATATGTATTGGGGCATTAAAAAACAATTGCTGACGATTTTTAACAATAGCCTGGAATTTGATTTTATTGACCAGACCGATTTGTCGCTAATAGAATCAAACATTAAGCCCAATACAAAACTAATTTGGATCGAAACACCATCCAATCCACTGTTGAAGGTTACCGATATAGAAGAGATTGCTAAAATAGCTAAGGCTAAAAATATCACCATGGTCTGCGATAGTACATTTGCTTCCCCTATTTTACAAAATCCAATTTTATTAGGAGCAGATATTGTCATGCACAGCAGCACGAAATACCTTGGTGGCCATAGCGATGTGCTTGGAGGAATTTTGGTGACAGCAAAGAAAGATGAGCTGTGGGAGAAAATCAAAAACATACAGCAAACCGGTGGTGCCGTTCCATCACCCTTCGATTGCTTTTTATTAAGCAGAAGCATAAAAACCCTGGCCTACCGCATAAAAGGGCATTGTGAAAACGGGAAGATTATCGCTCACTATTTAAATAAACATCCAAATGTAGAGGCCGTTTTTTATCCTGGACTGGAAGACCATCCGCAACATGGTATTGCAAAAAAACAGATGAAAGATTTTGGTGGCATGATGTCATTCCTGGTTAAAGGTGGTGTTGAAGCCGCTCATAAAGTGGCGAATAAGGTCCGGTTATTTGCACAGGCGACCAGTTTAGGTGGTGTGGAGAGTTTAATCGAACATCGCTACTCAGTAGAGGGGCCGGATAGCAAAACGCCTAAAAATCTGCTCCGTATTTCCGTTGGACTGGAACATGCAGACGATCTTATTGCCGATTTGGAGCAGGCGTTAAGCTAAAGTTTTCTACAGTCCTATAAGGTTTCTGAAACCTTATAGGACTAAAAATCTATTTCGGATTACAAACCGTGGTCAGTTTCAAAGAATAGTTTGCCTCCAGTGGCTCATTTGTTTGTGCTAAACGTTGTGATCCCGTATTCGCAGGACAAGCAATATCTCCTGCAGCATCATAAACCAATTTGTTCCCATTTGCCATTAATTCCTTTGGCACATATACCTGTACTTTGGTAACTGAATAACCTGAAGGAAAATAACGTATGTAATAACCATCAGGATGTTTGGTCCAGATGCCGCTTGGTACATCGCTTCTTGGTGGGGCCATACCCGCCACAATCGCATATTTTTCCATATCAGCATAAGTGTAATTTCCGGAAGCTACCAGCTGTCTGATATTGTTTTCTGCCTCAAAAACTGCCTTTACACCCGCTGGCAACTGGTCTTTAGCCTTTTCCATTACATCAAAAGGTAACACACCCAGGGCGTCTCCCTCCAATTGTGTAATCTGACCCGGGGTTAATAATTTTACAGCGGTTAATTTTACCTGTCCGTTAAAATCAGCAAATTTTGTTCTGGCAATAATGGTCCACAGCAGCGCCTGGATGTCATGTTGATCCACTTCAGGATGTTTTTCTGCGCTTTTCAATATCGCAACCACTATTTCTTCCTTAGAACCTAGTACGGGAGCGAACATATAACCATCGCCTTTTGACGGCGCAAATGTTCCCGCCTTTAAACAATAACTTTTGTTGGTCATCTCATAAAGCCCCTCGCAAAGCACAAATCCGCCCTCTGGATTTTTAGGTAGTAAATACAATGGTTGTGCCTTTAAATTTAACGAAGTAATAAAGTCGGGCATTTTTTCACCTTCCCTGTTTACATCTTCAAAACTGGTGGTTATAGCAGCGGGCTGTTTCAGAAACCTGTCTACCCCTAAGGCTTTGGCACCCTGGGCGGTTCCGATTTTTAATAATTTATCTTTCAAACCTCCAAACTGGGCATTGGTGGTGCTGACAAACATCACCGTGAATAGCAGGCTTAAACTTAAAACGCTTGTGTTTTTCATGATAATCATATTTAGATAGGTAGTGCAAACTTAGCATATTAAGCGCTAATTTCGCATCGAAAGTTCGATTTTAGCAGCCCAACATAAAATTAAACAACTAGTTATCAGTTGTTTATTTAAAAATCAAAATTTTATTTTGTGTATTAAAAATTAATCCTGACATTTGAAATATTATTTGGCGGAAAGCTAAATAAAAGTCAATCTTCACAGGTTGATTTATAAAGAAGTGGCGAGAGACTGGCTCGATGACCCACTGGCAACCCTCAGAAAGAGAAGGTGCCAATTCCTGACCAGATAACATGGTGTTATTTGGTGATATAAATTATAACTGATGAAAACATTAAATCTTCGATCGCTAAGCGAATCCAATGCAGACCTTAAAAAGGTAAAACAAGTTGCTATTTCTGTTACTTGCAGTTATATGCCTGCTATGGCTTGTATGTGCTGTTGCATACAGTAATTTAAAAATCTTCCTTTTTTGTTTCCCTCAAACTGGAAGGTCCCGGATAACCGGGATACGCCCTTTTAAGCTTTAGAACTACCCTAAGCTAGTTATCTCATCAATTCATAAATTAAAACAGAAATTATGTCAACATCATATAAATTTGAAACTTTACAATTACACGCTGGTCAGGAAATAGATCCAACAACAGGTTCAAGAGCCGTACCCATTTACCAAACGACGTCTTACGGGTTCAATAGTGCTGAGCACGGTGCCAATTTATTTGCTCTAAAGGAGTTTGGTAATATCTACACCAGGATCATGAATCCAACCAACGATGTTTTTGAAAAACGTATTGCCGCTTTGGAAGGTGGCGTTGCTGCTCTGGCCGTGGCCTCAGGACAGGCTGCACAATTCATCGCTTTAAATAATATACTGGAGGCTGGTGATAGTATTGTTTCTTCTTCTCACATTTATGGCGGAACATATAACCAGTTTAAAGTGGCTTTTAAACGTTTAGGTATCCATGTAGATTTCGCCAATCCGGATGTGCCCGAGGAATTTGAAGCTAAAATTACCGATAAAACCAAAGCCATCTATCTGGAAACCATCGGCAATCCAGCCTTTAGTGTACCTGATTTTGAGAAGATTGCCGCTATTGCCAAAAAATATGACCTCCCGTTGGTGGTTGATAATACTTTTGGTGCAGGAGGTTATTTATTTAAGCCATTAGAACACGGGGCCAACATCGTGGTAGAATCTGCAACGAAATGGATCGGTGGTCATGGAACAAGCATTGGCGGCGTAATTGTCGACGGCGGAAACTATAACTGGGGTAACGGGAAATTCCCGCAGTTCTCCGAGCCTTCAGCAGGTTACCATGGCTTGGTTTTCAGTGATGTTTTTGGCATTGGCGGGCCGTTCGGTAATATTCAGTTTATCATTCGTGCCCGTGTAGAAGGATTAAGAGATCTTGGGCCTGCCTTATCGCCTTTTAATTCTTTTCTTTTGTTGCAAGGACTGGAAACGCTATCGCTCCGCGTACAACGCCATGTTGATAATGCCCTTGAACTAGCCACCTGGTTAGAAAACCATCCGCTGGTTAAAGAAGTACAATATCCCGGATTAGCAAGTAGCAAATACAACAATCTTGCGAAAAAATATTTAAGCAATGGTTTTGGAGCCGTACTGTCTTTTGAACTAAACGGAAGCAAGGAAAATGCCACGCAGGTTATTGATCATTTGAAACTGGTTTCGCACCTAGCCAACGTGGGCGATGCCAAAACGCTGATCATCCAGCCATCGGCCACCACACACCAGCAATTGAGTGAAGAAGAACAACTGGCCGCGGGCGTAAAACCAAATGCCTTAAGGGTCTCAGTTGGGATTGAGCATATCGATGATATTAAAGCTGATTTCGAACAGGCATTTGCAGCCATTAACGCACAAGTTTCTACCGAGAGTTTATTAGCTTAAGCACATTTACCTTCCGATACAACAAAACAATGAGTACAGCATCAATATATAATCATCATAAACAGTTTAAATTAGAAAACGGAAAAAAAATCCGTAACCTGCAGGTTGCTTATCAAACTTATGGGAAACTAAATGCAGCTAAAGATAACGTTATCTGGGTTTGCCATGCACTTACTGCCAATGCAGATGTTTTTGAATGGTGGGAAGGTTTGTTCGGGCAAAATGCCTTGTTCAATTCTGCGGAACACTATATTGTGTGCGCCAATGTTTTAGGCTCTCATTATGGTAGCACTAGCCCCTTGAGTACAAATCCGGTAACAGGCCTGCCATATTACCTTTCTTTTCCACAGTTTACCATTCGCGATTTGGTGTCAGCACACCAGTTATTGGCTTCGCATTTAGGCATAAACTATATCAAGTTATTAATAGGTGGTTCTTTGGGCGGACAACAAGCAGTTGAATGGAGTATTTCAGACCCGAATAAAATTGAAAACCTGATTTTAATTGCCACTAATGCAGCACATTCTCCCTGGGGTATCGCTTTTAACGAAAGCCAGCGTTTGGCCATTACTACCGATAGAACTTTTTACGCTAACCAACCAAACGGTGGTAGCAAAGGTTTAAAAACTGCCCGTAGCATTGCACTTTTAAGCTATAGAACCTACGATGCTTATGGCAGTACACAGGTAGAAAGTGTTAACGATAAAACTGACCACTTCAGGTCGTCTTCTTATCAGAATTATCAGGGCGAAAAACTGATTAACCGCTTTAATGCTTACAGTTATTATTATTTAACTAAAGCAATGGACAGCCATAATGTTGGCCGTAACCGCAAAAGCATTGGCGATGCCTTAAAATTAATTAAGGCGAACACCCTGGTCATCGGAATAGAAAATGATGTGTTGTTCCCGCTTTCGGAGCAAAAATACCTGGCCGACCATATTGCCGGGGCAGAATTTATTGCCTTACACTCAGATTACGGACATGATGGTTTTTTAATCGAAACCAATGCATTGACCAATGTAATCGGAAATTTTATGAAAGAAAGCCGTAATAAGAAAATAATCAAACTACAGCATACGGCTTAGAAAGGTAGAGGGTTGAGGGTATAAAGGTAGAAGGTAAGAAAACTGGATACCGGAATAAAATTTGAAAAAAAATTACAAAAATAAGAACAGTTATATCGGTGTAACCGACCTATCTGTGTAATCATAAAAACAATAATGAGTAAGAATTTAAAAATTGGTTTATTTGGTTTCGGTGTTGTAGGACAAGGTTTATTGGATATTATCCAAAGCCAGAACTTAAACCTGGAGATCATTAAAATTGCGATAAAAGATCCGAGGAAGAAGCGTACCCTTAATCAAGATCTGTTTACTACTGATCGTAACGAGATACTGAATAATACGGAAATCAATACCATTGTAGAATTGATCAATGATGCCGACGCAGCCTATGAGATTGTAACGAGTGCATTAAAAAACGGTAAAAATGTAGTTTCTGCCAATAAAAAAATGATTGCCATACACTTAAAAGAGCTGGTTGATTTACAACAAAAGCACGGCACTTCACTATTGTATGAAGGTGCAGTTTGTGGCAGTATTCCGATTATCAGGAATTTAGAAGAGTACTACGATAATGAATTGTTTCATGCTTTGAGCGGAATTTTTAATGGCTCATCTAATTATATCCTTTCCAAGATATTTAATGAGAACCAAAGTTACGATTCGGCGTTAAAAGAAGCACAGGATTTAGGTTTTGCGGAAACTGATCCGATCTTAGACGTGGGCGGCTACGATCCAAAATACAAACTCGCGATTGCTACAGCGCATGCTTACGGTTTATTTGTTAATCCCGATGCTATTTTAAATATTGGTATACAGAACCTATCCAACAATGACATTAAATATGCCCGCGAAAAAAACTTTAAGATTAAATTGGTTCCTACCGCGCGTAAAGTAAATACAAAAGATATTGTGACTTATGTACTACCTAAACTCGTAGCTAAAGATGATTTTCTGTACAATGTAGAAAACGAATACAATGCAGTTGCCGTTCAGGCGGCTTTTGCGGATAAACAATTTTTCTACGGTAAAGGTGCGGGCGGCCACCCTACTGGTGCTGCCGTGCTTTCTGATATTGCTGCCTTAAGGTACGACTACCGTTATGAATACAAAAAATATCATTCGGAAAACGGCGTAAAACATACAGAAGAGATTCTTTTGGAAATTTATTTACGTTATGCAGATGAAGACCTGATTACGCTGTTGGAGTTTGATAACATTAGCGAGCGTTATGCGGCCAGCAGTTACAAATATGTAGTAGGTACGCTTAAGCTGGAAAGTTTGATCAGAAACCGTGATTTGCTTTTAGATAAATCTGTTTTTGTGGCCTATACGGGCAGACAGATTTATAAACAGGAGCAATTGAGCGAAAATGTTTTTGCTGCCGAACTGGCCAGCCTCTAACTTATTTTTTAAGGTTAATTTTTTTATTTGTTTTGTTGTTAAGTACAAAGGTCGGAGCGAGTCCGGCCTTTTGCATTATTTAAAATTATCCAAAATACGCTGCCGGTCTTCGTTTTCCTTATCATTTTTATGGTAAAGTTCAATAAAAACAATCTTTTTTTCTTCTGGGAAATAAGCATAAATTAATCTTAAACCTGAGTTTACTCCACGGCCTTTAAAAGATTTACAGGCCTTCTTTTTACTAAATCTTCTTGGGAAAGATCTTTTTCGAACGAAGGATAGCTATTCTTTCCCCGATTTCTTTTTTTGATATGTCATATGCCATAGTTCAACGATACAGCATGTTTCATAATAAAACAATAAGGTGATTGATTTTAAAACAAAAACACAATACTTCGCTTTGATTTGGAACTGCTAATTGCAAATAGCTATTGTTTTATTCTTAAGTATTTTTCGATTATCACCCGATCTACCCCTGCTGCTTCGACCTTTTCAACTCCTTTTTGGACCAGGGTATCTTGATGAATGTCTAGTTTGAAGTTAAACTTTTTGCCTTCCCAGTTTTTATTTTTGTAGTACTCAAGATGTTCAGTATAATCACTACCCTTCAAAACGAAAGTCCCTCCTCCTGCATCAAAGTTAGCAGTATCTTTCGGATCAAGGCTATGCCTTAGAAAAGCAAAATGGCTGTTATTAAATAACTTGATCATTTTTAGTTTTCCGGAATAATCAGTCGTTTCGCTTTTTCCTTTATCAATAGTTGTGGCTGAAACCAGTTGCCAGGTGCCTTGAATATCAAGAACTGAATCTTTTTTGTTTCCATCTTTGCGCTTACAAGCAAATAAGGAGAAAAGGAAAAGTAATATTAAGGTATATTTCATAAATCAAATGGTTTAGGTAATTAACAAATTTATCCTCTCCCGGCCATCTTAATCAGTTTGTGGGCTAGATCTTTCCCTAAATAACGATCGATAACCGTGTGTACAATATACAATATGGGCGTCATCAAGATAGCGACAATAAATTTATAGGTATAGTTAACCAAACCAATTGCAGCGACCATTTTCCAGCTATAATGGTATTGTGGATTTAAATAAAATGCAATAAAAATGACCACAAAACTATCGATCAGTTGAGAAACCAATGTGGAGCCGGTTGCACGCAGCCATAAGGCACGTTCACCTGTAATTTTTTTAATTCGGTGGAAAATGAGCACGTCTGCCATCTGTCCGATAATAAAAGCCGTAATGGAACCTGCAATAATCCACATGCCTTGCCCAAAAATCCCCGCAAAGGCATTATTCATATTAAGGTCTTCTCCATTGATGTTCTGATGTACCCAAAAATCTGCGGCACTTAAGTGCATTGATCCCCAAACCACCAGAAAAGCAAACGCAATTAAAATTGACGTAAGGATAGATAAGAACCGAACCTGTTTAACACCAAAATATTCGTTGATAATATCTGTCATAATGAAAATAATGGGCCAGGTTAATACCCCTGCCGACATCACAAAAGACAAGTTTGGAACACCCAGCAAATTGATATTGAACTTTTTAAAGCCCAATGTTTCCTCAACGCTGAATAGTTTAACCCCAATAAATTCTGATAATATAGCATTCGCTACAAAAAAGCTACCCAGAACAAGTAGCAAACGGCTTTCTTTTGTCTTAAAAGTCATAGGCAATAAATCTAAAAATAATCTGGCAAATTATCGAAGAGATTGGTTCATTTTAATAATTCGTATTTAATAACCCATCTGCCTTTTGATTGCGGCTCACAATTTTACAATCGTTCAACCTGTGGATTAGGTTAACAAAATTAATCTCCCAATCTTTGCGCCTCGGAAAATAATCAGATCAATGGCTAAAAAACAACACTTTTTATTAATCCTTATTTTAGGCTCGCTGGCTGCCCTCGGTCCTTTCTCTATTGATATGTACCTGCCTGGTTTTGTTGATATTGCAAAGGATTTAAAAAGTACAGAATCTACCGTAGCACTTTCTTTATCCAGTTTTTTTATTGGGATTTCAGCTGGTCAGTTATTGTATGGCCCGCTTTTAGATAAATTCGGCAGGAAAAAACCGCTATACTTTGGTTTGGCGCTTTATATTTTTTCTTCTTTTTTATGTTTAGCTGTAACTGATGTAAACCAGTTGATTGTGCTGCGTTTTGTACAAGCCATCGGAAGCTGTGCTACCGCTGTAGCCTCGGTTGCAATGGTTAGGGATCTGTTTTCGGTAGATGAAAGCCCAAAAGTATTTGCTTCACTGATGTTGGTAATTGCCGTTTCGCCTATGCTGGCTCCAACTGCAGGTGGATACCTGATCTCTGCGTTAGGCTGGAAATATGTGTTTGTATTTTTAGGGTTAATGGCCATCTTCATGCTACTGGCCTCCGTTTTCAAACTACCGGAGAGTTATACGCCAGATCCCAACTATTCTTTAAAACCTAAACCCATTTTAACCAATTTCCTTACGGTTTTAAAAGAACCACAGTTTTATACTTATGCGTTAATTAGTTCAATCACCTTTTCAGGTTTATTTGCTTATGTATCTTCATCCCCTACCGTATTTATGAAAATATATGAAGTAAGTAAAACCGGTTACGGATGGATCTTCGCCTTACTGTCGGTAGCGTTTATCGGTTCGAGCCAGGTAAATAGTCTGATATTAAAATGGTTTACCAGCAAAAAAATAGTCACTTATGCACTTATTGCTCAATGTATCGTCAGTTTAGTATTTTTGATCTTTGCCTTAAATAACTGGCTGGAGTTATACACTACCATTGGTTTTATCGCCTTATTTTTAGCCTGCCTGGGATTAATTAATCCTAATGCAGCTGCTTTATCACTCGCTCCGTTTTCTAAAAATGCAGGCAGTGCATCGGCCTTAATGGGCGCTTTGCAGATGGGATTGGGTGCCCTGGCTTCAGTAATGGTAAGTTTGTTTAGCGAACACTCGGTGGTGCCGATGCCATTGGTTATGACAGCCGCTGCCTTTATAGCTTTAGGCTGTCTGCTAATCGGCAGAAGGTTTATTACTTCTGAAGTGGAAGCCTCTTCAGATGCTGCCACAGTATCGCACTAATCTTTTCCCGTAAATTTCATAGCTATAATGATTCCATAGCTTCGAGTAAAACTTACCAAAACAAGTATTTAGTTTCTAAATAGTTATATACAAGCGCGTGATGATTTTCAACGAAATCCATATGCAATAATTGCTACAACCTATCATGGGCTTTTGCCATAGGCTTTCAAGTGTTAAACTTTTTTTTTCTATTTTCGCTTATAAGATGCTTCATATACAATCTAAACTTCCCGGCGTAAACACCACCATTTTTTCGGTGATGAGTAAAATTGCGGCTGAATATAATGCCATTAATCTTTCTCAGGGCTTCCCTGATTATTCATGTGATCCAAAACTAATTGAATTGGTCAATAAAGCCATGAAAGAAGGTTTCAATCAATATGCGCCCATGCCTGGTTCTATTTTTTTAAAAGAAACCATTGCAGAGAAAGTTGAAAAGCTATATAACATCAGGTATAATCCTGATACAGAAATTACCGTCACCGCAGGTGGAACACAGGCCATTTTTACTGCACTGGCATCCATTATTAATGCTGGTGATGAAGTGATTATTTTTGAGCCGGCTTACGATAGTTATGCACCTACTGTGAGACTGCTTGGAGGACTGGTCAAAACTTACGAATTAGCTCCGCCTGATTATGGCATTGACTGGGATATGGTTAAGAAGTTATTTACGGTAAAAACCAGGATGATCATCTTAAATAGCCCACAAAATCCTACGGGCAGTATTCTATCGTCAGACGATATGAAATCGCTTATAAAACTCGTGAGCGGTACCGATATTGTGATTTTAAGCGATGAAGTTTACGAGCACCTCATTTATGACGGGCAAACGCACCAGAGTGTAATGTCTTATCCCGAATTGAGGCAAAGAAGCTTTGTTGTGGCCTCTTTCGGTAAGCTCTTACATGCTACAGGGTGGAAACTGGGTTATTGCCTTGCGCCAGAGGATTTGACCAAAGAATTTAGGAAGGTACACCAATTTAATGTTTTCAGCGTTAATAGTCCCATGCAGCAGGCCATCGCCGAATACATTAAAGAACCCAAAAATTACACCGAAATTGGCAGTTTCTTTCAAATGAAACGGGATTATTTCAGAAATCTCCTGGCTGAAAGCCGCTTTAAACTTCTGCCTTGTAATGGTTCGTATTTTCAATGTGCAAGTTATAGCAGTATCAGTGATGAAAAAGATTCCGATTTTAGCATCAGGTTGGTGAAAGAGTTTGGAGTGGCCACCATTCCGGTTTCTGCATTCTACCAAAAGGCAACCGACCATAAAATTATCAGGTTCTGCTTTGCCAAAGAAAATGATACCCTCGCAAAGGCAGCCGAGAAATTAAAAAACGTTTAACCAGACCAACCGATATACCATGGAAGCACCTGTTTATACCCAAATAGAAAATCTGAAAGTAACTGTTTTTCAGGCTTATCTTTTCTGGGAGAACATTGATAAAAATCTTCTCAATCTGGCACTTCGACTGTCAATGGGTGTGAGGGAGAAAACCGATATCATTATTTTACCCGAAATGTTCAATACCGGTTTTAGTATGAATTCTGAAGCGTTAGCCGAAGAAATGGGTGGAAAAACGATGCAATGGATGCAGAAAATGGCACATCAGTACAATTGCGTGGTTACAGGTAGCCTGATTATAAAAGAAAACAAACAATATTTCAACCGCCTGATTTGGATGGAGCCAGATGGCAAGCACCAGCATTACGATAAACGCCATCTGTTTGGCATGGGCAATGAAGACCAGCACTTTAGTCCTGGTAAAGACAAACTCATTGTTGAGCTCAAAGGCTGGAAAATCAGATTGGCGATATGTTATGATTTACGCTTTCCGGTTTGGCTGCGTAATGTAGACGAAGAATATGATATTTTGCTCCTGGTAGCCAGCTGGCCTGATAAACGATCGGCACATTGGAAAGCCCTGATCCCCGCCAGAGCTATCGAAAACCAAAGTTATGTAATTGCCGTAAACCGTGTCGGGCATGATGGAAACCAAATTTACCATAGCGGATTATCAATGTGTCTGGATCCATACGGCAACACCGTTTATTATAAACCCGAAGATGAAGATTTATATACTTTCAGTATCAATTACGAAGAGCTGGTTAAAATCAGGAGGCAGTTTCCGTTTTTAAAAGATGCCGATCGATTTACCATTGAATAGCAATAATCAATGATCGAACCGCTATCTTTACACCATAGTAAAACGATTAATCTTGTTTTCGTAATTTTCAAACAACCCCAACCAATATTTCAATTAAACCGTTAACCAAACTACACCAATGTTTAACCGCCGTAAATTTATAAAGGCATCTGCCCTATCAGCCGGACTGATGGCTATTGATCAAAGTAGTATTGTCCAGGCTTTTCCAAAAAAATCATCAAAAGCAGTAAATATTCCGATTGTAATTTCTACCTGGGATTTTGGTATTGCAGCAAATGCTGACGCCTGGAAAGTTTTATCGTCTGGCGGTCGCGCTTTAGATGCTGTAGAACAGGGCGTTTGGGTGCCTGAAGCAGATGAGAAAAATCAATCGGTAGGTTATGGTGGTTTACCTGATCGTGACGGACACGTTACGCTGGATGCCTGCATTATGGATGAACTGGGAAATTGTGGTGCTGTTTTAGCACTGGAACACATTAAACACCCCATATCGGTAGCGCGCAAAGTAATGGAAAAAACACCACATGTGATGCTAGCCGGCGATGGTGCTTTGCAATTTGCATTAGAGCAAGGTTTTAAAAAAGAAAACCTGCTTACCCCGGCCAGCGAGAAAGCATGGAAAGAATGGCTAAAAACAGCCAAGTACGCGCCGGTAATGAATATTGAAAATAAACTTTACGAGAAAGCTGCTCCACAAAAATTACCAGGTAACCAATATAACCACGATACCATTGGGATGTTGGCTATTGATGCGAAAGGTAATATTTCTGGTGCCTGTACCACCAGTGGCATGGCTTATAAATTACATGGTAGGATTGGCGATAGTCCGATTATTGGTGCTGGCCTTTATGTAGACAATGAGGTTGGCGGTGCAACCTCAACGGGTGTGGGCGAAGAAGTGGTACGAAATGTGGGTTCTTTTTTAGTAGTAGAGCTCATGCGTCAGGGTTATACTCCGGAAGCAGCCTGTAAGGAGGCGGTGATGCGCATTATCAAAAAGAAGCCCGAAATAGCCAAAAATATTCAGGTTGGGTTTTTAGCCATCAATAAAAAAGGCGAATATGGCGCTTATGCCATCCAACAAGGTTTTAGTTATGCGGTCTGCAATGCGGAAAAACAGGATCTTTTAATCAAAGGCAAAAGTTATTATTAAGCTGAGTTCAAATATTTATCTGATTTTAATTTTTAATGGAGACTCGATTTGCAGCATCCTTACTTTTAAATAGACCCTGAAATAAACTTCCGGGTGACGATAAGAACCTTTTCCCGAATCCAAATACCATGAATAAAGAAGTAATTCCCTGCTTAGAAGTATGTGCCAATTCTTACCGATCGGCATTGGCTGCCCAAAATGGTGGTGCAAAAAGAGTTGAATTTTGTGATAACCTGGCAGAAGGTGGCACTACCCCAAGTTATGGTCAGCTGGCACTAGCCAAGAAAAATCTATCCATCGAAATCTGGCCGATTATCCGTCCCCGCGGAGGAGATTTTTTGTATTCCGAAATGGAATTCGAAATCATGAAAGAAGATATAAAAATTTGTAAATCATTAAATTGCGATGGTGTGGTTATCGGAATACTTAATGCAGATGGTACAATCGATAAAGAACGTTGCGCTGAACTCATTCAGTTAGCCGAACCTATGGGGGTAGCTTTCCACCGGGCATTTGATATGAGTAACGATATGGACCAGGCGCTGGAGGATCTGATCTCACTCCAGATCAAAAGGGTGCTTACCTCCGGAGGTGCTTCTTCAGCAATACTGGGCGCGGAAAAAATAGCGCAGTTGGTAAAAAGGGCAAACGGGCAGATTACCATTATGCCTGGTGCGGGAATCAATGAAAACAATATCAAAACCCTTATTGACCGAACCGGAGCCACACAATTCCACGCCTCTGCCAAGGCATTTGTTTCCAGTAAAATGGAATTCAGAAACACAGAAACCAAAATGGGCAGTATTGAAGACGAATATCGCTATGAACTCACTTCAGAAAACAAAGTGAAAGCGTTAGTTGACGTTATTAACAACGCGTTTAATTTAAAAGAAAACATACCTGGCAAATAGAATATCTCAATCATAGTGATCTCTACATCAGACATCGCTTCATCGTTCATCATACTATAACGCGAAATGTTATTGCATGGAAATTCGAAACGATCCCGCTTTAATCACCACTTCCAGGCACATAGTGTAACCCAGGTGTAAGGTAGTGAAGCAAAATCACCCTCGAATAGCGGTAGTTAATTGGCGACAACAATAACACACCTGATAATATCAGCCCAACATAGTACCATAGGTTATCATACACCAAATCCAATCCTAAGATATAAGATGCCACGCCGATAGTAATAATTTCAGCAACATTCATGGCATAACTCACAAACATGGCTACATAGAAAAATCCTGGTTCGCGCTCAAATTTCAGATTACAATGCGGACAGTGAACATTTGTTTTTTGCAACGTGAACGAATAAGCATTTCCTGTAAAAATATCTCCTTTGCGGCACCTCGGACACTTACATTGCAAAAAAGCCTGGAATTTCGATAACTCAGCCATAATCTCCTGATTTGATAGTACAAAGATAAGCCTTAGATTATTCAGTAATTTATGATCTAAGTCATGTTTTAAGCATTAGCTTAATGTTTCAACGGGTTATTGTTCATTTTATTGACTATATACCTATTGATCAGGAAGGTAGAGCAAGCCAAATGTTGCTAAACTTTAACAATTTTTCCTTTTACCGTTTTGATCAGGCCCTTTTCGACCAATAGTTTCGTTCCCCTGATCACCGTTTCTACCCGTAAACCAGTCATGTCAGCTAATTCCTGTCGTGTTACTTTTAAACTTTCGCCTACGTTCATGTCATTGAGGAGGTAATTGATGATGGTTAACAGGCGATGATCAGCCTTTTCGCTCGCCAGCTCTTCCAGCATCATCGATTTATAAAATAACCGTTTACTTAGCGTACGGATCAGCTCCATGCTAAAATCAGACTCGTTTTTAATTAATTCGAAAAAATCTTCCTTATTTACCGCAATAAGCTGTGAGTCTTTATTGGCAATGGTAAAAGCTAAGTAAGGCCGATCAATTAACATGGCTGGTTCACCAAAATATTGCCCGGCTTTGAAAACGCCCTGAATAAATTCCTTTCCTTCATCACTCACCGTAACCATGCGCACCTCACCCGATTTAATAAAATACACAAAGCGGGGCTGCATGCCGGGTTCGTAAATCACCGAATCTTTGGGATAATTTTTGAGTTTTAGACCTTTATCAATCAGTTTTTGAATGTTCATTGGTTCGCGGGCTTTGGCGAAATAGTATGTATCTATATCATTTTAAAATACCGATTTAGGAATACGTCGTAAAAAACCACATATACATAAACACAACGGTACTATTTAAAGATTCTTCATTGCATCCGGCATGACAAAGCTAAAGAAAACTATCCCAGCGTTTCTTTCATTAAACGGGTATAAAACTCTTTCAGGGTAATGCCCATTGCGGCGACTTGCTGTGGAATAAAACTGGTGGCTGTTTGTCCGGGAATGGTATTGATTTCTATAAAATAAAATTTACCGGATCCTTCTTCGAGAAAGTAATCAATGCGCACCACGCCCCTACAGTTCAACCTCCGATACACATCTTTTACCACCTGCTGCACACGGCTTAACTCTTCAGCATCCATTCTGCCTGGCGTAATTTCTTCCGTTGCACCTGGGGTATATTTGGCTTCAAAATCGAAAAACTCATTCTGCGGAATCACTTCCGTTGAAGGTAAAACAATCACTTTGCCTTCTGAACCAAAAATGCCGACCGAGAATTCCCTGCCGCTCACAAATTCCTCAATTAAAACTTGGTTATCCTCTTTAAAGGCTTTTTCAATGGCTTCTTCCAGATCATCAGCATGTTTTACCTTACTCATTCCAATGCTGCTGCCCCCGCTATTGGGTTTAACGAAATAAGGCAAGCGTAAATCCCGCTTAATCTGCACTAAATCATGGTTTCCACCTTTAAATATCTGAACAGATTTTGCAGTGAACAGGTTTTCAATGCCATTTACAATAGCTTTGGTATAACCTTTATTCATGGTAATGGACGAAGTTAATGCATCACAGGTGGTATACGGAATGCCCAGCATATCAAAATAGCCCTGTAATTTTCCATCCTCACCGGGAGAACCATGTATGGCAATAAAAACGCCGTCAAATTTAATTTTTCTTCCGTCCAGCGTTAAGGAGAAATCATTTTTATCAATTTCAATTTTAACAGAATCGGCAGGCTCATAAAACCAGCCTTTCTCGTTTAGCATAATCTTATACACATCGTATAAATTTGGATCGATATGCTGAGCAATGGTGGCTGCGCTTTTTACTGAAACAACCCATTCGCCTGTGGTACCGCCTGTTAACAATGCTATCGTTTTCTTCATGTTAAAAATCCTTTTATAAATAGAAATTGAATATAAATATATCCTCAAAAATATAAATATCTTTGTGCTTTAGTATGCCTGGATGAGAATTATTGAAAGCGTGTGATTGAACGATTGAGTGAAGAAATAGATTCGATCATCCCATCCATCATTTAAAATAGTTACATTTGAGCTTGTACGCATAACCCAAATTAAGATTCATGTCTAAATTTATAGAGTATTTAAAAACCAAATCGTTTAGAAACAACATTTTAGCCGCTATAGTAACAGTTATAGTTCTTTTATTGATTGCTTTTTTTAGTTTAAGATATTATACCAAACACGGCCAGGGCCTTAATGTACCGATGGTAAAAGGTTTGTCTTTCGAGCAGGCTGTGAAGAAACTGGAAGATGCCGGGCTAAAATATGAAGTAGATTCTGTTTTTATCATGGATCAGCCTCCTGGAATAGTGATTGATCAGGATCCTGACCCCAATACTTTCGTTAAAGATAACCGAACCATTTATTTAACCATTAACGCGGGCAAAACACCGAATACAAAATTCCCTGATATTGCGTTTAAAACACTAAGAGAAGCACAGGCGATTATAGAGAGTTCGAGATTAAAACTTGGCGATACTACCTATAAACCTGATGTAAGCCGTGATGTGGTATTAGAAGCTTCTTTTGGCGGCCAACCAATCACAGCGGGACAAATAGTGCCTGTTGGGTCAAGGATTAACCTGGTATTGGGTGATGGACGTGGAAACGAAGAAGTAGATATTCCGCAACTGATGGGCTTAACCATTGATGAAGCTAAATTTAGCTTGAGGGGATCGAACCTAAGTTTAGGCAATATCCTGTACGATGGGCCGATTACCGATAGTGCTGCAGCCATTATTGTTAAACAAGACCCGATGCTGCTTGATTCGGTAACCAAAGTGCCTATAGGCACCAGAATTAATATTACGCTATCTAACAAACAACCATAAACACGTATCTTAATTACAGATGACTGAAGTAGAAAAAAAAAATATGAGTACAGGCAAAAAAGCAGCGTTCGTGATTGCGCTTATAGTTGTCTTAATTGCCGGTTACTTTACATTGAATATTTACAGGCTTTACTTTGCCCCTAACGTTACCGAAAATCAAAAATACTTATACATCAAAACCGGAAGTAATTTTGATGATCTGGTTTCGGAAATCAAAAAGAAAGATCTCTTAAATAGCGTTTCTTCTTTTACAGCTGCCGCGCGGAAAATGAATTTAGCTGCAAGCGTTAAACCAGGCCGTTACCGCCTGAAAAAAGGGATGACCAACCGGACTTTAATTAACATGATCAAAGCTGGAAACCAGGATCCCGTTAAATTGAAATTCCAAAACATCCGTAAAAAAGAAAACTTTGCTGCCTACCTGGCCAACAATCTGGAAGCTGATTCGCTAAGTTTTATCAAAGTACTGGATTCTACAGCGCTGATCAGCAAGTATGGCTTTAATCAGGATAATGTGTATGCCATGTTCATTCCGAACACTTATGAAATGTACTGGAATGTTTCACCGGTCGATTTTTTTGAGCGCATGCACAAGGAATACGAAAAATTCTGGACAGCAGACCGCAAACAAAAAGCTGCAAGTTTAAACCTTACACCAGCTCAGGTGTACACTTTGGCTTCAATCGTTGATGCTGAGGCACTTTATGATAAGGAAATGCCGATTATAGCAGGTTTGTATTTAAACCGTTTAAATAAAGGCATATTGCTTCAGGCAGATCCGACGGTGATTTTTGCCAATAACGATTTTACAGTGAAAAGAGTAACCGGAAAATTATTGCAGGTACAATCGCTTTATAACACATATAAATATGCGGGTTTACCTCCAGGACCGATTATGATGCCGAGTATAAACGCCATTGATGCTGTACTGAACCGCGACAACAACGATTACATTTACATGTGTGCCAAGGAAGATTTCTCGGGTTACCATAACTTTGCCGAAACCAAAGAAGAACATGAGGTTAATGCACGGAAATACCGCGAGGCCTTAAACAAAAGAAATATATTTAAATAATGTTCAGTCACAGTACAAAAATCAGGGTTCGTTATGGCGAAACCGACCAGATGGGTTATATGTATTATGGCAATTATGCCCAGTACTACGAAGTAGGCCGGGTAGAAATGTTGCGCAGTTTAGGCATGAGCTATAGCTCAATGGAAGCTGCCGGGATTATGATGCCTGTGTTGGAACTAAAGTGCAAATACATTAAACCTGCCCTTTACGATCAGGAAATTACTGTAAAAACCATCATCAAAACCTTGCCAGGTGTCAGGATCTTTTTTGAGTACGAACTTTATAATGAAAAGGAAGAACTGATTAACATTGGTTCAACCACGCTGGTATTTGTTGACATGAAGAAAAATAAACCGACAAATCCACCCGAAAATTTTATGGAGAAATTATCGGTGTTTTTTAATTAATCAAATAATGGAATGGTTACACCGGCAGCTATTAAACCTTAAGCTCTATTCTAGATTTATTGAATGGACCAAAGGATGTATTTTGCCTGGTTTTAGCCCTCTTCCGTTATATACTGTAGCTACATTTTTCTTTCGTGAAATCGGAAAAGATGCATTGGTAAACAAGTCATCATCTTTGGCGTACAGTTTTATGCTGGCCATTTTCCCGGGGATTATCTTCTTGTTCACCTTAATTCCTTTTATTCCCATTAAAGGTTTCCAGGATCAGCTTTTAAATTTAATCCAGCTGGTATTGCCGCACAATGCATTTGACGCCTTTGAAGCGACATTGAAAGACATCATTAAAAATCAAAACCGGGGTTTATTATCTTTTGGTTTTTTATCGGCGCTGTTTTTTGCTACCAACGGGGTTAAAAACCTGATGAAGGCTTTTAATAAATCATCCTTAATCATCGAAACCAGAAGCTGGATCAAACAACGTTTAATCGCGCTTATACTTACCTTGATTATCTGTTTTTCCATCATCATTTGCATCAGTGCGATGGCCTTAGGTGAAATCCTGCTCAACAAAATCAATGATGAACTGCACCTGAAAGACAATTTTTTGAGTTATACCATCAAATTTACCCGTTGGGCCTTATTGGCCATCCTTTATTTCATTACCATCTCTATTTTATACCGCTACGGACCCTCACATACAAAAAAATGGCGCCTATTTAGTGCGGGTTCCTGGCTGGCTACCATCCTGGCCTTTCTTACCATCTGGGGATTTTCTTTTTACATTAACCATTTCGCGTCCTATAATAAGGTGTATGGCTCTATCGGCACATTAATCGTAGTGATGATCTGGCTTTACCTCAATTCGCTCATTTTATTGATTGGTTTCGAACTGAATGCCAGTGTTGATGTAAGTAAACGGAGTGTGAAAATTATCCGCCCGACGTTCAATTTGTTCAAAAAATCGGAGCCGATTGAAGAAAATATACAGAAGAAATAATTTTTTCTCCCTCTGTGTTAAGTAATTATCAAGTTTATATAAAAAAAAAGCTTTCCGAGTTTGCAGAGTTAAGCTGAGTTTGTACTTTTGCAGCGGAGAGCTGGCAGAGTGGTCGAATGCGGCAGTCTTGAAAACTGTTGACTGTAACAGGTCCGGGGGTTCGAATCCCTCGCTCTCCGCATCAAAAAAAGGAAGAATTAAATTAATTCTTCCTTTTTTTGTATATATACGAGGCCGAATCTTTAGGAGAATGGAAGCAATTATATTTTGTGGCATCCAGGCGACTGGAAAAACCACTTTTTTTAAAGAGCGGTTTTTTAAAACGCATGTACATATTTCCTTGGACTTATTAAACACGAGGAATAAAGAACTCAGATTTATTGAAACCTGCATCCTTACTTCTCAGCCTTTCGTGATAGATAATACGAACCCCTCTATAGAAGAGAGAGCAAAGTACATCAGCATTGCCAGAGCAAACAAATTCAAAGTAATCGGCTATTATTTTCAATCCAAATTAAGTAATGCTGTCGATCGTAATAATCAGCGCGTTGGTAAAGAGAAAATCCCTGAGATTGGTATAAGAGGAACTTTTAAAAGGTTAAATTTACCATCAATTAGTGAGGGCTTTGATGAACTTTATTATGTGAGTGCTGAGAATGATATATTTATTATAAAACCATGGTCAGATGAAGTTTAATGATTTAGATGCAAAGATGAGGGTTTATGAAACTGCTAATGATCGATGTATTTTACCTGCGATGTACATGGTTGCCAGAATTGATGGCCGCGGCTTTACCAGACTTACCAAGGAAGTGCACCAGTTTGAAGCTCCGTTTGATGAAAAATTCCGGAATATGATGATCGAGACCGTAAAACATTTGATGAATTGCGGTTTTAATATCATTTACGGTTACACGCAAAGCGATGAAATATCCCTGCTGTTTCACCCCAATGAAAATGTTATTGGGCGAAAGACAAGGAAATATATTTCTGTTTTGGCTGGCGAAGCCAGTGCTAAATTCTCCTCTCTTTTGGGAAGCGTTGGCGCATTTGACTGCCGTATTTCAGAATTGCCAAACAAAAAATTAGTTGAAGACTATTTCAGATGGCGCAGCGAAGATGCTCATAGAAATACCTTAAATGCCCATTGTTATTGGCGACTGAGGCAGGATAACCATACCAGAAGTCAAGCTTCAAACAAAATTGAGGGATTAAGTATTTCGGCCAAAAACGAATTACTTTTTCAATATGGCATCATTTCAACGATTTACCAGCCTGGCAAAAAAGAGGGATTGGACTTTATTGGCGATCCACAAAAAAACAGGGATTTAACCCCAAAACCAGTGAATATGTATTTTCAGATAAAAAGTTTCTTTATACAGATTTCGAGTTGCCGATGGGGGAAGAATACCATCATTTTATAAGTGATTTTTTCGGGGAATAACTGCATTCTAGCGCAAGTCTTAGTGCCGAAGGTCTTAGCCGTCGCCTGACTTGTTCTTTCATTAAATCAATCTTGATCAATCCTTGCAGGAAATATTTAAAAATGTTTACCAGAAAAGAATTTCACGTAGGCAAATAGACCGACATAAAAAAGCAAAGAAATTGCTAAGAGAATTCCCATTACAATTCCCATCAGTTTCCAAAAACCGATCTTTAATGTTTCAGTTTTCGTATTGTTCTGCAGTTTTATTGATGCTAAAAATCCAGCTACTATCACCAACAGCATTATTGCGAGTACAATCCGTACACGATAGATTTGATCTTTGAAATGCATCCACCTCGCACCAAGCTTTTCGCAACTTTCTATACCAACTGTGCAGGCATATTCGTTGCCTAGAAATGATCTTCCACACCTGATTGATACAGCTTTTCTATTTTTGAGGTAAAAGTAAACAAATGGCCTACCCTGAAAGGTATCAACTTTTTCAGCAATTTTTAGTGTTACCGAAGTAGAGTTGAAACTACTTTTGTAAAATACCTTACGAACCTCTATCACCTCCGCCCTTTTAAGACTTGGGGTTTTGATCGCTGAACTGATCAGAATATCACCGTTAACAACAATGTAATTGCCTGTAAACAGACCTAAAAGAGTATACATCACAAAATGCCCGATTGCTGAATACCATTTGTACTCTTTCGAAAAAACTGTTCTCACCGTTGCGTAGAGGCTGAAAGGTACGATGAGTATAAACAACCATTTCCACATTGATGAGGGTAAGTCGTCTGTATATATTTCCAGAAAAAACCTTGACAAAAGATACACTAACAACCAAATGGAAGCATACGCGATGAGGAAAATTTTTTCTATTAAGCGCAGATTTTTATTCAAAAGTTTAACTGTTTTTAAAACGGGTTTATATCTCCTAGTAGATATAAATTGCTGCTCAAGTAATATGCCATTGTAGTTATTGGGATTAAAAAATTAACCATCTTAGTTATTTCCCTTAGCATGAGAATTACTGTAACAATCTAGACCTCTTTTTTACAGCATTGATTAGATAGCATAAACTAGCGTTTATTTCAGTTTCCCACTCTAGCGCAGGTTTTCGTACTAAAAGTCTTAGCCGCCGCCTGACTTGTATGCTCATTAATACTTATCAATCTTGATCAATCCTTGCAGGAAATATTTTAAAATGCTAACCCGAGAAGAACGACATAGAAAAGCCAGGCAATTGTAAAATGAACTCCTGCTTTCATTAAATCGATAAATTAATTCTCCATAGAGTCCAATTGGTGAGGTAACACCGTGCTTTAGTAGGTGATCTTTTAATCTTTTTCCATTTTCTTATCATACTCCACCTGCAATTCATCCAGATAATCATAAAAGTTTTTCACATCCATAAAAGCAGCCGGATTATAGGAATCACCAGGTTTGTGTTTTTTGAGGAGATCAAATTGGATACCATGTGAGGCTACCCAGAGATCGAATTTTAAGTCTTTCATACTACGTAACGTATAATCGTAATCTTCTGCAATATGCGGATAAGCCGGAATATCTGTAAACTTTCTGTCTGTTACAATAGTCGGTAAATTGGCGATCAGCACCCTGTATATTCTGTTTTGGTCATTTACCGTGAACAAAAAACTGCACGAGCCTTTGGTATGTCCGGGGTGGTGAAGCATGACTAATTCCATTCCTCCAAGACTGATGATATCCTTATCGTGCAAAATGCGGTCTATTTTTACAGGTTTAAAAACTGAAACCTTACCATCCAGATCATAATCAGAGCGGCCACCATCAGCAGCTACCTGCGCATCTGCATAATCGACCATAAACTTGGCGCCTGTCGATTTCTTGATAGCAGCCATGGCGCCCAAATGATCAAAATGAGCTTGCGTCGTCAATAGGATTTTAGTGTCTGAAAGTTTAAAACCCAGCGTTTTGATGCTTTCCCTAATCATCTTCTCAGACGATGCCAGTCCGGTATTGATGAGGATATTTCCTTTTGGCGTAACGATGAGATAACAAGCCAGGTCGGCTGTGCCTACATAATACAGATTACCCACAATGCGAAATGGCGGGAAAGGTTTTGACCATTCAGGATGATTTTTTGAGGATGGCTCAAGTACTTCCTGCGCTTTTATGGTGCAGTGCAAAAGAGAAATGAAGATCAGCAACAGGATTTTTTTCATATATGGTTAAGACAATTTAATCTCTTATTTTTTAATTTCGAGGCCATAGCGATAAAGATCTTCATATATTTCGAAGAATTTATTTTCTTCCTGTTCGCTCAAAGAAGTATTGCTAAATAAGATAACTGCGACTTCTTTATTAAGATCAGAAAGCATAAAAACCCTTACTCCAGGGTCAGATCCATTATGGCCAATCCTCTTTGCTCCCATTTTTGTTGCCCAGAAAATACCTGAGTTTAATGTTTTAGGTTTTACATTTTCAGGGGTATAGGTTTCATCAAACTGAAACCTGAGCATTTCTCTAACCGTTTCTTCCTTAAGCACCTGCCTGTTTTGGTATTTTCCATCATTTAACAGACAAATGAAGAAATGGGTCAAGTCATCTACCGAACTGCGCACGCCACCATCAGGATAGGTGATACAACCATACAAAGGGATTTCCTGAATTTTATGATCCTTTTTCTCGTAAAGTTTGGTATGTTTTTTCAACTCTATTTCTGACAAAAACCATCCAGTATCATTCATTTTCAAAGGATTGAACAGGTATTTTTTACTGTATTCGTTCAATTTTTGACCAGTTCTGATTTCCACGATATAACCTGCCAGCGCTGCCCCGATATTGGAATACTCACGGAATGTTCCGGGTTTATGGTTCAGAAAGTTTTCTTTCGAATAATACTGCCCGCCCGGCATAAAATATTGCTGAAGAAAATTACCCAGTTCCTGTGGCGAATCTTTTCCATTAAAGTAAAGGCTATCGGTATAAAAGGGATATCGATCAGTCAGTCCTGAAGTGTGGGTAGCTAAATTTCGCAGCGTTACTTTAGCATCGGGAAAATATGGATTTCGGATTTGGAATGGAAGATAATGGTTGATATCCACGTCTAGTGACAGTTTACCCTGCTCTACTGCTTTCATGAGGCAGGCACCAGTTACCGTTTTGGAAACCGAAGCGATGTTCATTAAAGTCGAGGTAGTAAAAGCGGTTCCCGTTTCCCGATCAGAAAATCCGTATCCTTTTTTCCACGCTACCTTTTTATCAATAATAATGGCTGCACCGAGTCCAACGATACCACTCTCAGCCATTCGTTTTGTAATTAGGCTATCAATGTTCGTGCTTCCTGAGGTATCACCTTGTGCATAAACATTTGCAACAAGCAATAATGTAACCGAGCAAAAAAGGAGGATGTACCTGTAATACTTCATATAATTGATGTCTAAATTTAAATTAAAAATTTCATGATTGGTTCATTTAATTTTATCTGATTTAGCATTCCCATCATTTTAACTACATTTCAATAACCCGGTTCAAAGATCTCTTCAATCCGCTACACTATCCGTCGAGAATACGTTTTTTTTGGGATTCCGTAATGACTATTTCGTAAAGCCAGCAATCTGAAAATTACTGACCAGTACTCTCGCATCATTATCATATTGCCATGGTGCCGAGATATAAAAGTTTTTAGCCGCTGTAGGACTGAAAAGCACAGTATCGGCAAGTTTAACATTATCAAGATATACCGCCATTCGATCACCATTTACCGATAACACAACATGCAGTGGACGGTTGAGCCATGGCTCGAGGTCAAAGGTGGTACTCACGAATGTTTTAGGCTTATCACTGCCGATATTTACCTGGTCGGTATCGTAATAATGCAGTTGTACATAGGTCCCGATATTGCTATCATGCTGGCTGACACTGTTATCGCCTGCAAAGCCGAACGACATTGGAGCAATGTCTTTGATCTGATCTGCTTTTGCAATGATATCAAAAGCTAAGGTAAATTGCTTAGGGTAATTGAACTGGCGGGAAAATTTATAAATTGCCTTATCTTTTACATCCATCCATTTACCTTTTTGACCATTCATGGTTACAATATTAGCTACACCGTTTGTTTTGAAACTATTGGCTGTCGCACCGGTTTCAAATGAAGAAAAATCTTCTGCAAACAGAACCGAATCCCCAATAGCAACATTGCCGCTTCCTGAGTTAATTGCTGCTTTAGATTTCTTAGATGCGGCATTTTTGTCAATCTTTTTTTCAAGAGCTTTTTCCGCTTTCTCTTTGGCCTTTTCAAACAATCCGCCGAGTTGGGCATGTACCTCAATACTTGAAATCAATAGTATTAAAATTGTTATTGTTATATTTATTTTTGCTGTTTTCATAGGACTGGAGATTATGAGTTATCAATTAGTGTAATTTGACCTTAACTATTTCGCCGTTTTCCTTTACCTCCACAAATGTTTCAATGCGGTCCTGGATGTTTTTGAAATATTCTTTCTTCTGATAATAATCCGTTCTTCCGCCATAATCGTTATAACCCGAACCTGTATAGGCATTATAAGTACCTCTTAGCGTATAATCTAACATACCTTGTAAAAAATATTTACCTGGCTTCATATCCGGGAACGTAAATTCACCGTCGCTATTGGTGATGGCTTCCAATCTATAACGGTAAGCTTGGTCAGAGAGGTAAACAAAGCGTTTTCTTTTGATATTCTCTTTATCTTTTCTCAGTCGGTACCATTCCTCAAAATAAGGTGTTACGGGGAGTAGAACCACGGTAATTTTATTGGCAA
Organism: Pedobacter suwonensis; assembly: GCF_900111825.1. Classification (GTDB taxonomy): domain Bacteria; phylum Bacteroidota; class Bacteroidia; order Sphingobacteriales; family Sphingobacteriaceae; genus Pedobacter; species Pedobacter suwonensis. The sequence continues at coordinate 342,502 of NZ_FOJM01000001.1, forward strand.
GTATGCGTGGAGAAAAGGGAACGCTATAGCCTAACGGATGTTTCTGCTTGGTATAGGCAACCCCCTTGATAACGGCCGTGCCTTTAGCCAGCATCTTTTTTGCCAGCAAAGAGTCGAAAGGCATTTCCGGCCGGAAGATCTCTGCTTTATCTTTTTTCTCTGGTTCTTTGTACTGGGCATTAACCACTGTTATTGCTGATAACATACAAAAAAGTGTAAGGGCATATTTTTTAAGCTTCATGATATTGATATTAAGGATTAATGATTGTTTCGTAAGGAAGATTAAATGTACCATCGGTAATGCTGATGGCTTCTCCGGCCAGGTTTCTTACCGTACCGGAAAAAGTTCCTTTGATACCGGTTTTGCTTATGGCCTCAATTTTCACGGTAAATACATCGTCGCCATAAGAAGTATTGTAAATCAGCGTGCCATCACTTTTCTGGATAGCATAACGTGCGATCATATTTTCTGCAGGTGTAGCGTAAGTACCCGGGGTAATATTGCCGCCAATTTTCCAGATCTCAAAGTCCAAGGAAGGCGACACGGGGCCAGATGCGGGATAAGAAGTCTCGTGACCACCAATAACGATATGCTCGAACCGGTTATCATTGCCCCCGCCCTGAAAATTAACTTTATAGAAATTGATCGCTTTACCGCCCACTTTTGCACGGAGATAATAATCGCCGGTAGTTTCAACAACGCCGTCATCTTTTTTAGAACATGCCGAAAGGCATGTGATGATCATGATCAAACAAAGGATTGCCCAAAAACTGCCTGATGGATTTCGGATCGGCTTAGCTTTAGTTAAAAAAGCTCTCGAGGATAATATTTTCATAGTTTTATGCTATTTATGGTATAAGGGCAAAGCTATTGCAAGTATTGGCCAAAAGAAATACCGGTTTTTACCGTTTTTCTTCTACTGGTTTTCAGGTATTTTTCATTACTACCGGATGAAATGATGGCGGGTAAAGAATTATGTATGATATTTAACGATAAATTTGCTTACTGGCGAGATCAGCTCCTCTTCAGCCTGGCAAATGGTGTAAATTTTAAAGCATGACCAGATTTTTTTTATTCCTGATAGCGATTTTGATCTCATTTCAATCTGTTGGCCAACAGCAGGTTCCGCTTAATGAGCAGCATTATCTCGACAGCCTGAAGCATATTCTACAGAAAAAAATTCCAGACAGCTCGAGAGCAAATACGAATTTTCTCTTAGTAGAATATTGGAAATTCAAAGATACCTTGAAAAGTAAAGCTTATCTGGAAGCAGGTACAGCTGCCGCAAAAAACGATAAATATTTAAAGGCACTGGCACTTTTTTATAAAGGACAATATTATTTCAACTGGAATAAACCGAAAGCATCCGATGCTTTTAAAAGAGCCGCAGAAGCACTTTCGCCATTTAACACGAAAATTGCCTACGCCAAGCAGGCTGCATCCTGGTATAACTACGCTATCATGAACGTAGATAAAATGGGCTATGATTTTATCACAAAAATAACTTTGGAAAAGTCTATTCCCATTATAGAGAAAACCGGCGACCCAAAACGTATTGCCTATTATTATACACAGCTTGCCACTATTTTGATGAATAACTACCAATTTTCAAAAGCGGCAGATTATAATGAAAAAGCCATAACTTTACTGGAAAAAAAAGGCGCTGTTGATACCGATCTGTTATTTTCCTATCTTACCGGGGTAAGTATCTACTGTTACGATAACAAGGCCGACAGGGCTCATGTGCTTTTGGAAAAAGCACAACAGTTACTAAAGCCCTATCCTTCCTCTTTAAATTATCCGCTATACTATTATAATGAATCGCTTTACTATTTCACAAAATCGTCATTTGACAAATCACTTGCGAGTATAGACAAAGGCATTACGCTTGCCAAGAAATACAACCAGAAACAACTCTATCAACAGTTTTTCTTCCGCCGATATGAGATTTATCAGCAGCAAAAAAACTATGTAAAAGCGAGACAAATTTTACTGGATATCATTAAGGAAGGTACTTTAACTGCCAAAATTAATGACCGGGCCATGCTTTATTCGGAACTGGCCAAAGTAAATGAAAAGCTGGGGGATTATAAAGAGGCATACCGTTGGCTAAGTAAATACCGGCAGAGTAATGACAGCATAACCAACGACCAGACCAGGGTAAAAATCAATGAACTGGAAACGAAATATAGAACCGCGAAAAATCAGCAAAAAATACAGACCCTTCAATCGGAAAATAAGCAGGTACAGCTCAATGCCCGCAACGAACGTTTGTATAAGTTTATACTTGGGTTAGGATGCCTTTTTCTGCTTCTTTTATTGGTATTCGTTCTGCTCACCGCAAGGAACAGACGCAAACTGGCAGAACAAAAGGAGATTAATTACAAGCAACAGCTGAATGAAATGGAGAGAAAACAGCAGCTGAAGATTACCAAAGCCATGCTTGAAGGTGAAGAGTTGGAAAGAGAGCGGGTGGCCCGGGATCTTCATGATGGCTTAGGCGGGATGCTATCGGGTGTGAAAATTGGTCTTTCAGGCTGGACAGATACCCAACCGGCGATCTCAAACGATAAGGACCTGCATCGCATTATCGGACAACTAGATACTTCAGTTACGGAGTTACGTCGCATTGCCCGCAATATGGTGCCGGATACGCTACTTAAATTTGGGCTTGAAACGGCATTGAAAGATCTTTGTGAGTTCTATATGCGTGATGGATTACGCATAACCTCTGAAATGTTTGGCATTCAAAAAAATATTGCAATGAATGTGCAGCTCAATATTTACCGGATTGTGCAGGAACTTATCTCCAATGCAATCAAGCATGCGCAGGCAGATAACATCCTTTTGCAGTGCAGCCAAAACGAAAATACTATTTTCATCACTTTTGAGGATAATGGCCGGGGTTTTGATATGGCCACGCTTTCGGAGAAGAAGGGAATGGGACTGGATAACCTGAAGAACCGTATCGCATTTTTGCAAGGGAAATTTGAAGTGCATTCTGCTCCTGGCGAGGGAACAAGTATAGATATAGAACTTAAAACCAATATCAATGAATAAACTGCGTACGGTTATTGTAGATGACCACCCTATTGTTATTGAAGGACTGAAAACCTTGCTTAAAAATGAAGCTAATTTGGAAATTGTGGGTGGTTTTTCAGAAGGCACGGGGCTACTTTCTTATTTAAACACCAAGCCGGTAGATCTGATACTGCTGGATGTTACCCTGCCGGATATCAATGGAATGGACCTTTGCCAGATGATCAAAGAAAGATTTTCGACCATCACCATACTCATTCTGAGCAATCATACCGAGCGGAGTATTATTATGCAAACCATACAGAACGGTGCCAGTGGCTACCTGCTCAAGAACAGCTCACTTGACGAACTTCGGCAGTGCATTGCATCAGCAGTAACAGGAAATATCTGTTACAGTAAGGAAGTAGTTGAAATTATCAGCCGTCCGACTAAAAACCAGTTGCGCAATACGCCACAGCTCACCAGAAGGGAAAAGCAGATCCTATCACTTTTAGCAGAAGGAAAAACGAGTCAGAATATTGCCCAGGAACTATTTTTAAGTCCGCTGACAGTAGATACGCACCGGAGAAACCTGATACAGAAATTCGAAGTGAAGAATGTGGCCGAACTAATAGCAGCCGCTCACCAGCAACAATTGTTGTAAAACTACACTAATATTTATTTCCCCTACCCTATGAAAACGATCGCGTATAAATTGACATTGTTCTTTCAGCTTTTGTCATTATTTTCATTTGCACAGCAAAATGCCGGACTTAAAACCCTTTTAAATAAAAATAAGGAGTTTATTTTCCCTCAAACGCCAGAGAAAATCTCTGCAGTATTAGGTGTGAAAGCTGTTTTCTATGAGGATGCCAACGACGATGCCTATGCAAAATGGCTAACCAAATCAGGGCTGGAACTATACTGTAACCTAAGGGAAGACAAAACCATTACAGAAATGTTTTTTATCGTAGCTGATGATCAACCTATTGAGGTAGCGGGCCTGCCATTTAATCTGGTAATGAATAAGACAAGTCCTCAAGAAAGCATATTAAAGTTCAGTAAGTATAAAATCAGGAAAGAAAAGCTGGGAGAAGGCAGTCTATATCCCAGAGGTTTAAAATTGTATTTTAAGAAGGATGATCGTTTTATCACCCTTCTTTTTGACAGTAAAAACCTACTTAAATGTTTGTCGATTACAAATGAGATCATGGGGGCAGCCGTCAATTGATTTTGGAAAGGGGTTTCTATAGCTCGACCACATCTTTATTAAATTCACTTGTTTTTTTTAGTATACCAGTTTCTGACCTTTCCAATTGGTTTTGCGTAGAAAGCCTTCCCAGTTTAAGGTGCCAGGATCGATCCGTCGGCTCCATTCCAGATCCCGGTCCTTACTGAAATAACCGTATTCAACGGCAAATTCTGCCATACCTAAAATCTCACGTACCAAAATCTCATTCGACGCAAATTCCGGAAAATGCCGGAGCATTTCGTGCCTTTCGTATGCGGAACTATATTCGGCTTTTATTCCTGTAACTTTTGTAAAGGTATCAACCATTTCCTGTGGTGAAATGATATCGCCGATTACGGGCAATGATTTACCATCATATTGATCCGGATTGGACAGCATCTCTAAAACTGCAGGTCCTGTTGCAGTAAGCGGATCTACGAAAGGCGCAGCAAAATCCTTTGGTAAATAAATCGGAAATACGAGCGTATCGCCTATTAATTGAGGGGTATAAAACTCCATTAAGTTGGTAAAAAAGAATGCCATATAGATAAATGAACTCCGAACTGGTAGCGTACGGATATAGGCTTCCACTCTGGCTTTATCTGTAAAATGAGGTGCAAATAATTTTCCGTTTGTTAGCTTATCTACATTTTCCAGACTACTAAAAATAATCTGCTGTACTCCTGCTTCAACGGCTGCATCTGCCAGTTCTTTACCCAAATCAAATTCGTAGGTAGCCGGTGGGGCAATGTTGGGTGTCATTAGAAAAAGACTATCGGTGCCACGCAACGCTTCTGTAAATTCTTTCTTATAGCCGGGGATGAGCGGTAAGCCTATAAGTTCAACGCCCTGATCTGTAAGCTTAACTGCTTCAGGAACGTCAACACGGCGGGTTATGCCTCGTATATGGTATGCACCGCTTTCTAACAGTGTATGGGCAACACTGTAACCTTGTTTACCCAATATGCCAACAATGGTAACAACGGGTTTTTCCTTTTTCGAAGTTGACTGGTTTTCTATTGTATGATATAACATTTGCCTGATCTTTTTAAACTATCATTATTATAGTTGCAAAAGTATTTTGAGTAATCTACATTTGCAATAACTATCAAAATAGATAGCTAAAGGAAAAAATGATAAAAGCAGAATGTGTAGGCGATTATGTGGAATTAAAAGGCAAAATATACCCTTGTACGGTAAGCCTGACAATGGACTTGATCGGTGGAAAATGGAAGGCCGTAATTTTGTATCATTTAAAAAGCGGACCTAAACGATATAACGAGCTTCGTAAGGAAATGCCAGCCATTACCGAAATGACATTGAGCCTTCAGTTAAAGAAGTTGGAGAAAGATGGTTTGGTGCTTCGAAAAGTATATGGCAAAAAACCTCCCATTAAAGTTATTTATGATTTAACTGAATTTGGAAAAAGTTTTATTTCTGTATTGGATGCCATTACAAACTGTGGCAACTATGTGGCGAACGAATATGGAGCATTTATCAAAGGTTGATTGCATTCAATAGGTGTAATCAACAGATCAGCTTATAACCCACTCCCCTTAAACTCATGATCTGAACTTCAGGTTCGGTTTTTAACAGCTTGCGAAGGTGCGCCATAAAAACATCCATGCTACGGCCATTGTAAAAACTATCTTCACCCCAAATTTTGATCAATGCATCCTCACGTTCCAAAATGTTGTTGCGGTTCTTTAGTAGCAATTCGAGCAGAACGGTCTCTTTATAAGACAGCGAATATTCGCCAACAGAAGTTTTAAGCTTTTGGCCAACAGGATCTAGTTCACAGTTTCTGAACCGGTATTTTTTATCCAGCTCATTTTCATCTTTATTCACTGCACCAAACCTGTTTAAAAGTGATTCCATGCGCACCAGCAATTCATCAATACTAAATGGCTTTTTCAGGTAATCATTTCCCCCGCTTTTAAACCCTTTCACTACATCTTCGGTAAGTGCTTTTGCGCTTAAAAATATTATCGGAATGTCGGGGTCCGATTTCCTGATTTCGGTAGCCAGCGTATAACCATCTTTATGCGGCATCATGATATCGAGGATGCAGATATCGGGTTTGTTTTGATGAAATTGCATCCAGGCCAGTTGTCCATCCAAAGCCAGGTTTACGTCATAACCGCTACTGCTTAAGCCATCAAAAACAATACGTGCCAAAAATGGCTCATCTTCTGCATACAAAACCTTAATTTTCTTCATACAAAGGCAAAATAACCATAAAATTACATCCTTTTCCTGCTTTGCTGTACAACTCAACACGGCCACCATGCAACGCTACCACCTGTTTTACATAGTGAAGACCTAAACCAGATCCTTTTACGTTATGTATGTTATCCTGATTAAAAATCCTGAAAAAACGCTCAAAAACCTGCTGCTGATAAATTTCATTTATCCCGGGGCCATTATCCTTAAAACTGATTGTTAACTGATGACCAGCAATACTACAGGAAACATCAATTCTAGCATGAGGGGGAGAATACTTTACCGCATTATCAATCAGGTTGTAAAAAACATTCGAAATATGCATGGCATCGCCTTTGATAAATAACGGTTCATCTATCGGCAAAAAGATAATCGAAGCATTTTTCTCTTGTACCTGTACCTCCATCGCTTGAATGACCTGTTGCAGTATCGGCTGTATATCAATCAGGCTGAACTGCAATTTTGTTTCTCCCAGGTCCATCTGCTCCTGTTTAAGCACCTTTTCGATCATGGCCTGCAAGCGCTGTAATTCGTGGACACTGATGTTAATGTAATTCTCCAGTTTTTCCGGCTGGTCTATTAAATGATATTTTTTTATGGACTCCAGGGCTACCGAAATTGTTGAAATCGGGGTCTGTAGCTCATGTGTCATATTACTGGTAAAAGCTAACTTCGCCTGTGCATAAAGCTGCTGGTTTTTCATCAGCCTGATAAGCAGGTAAAAGGCTGCGGCCGTAAGGAAGAGCATTAGAAAAGATGATATAAGGTAATACCGCATTTGAAAAACAATCAGCCAGGTAATCGAAGGAACAATAAGTTGATACCTATTCTGAAACTTAAGGTTATAGGTATATTTACCACTTACGAAAGAAGAAACGGTTTGAGCAGGCAGCTGTCCCTTTATCAACCTCCCGTCCGAATAGTCATAAAGTGCATAATTTCTATTGATATGCCAACCCAAATGATCCAGCCGATGGTTTACCAAACTATCCATTATCTTTAGGTCACGCTGATCTTGCAATAAAACTTCCCGTTGCGATTTTCCATTAGTGACAGCTGAAGATTTATGATCGAATTTTAATTTAGCATCATTAAGAAACGACATTTTCATTTCTACAACGGAGCTATCATTGGTAATCCCATAATGGAACTGGCTTCGCAAATTATCAACCTTTAGTTCGTCAAAGGCCTGCCTTAATGCTAACCACTCCTGAGAAAGGAAAAACTGTTGGAAACGGCCACTTTTTTCGTGTCCTTTAGCGATACTTCGATAGGTTATCTGCTTGGAGGCATCACTGACTATGGATTCCAATTCTGTGGAAACCGATTTTTTTTGTGCCACGTACAACTGTCTAATCCATGCACACTGCAAACAGAGGCTGATGGCCAGTGTAATTACCGCCAATGGAAAAACATATCTGGATGTGAGCCATTTCATTCCCCTAAAATGAACAAATCATTTAAATGATGGAAGCACAGATTGAAGATTTAACCTTATTTAACCGAGCTTAACTTTGCTTTACATGGTGAGCCATTAGTTTTGGAACATGAAAAAGTTAGTCTTCCTCCTATTCTTCTGCCTCCCGTTCATGGCTTTTGCTCAATTACGTAAAGGTTTGGTAACCGATAAAAATGGTGTACCCATAGATGGGGTAACCATTAGCCTTCGGCATGCAGACTCTACTTTAGCCGTGCAGCTTTCTAAAACAGGTCTATTCAGTTTCCCACAGTCATTAAAAGGCACTTACAACTTAGCGTTACAGGCCGTCGGCTATAAGAATCTGACGAAAAGGCTTGATTTGCCGATCGATTCCGTTATCATTATAATGGCCAGTGATGAGAAAACATTGGAGCAAGTAACGGTATCGGCTTCAAAACCGGTTATTGTCAGAAAAATTGACAGGGTTATATTCAACGTCGAAAATAGTATTGTAGCCAGCGGCACCACTGTATGGGATGCATTGGGTAAAGCTCCAGGTGTACAAACAAAGTTTGATGGCGGAATAACAGCTAACAATAAAGGAGTAGTCATTTATATGGACGATAAACCGATTAGGTTATCCGGCGAAGATTTGGCTGCTTATCTGCGCAGTTTACCATCCGATAATATTTCGAAGATAGAAATTATTGCCAATCCAACAGCCAGATATGATGCACAGGGTGGTGCAGTAATTAACATCATTTCTAAAAAGCCAAAGGGTGATGGATATAATGCGGTACTGTCCGGCGGTTATACCCGATCAACTTACAGCAGCTACAATCCAAGTATGGTATTTAATTACCGGAAAGACAAGATAAATGTGTATGGCAGCTATGGTTACAGCCACCGTAAAAAAGATCATAGTGAAAGCGAATATGTTATTTTCGATTCACCAGCAAATTATGCAGACTGGAGGAATGAAAAATCAGGCATACGCATGGGCAATGCCAATAGTTATAAAATCGGTGCAGATTACAATCTTACAAAACAACAGGTAATCGGTATTTTGGTAAATGGCTACAACGGCGCAAACAACAGATCGAACCGTACACTAACGAATATCGTTAACAACCACGCTGCACTACCAGATTCTATTCTGCAAACCGAAAATGTTTCTGATGGGAAAGCAAGTCAATATAGTTTTAATTTCAATTACAAAATCAAATTAGATACCAACGGACGGAATATTAATGTGGATCTGGATTATGTGCCTTACCAGAATAAGAATAGCCAGCAGGTGGATACATATGGGATTTCGGGTAATGGTAGTCCACTACCAAATCAGTATCATATTTTTACGCCGTCTAATCAAAATATTGATATTTACTCTGGAAAAATTGATTATACGGATAAATTTTGGAAGAAATGGACATTTGAGTCTGGCTTAAAATATAGCAGCATCCGGACGCGAAACAGCTTTGATTTTTATAACAATCCGGCTACTGGTCTGCAATTGGTAAGCAGCCGCAGCGACCGTTTTGAGTATGCCGAAAATATATCAGCCGTTTATGCCAGTATAACTGGTGATGCAGGTAAATGGAGTTTTGAAAGCGGCTTAAGAGGTGAATATACCTATACAAATGGCAAGTCGATTGCATTAAATACCAATAATCAGAATCACTATTTTAAGCTATTCCCAACAGTTTTTATAGCATATAAGCTGAATAAAGATAATGAAATCAATCTTCACTATAATTCGAGGATCAGCCGCCCGGAATACTGGAGACTTAATCCTTTCAAATCTTACACCAGTCCTTACACCTACCTGGAAGGAAACCCTGCCCTGCAACCTGCGTTTATATACAACGGCGAGCTGGGTTATACCTACAAACAACAATATAACATTTCATTTTACCTCAGGCGTGTGGTTGATTATTTTAGTAATATTACCGTGCAGGATAACACCTCAAAACTTTTTTATGATACCCAGAGAAATCTGGATCTAAGCCAGGAGATTGGTTTCTCAGCATCTTTCCCAATTAAAGCGGCCGATTGGTGGGAAATTAACAATTATGCTCAGGGTTCTTATCGCCAGGAAAAGTCGGGATATTTACAAGCAAGATATGACTACCATGTTTGGGGCATTTATCTGAGTTCTAACCACGCCATTACCTTAAATAAGGCCCATGGTTTAAAGGCAGAAGTCAGCGCATGGTACTCTTCGCCTACCATACAAGGCATTTACAAACTGGCAAAACTTTATGATGTAAGCGCAGGTATGAGCAAAAGTATCTTTAAAAGCAAAGGAACTTTAAGGCTGGCAGTAAACGATATTTTCTATAGTAATGTTTATCGTATTGATGTAAATTATGACAACCAACGAAACGGCTTTGTTGAGAAAAGCGACACGCGAAGTGCTACTTTGAGTTTTTCTTACCGGCTGGGCGGAAACCCGACAGCGGCCAGAAAACGTACTTCTGCAAGTGAAGAGGAAAAGAAACGCGCACAGTAGAACCAGTTCATTGGTCATTAGTTTATTTGCAAACTAATTTATTGCGTGGTGTCTGATGGTTCCATCTGACACGGCGAAAAACGCTAACATAAATTATTTATATTTTAGAAAAGGAGTGCCTGTAGTGCTTCGGTTTTACCAGTCCCGCCCTTTGCTTAATCCCGATTAGCTCATCGTAAATAAGATGACTACTCAAATCGGGATAACGCTGCCGGTCGGGTTTATCTCACTCAGGCACACCGTTCTAACCTCCAGCGATGGCCATAGTGCCACTGCCAAGATACTGTTTGTGCTTAAAGGGTACTCCTGTTTGAATATAAAAGCTTAGTTTCAAAAGTACAAGTCAGCCCAACCGTCATTGTCCGGAGCACTAAGACTTGCGCTAGTATAGACTTGGGCTTGGTCAACTTAAAAGGCACAAGTCAGCCTGCCCGTTATCAAGGCAATAATACTTGCGCTGGCATCGGTTAATCTACTCCAAACTGCAAACGCCCAACTCTAAACTTATTCACCTACACTCTATCGAATGACCGTAGGTACCTGTATTTTTTGGTGAAAGAAATGGAATGCCCAAATCAGCGGAGCGTAAAATAAGTAAAGTGCCCATAAAAAGCATAAACCAGGGAACCAGCCTGTTGGTATTAAAACGGATGTACTTTTTCAGAAAGATCCCACCAAGAGAGATCATCAGCATGAGTGGCGTAGTCCCAAGGCCAAAAAGAAACATGAATGTAGCGCCGGATTGCACATTACCTGTATTTAAGGCAGTTGCCAGGGCCAGGTAAACCATACCACAGGGAATAACGCCATTAAGCATGCCTGCGAATAATGCCCATAATTTTAAATTAAAAACCTTGCCCATTAGTTTACTGAGTGGGCCCATCGCCTTCAACTGGAGGGCAGAGAACCGGTTTCTATAACGTTTATTAAATTGCAAAGCTGTGAATAGAATCAATATCAAGCCTATAAAAATACTCAGGGTTTTTTGATCGCTGAATAGGTTTATACTGCTCCCTACCAGGCCAACCAGCAAACCTAAAATGGTATAAACCGTAACCCTACCAAACTGATATAAAAGTAGTTGAAATGCGCTATAAAAAAAATCCTGTTTTCTGAATGGCATGCCCAGCATAATGGGGCCGCACATTACTGCGCAATGCAGGCTTCCAAATAGTCCCATCAAAAATGCCAATGGCAAATAGCCCGTCATAGGGTAATGTTATTTTTAAACAGATATTTCTTACCGGCGTTGTTACGCCAGGAAAGGTTAAGGAACCACATCCCCTTTGTCATTTTGGCCCGATCTACCAGGATAAGATTTGATGTTCCGGTTGTAGTTCCTTTTAGTTTAATATCGTCATTACTGTCGGCTGGACGCATGAGTAAAAGGTCATATTGTGCGCCATCTTTTAACTGTATAACTATCTGAGTACTGGTGATGGTAATTTTAGGTTTAGCATCATCTTGAAACACATTCTGTTTGGCATCGAATTCTGCATTGTAGTTGATTCCCTTTTCGTAATAATTCTCTTCAATCAGAGCGTCTTTACCGTGCATATGGAACATATAAATGACCATTGCAACAATAAAGACCATAAATGCAGACATCCCCATTACTATTTTCGTTCCCCAGTTCATATTCTTTATTTTAAATTTGAATGAGTGAATTTTTAATGAGAGAATGTTTAAAGCCAAATCGCTAAATTCAATATTCAATCATTTTATAATTCAATCATTCTCTAATTTTACCACTCTATCATTTCCCGCTCAATCATTCCCTTCCGGCTGCGCGAAAAAACTCGTTGTTGCTGTACTCACCACTTCGCCATTGGCAATCACTTCAAAAACTGCATCAGTTTTATATTTTTTAACCGAACTATTTTTTCTGATCAGAAAAAAGGTCAGGTATGCAGTACCCTCTTTTGGCAGTACTGTTGCCTTTTGGATAAAGTCGATCTCATCATTGCTATCCTGCGGCCTGAATGTAAATTTAACCTCCTTATTGGTTTTGTTTACCAGTTCTGCATTGTAAAGGTTGCTGGTTTTATCTGTTCCCCTGTTTTGATACAATGTACCACTGGCTCTTAAAACGGTAGTCTGAATATTTTCCCTTTTATAAATGAGTGAAGAGAAAACCATTAACACCACCAATAAAACAGCAGCATAACCATAGGATTTTAACGCAACTTTATAAGGTTTACGTTCTGCGATAAAATCCTGGTTAAAGAAACCGATCAGGTTTTTAGGCTTGCCTACTTTTAGCATCACCTCATTGCATGAATCGATACAGGCCGTGCAATTCACACATTCGAGCTGGGTTCCCTTGCGGATATCAATCCCGGTTGGGCAAACCTGCACACATAGCCCACAATCAATACAATCACCTTGTTTGTTCTCATGTGCATTTCGCTGCATATGTCCACGGGGCTCACCCCTGGTAAAATCATAAGCGACCACCAGGCTTTGGTTGTCAAGCAAAACACCCTGAAGCCTACCATAAGGACAGATTACCGTACACACCACCTCACGCACATAAGCAAATACGCCATAAAAAATAAAGGTAAACAGCCAGATGGATATAAAACCTGAAACATGTTTGGCGATCGGTTCTGTAATGATTTTAATCAGTACATCAGAGCCAATCATATAAGCCAGAAAAGTATTGGCAATGGCAAAAGAAATGATCAGGAAAATGAAATGTTTGCTTCCTTTTTTCCATACCTTTTCCACGGTCCAGGGACCTTCGTCCAGTTTCTTTTGCCTGTTTGCATCACCTTCTATCCAGTATTCTATCCTGCGGAAAACCATCTCCATGAAAATAGTCTGCGGACAGGCCCATCCACACCATAGCCTGCCCAACACTACTGTAAAACAGACAATGAAGATAATAAAGATGAGCATGGCCAGTGCAAACAGGTAAAAATCCTGTGGAGTAAAAATTAATCCAAAGAAAACAAATTTCCTTTCGATAAAATTTAACAGTACCAATTGCTCGCCATTGAGCTTTAAAAAAGGGCATGAAAACAGGAACAGCAAGAGTATATAACTTACCCATTTGCGGCAAGTATATAGTTTACCCGACGGTTTTTTAGGGTAAACTGGTCTTTTGTCCCTGCTTTTATTTCCAGGTTTATTTTTTGGTAACATCGGCTTGATTTACACTGTCTTTTGCGGCCTTCATCTCATTGTCTTTCACATCTTTCGCTTCGTACTTTTCGCCTTGCGGGGCTTTCGCACCGGCAGGATTACTTCCGTGTAAAGAAAGGATAAAATTGGCCACTGCACTGATCTGTTTAGGGTTAAGGTTTTTCTCCCAGCTGATCATTCCTTTCTCAGGAACACCATATTTAATCGTCTTAAATACGTTGTTGATTCCGCCGCCATGCAGCCAGTAATCGTCCGTTAAATTAGGACCGATCACGCCCTGTCCCTTATCGCCATGGCAAACTACACAGTTGGCATTAAAGATGGTCTTTCCTTCTTCCAGTACTGTAGGCGTATTATCAGCCTTTACCGAATTTTCGTCAATGGTATTGGCTGATTTTTCCAGGTAAGCTGTCTTTTCTACCTTAGCCTTAGCCATTTCATTTTCATATTCCTTATCCTGCAATTCGCCATACCCACCGATGTGGTAATAAAAGAGATAACATGCAGCAAAAATCATGGTGCCATAAAACAGGAAGTTAAACCATGCGGGTACCGGGTTATTCAACTCTTTAATACCATCGTAAGCATGATCAATAACCAGGTTCTTTTCTTCTTCAATAGGCTTTAAACCTAGCAATTTTGCCCAGATAGATGGTTTTACCGTTTTCTGTTTCAGCCAGCTGTCATAATCAAGTCGCGCTTCTTTTACGGGGCCAGTGTATTTGGTTGGGTTTAACTGCTCCTGGTACATTACTTTAAACGCATTAAGCAGCGTTATTGAAACAAAAAGCAGCACAAGTGCGAATAACAATAGCAATACAATGAGTAACTCTGATTGATTAAGTCCTAATCCTGGCTGAGAAGGTGCTATTGCTTCTGCTGTTTTTTGATCTGCCGCGTAAGTGGCCGCCGATAAAAACAGTGAAAATAATAATAGTTTAATCTTCTTCATATGGTTTGGTTTTGTGGTCTTGAAAAGGGATTTCGCTCATGGTTTTAATATGATTCTTGCTTAATTTGAAGAGGTAAACCCCAACAATTACAAAAAACAACATGAACATGAGCAGAGAGGTAACGAGGTATATTTCGCCGCCAGCTAAATCTTTTATCTGATTGAACATCTTTTTATTGGTTTGATGGAATGGTTTCTTTATTGGCTTTAATGTCGGTACCTAATCTTTGCAGGTAAGCGATAATGGCTACAATTTCACGGTCACTTTTAACTTTGATATTATTCTGCTTCAGGTCTGCGGCAATTTTTTCTGCCTGTATTTTTAAATCTTCATTGGCCTGTTTATCATATCCTTCAGGATACGGAACGCCCAATGTTTGCATGGCCCTGATTTTACTTGCAGTGGTATTGATATCCAGTTTCTGCTCAATTAGCCAAGGATATGGTGGCATAATACTTCCAGGCGACATCGAGGTAGGATCAACCAGGTGATTGTAGTGCCAGGCATCAGAATATTTTCCACCTACTCGATGAAGATCAGGTCCGGTACGTTTACTGCCCCATAAAAACGGGTGATCATAAACAAATTCCCCTGCCTTGCTGTATTCGCCGTAACGTTCGGTTTCTGAACGAAAAGGCCGTACCGTTTGCGAATGGCAGTTTACACAACCTTCTCTGATATAAAGATCCCTGCCCTGCAGTTCCAATGCGGTATAAGGTTTAACGCTTGCGATGGTAGGTACATTAGACTGGATGGTGAAGGTTGGCATCATCTCTACCATTCCTCCGATCAGGATAATGATTAATGATAACACCATGAATTTCATTGGCTTACGCTCAAGCACCCTGTGCCAGGCTTTATCTGCCGGACTGCTATCTACCACTATTTTTGGTAATGGCATGGCTTCTGCGGCTTCGTTGGCAACCAGTTTAGCACCCAGCATGGTTTTGGCCAGGTTATAGGTCATCACAATTACGCCAGCTAAATAGAGTGTACCGCCAATCGAACGCAAAACGTGCATCGGGATAATCTGTAAGGTTGTGGCAAGAAAATTCGGGTATTTCAACAAACCTTCAGCAGTAAACTCTTTCCACATCAATCCTTGCGTAAAACCTGCCCAATACATCGGGATGGCATAAAAGAGTATTCCCAAAGTACCGATCCAAAAGTGGAAACCTGCTAGTTTTTTAGAGTAAAGTTCGGTTTTATAAATGCGCGGGATTAACCAGTATAAAATACCGAATGTTAAAAAGCCATTCCATCCTAAAGCGCCAACATGAACGTGGGCAACAATCCAATCGGTAAAATGCGCTACCCCGTTTATCTGTTTTAACGATAACATTGGGCCTTCGAAAGTAGCCATACCATAGGCAGTAAGGGCAACTACCATAAATTTAAGGGTAACATCTTCCCTTACTTTATCCCAGGCGCCACGTAGGGTCAACAAACCATTAATCATACCGCCCCAGCTTGGTGCAATCAGCATAATAGAAAAGGCAACGCCTAACGATTGAGCCCAGCCCGGTAATGAAGTGTACAACAAGTGATGCGGTCCTGCCCAGATATAGATAAAAATAAGCGACCAAAAGTGCAGGATACTCAGTTTATAAGAGTAAACAGGCCTGCCCGCCATTTTTGGAAGGAAGTAATACATCATCCCCAGGTACGGCGTAGTTAGGAAAAACGCAACAGCATTATGCCCGTACCACCATTGTACCAATGCATCCTGAACGCCGGCATACAAATAGTAGCTTTTCATAAAAGAAACAGGCAACTCAAAAGAGTTTACAATGTGTAATACCGCAATGGTTACAAAAGTGGCAATGTAAAACCAGATGGCCACGTAGAGATGGTGTTCGCGCCTTTTAATAATGGTACCGAACATGTTGATCCCAAAAACCACCCAGATGAGGGTAATGGCAATATCAATTGGCCATTCGAGTTCGGCATATTCGTGTGAGGTGGTAAAACCCAGCGGAAGGGTAATTACGGCCGATAAGATAATGAGCTGCCAGCCCCAGAAATGGATTTTGCTCAGCGTATCGCTAAACATTCTGGCTTTAAGTAAACGCTGAAGGGAATAATAAACGCCCATAAAAATGGCATTCCCGACAAAGGCAAAAATTACAGCATTGGTATGCAATGGCCTGATCCTGCCAAATGTGGTATACTGGCTACCCATGTTCATGGCCGGCTTAAAGAGCTGCATGGCCACAAGCAGCCCAACAGTCATTCCTATAATTCCCCAAACAAGGGTGGCAATGCCAAAGTTTCTGACAATCCTGTTATCGTAAGTAAATTTTTCTAGCTGCATAATAGAAGCGGAATTTTGTATGTTTTGTACACCAAAGGTATCCTGCAGCAGAGAGATAAAGCATGACGTGTGTTAGCTGGAAAAGTGATCTTCTTCACTTTTTTCGCCGGTTACTTCATCGTCAAACAAGATGCGCATGCCAGGAGTGTGCACATCATCGTTCTGACCGGTTTTATAAGCCCAAAAGAAAGCACCCAAAAAAATGAGTGCCATTAAAACGCTGCAACCAACTAAGAAGTAAAGGATATTCATATCAATTTGTTTTTACGGGCAAACCAGCGGGTAGCCAGGGTAGTAAATAAAATAATGGTGACCGTACTGACCGGCATCAGCACCGCTGCAACCAGTGGATATAGCGTTCCCTGTACGGCATAGTAAATACCGATGCAGTTATATGCTGTAGCAATAGCAAAACTAATTTTAATAACTTTAAGCCCATCTTTACTGAGTTGGATAAAGTTTGGTAGAAAGTTCAATGCACTTCCCTGTAAAATGGCATCGCAGCCTGGTGTAAAATTATTGATGTTATCGGTTAAGGCTATCCCAAAATTACTCTGCTTCAAAGCGCCGGCGTCATTTAGCCCATCACCCAGCATCATTACTTTATTCCCATTTTCCTGAAGACTTAAAACGGCGGCCAATTTCTGGTGCGGACGCTGATGAAACCTGATAGACGTGTTTTCTGGAAAAATAGTCTTCAGCATGGAATGGTCCTTATCCGTATCGCCTGATAAAACCTGCAGTTTAAATTTAGAAAGTTTCGAAACCAACTGTCCCAATCCGGGCCGCCATTGTTGTTTAATATCAAAACATCCCTTGTAAACATGGTCAATCAAAATATGTACGCCGGTTTCACTAACCGATTTTATGGTTATAGGAAGCATAGATAAATGTCCTGCATAAATAACGTGATCATTGATCTTCGCTGATAAACCCTTCCCTACCACCTCCTTATAATCCTGAAGTGAATAAAATCTTTCAACGTTTAAGGCTTTTAAGATGTGCCGGCTTAAGGGGTGGGCAGAATTGCGCAACAGTGAAGCCACAATGAGTTTCTCCTCGTGTGTTAGAGATCCGCTAAAAGAAATTTCGGCATTTTCATTACTGGTCAGGGTACCTGTTTTATCAAAAATCAGCGTATCACATTTGGCCAGTTCTTCAACCGCATCAGTATTTTTAACATAAAATCCTTTTTTATCAAAAACAGATAAGATGGCTGATAACGTAAAAGGTGTACTTAATGCCAGTACGCATGGGCAAGCTACAATAATAACCGCGGTAAATGCCGACCAGGCTTTATGGCTATCGTGCTGAAACAACCAGTAGGCTGTAGCGGCAAAGGCAATCAGAAAAACGCCAATGCTGAAGTATTTCGCAACGGAATCGTTAAAATTTTGCTTTTCGACATTGCTTTTATAATTTTCATTGTTCCAGAGCCCAGTGAGGTAACTCTGCGAAACCGGTTTAATCACTTCAAGTTCTATTGCCCCGGTAGTTTGTCGTCCTCCCGCATAAATGATTTCACCCAGTACTTTATGTATCGGTTCCGATTCACCGGTAACAAAGCTCATATCTACCCAGGCATCACCTTTCATTAAAATGGCATCTGCAGGTACCAGTTCTCCGTTTCTGATCCACAACCTGTCACCTATTTTTATATCGTTAATGGCTACAGGCTTTTCTTTACCATTCTGGATGGTAGTAACGGCAATGGGAAAATAAGACCGATAATCACGATCGAAAGAAATATGGTGGTAAGTACGCTGTTTAAGCCACTTACCCATCAAAAGCAAGAATACAAGACCTGTTAAAGTATCAGCAAAACCAGGTCCGGTTGCAAAAATGACTTCAAATGCGGTACGTAAAAACAATACCGCAATAATTAGTGCTAATGGCGTATCTAAATTGATATGTTTGTGTTTGATGCTGGTAATGGCCGAGGTAAAATAATCGCGTCCACAATAGAAAGCAGCAGGAATAGAAAATGCCAGATTTAGCCAGCCGAATAAGTATTGAAACTGTTTTTCAAAACCCGATAAACCAAAGTATTCTGGAAAGCTGAAAAGCATCACATTCCCCATTAAAAACCCTGCGACAGCAATTTTCAGCACTAAAGCTTTGTCTACCGAACTGCTATGGGCTTTAACCACATCCTGAAGACTGATTAAGGGTTCGTAACCGATCTGGTTTAAGGTTTCAACCAAATGTTTTAGTGAAATCTCTTCATGGTTAAATTGAATAGTGACCTGCTTTTTAAGAAAATCGATCCGTGAGCTGAAAATAGCTGCGTTAATTTTATAGAGGTGTTCCAGTAGCCAAATGCAGGAGCTACAATGAATTGCGGGAATGTAAAACGTGATGATACTCGAATTTCCATGTTTATAATCAATTAATTGATCAATGATTTTTGGATCGTCGAGGTATTCTAAATGACTTTCATTTTTTAACTGCCTGCCTGGATTATTGTTATATACATAATAATTACAAAGGTTATTTTCTGAAAGAATCTTGAAAACAGCCATACAGCCCGCACAGCAAAAATCTTTATCGTCTGTTTGATATTTTACCTTAGGCAGATCTTCTCCACAGTGGTAGCAAATGGCTTTGGTTGCGGTTTTATGTTGATCTTCCATTGTAATCGTTTTTATATTGATGAACTGAAAAGTTGTGTTTTAGGCTGCTTAAGCCATAATTTCTCGTCGAATGCCATACAGACGTTTCTGAGGAAGGATTTTCCCCTGTTGGTGATGCTGATTTCTTTTTCCGTTACCGATATCAGCTGATCATGCAATAATGGCAAAAGCCGTTCCTGTACCCTTTCAGGGATTGTGTCGCGGTATGCAGTATTATTTTTACACATGATATTTAAGATATGCTTTCTTATATCGAGGTCCTCATCAGTCAGAAAATGCCCTTTTTCTACAGGTAGTGACTGCTGCGCAATTTTATCCAGATAAGCTTCTACTGTTTTGGGGTTCTGAGCAAAAGCGGTCCAGCTATCGCTGATCGATGAAACCCCAAGACCGATGAGTAAATGGGTATGCTGACTGGTATAGCCCATAAAATTACGATGGAGTTTATCCGTTGCCATTGACTGAAACAAAAGATCGCTTTTCAGGGCAAAATGGTCCATGCCTACATCTTCATAACCAACATTAATCAGTAAATTTCTGCCAAATTGGTAAAGTGCAAATTTTTCATCGCCCATGGGAATATCCTTTTCGGTATAATGCCTTTGCCCGGGCTTTAACCATGGCACGTGTGCATAACTGTAAAAGGCGATGCGATCCGGGTGCATATCAATCACATCATTTACGGTACGCTCCAGTCCGTCAATACACTGACCAGGCAGTCCATAAATCAGATCGAAGTTGATGGAAGTATAACCCATTTCCCTCGCCTCGCTGGTTACGTGAGCAACCTGTGCAGGTGTTTGAAAGCGGTTGATCAAAAACTGCACTTTAGGATCGAAGTCCTGAATGCCCAAACTTAATCTTCTAAAACCAAGCTGGTAAAGTGTTGTTAAATGTGCTTTGGTGGTATTGGCTGGATGAGCCTCGAAAGAAAGTTCAGCATCAGGAGCCAGACTTGCATCTTGCATAATGCCATTAATCAGCAGACCGAGATTTTCTGCACTAAAAAAAGTAGGCGTTCCACCACCAAGGTGTAACTCTTTTAGTTTCGGTTTCTCCCGCAAGGCATCTACATACATGCGCCATTCAGCAAGTACAGCTAAAATATAAGGAACCTCTACCGAATGATTTTTGGTAATACGGGTATTGCAG
Source organism: Pedobacter suwonensis (assembly GCF_900111825.1). Classification (GTDB taxonomy): domain Bacteria; phylum Bacteroidota; class Bacteroidia; order Sphingobacteriales; family Sphingobacteriaceae; genus Pedobacter; species Pedobacter suwonensis. The sequence goes on from NZ_FOJM01000001.1 coordinate 363,106, forward strand.
CCGCAGTAGGTACATAGGCTTTCGCAGAACGGGAGGTGGATATATAAGCTGATCCCTTCATCTTTGTGGCTTGCATAGGTTTTGGATACCCTGTTTAACCATTCCTGAGTATTAAAGCTTTCAATATCCCAGTATGGCACTGTTGGATAACTGGTATAGCGAGGAGCAGCAACGTTATATTTTTTAAGCAATTCTGCATCTTCCATTTTACAGTTTTTTAGTGGTTGCGCATTCACTCTGGCAGCAGCAGGCTTTACCTACGCATTTACCAGCTGCCCACTGATCAAGGTTTTTGATTACCTGTTCCATCCTCGCCTTGGTGTCGGCCTGATCAGCCTCCAACGGAACATTGGCAACCTTCATGCCTGCAAGCCCCGCGGCATTAAGGTCAAGATGATCTGTTTGTGAAGATGATGTCGCAATATATTTGATACCCAACGATCTAAGACCCAATATCATATCACTACTTAATTCATCGTTGTTAAAAACCAAAAGCGCTTCTTTACCAGTTGCAAATGAAAGCGTATCAGCTGTTAAGCTATTGGCAATTATAGTAATATCGTGTTTTTTGTAATTGGCCAGTACCAACCATTCCTTTTCATCGGGCTTAATGTTATAAGCTATAGCTTTCATATATGATAATTATATATACAAAACTATGAAGGAAGCTTAAGGCGACAGGTGAGAATGCTTAGAGAAAAAAATGATATTGGTTATTTTTTTTAGTCATAAGCCTTGAGTCTCTCTTCTAGCGCAAGTTTTAGCGCTTCGGGTACTGTGGGCTGGGCTTGACTTGTGCTTTAAATATATCTTAGTGTCAGATGGAAACATCCGACACCACAGATGTAATCAGTTTTCAGTTGACAATTTGGAGTTGACAACTAAGCCGAAGACCAATGACCCTCTTCCAGCGCAAGTCTTTGCGCTTCCGGTACCTTGGGTTGGCTTAACTTGTGCTTTAAAATTTCTTAGTGTCAGATGGAAACATATGACACCACAGATGTAATCAGTTTTCAGTTGATAATTTGGAGTTGACAAATAAGCCGAAGACCAATGACCTCTTCCAGCGTAAGTCTTAGCGCTTCGGGTACTGTGGGTTGGCTTGACTTATGCTTTAAATATATCTTAGTGTGAGATGGAAACATCTGACACCACATACAACAGATTTCTCGACTGCGTTGCACTCCGCTCGAAATGACGATCTCTCTGGGCACCAAGCCCAGTTAACCGATTAACCAATTAAACCTTTAACCCAACGAACAATGGGCCAAACGTTATTGCTTAATATTCCTGAGTTTCTCAATGGATAAAATATTAATGGCATTACCGGTTTTATCGATCAGTTTTTCATCTTTAAAATCAGCGAGCATTCTGCTTACCGTTTCACTGGCAGTACCTACCAATGCAGCAAGATCATCGCGCGAGATCCGGATCGTGCAGGTATTAGCCTCGCCGTCGCCAAATTTTGTAGCCACCTGTAATAAAGCTTCAGCTACCCTTTTCCGTACTGATGAATAGGCCAACTGCAGCATTTGTTTTCCTTTATCGCGTACATTGCCGGATAAAAGCCCAATAAATGTTTTGGATACAACCTGGTGACTGAGCAGATATTCCATAAAATCGGCTTTTGGAATATGGATAATTTCTGATTCGGTTAGCGTGGCAGCATTTTCTGCATAAAGTTCCCCGTTACATAAACTTTCATAACCGAAAAAATCGCCATCATGGTAAAGGCCCGAAGAAAGTTCCCTGCCATCTTTAAAACGTTTGTAGGTTTTTACCTGCCCTTTTACCACGTAATAAAGGTGTGTGGGTTCGTCACCTTCAATATAGATCACCTGTTTGCTGTTTACCGCACGTGGTTTACCTTTCTTACGCAGTTCATCCATTACCGTTTCACCATTGCCTTCTGCCAAACTAAAACTGCTGGCCTGCTGCTTTTTCTTAAACCTGCTTTCTATTGCCCTGAAAAGTTCAGTATCATCAAAGGGTTTAGTGAGGTAATCATCGGCGCCCATTTCCATGCCTTTTCTCATATCTGCACGCTCGGTTTTTGCCGTGATGAAAATAAAAGGAATATTGGCTGTTTTAGGATTTTTGTTCAGCAGGTACAAAACACCATATCCATCCAGCTCAGGCATCATGATATCACACAGAATTACATCAGGAAGATGATTAACCGCCATTTCGACACCGATTTTTCCGTGTTTAGCCGTAAAAGTTTTATAACCAGCCAGATCCAGTACTTCAGCAGTACTTTCCCTGATATCGTCATTATCTTCAATAATTAAAACTTTCCTGTTCATGCGATAGATCTAAATTATAAAATTATTTTTAAAGGGAAAAGTAAGCGTAAATACCGTACCCGAATGCTGCTTGCTATTGCAGGTAACCGTGCCGTTCATCAGGCCAACATATCTTTTAACAATATTAAGACCCAAGCCTGTCCCCGGAATATCGCCGGTATTGTGCGCCCTAAAAAATGGCTCAAAAAGATTGCCCTGATCAGCATCTGGAATACCGATACCATTATCTTTTACTTCTAAAATCAGTTCATCATCTTTCAAAATAGAATTGAACTGAATGAGTGTGTCCTCACCCGAATATTTGATCGAATTCGAAATCAGATTGATGATGCAATTTTTCAACAGATTAGGGTCTAGGTAAACCTCAGCTGTCGTTCCAGTATGTTCGTAAATAATGTGCTGGTTCTGTTTGGTCATCATCTGCATCTCTTCTGCTATCTCTTCTGCAAAACTGATGATGTTAAAAGCTTGTGCCGATACCTCTACTTTACCTGCTTCCAATTTTTCAAGCGAAAGAAAATCGTTCAATATCGTAGTGAGGTTATTAATGGAATTTTTGATTTTTAAGGTATGCTTCTCTACACTGGCTACGTCATGTTTGGTCGTATATTTGTCAATTAGCGATGCAGATAGCTGAATCGCACTGAGGGGTGTCCTAAACTCATGCGAAGCCATAGAAACAAACCGGGTTTTAAGCTGGTTGAGTTCTTTTTCCTTTTGAAAAAGTGCACGCATATTTTCTTTCGCCATTTCCAGTTCCGAAACAAGCTTAACCAGGTCCTGTGTACGTTCCTTTATCTTAACTTCAAGTTTTTCAGTATAACTTTTAATCTGTTCTTCGTTGGCCTTTTCTTTGCTGAGATCGTGAATAAAACCTGTATAAATTTTACGGTCCGGAAATTTGATCTCACTCACCCCCAGCCTGAACGGGAATATAGAGCCATCTTTACGCTTTCCGGAAACCTCACGTCCAATACCGATAATATGTTTCTGTCCCGTATTTTCATATCTGGCAAGGTACTCATCGTGGTGCGAATGGTCCGGTTCAGGCATCAGGACAGAAATGTTTCTGCCCACCAACTCCTCCCTGCTATAACCAAAAAGCTCAAGCGCCGCAGGATTTAGATGTTCTATCATCCCCTTTTCATCAATGGTGATAATCCCATCTATCGCGTTTTCAATAATCGCATCCAAAAATTTCGACCTATCCATTATTATGCTTCAAATATGTTGTAAATATAGAAAAAGTATCAACGATCTCTTTTCCTATCCAACAATCAGTGCATCAAGTTTATTTTTCGAACTTGCCAACTGTTCATATAATTGCCTAAAGTCGTCTGAAGCCTGATCTGCCATTTCGCTGAAAAGTTTTTTATAATAATTGATCCCCTCAGCCAGTTGTAGCTTAAAGCCATTCAGTTGTTTTATCTTTTTGTCACTAAATTGCTGTATATGTTGCTTAATATCCTCCTGCAGGTAATCGATATAAAGATTAAGCTCTTTGATAAAAACGTGCGGACGTTCAACCTGCTCCAACAGGTTAATTTTACCATAAATATGGCCAACCATTTCATCAAATGAGTATACATCAGAAAAATAAGCCAGGTTGGGTCCCGGGCAAATGGCAACAGCCTTATTTTCTTTTGGTTTCAGCATATCGTATTTTAGGTAGTTTGAAGAACAGAGTCCTTCGCAAAGGCATATTTTTCCAGTAATCTCAGTAAATTGTTTTTCGTATTCTTCAGCGGTTAGGCCGGCCGTTTGAAGGCTTTTGATCTTTAAGTGCTGATATTCCCGCGATGCAGTACAAATAGCCTGTTCAGTAAATTCGGTGTTGTTGCACAGGTATTTCTTGGTACAGGGGCTTCCTGGCCTACCCTTTTCAATCCGCTCGGTCCGCTGTTGTTCTATGCTGCTGTTTCTGAAATTATTAAAACGGATTCCCAATGGTGAAGCATTGCTTAAATAAAAATCCTGTTCGGTTGCAGCAGTGAGCTGTGTTAAAGTATTCGAATCCACATTGGTTACTTCTGGCACCAACAAAAAAGGACTTCCCCAGCCTGCGGCATCAAGTCGGTAGTGCTGCAATAAAAAGTTATGTTCTGCAGCGGTTCCGATTCCGCCCTGCACCGTGATCTTTTGTTTGGGTTCCTCTTCAACCAGAATTCCCTTTTTCACCAAAGCCAGCTGATACATTTCAAAAAGCTCCAGATACATTTCACTTCTTTTGGTTTTGAATTCCTCTAGGATCGGGCCGAGCAGATATCCATCGGTAGCAAACGCATGTCCACCACAGTTCAAACCCGATTCAATTCTGAACTCTGATACCCATAAACCTTTTTTGGCCAGGAATTTAGCCTGGATCAAAGCCGACCTGAAATCACTTACTTTTAAGATAATTTGTTTTTTTAACGATTCATTCTCATCTGGAAAAAAGTCTGCGAAATCCGCGATATAGCTATACAATTTGGGGTTCATCCCTGCAGAAAGTATAACCGATGCATGGAGCTTACTTTCAGCAAAACCCCGTAAAGCGGCCAGCGCATCTGTATGATCGTCGCCAGTGTATTCCCCGTCAACATAGTTCATTTTATCCACCTTGGCCATAATATTAACATCGATACTCCCCATACGCATTGTATTTCTGAGTACAGATTTGAAGATCTCCTTGGCTTCTCCATCAGGGTAATCCATCATCAGTTCATACCCATGTTTTAATTTTGAAGTGTCGGGCAAAAGTTCAAAGTAACGGCAGATATCAGTTCCCTTGCTAAAATCCTGCTGTTTTAAAGCTTTAAAATCCTGGTTTACGCAATCGGATAAAAAGTTGAGATAGGCGGTAATCCGTTTGCTGCGGCTATCAGGTTCATCTTTTCCGATTGCCTCGTAATATACTGATCTATTCTGCGAATGATAAGCGCGCATACGCTCTACCAATTCATCGTCAACAATAGAGAGTACAGAAGAAACGCCATATCTGGCAACTTTTAACGGGGTATCAATAGAATAACCCAGGCCCAAAACGGGAATATGAAATGAATGTAACATGGTATTTTGGTATAAAATAGCCTTTAACCTACTGAAAGACTAAATAATTCTCCAACAAAACTACCCTGCTTTAACGGATGTAGTGGTGATAAGGCTCAAACCAAAAAATGAGCGAAATCACTTTTTCGCGACAGAAAAGTTAAGCTCATCAGCTAAGATTCAACCCATAAATGCACAGGAACACACCTGATGGCATGCCCGGACTTTTATCTCTTTAAAATCACGCTAAATTTTATTTTTTACCTGTGTCAAGGGCTTGAATCGTTACGCGCCTCATCCGGACGAAATTGGCTGGAATTAGGTTCAAACAGGAACACAGTGAGCAGGAGGTAAAACCAAAAGCGGTAGCTGGATATGATCTGACATATCAACAGTATAACTTCCTTTAAGAAGATGATGAAGGAAACCATGTTTTCGGTGCACCATGGTCAGTATATCAATCTGTCCGTTTTCTACAATCCAGTCCAAACCATCTTTCACCTGCTCGCTTTTTACCTGACGGAGGTAAATATTTCGATAATTCACCTTGTCGGCAACCAGCTGCAGAAAGTCTGCAATTTGTTGATGGGAAATTTCCGGACCGTTAGCATCATCTGAATGCATAATCAAAATTTCGGCATTAAATGGCTTTGCCAATTCAGCGAGCGTGCATAAAACCGATATATCGCTCGAAGTAAGGTCGGTAGCAAAAGCGATCTTTTTGGGAGTATTAAACCGACAGCATGATGGAATAAACAGCACGGGCATTTTAAGTTCAATTATTTTCCTGGTGATGTTCCCCATAAACGCTTTCATCAACCGGTCTGCCCGGTTTAAACCGGCTACAATCAGGTTCATTTTACATTCGGCGAAGTATTTACCCACCTCCTGATCAATTTCTCCATGGAGTAATCTACCGAATACTTCTGCTTTAAAATCCAGTTCGTGGTGAGCTTTTTTAAATTTTTGCTCCACTTTTCCGACCAGTTTGTTCAAGGCTTTTTTAGCATCTTCTTCAAGCAGTTTATATTCCTCGTGAGGCCAAACCAGTGATGCGGCTGCAGGCGAAAACTCCGGCATCTGAAAAACATTAACCAATTCTACCCTCGCACCAATACCAAGGGCGAGTTCAGTTGCATAATCAGCCGCATTTTCTGCTGTTGCAGAGAAATCAACAGGTACAAGAATCTTTTTCATATTGGCTTTATTTAGTATAAAGTTTGAAAGCGCCGGGTGGAAATATGGGTATCCTCAATTTTCAGATGATTAACATATAGAAAACTGATTATTTAAAGTAGGTTACTTCTTTACCGGTTTATTATTAACAGGAAACATTAAACTTTCCAAAACCTGGTCGCGGTGATATACATCCGGATACACACGGAGCTGCCCGTCATTAACCTCGCAGGTGATATAAGTGATTTTTACCGGAACAGTATTTTTAAGATGGAAATCTTTTTTACGCATGTTAAGCATTGATGATTTCAAAGCAGGTACCTTATCGGCTGTTCCATCGTTCCTTAATAACAGTTCGGCAAGTAAACCAGCATTTTCTACCCGGATACAGCCATGACTGAATGCTCTTTCTTGTTTTTTAAATAATTTCTGTTCTGGAGTATCGTGCAGGTAAATATCAAAAACATTCGGAAACCGGAATACAACCTTGCCCAGTGCATTATCACAACCGGACGACTGCCTGGCATCATACAGATTAGGATTAGCTTTGATCGCAGCTATAGTCCCCTTGGTTAAGGGCACTATGTTTTGTTTTCTATCGTAAATACTGTAATGGTTATTGATCAGATAGGTCGAATCTTTCCATATTTTGGGTAACAGCTCAGTTGTAAATATTTTATGAGGCACTTTCCAGTCTGGCGATGTTGTGATGTACTTCACCTTACTTTCCAACTCTGGTGTCGGGCTGGAGGGCTTACCAACAATGGTTTTAAAGATCACTACGTGATCATTGTTAACCAGTTTAAGTGTGTAGGAAGGAATGTTGATCTGTATGAAATAACGATCTCCTGTATTTATCCACCGTAGGCGCTCCATATTAATGGCCATTTTTCTCGCATCACCTTCCGGAAATTCATAGCAGTCATCTATATACTGCCCCTTAACCAGATGGAGATAATCCTGAAGCATTTTATACATATCTGCCTGCGGCTGGGCCGAGGTAACATTGGCCATAAAATCTGGGTGTCCCATCGCTTTCTTAAGATGTGATACCGGATCAAAATCCAGTAGTATTTTCGACTCCAATCGTTCGGTGGTGAATACAGGGTTAAATTTACCGTAGTGAAGATGGTTGATGAGCGTGATCAGGGCATCTGTTAAATAAATATCAAAAATTTCCTGTTCCTGTAGTTTGGCATTTGGACTGGTAAGTGGGCGAAGCGCATCATAAGTGAGCTGATCGGGATGAAAATCGTTTCTGTTCAAACCAAACTGTAATACACAATCCATCAGTAACATCGACGCCCAGACATCTGAATGGACAGTATCCTGCATTACCCAGGCACGCTTGTACAGCCTGTCCTGATAAAAGCGATCAACCAGATTAGGATAGTTCAGCTTTTGCTGCAGGCTAACAATTTCTTTTTTAAGGGACAACGAATCGGTGTATATAACAGATCCATCTTTTTTAAGGCAAATTCCAAAAGCATTATAGACCAATAAGAAAGCCCACAAAAGCGTTAAGGAAATAAAAATCAGCGTTACCGTACCGAAGCGTCTCTGAATATTTTTATTTTTCATAACAGATTGATTTACAATGATAAATATCAAAATACAATCATCATATTTTAATGATTCCGATCACTTTTTGCAATGATATCTTACAGGTTATCGTTTGCTCATGAAAGCCTATGAATGCTCAAACAACCATTTAAAAGGCTTTATTTTTCGTTTTGGCCTCAGGTTGAATTTTTTGATGCTATGCATTTTAACAAAGGTCTCGGCTTCAGAAATATCGTCTGTTACCAAGAACAAACTGAGGTCATTTTCAGCGATTGTTCCCTCTTCTTTCATCTTTGTAATATGCTCTAAAAGGGATTGGTGATATTTTCGATCAAACACGATTACCGGAAAATCCTTGATCTTTTGAGTCTGGATGAGCGTCAGTGCTTCAAAACATTCATCAAGTGTACCATATCCCCCCGGCAGCACCACAAAAGCAAAAGAATATTTTACCAGTAAAATCTTGCGGGTAAAAAAATGATTCATGTTCACCCATTTGTCCAGATATGGGTTTGGTTTTTGTTCTCTTGCTAATGAAATATTGCAGCCCACCGAGCGGCCGCCAACTGCCTGCGCACCTTTATTCGCTGCTTCCATTAATCCAGGGCCTCCACCGGTCATAATCGTAAAGCCCAGTTTTGCAAAAGCTCCTGCAGCTTTTTCTGTAAATTTATAATAGGGATGATCGGGCGCAAAACGTGCAGAACCAAAAAAGGTAATGCAGGGGCCTACAAAATGTAATCCTCTAAATCCCCTGATCAGATCTAGTACCGTTTTTAGCGTAAAAATGAACTCCTTAGCTCTGGACCGTGGCCCTTCCAGGAATTCTATTTCTGATTTACTGGCCATTTTTTTTAACCAAATTTAACTCCCCGGCCAAGCAGCAGATATGATGGGTATCACTTTCGGAACTGCGCTGTATCATAACAGCCAAAATTTTAAATAATTAAAATTGTGTATGAAAAAAATTAGCATTAAACACCTTAATAACGTACACGGCGACAGTATCCGTGGACTCGATTTTTACGCGGAGACATTGGAAATCTTAAAAGAAAGGCTCAACGAAATTGCAAAAGCAAATACAGGTAAAGAAACCATGATTGGGATAGAACACTTTCAAAACCTTTTTATTATCCACCAGGACAAGATTGAAGTACTCAAACATCACCTGCTGAAAAATATAGAGATGCTGGCCGGCGAAATAAAAGATACAAAAGATTTTATAGAACAAAGTGTGTTCGAAAAGAACGAGGAGTTACAGGCCGAATACCTGCGTGAGGTTGATTTATTTGAAGAGATGAGACATGAATTCTATCGTTTTGCAGCAGAATGGATGTAAACGAAAAACATAGCCCCGTTGGTTGATGAAAGCAACATTGATAGCCCGCCTTAAACAGCAAAAAATACGTCTTAAAAACTGGGCAAAGCTTTTAGGGCCGGGCCTAACCACAGGGGCAGCTGATGATGATCCGTCGGGCATAGCCACCTATACCCAGACGGGAGCAAAATTTGGCTATAGTCAGCTTTGGACTGCGGTTTATATGTTGCCGTTAATGATTGTGGTCCAGGAAACCTGCGCCCGCATTGGATTAGTACAGGGAAAAGGAATTGCAGCCGTTATAAAAGAATATTACAGCAAAAGAGTACTCTATTTTATTGTAGGTACCGTGCTTGTTGCAAATACCATAAACATCGGAGCAGATATTGGCGCTATGGCTTCAGCAGCAGCGTTAATCATACCCCTGCCATTTGCAGTACTTGCCCTTGCTTTTACTTCTGTCACTTTATTACTCGAAATATTTACGACCTACAAAACCTATTCAAGGATATTAAAATGGCTTGCCCTGAGCCTGCTGGCCTACCCTTTAACCCTGATCATTGTTAAACAACCGTGGCTTACTTTATTGAAAGCCTCTTTCATTCCCAGTTTCAGCTTTAATTTTGAATACATTTTTATCATCATAGGCGTTTTAGGAACCACCATCTCGCCCTATATGTTTTTTTGGCAGGCCTCTCAGGAAGTTGAGGAAGAAAAATCAAAACGCCTGTTAAGAAATGGCAAACCTTTGGTTACCAAGAGGCTGTTACATAACATGCGGATAGACAATGCAACCGGAATGATTATGTCAGAACTCACTACGTGGTGCATCATTGTTGTAGCCGCTACTGTTCTCCACCGTTCGGGCAATACAGATATTAAAGATGCCGCTGATGCAGCCAGGGCGCTTGAACCGCTGGTCAGATCGTTTCCTAATTCAGGCTACATTGCAAAATTGATTTTCTCCACTGGTATTATCGGATTGGGCCTTTTGGCAATACCTATATTTTCAGGCTCGGCAGCTTATGCCATTTCAGAAACTCTCGATTGGAAAACCGGTTTAAATCTAAAGTTTAAAAAAGCACATGGTTTTTATGGCGTAATCACGATTGCAACCCTTATTGGCCTGATGATTAATTTTATCGGAATCGATCCGATAAAAGCTTTAATATATGCTGCTGTTTTAAATGGAATTGCTGCGGTTCCGCTGCTTTTTATTATCGCCAGAATTTCTTCCAGTGAACTTATTATGGGAAAGTACAAAAGCTCAAAAACCGCTAATATAGTAGTCTGGATCACTTTCGGGGCTATGGCACTGGCAATTATTGGTATGATTGTTTCTTTCGTAAACAACTAATATTGGCCGTAGCGACTGCATTAACTTAGCTACGGTACAGGGCAAACGAGCTATAGCATTTTAAACCTGTTCTGGTTTAAAAACAGTGAAAATCATCCATTCGTAAAGGAGCTTATCAGGATTTTCCCTTATGCTAAATCGACAATCCACTTCCCGGCTTTTCATTTCTCCAGATTAAAAATTTTTGCCTGAATGTGATCTAAAGGTATCAGCTTTTTGTTCCGAATCCTCTATCATATTGCAGATATATGGCAACATTAAGGTTCATCAGTTTATATTTGCTATGCAAAAAACAATATCTTTAATTAAAATAATTCACCAGTAATGAAAGCGATAGGATTTAAAACATCACTCCCTATAAACGAAAGCGAAAGTTTCATCATGTTTGAAACACCGGTTCCAGAACCAAAAGGGAGAGACTTACTTGTAAAGATAAAAGCCATCAGCGTAAACCCGGTTGATTTTAAAATCCGGCAGAACAGCGCAAAAGACACCGTATTGGAAACACCCAAGGTAATTGGCTGGGATGCTGTTGGCACGGTTGAAGCCGTTGGTGAGGATGTTACCTTTTTTAAAGCCGGAGATGAAGTCTACTATGCCGGAGATTTAACCCGAAGCGGCTCCAATGCCGAATATCAATTGATTGATGAACGCATAACAGGTTTAAAACCCTCATCACTTACCCATGCTGAGGCGGCAGCCATGCCGTTAACCGCTCTTACCGCATGGGAATCACTTTACGATCGCATCCGTATCGCCGAACCTAAAGATAAAGGAAAAAGCATCCTGATTATTGGTGGTGCAGGGGGCGTTGGCTCTATTGCCATACAATTGGCCAGGAAAATAAGTGGCTTAAAAGTACTTGCCACAGCCTCGAGACCAGAGACAAAAGATTGGTGTAAGGCCATGGGTGCAGATTTGGTAGTAGATCATAAAAACCTGGTTGAAGAAGTACACGCAGCAGGTTTAAAGGAAGTAGATTTTATTCTCGATCTGGTTGACCTGAATAACTATTGGGATACTTTGGTGGAACTGATTAAACCTCAAGGCCATATTGTATCAATAACGGGCTCTGCCACACCTGTCGCGCTGAATAAGTTAAAAAACAAAAGTGTTACTTTCTCCTGGGAGCTGATGTACACCCGTTCCATGTACCAGACTGACGATATGGAACAACAGCACCATATTTTAAACGCGTTAGCAAAATTATTAGATGATGGCACCCTTAAAACTACATTAAACCAAACGCTTAAGGGATTTTCAGTAGAGAACTTAAAAGAGGCTCACCGCCTGTTGGAGAGTGGAAAAACCATTGGCAAAGTGGTTATTGAATATTAAAAAATGCCTGTAAAAAAAAGGAGAGAAAAACCTGACCAGCTTCTCTCCTTTTTTATATCCTATTTTCAACTAAACTTTAGCCCTGCTCTCTGAACTTCTTTTTAGCTGCGCGTTAATGCGTTCCAACACGTTATAAATATCGAAAGGCTTGCTGATGTAATCATCAGCAAATGCATCAATTGCTTTTTGCTCGCTATTGTTCTGTGCAGACATTACAATAATCGGGATATGTTTGGTGAAAATATCAGTTTTTAAATCTTCACATATCTCAGCTCCGTTTCCATCTGGTAACATTACATCTAATAAGAAAAGATCAGGCATTGCATCCTGGATATTTTTTTTCAGTTCCGCAAAGGACGAAGAAAGCTGTAATTCAAAACCCTCTTCTTTTAACAGGATTTCAATAACGTTTCTGATTTCCTGATCGTCTTCTAAAATGTGTATTCGTTTTTTTTCCATGTTCAAATTATATGTTTGGGATGTCAGTTCGCGTGGAATGCGCTACACGATAGTAACAGTAACACCCAAACCCTCTAAATGTTTTACAATTTGTTCAGAAATTCCTTTATCGGTTATGATATGATCAATTTCTTCTAATCCGCATATCTTTCCGAAACCTCTTTTTCCAAATTTAGTAGAATCAGCAAGTACGATCGTTTTTTGTGATGCACCGATCATTTTGCGATTCAAATGCGCCTCCATGGCATTGGTAGTGGTCACACCAAAATCTAAATCAATGCCATCTACCCCTAAAAAAAGTTTATTAAAATAAAAATCCTGCAAAACCTGCTCCGCATAAGCGCCCATAACCGAGGAAGAACTTTTTCTGAGTAAGCCACCCAATTGTATCACTTCAATACCAGGTTCGCGCATTAATTCGAGCGCCACATTTAATGCAGAAGTAACAACAGTTAAATTGGTTGCAGGGGCAATGTTCTTCGCAAAATAAAGCACTGTAGTACCCGAAGCAATCACAATAGAATCGTTATCGTTCAGCAATGCGGCTGCAGCCATTCCAATTTTATTCTTCTCCGCCGATTGTATTTTTTCTTTCTCGTTAACCGGACGGTCTACCGTGTAGGGATTGTTTATCGTGGCACCACCGTGTGTTCTAAACAGCAGACTCTTGTCTTCCAGTAGTTTTAAGTCCTTTCTTATTGTTACCGAAGACACTTTCAATTCCTTACACAAATCCACAACATTGATGTACTGATCACGTTGCAGGCGACTTAAAATAAACTGATGCCTCTCAGCCAAATTCATCATAGTAAATTAAATTAGCGTGCTGCAAATTAGCAATAAAAACATTCTTTAACATATTTTAGATAAATATTTAATAAATTTTTAACCTGCTTAACATATTATTTCGATTAGTATTTCTTATAATTGCGAATAGTTTCGTTTTGTTATCAATTATTATTAAACCAATGAAAAGATTGCATGCACATCAACCGGCTGATGATATAAATTGGGATTTTATTATTATTGGTGGCGGTGCAACAGGTTTAGGTACGGCACTAGATGCTGCAAGCCGCGGTTTTAAAACGCTATTGGTAGAACAGGCGGATTTTGCCAAAGGAACATCCAGCAGAAGTACCAAGCTGGTTCACGGAGGTGTCCGCTACCTTGCGCAGGGCGACATTTCTTTGGTTAAACATGCACTGAAAGAACGTGGTCTGTTACAACAAAACGCGCCACACCTTGTAGATAAAGAACAATTTCTGATTCCATGCTATGATTGGTTTTCTGTTATAAAATATTTAACGGGGCTTACCCTTTATGATTGGCTGGCAGGCAAATACAGCTTTGGCAAATCTAAATTTTTATCCGAGAGAGAAACCCTAAATATGATGCCTGGCATTAAGGCACGGGGATTAAAAGGAAGCATCAGGTACTATGACGGCAAGTTTGATGATGCCCGTTTGGCCATTAACATTGCGCAAACCGCTATCGAAAAGGGTGCATCATTACTCAGCTACACCAAAGTAACAGCCCTTTTAAAAAGCGGTGATGCGGTTACCGGTATTGAAACAGAAGACACTATAACGGGTTCAACAGCTCAATACAAGGGTAAAATCGTCATTAATGCAACGGGAGTATTTGTCGATGAGATCCTACAAATGAATAATCCTGCTACAAAGAAGATGGTAAGGCCCAGTCAAGGTGTACATGTGGTCCTCAGCAAAACCTTTTTAAATAGTGAATCAGCACTAATGATCCCAAAAACCACTGATGGGCGGGTCTTATTTGCTGTTCCCTGGCATGAGCATTTACTGGTAGGCACTACCGATACGCCGTTAAACGAACATAGTTTGGAACCGAGGGCATTAAAAGAAGAAGTAGATTTTATTATCAGTACGGCAGCAGGCTATTTCAACCGTAAACCCATGGCAAAAGATATCTTAAGTGTATTCTCAGGTTTACGTCCCCTGGCTGCCCCTACCTCTGGTGATCCGAACAGCACAAAGGAAATCAGCAGAGACCATAAACTGATTGTATCCGCAAAGGGATTGATTACGATTACAGGCGGCAAATGGACTACCTACCGCCTAATGGCGGAAGAAACAGTGAATTTAGCTATTGCACATGCGGGTTTAAAACATAAAGCATGTGTAACTCAGAATTTAAATATACACGGGAGTACAGTAAGTTCGGGAAGTGGTCATCTGGCCATATATGGATCAGATCGTAGTAAAATTGAAACCTTGATTAAACAAAACCCGGGCCTTGAAAAACCATTACATCCGTCTTTTCCTTTCATTGAGGCCGAAGTGGTTTGGTCTGCAAGGAACGAAATGGCAGAAACTGTAGAAGATATCTTAAGCAGAAGACTGAGGGTGTTATTTATTGATGCACAGGCTGCTAAAGATATGGCGCCTCGGGTAGCGGCTCTCCTGTGCAAAGAATTAGCTGCAGATGAAAACTGGAAAACCGAGCAAATTAAAACTTTCAATAAATTAGCTGATGGTTACCTTTATGATGATTATATAAAATAACTAAAAGGCAGAAACCGCTAACCAAATTTTAATGATGAGTAAATACGTCTTGTCCATCGATCAGGGAACCACAAGTTCGAGGGCTATTATTTTTAATTATAATGGCGAAATTGTTGCCATCGCACAGCGCGAATTTACACAGGTTTATCCTAAAGCAGGCTGGGTAGAACATGATCCAATGGAAATCTGGTCTACACAATTGGCTGTTGTAACAGAAGTAATTGTTAGAGCAGGCCTAACCGTAGCCGATATTGAAGCTATCGGAATTACCAATCAACGCGAAACCACTGTGGTTTGGGATAAAGAAACCGGAAAACCGGTTTATAACGCAATTGTATGGCAAGACAGGCGTACTGCTGGCTATTGCGATGAAATTAAGGCAAAAGGGCTCGGCGATAAAATACAGCAGAAAACAGGTTTGATCATAGATTCTTATTTCTCTGCCACTAAAGCCCGGTGGATTTTGGAAAATGTTGAAGGTGCGCGTGAAAAAGCAGAAAGAGGGAAACTGGCTTTTGGTACCATAGATACCTGGCTGATCTGGAAATTAACAGCAGGTGAAAAACATGTAACTGATGTAACCAATGCGTCCCGAACCATGCTCTATAACATCCATACTTTAAGCTGGGATGAAGAACTGCTCGAGCTTTTCTCTATCCCAAAAGCAATGCTTCCGGAGGTAAAATC
This sequence comes from Pedobacter suwonensis, assembly GCF_900111825.1. Classification (GTDB taxonomy): domain Bacteria; phylum Bacteroidota; class Bacteroidia; order Sphingobacteriales; family Sphingobacteriaceae; genus Pedobacter; species Pedobacter suwonensis. The sequence goes on from NZ_FOJM01000001.1 coordinate 378,874, forward strand.
ATCAAGCGAGGTTTATGGCGAAACAGCGGGAAGAATACTGGCTGCAAAAATCCTGATTGCAGGGATAGCCGGCGATCAGCAATCGGCTTTATTTGGGCAAATGTGTACCGAAATCGGAATGGTAAAAAACACCTACGGCACAGGTTGTTTTATGCTGATGAATATCGGAGAAAAGCCAAAAATTTCCGTCAACAACCTGTTAACCACCGTGGCCTGGCAAATTAATGGTAAAGTAAATTATGCTTTAGAAGGCAGTATTTTTATAGGTGGCGCTGTTGTGCAGTGGTTGCGTGATGAAATGGGACTGATTTCTAAATCGGCTGACGTAGAAACTTTAGCTAAAAAAGTAAATGATACCGATGGCGTTTATGTGGTTCCTGCTTTTGCAGGTTTGGGCGCTCCGCATTGGGATCAACATGCACGCGGCACCATAACCGGATTAACCCGCGGCACGAACAAATCACATATTGCCAGGGCAGCATTAGAAAGTATTGCTTACCAAACGATGGATGTGTTGAAAGCGATGGAAGCAGATGCGGGTGTAAATATTTCAGAGTTAAGAGTAGATGGTGGCGCTACCACCAATGATTTGTTGATGCAGTTTCAGGCCGATCTGCTAAACTGTAAGGTAATCAGACCTGATGTAACTGAAGTAACCGCTATTGGCGCTGCCTACCTTGCCGGTTTAGCTACCGGTTTTTGGGAAAGTATCGATCAGATCCGTTCGCAATGGAAAATCAACAAAACTTTCATTGCTGAAGCAGGAATTGATAATACAGAACGAATAAAAGGCTGGAACAGGGCTGTAAAAGCAGCCAGGGTGAGTGCAGAAAGCCAGTAAACGACTATCGCAGAGGGCCATAAAATAAATTTCAATTCATCGCAACAGCTTGTAAGAGATTTAAAGCATGCCATTCGACTAACTCAGGATTGACAATTGATATTTATGCGGGCATCCTAAGCTTGGATTAAACAGATGCCTGCTGCAAATTGCTTTTAATTCTAAACGACCTAATAAATTAATTCAATCGCTTAAAATTTTATAATGAATGTATATCTCTCAGAATTTATAGGTACTGCAATCATGATTCTTTTAGGAAACAGTGTTGTAGCTAATGTAGTGCTTAAAGGCACAAAAGGTAATAACGGAGGGTGGATAGTTATTACAACGGCATGGGCCCTGGCGGTATTTACAGGGGTTGTTGTTGCAGGTCCTTATAGCGGGGCACATTTAAATCCGGCAGTAACCCTCGCACTTGCCATTGGCAAAGGCTTTAGCTGGGCACTGGTTCCATTTTATGTTTTAGCCCAGTTGGCCGGAGCCATGACAGGATCGTTTCTGGTTTGGTTGATATATAAAGACCATTTTGACGCTACTGACGATCAGGCATTAAAGGCCGCACCTTTTGCAACTGCTCCGGCCATCAGAAACATGTCCTCAAATTTGTTATCAGAAATTGTCGGAACATTCGTGCTAATATTTGTGATTTTTTATTTTACCGATGCCAGCATGGGCACGAAAGAAACGGTGACCACCCCTATTGGCTTAGGTTCCATCGGTGCAATCCCCGTAGCATTTTTAGTTTGGGTAATTGGTTTGGGATTAGGTGGAACAACTGGCTATGCCATCAATCCGGCGAGAGATTTGGGTCCGCGGGTTATTCACTTTTTAATCCCAATGAAAGGAAAAGCAAGCAGCGACTGGGCATATGCCTGGGTACCGATTGTTGGTCCTGCTATAGGTTCGATACTGGCCGCTCTGGCATTTTTGCTCATTAGTAAATCGTGATATCTTCGGAAATACCCGTCGAATACATTCAAAAAAATAATATTAATATCGACTGAAACGGATAGCGCTGTCTACACAGATTTTGTTTGGCAGAGCTTACTAATTTTGTGATATTTTCTCAAAGCAACACTCAATTTAATTATGCCGCTACCGAATAATACTTATCTTTGAAATAACATCCAGCTACTATTTATCTAACCAATCAAAATTGCAAGCATACTTCCTCGTTGTTGATACCGAAACCTCGGGCCTGCCTAAAAATTGGACTGCCCCATATTCTAAGGAAAAGAACTGGCCTTATATTGTTCAAATTGCATGGATTATTTATGATCAGGCCTATCAAGAAATTAAGCGTGAGAATCACTACATCAAGAATACCGATTTCAGCATTGACCAGTCAGCACTAAAAATTCATAAAATCACCCCAGAATACCTGCATAAGCATGGAGAAAACAAAGAGAAGGTGATGTTCCAGTTTGCTGACGATATAGAGAAGTACAAACCTTTGGTTATAGGCCACTTTATTGAACTTGATTATCATATGGTAAATGTTGAATTATATCGTCTTGGTAGAGAAAACATATTTAAAAACCTCTCATTTTTCTGTACCATGAAGGCAAGTGCACCTTATATTACCAATACCGTAATCAGTCACTTAAAACTGGATAAATTTTACACCATCTTATTTAATGAGGCGCCCGAAAGCATCCACAACGCTTTATCTGATACACTAAACACTGCAAAGATTTTCTTTCACCTTTTAAAAACAGATAAAATTAACTTACCTTCAATTTACCAACAGGAGCATACCTTTAACATGGAGAAAGAAAAGAGAAAAGAATTTTCGTTTAAAAGAATTTTAAAGGAACTTTTTAATGGAAGATAGACTCGCCGATCGAATTTATACTGCCCGTATTGGAGATATTACTTTCAGAAAAATTGTGAGTTGTAGCCCCCACACACCAATTTTTGAAGCTGCGATTAAAATGTCGGAGCAAAAAACCAGCTGTCTTTTTGTTAAAAATGACGAAGGAGATTATTTAGGATTTGTAACTGACATTACTTTGAGAGACAATGTCATCGCCAGGCAATTGAGTGCAGATTTACCTATTGATGAAGTAATGGACACCAATATCATGACCATAACACCAGATGCTTATGTTTATGAGGCCATACTGATGATGTTCAGCAAAAAATCGCGGTATCTATTGGTAAACGATAACGGAAATTTTGTTGGTTTTTTAAGCAGAAACCGCCTGTTGAGCGAACAGGCGGAGTCTCCATTGGTTTTTATCCAATCGGTAAAGTCGGCTGTAAATACAAACGATTTAAAACTTAAATGGCAGAAAGTACCGGGCATCGTATCTCAACTGCTTACGCGGGGTGTGCACTCGAAGATTGTAAACGAGGTAGTGACCACCATTGCCGATACCATCTCTTTTAAAATTATTGAAGATGTTATTGCTAAATTAGGTCCACCGCCTGCCAAATTTGTGTTTATGGTTTTGGGCAGTGAGGGTAGAAAAGAACTGAGTTTAAAAACCGATCAGGACAATGCCATTATATATGAAGATACGGCGGAAGAAAACAGAGCGGCCGTACGCTCTTACTTTCTCGATCTGGCAACCCAGGTTTCTGATAAGTTGAACTTTGTGGGCTTTGTATATTGCGACGGCGACTATATGGCCACCAATCCAAACTGGACGCATTCATTATCGCACTGGAAGTATAATTATAAAAACTGGATTGAAGAAGCTCTGCCTGAAACTGCTGTGAAATTTGCTGCATTCTTCGATTGCAGGGCCATCTATGGCGATCTGGCAATCATGGAAAGCCTAAGGTCATTCGTAAATGAAGAGTTGCAAAAACCCATTGAAAAATTCTACGTATACCTGGCTAAAAATGCTTTGCTTTACGAGCCGCCCCTTACCTATTTTAAAAATATCAGAACGCAAAAAATTCACAAAAAAGAGGTATTTGATATTAAAACTGCCATGACCCCCATTGTTGACCTGGCGAGGGTATATGCTTTACAAAACAGGATTTTTCAAAAGGAGAATACCGGCGAACGTTTAAAGGCTTTAAGAGATCTGGGCGTTTTTAGCGAAAAGCAATTTAATGAGCTTTCCCAATCCTATTATTACCTGATGGGATTAAGATTAAAACACCAGGCCAATCTGATCATGAATAATCAGGCATCGCCAAATAACTTTATTGAAATTGATAGTTTAACTAAAATTGAGAAGGTAACACTGATCGAAATCTTTAAAATCATCCTCAACTTTCAGAGTGGGATTAGAATGAAGTTTACCAATAGCCTCGGTTAGGCTGCAGTGCGTAGGGCGTTTGATATTAAGCGTTTATAATACGCAGCCGTCACGCTGAATAAATTCAGCATCTATTATCCTATTAACACTTTAATGGAAGATCAGGACATAAATTTACTGTCTAGCTTTCCACTTGCGCTACAGGTCTGGGTGATGATCCTTTTTTAAAGAAAAAAGGTCCCGATTTGCATCGGAACCTTTTTAAAATATGAATATCGCTTAGGCGAAAATTTCTATTTTACTGCATCAATTACAGCTTTGAAAGCTTCTGGGTGATTCATTGCTAAATCAGCCAATACTTTACGGTTTAAACCGATTTCTTTTGAAGCTAATTTACCGATTAATTGAGAATAAGAAATACCGTGTTGACGTGCACCAGCGTTGATACGTTGGATCCACAATCCGCGGAATTCTCTTTTCTTAACTTTACGGTCACGGTATGCATATTGCAAACCTTTTTCTACTGTGTTTTTAGCAACAGTATAAACCTTACTTCTTGCTCCCCAATAACCTTTGGCTAAATTAAGGATCTTTTTTCTTCTTCTTCTCGAAGCTACTGCGTTTACCGAACGTGGCATGTTGTTGTTGTTTTTTGGTAAGCGGCGTCCTGTTAAGGAACTTTAATGCCTGATACCTGGTGAAATTAATGAATTACTTTCCGATGCAAAGCATACGTTTTACGTTACCTGAATCTGCATCTGTTACAATTCCTGCATTTCCAAGCGCGCGTTTACGTTTAGTACTCATCTTGGTTAAGATGTGACTTTTGTATGCTTTGTTTCTTTTGATTTTACCTGTTCCAGTAAGCGAAAAACGCTTTTTAGCACTGGAATTGGTTTTCATTTTTGGCATAACCTGTTATTTAATTTATAAAATTGTTTTTATTTTTTTGCTACTTTAGGCGCAACGGTCAGGAACATCCGTTTACCTTCCAATTTAGGCAACAGTTCCACTTTCCCTACATCTTCCAAAGCCTGGGCAAATTTTAACAATAAAATTTCTCCTTGTTCTTTGTACACAATTGCCCTGCCTTTAAAATGCACGTAAGCCCTAACTTTTTCACCGTTTTCTAAAAAGCTTACTGCATGTTTTAATTTAAACTGGAAATCGTGGTCGTTGGTATTAGGCCCAAAACGGATCTCCTTAATTACAGTTTGTTTGGCATTAGCTTTAATTTCTTTCTGCTTTTTCTTTTGCTCGTAAACAAACTTACTATAATCAATAATTCTACAAACTGGCGGTACAGCGTTTGGAGAAATCTCTACCAAATCCAATTCCAGTTCATCAGCAAGTGCCAAAGCTTTCGCCAAAGGATAAATCCCCGGTTCAACATTATCGCCAGCTAAACGCACTTCAGGCGATTTTATATACTGATTAATGTTATGCTCTGCTTCTTTTTTCTTAAAAGGTGGACGTGGTCCCCTGTTAAATCCTGGTCTTCCTAATGCCAAATTTGTATTATTTTAATTTAAACTGTTATTTCTTTTCTTAATAAATTGTTGAACTCTTCCAACGTCATTTCGCCTAAATCTCCCTCACCATGTTTACGAACAGAAACTTTTCCTTCTGCCATCTCTTTATCGCCGATAATGAGCATGTATGGGATCTTTTTAACTTCCGCGTCGCGTATTTTGCGACCGATTTTCTCATCACGAAAGTCAATCAGCCCGCGAATATCGGAATTATTTAGTTCATCTAAAACTTTTTTTGCATATTCTTCATATTTTTCTGAAATAGGAAGAATAATAAACTGTTCAGGACTTAACCATAACGGAAAGTTTCCGGCACAATGTTCGATCAAAACAGCAATAAATCGCTCCAGTGAACCGAAAGGCGCACGATGAATCATTACCGGTCTGTGCTTCTGGTTATCACTACCGGTATATTCCAATTCGAAACGTTCAGGTAGATTATAATCGACCTGAATAGTACCCAATTGCCATTTTCTTCCCAAGGCATCCTTCACCATAAAATCGAGCTTAGGACCATAAAACGCAGCTTCACCATATTCTACAACAGTGTTTAAGCCTTTTTCTGCAGCAGCTTCGATAATGGCCGTCTCTGATAATTTCCAGTTTTCATCAGAGCCGATGTATTTCGATTTGTTTTCAGGATCTCTTAAAGAAACCTGTGCAGTATAGTTTTCAAAACCTAAGGATTTAAATACATAAAGCACTAAATCGATCACTTTTTTAAACTCGTCTTTCACCTGCTCTGGCATACAGAACAAATGCGCATCATCCTGCGTAAAACCACGTACACGGGTTAAACCATGTAACTCACCACTTTGTTCGTAACGGTAAACAGTACCAAACTCTGCAAACCGAACCGGAAGGTCTTTGTAAGAACGTGGTTTGGTTTTGTAAATTTCACAGTGGTGCGGGCAGTTCATCGGTTTCAGGAAGAACTCCTCTCCTTCCTGCGGAGTTTTGATCGGCTGGAAAGAATCTTTACCGTATTTTTCCCAGTGACCAGAAGTTACATATAAGTTTTTATGCCCAATGTGTGGTGTTACTACTTGCTCGTACCCTGCTTTAGCCTGTGCTTTAGTTAAAAAGTTCACCAAACGTTCGCGTAAAGCAGTTCCTTTAGGCAACCATAGCGGTAAGCCCATACCTACTTTTTCAGAGAAAGCAAAAAGCTCCAGCTCTTTTCCTAATTTTCGGTGGTCGCGTTTTTTTGCTTCCTCAATCATTAAAAGATATTCGGTAAGCTCGCTTGCCTTAGGAAAAGTAACCCCATAGATGCGGGTTAACTGTTTTTTAGTTTCATCACCTCTCCAGTAAGCACCAGCCACATTCATTAGTTTCACGGCTTTTACAAAACCAGTATTGGGAATATGTGGGCCACGGCATAAATCGGTAAATGAACCCTGGGTATAAAAAGTAATTTTACCATCTTCAAGGCCATCAATTAAATCCAATTTATACTCATCGCCTTTTTTGGTAAAGTATTTTACCGCATCAGCCTTGCTTACACTTTCGCGCACAAAAGTTTCCTTTTGTTTAGCCAGTTCGATCATTTTGGTTTCAATGGCTTTGAAATCATCCGAAGAAAATTCGCGGTCGCCAAAGTCTACATCATAATAAAAACCGGTTTCAATTGCCGGACCGATACCAAATTTAGTGCCGGGGTAAAGCGCTTCCAGCGCTTCTGCCATTAAGTGTGCGGAAGAATGCCAGAAAGTAGATTTTCCGGCTGCATCATTCCAGGTCAACAGTTTTACTGTAGAATCTGATTCAATCGGCCTAGTTGAATCCCAAACTTCGCCATTAACCTCAGCGGCTAACACGTTACGGGCTAAGCCCTCAGAAATTGATAATGCAATCTGGTGGGCAGAAGTGCCCTTTTCGTACTGACGGACCGAGCCGTCAGGTAAAGTAATGTTAATCATCTACAACTATGATTTAAATTTTAAATAAAAAAGTTTTAAAGATCACTTACAATGTGATTCTATTTTGTGCGAAGATATGGTTTTATTGATCAAAAAGCAAGATTCAATCCATATCACCTCAGGCTTCACTTACTAATTTACCTTTCAAATATTTACGTAAAGGTGTATCAACAAACCGCATAATGAGGTAAGCTAAAATAACAAGCAGGATTACCGAAACCGGAATCACACCAAAAAGTATCATACCTTTAGGTTTATCCACTGTTACATAGGTAAGATAAACCCATATAAATGGATAATGCGTCATATAAAGTGGATAAGATAGTTCGCCGGATAACCGGCAAATCTTTCTTAAAGCCGGACTCAACATTGCGCCCGCACCTAGCGAGACCAATAATGGAAAATAGAGCAACACAATTATCGATTCGCTAATCCAATTATAATCATCATTAAAAGGAAATAAGAAAGCTACCAATAATAGTGCAGTAATTCCCAAAAACCCTAATTCGTTTTTAATGATAAGGTTAAACCGGTAAACGAGCATACCGGCTGAAAATGAATATAATACCCTTGCTCCACCGTCCCAGAAATTTTGTCCGCCCCAGCCACCGCTGAGATTTTTAGATTGTACAGCTACGTAACAAAGTACTGCCGCGCCAACCAAAGCAAGAATTATTAATGCTTTTTTATTGATTTTATAAAGCAGCAGGATGTAAAATATATTAGCGATGTATTCCCAAAACAGTGACCATGCTGGTGCATTTAAACAAAATAAATTGGTGTAACGCTCTGGCATAATTGGGTATGGGATGAGGAAAGCAGAGGTTAAAAATAACAAAGCTGTTTTACCGAAGCCATAAACAGGGTAAAAATCACTAAAAGGATCAAATAAAAAGGTTAGCAGGCCCAACACGGCACCAACAATCACCAAAGGATGTAAACGGATTAGTCTTAGTTTAAAAAATTGCGTAATACCAATGTGCGCCGCCCGGTTATCGTAGGCGTACGCAATGACAAAGCCCGATAAACAAAAAAAGAAATCAACAGCCAGGTAACCATGACCGATAAAATTTTTGCTATAATCGGTAATGGCAATTTCCATAAAATGGAAAATGACCACTACTATGGCAGCTATGCCCCTCAATCCATCCAAAATTTCAAAATGTTGTTTGGTGTGGAGCAACTCTGCCCTATTTTCTGCTATAATCACTTGGTTAGGCTTTTATCTGAACCCAATTATAGGAAATATGTCAGCATTACAAATAATCGCTTCAAAAATGATACAAAAAAAGCCCCGAAGCTTAAAAACTTCAGGGCTTGATATATATATTATTTGATTCTTAATTAATTTATTCCAAAAGCTCTTCCCTGGCCGCCACCTGCTGGCCTGTTCTGCCTAAAACGTTTCATCATATTTTCCATCTTGGTTTTGTATTCTTCAGGGGTAATCAATTTTGCTTTTTTAGGTGCAGTAACATCTTTTGCACTTACATTTCTATATTCAATGCTCTTGGCAATCGAGCTGTTCCCTCTACCCTCAATAGCTAATACCGCACCTTCTGTCCACATATTTGGATTAGGAGAAAAATCGAAACCTAAATCGTTGGTGTACCAGATTTTGGTTTCTTCCACCACATTTTTATCCATATCTAAAATTTTGATGGCTCTGGTAGACCTTACAATTGCCTGGTGACAGGTAAAACCTAAAATCTGTTTGGTTGAGTCCGTTTTAACCACTTCAATTTTTGGTGCCTGAGCTATTTTTGACCTTGTCGTATCATTTGAGTTGCCACCGCCCGTTCTGAACGAAGAAATTGGACCGGAAGTAGATAGGGTTAACTTGCTCGGCATATAATAAGTCGTATCATTCAGGTCGAATACTTCAGTTAAACTTTTATCAGCAAAGTTGTAATAGTATTCCCGATTGCCGCCGCCACCACCAAAACGCATCATCATCCGGCCCATTCCGCCGCCGCCGCCACCTGCACCGTTGCTATCTTCCGTTTCTTCAACCGGCATATAACTGGCATTGGTTGCTGTAAATAATAATTCAAAATTGGTTTTGCTTGATGAAGGCATCCTCGCTTTCATCTGATCAGTTAACTGTATGCCATTGGCTGAAGCCATAGCTGCAGGATCTATGGTGTTTTCAAACTGTATAGCTCCCGAAGTTTTTTTCTTTTGTGCATGCGCAACCGATACAATTGATAAAAATCCAAGTAGAGCGAAGGTTATTTTTTTCATTACGATTTAGTTTTGTGGATTAGATACGAAAGCTTAAAAAAGGTTTAACAAAGATATTTTAGATTATAATTTAAACGTGTTAAATTGTGTTAAAGTCAACCTCTATATCGCCTGCGCAAGCTATTTAAAGCAGATGTAATTTATTTTTTACAATAGATTTTTTGGAAAGCAATTGCAGTAGCTTTTCGGTAACGATAGTCCCGCCCTTTGCTTAATCCCGATTAAATCGACTTTATTCTAAAATCGCTCTTTAAATCGGGATAACGCTGTCGGTCAGGTTTATTTAACCTAAAACAGTTTTCCTCGGTCTGTGTCCTCACAGACCATGGAGAAAATCAAACCGTCTATGTTTAAGTTAATATTCCGTACTCTCCAGCCAGCCATTACAAAGCACATCCGCAATATGCATGGTTTTGATCGGCAGGTTATTTTTATCAATGTAACCTTGCAGGTGCAGAAGACAAGAAAGATCCGTTGATATAATATAATCAGCACCCTGAGCCAGGGCATGGTTCACTTTCTGTTCGGCCATTGCAGATGAAATGGCATCAAATTTAACGGCAAATGTCCCGCCAAAACCACAGCACATATCGGTATCTTCCATTTCGATCATTTCCAGTCCATGTACTTTCGAAAGTAAGTGACGCGGCTCGTCTTTAATTTTGCACTCGCGTAACGCACTGCAAGAATCATGATACACTGCTTTCCCTTCCAGCTCGGCACCGAAATAATCTTTTTTCGCCACCTTAACCAAAAAATCGGATAATTCCCAGATGTTGGATTGCAAACTCCTGCATTTATTGTGAACAATAGTATTGGTAAACAGGTCGTTATAACCACCTTTTACCATTCCCACACACGATGCAGAGGGAGCAACGATATAAGTATTTTCGGAAAAATCGTTCAAGAATTTAGTTCCTACCTGTTTGGCTTCATCCCAATAACCCGCGTTATAGGCCGGTTGGCCGCAACAAGTCTGTTTCGGGTTGTATGTTACGTTACATCCCGACTTTTCTAATAATCTCAACGTATTGAAAGCGGTTTCGGGATATAACTGGTCTACAAAACAGGGAACAAACAATTCTACTTTCATCAACAAATTCTTTAGTCTGCAAACTTACAATTTTGCGGTTTCATTGCGCTCGGTTTTTTTCAGGAATGCTAAAGATACCAATCCAACTATAAAAAAGGATGCCAAAGCAATGATGGATTGGCGCATATTATGGGTTAAACCCTCAATAAATGCAAAACTAAACAAACCAATTACAATTGCCAGTTTCTCTGTCGCATCGTAGAAGCTAAAAAATGAAGCAGTATCGGTTGTGTGCTCCGGAATATGTTTAGAGTAAGTGGAACGGGATAAAGATTGTATTCCGCCCATAATCAGACCAACAATGGCGGCCAACGCATAAAATTGATATTGATTTGTTATGGAGTATCCATAAATGCAACAACCTATCCAAATCAGTACAACAATCATTAAAACATTAATATTTCCCAATTTTTTGGCTAAAATCGACATTAACCATGCACCCAGAATTGCAACAAGCTGGATGATTAAGATCACTGCAATTAAACTACCCGATTCCAGTTTTAAAACCTTTGCACCGAAACCGGCAGCAGCGAGCATAATGGTTTGCACGCCCATTGAATAAAAGAAGAAAGCAATTAAATAGGTTTTCAAAAACTTCATTTGCTTTAACTGGCCCCATACCTTTGCAAATTCGCCAAAACTGCTTTTAATGATTCCTTTGTTAATGTATCCTGCGTTAGGAACATCTTTCGGTAATGCCTTGAAAGGTATTTGGGCGAATAGAAACCACCATATCCCAACCAGCAGGAACGATATCTGAGCTGGCAACGACTGATCAGTAATTCCAAACAGTTCAGGTTTTAGTACAAAAACGAAACAGACCAGCTGTAAAATTACACTGCCAATATAGCCGTATGAAAACCCCTGAGCACTTACCTTATCCTGATTATCCTTTGAAGCAATTATCGGCAAATAAGCATTGTTAAACATTACACCGCCCACATAACCCATTGCGGCCAGAACAAAGCAAATAATTCCAGCTTCTAAAGTTTCTAATTTGAAGAAAAACAAACCCATACAGGAGAACGATCCGATATAGGTAAACAATTTCATGAAGAATTTCTTTTTGCCCTTTGCATCAGCATAAGAAGATAATACCGGCAACAATACGACCATTAATAAGTAAGCTACGGCAAGTGCATAGTTCGATAGCACGGTATTTATAACCGTTTTACCAAAAAAAGTTACTTCGTCGCCATGCAGTTTGGTTGTGGTAATGGCAACGTAGTAAACAGGAAAAATAGTGGAGGTAATAACTAAATTATAGGCAGAATTTGCCCAGTCGAAGAAAGCCCATGAGCGTATGGTTTTCTTATTGTCTTTTTCTATCATTTATTTTTCGCTTCTAGGAAGACTGCGCTGATTGTTTGAGGATATAGTTTAAATAGTTCATTACAAAACTAATATTTTATTGCTAACTTGATAGGCATTTTTCTCACATCTCACATCTCACATCTCACATCTCACCTCTCACATCTCCAAATAATACTTCTTCCCATCAGTTTTAATTTTCCCTGCATCCAGTAACTCTCTTATAGCATCAATTCTATCTGTTTCTGTGCCATTTTTAATATGACTAACCAAATCATCAAGGCTGAGCGTTTGTTGTTGGAGCAAAGAAATAATCTCATAATCGATTTCTTCACGTTCAGATTGGTGGTTTTCGGCTTTCTTTTCAGCCAGACAAACATCGCAGACACCACACTTTTTGGTATGATGTTCGTCAAAGTAATTAAGCAATTGAATGCTTCTGCACAAATTGGATGAGGCATAAGCTACCACCGCATTGATCTGCTTGTGTAAAATCTCTTTTCTCAGTTCCAGGTATTTTACATCCAGATCAAAGTGATCCATATCTACCCTCGGTCTAATATACTGCAACTGCGGTTGATCTGTTTGCTGGATATAGGTAAGCAATTCAATGGTCTGCAATTTATTCAGCAAAGCAATAATATCATTATAAGATAAACCTGTTCTCTTGGCTAAATCCGCTTCATTAATTTTAACGAAACCATCAAAAGCGCCTCCATAAGAGCGTAAAATGGTCTTTATTATTCCATCATAAGCCTTATTTTCAATCTGGAAACGATAAACATCCTCATGGCCGGCAATAAACATTATCCTGGAAGGTAAAAAAACACTTTCAGAAAAGGTAAGATAGCCATCATGTTCTAAAAACTTTAGTGCAGAAATTGTTTTTAAAACATTTACATTAAACCGTTTGCAAAAATCAGCGATATCGAATGGAAAGGTTAAACCTTCACCCGCTCCAAATGCCAGTTGAAAATAGTTGCCGAGATAATGATAGGTTTTTCTGATTTCATCTGGCGAGGGAAAGCTATCCAAATATCGCGACTCCAGGCCCATGATGTCGGATCGATTGGCCAATAAAACGGCGTAACTTCTTTTTTCATCACGACCTGCCCTGCCTGCCTCCTGGTAATAAGCCTCCAAACTTTCAGGCAAATCCAGATGCACCACAAAACGAACATCTGCTTTATCAATACCCATACCGAAAGCGTTAGTAGCCACCATGATCCGGGTTTTATTATTCTTCCATTCTTCCTGCTTCAGAAAGCGTACATCGCGTTCCAGTCCGGCATGGTAAAAATCGGCTTTAATTCCGTTCCGGTTGATAAAATTGGCCACCTCTGCAGTTTCCCGTCGGTTGCGAACATACACTAAACCTGTACCTTTAACATTTTTACAGATATTGATCAGCTTTTTGTATTTATCCTCATGATCAACAACCACATAACTTAAATTATCCCTGGCGAAGCTTTTTACAAAGACCTGTGGATCTTTCATTTCCAGTTTTTCTACAATATCCTCCCGCACAAATTCAGTAGCGGTTGCAGTAAGCGCTAAAACCGGGATACCTCGTAAGATTTCGCGCAGTTTGGATAGCTGAAGATATGGCGGGCGAAAATCGTAACCCCATTGCGAAATACAGTGTGCTTCATCAACCGCAATGAGGTTAACATTCATGTAAGAAATCCTGACCTGAACCAATTCTGAAAGCAATCTTTCTGGCGAAAGGTACAGGAATTTAACCTTGCCATAAATACAGTTATCCAGCAAAATATCGATTTCGCGTTTACCCATACCTGCATAAATGGCAATGGCCTCAATCCCTTTCGATTTCAGGTTTTCTACCTGATCTTTCATCAGGGCAATTAGTGGAGAAACCACGATACAGATTCCCTCCTTCACCAATACCGGCACCTGAAAACAGATTGATTTACCACCTCCTGTTGGTAAAAGCGCTAAAGTATCTTTTCCCTCCAAAACCGAAGCAATAATCTCTTCCTGTAGTGGCCTAAAAGCCTGGTGCCCCCAATATTTTTGTAAAATCTCTATTGCTGTCATAAATCGGCGGTATCAAAACTATACATTTAATCTAAAATCGCCACCTATTATTGTTGGAAATTGAAAAAATCATCTATAGGAAAGATTATTAACTTTGCTAAATAAGAAGGATTAAATGTTAGACACGCAGTTTGCAGGTTATTCCCTTTTTCTTAATTTCGTCACCATGAATTTATTTCAGGGTCTGAATAGAGGGAAAGATGCTGAAATAAATTCAGCATGACGACACGATTAAACTGCGTTTTTTTATTTAAATGTAGGTGTAAAAACCATTCAAATTTTCAGCAGTGCTTAAATAGATACATTTTTAAAAAATGTTTCAAAAAAAAACACACGAATTGTTCAAATAACCATCCAATATATAATGAAACACCTTTATTTTCTAACCGCTCTTTCGCTATTGTTTTTCAGTGCTAATGCCCAGGAAAAAAAGTGGGACATTGAAAAATACCAGGGAACAACCAAAAATTTCACTTTAAATACGGATGAAGGTACCTGGATGAACCTGGATGTAAGTCCCGACGGGCAGGAAATTGTTTTTGATTTATTAGGCGATATTTACGCAATGCCAATTACAGGTGGCGTTGCCAAATTAATTAGCGGAGGTATTGCCTGGGATGTTCAGCCGCGCTTTAGCCCTAATGGAAAATACATTTCTTACACCAGCGACAAAAGTGGTGGAGATAACATCTGGATCATGAACCGGGATGGTTCTGGTAAAAAACAAATTACCAAAGAAAGCTTTAGGTTATTGAACAATGCCACCTGGATGCCAAATAGCGAATATATTATTGCGCGTAAGCATTTTACAGCAAGCCGTTCGCTAGGCGCAGGCGAAATGTGGATGTATAGCATAAATGGTGGTGATGGCCTGCAGTTAACGAAGCGTAAAAATGGTCAGCAAGATGCCGGCGAGCCAAATGTTTCGCCAGATGGCCGTTATGTTTACTTTAGTGAAGATGTGAGTCCGGGACCTAATTTCGAATACAGTAAAGACCCTAACGGAACCATTTATGCCATTCGTCAACTCGATTTAACAACAGGTAAATTAAATACATTGATTGATGAACAGGGCGGTGCTTGTCGCCCGCAGGTTTCTCCTGACGGAAATTTAATTGCTTTTGTAAAACGCGTAAGGCTAAAGTCTACCTTATATGTTCAGAACCTTAAAACAGGAGAAGAGTGGCCAATAAATGAAGATTTATCGCATGATCAGCAGGAAACATGGGCCATTTTTGGGGTTTATCCAAACTTTGCCTGGACACCAGATAGCAAAAGCATTGTTTTTTATGCAAAAGGAAAAATCAGAAAAACGGAAATTGGTACCTTGATCAACACCACCATACCTTTTCAGGCAAATACGATCCAAACCGTACAAAAAGCATTACATTTTGAGCAGCAGGTTTTCAATAATGAATTTTCGGCAAAAATGTTAAGGCAGTTAACCACCTCGCCCGATGGCAAAACAGTTGTTTTTAATGCAGCAGGGTACCTTTACAAACAGGAACTGCCTACTGGAATACCGGAAAGGTTGACCAACGGACTGGATTTTGAATTCGAACCGGCCTTTAGTCCTGACGGAAAATACGTTGTTTATACTACCTGGAGCGACGAGCTACGTGGAGCAATAAAACGGACGGATCTAAAATCGGGAAAAACCATTATGCTAACAGATGAAAAAGGGTTTTATTACTCACCGCAATATTCTACTAAAGGAGATAAAATCGTTTTCAGAAAAGGAAGCGGAAACGATGTTTTAGGCTATAATTTTGGCCGTGGCACAGGTATTTTTCTTATGCAAGCCAATGGTGGGGCCAAAACTTTAATTTCGGATAATGGAATCCGTCCGCAGTTTAACAATACCGATACCCGCATCTATTTCCAGAGTTATGCTGACGGGAAAAAAGCACTAAAGAGTATTGACCTTAACGGAGCAAATGAAAGAATTCATTTCACTTCTCAATATGCAAACCAGTTTGTGATTAGTCCAGACAATAAATGGCTGGCGTTTAATGAATTATTCAATATTTATATCACACCGATGATTAGCATTGGTACAGCACAGGAAGCCTCTGCAGGCAATAAGGCTATCCCTGTTACCAAAGTGACTACAGATGGCGGAACCTATATTCAATGGAGTGCTGACAGCAAAAACCTGCACTGGACATTAGGCCCAAAGTATTTTACCATCGACGTAAATAGTGCCTTCAATTTTGACGGAGCTACCCCCAAAACTGAGGCTTCTGCCATTGATATTAACCTCGTATTGAAATCTGATGTTCCTAGGGGGATACTGGCATTTAAAGGAGCAAGGATTATTTCGATGAAAGGCGATGAAGTGATTGAAAACGGCACCATCGTTATAGATGGAAATAAAATTACAGCGATAGGAAAAGCAGATGTGGTAACTATCCCGGCTAATGCCAAAACTATTGATGTTAATGGCAAAACAATCATGCCGGGCATTGTTGATGTTCATGCCCACTTAAGGACGAGTCCGGATGGAATAACGCCACAGAGCGACTGGAGTTATATGGCCAACCTGGCTTTTGGAGTAACCACTTCGCACGATCCATCAAGCAATACCGAAATGGTTTTTAGCCAGAGTGAAATGCTTAAGGCTGGTAGAATGGTTGGTCCGCGGGTTTATTCTACAGGGTCTATTTTGTATGGTGCAGATGGTGATTTTAAAGTGGTGATTAATAGTTTGGATGATGCATTGGCTCACCTGCGCCGTTTAAAGGCGGTAGGTGCATTTTCAGTTAAATCATATAATCAACCACGTAGAGAGCAGCGTCAACAGATCCTGGAAGCGGCCCGTCAGCTCAAAATGGAAGTCGTACCCGAAGGTGGTTCTACATTTTTTACGAACATGAATATGGTTGCAGATGGACATACCGGCATTGAGCACAGTATACCGGTTTTGCCAGTCTATAAAGATGTTACTACCCTTTGGAACAACACGGAAGTAGCCTACACCCCTACGTTAATTGTAGCTTATGGTGGTCAATGGGGCGAAAATTACTGGTATGACAGGACCAACGTTTGGGAAAACGAAAAACTAATGACTTACACGCCACGTTCAATTATCGATGCACGGGCAAGACGCAGAACCACCTCTGAATATAGCGATTATAACCACATCGAGGTTGCTAAGGCCACCAAACAAATTGCTGATGGCGGCACCAGGGTTAACCTGGGCGCACATGGGCAGATTCAGGGTTTGGGAGCACACTGGGAGCTGTGGATGCTGGTTCAGGGGGGCTTTAGTCCGCTGCAGGCCATTAGGGCGGCAACTTTAAATGGCGCAGGCTATTTGGGCATGAACAAAGAAATCGGTTCATTAGAAGTAGGTAAACTGGCAGATATGGTCATTATGGATGCCAATCCTTTGGATGATATCCGGAACTCTGAAAAAATCAAATATGTGATGATTAATGGCCGGCTTTACGATAGCGCTACCTTAAACGAAGTAGGAACCAGAGAAAAATTAAGAGCTAAGCTGTGGTTCGAGAATGCAAAAGGAAATGGTTACATTATTCCAAATGGAGAATCAGAAACCTGGACTTTTACGGTTCCACATTGTGATTAATCAATTAGTATCTGTAATATCTAATTAAATAATATAAGATGCATATCATCATCAAATGATGATGGGCATCTATGATCAAGAAATAACAAACGAACTGTTAACCGTAGTTGCATAGTATATGTTATTAGACTAATAAATACCGATATGAAACCGAACAAGCTCTATAGTATAGCGTCAATTATATTCTTAATCTTAAGCATAGCGGTATTCTCTTACAGCGGATATTACATTTTAGGCATTCAGACTGTAAACCTGTTTTTAGCACTAATTGCAATGGCCTATATCACCGCGTTTATATCGGTAATGAAAAACAGAAAATCGGTTATTTCGTGGTTGCTTTTAATCGTAAATTCAATCGTACTCATTTGCATCATTTACTTTTTGACGCACTTTAAAATGAAGATGTAGTAAGAATAATGTTTGCGCTCGTTTTTAACGGGTGCATGTCTCGAAATGAGAAATTCAATAATAGCAATAGAATTAAAGTTGGCGATGTCGTCATGCTCAGCTTGACTGGGCATCTTAATGCTTTGTATGGACTTATTTAGTTGCCGTTCTATCTCATTAAGATTCCCGTTTTCACGGGAATGTCGCCCTTTCAAAATATTATTCTGCCAAAATCTCCAAAATCATTTCTGATGACAGCCTCATTTTACGCTCGTTGGCAAACGAGCGTCAGCATTTAATGCTAAGAAGTTTACAATTAAACAATTTACAATACCAGTAAACCGTATGCTCTTAATGTATTGATTGGTTTAGAATACCAGAAAAGTTCAAAATTCTCCATTTCCTGTTCAAAATCTGCTTTAACTTCCTGAAAAGTATATACTTTTTCATTCCAGACCGAAATTTTATTCAAAATGGCAGTTAACCACTCGCCTTCCTTTTTATTCGTCTGAATGGCAAAAGTTTCCTTTTTACCATGAAAGGTAAGCGACGCCATTTCCCATGTATTTCCTTTTTTTGATTTCGTAAAATAATCAGCAAAGGGCTTTCCTCCTATCCATATTACTTTTGCAGTCGGTTTAGTGGTAAACTGATCACTGTCAATCAATGCCTTTTCGATAAAATTAGCAGGAATTTTTGTTCTCGGGATTTTAAAATCGAACCAATCCTGCAATTCGTAATCAAAACAGATACCATGCATAAAATTGAACAGCGATTTTTTTAGCCCATAACTGAATTTATCGTGATCGATCCCGGTTTTATCGGTATAACTGATGTCGTTATTGGCAAAAGTTCCGATAACTTCAGTATCTTTTACTACGCCGAATTTTTCAGGATACATCCCGACAGGGCTATGCGCCGTCATGGCAAACTGGTGCCAAAAGCCTGATTGTAATATTCCAGCTTCAAACAATTGCCGCACCATCTCTAAACTATCTATCGTTTCCTGTATGGTTTGCGTAGGATATCCGTACATCAGATAAGCATGGACCATAATCCCTGCTTCGGTAAAATTACGGGTAACCTTTGCTACCTGTTCTACTGTTACGCCTTTATCAATCAGTTTTAACAAACGATCAGAGGCGACCTCCAATCCTCCCGAAACCGCAATACAGCCTGAGGCCTTTAACAACAAACATAAATCCTGCGTAAAACTTTTCTCAAACCGGATATTCGTCCACCAGGTAACCGCTAATTTCCTTCTGATAATTTCCAAAGCGACTTCGCGCATTAATGCCGGTGGTGCCGCCTCGTCTACAAAATGAAACCCATTCTGTCCGGTTTTAGCATATAAATCCTCAATACGGTCAACAATTAACCTGGCTGCAACGGGTTCATAAACCTTAATGTAATCGAGTGAGATATCACAAAAAGTACATTTGCCCCAGTAACAGCCATGGGCCATGGTGAGCTTGTTCCAGCGTCCATCACTCCACATACGGTGCATCGGGTTCACAATTTCGATTACCGAGATGTATTGATCCAAAAGCAAACCTGTATAATCTGGCGTGCCTACATCAGCCTGTTTATAATCGTTCCTGAAAGCATCATTGCGATAAACAACTTCACCCTTTTCGAGCAAAAAAGTTCTTTTATAAAGGTGGGCTTCTGTTGGAATAGGGTGCGTAATATTATGATATAATAATTCGATAGGCAACTCGCCATCATCCAAAGTAATGTAATCGAAAAATTCAAAAACCCGAACATCTGATAACGATCTTAATTCGGTATTGGGAAAACCACCACCCATTGAAATTTTAATTTCGGGATGATTGGCCTTTATCCATTGTGCACAGCGAAAAGCACTGTATAGGTTGCCGGGAAAAGGAACAGAAATCAGGAATAGTTTAGGCTGAACTGTTTCAATTTTATCCTTTAAAACTGATATTAAGATCTGATCAATGTAAGTGGGTTCCTTTGATAACGCGTTATATAACTCGTCAAAAGAATTTGCGCTTCTGCCCAGCCGTTCAGCATAACGGCTAAAACCAAAATTTTCGTCGACGCATTCTACAATGTAATCAGATATGTCTTCCAGGTAAAGCGTGGCCAGATGTTTTGCTTTATCCTGCGTACCCATCGCCCCAAAAGCCCAATCTAATTCTTCCAACTGTAAAAAACGGAAAGCCTGTGGCAAAAAATCATCGCTGCAGATCTGTAAGGCCAATGTAGGGTTCTTGCCCTGTAAAAACGCAATTACGGCATCAATGGTTTTTAAATATTCATCCTGTAAAGCGAAGATTCGTTTGGCGTTGTCACTTATGTGTTTCTTATTATCTACATTACGTTCAGTGTGACGGAACAAATCTTGCAGTCCCTTTTTAGAAAACAGCTCTAGAATGACTTCAATTCCTAAATCGGCCTGTGTAGCACTGATATTTTTGGTGTTCAAAAAACCTTTTATATACGCCGTTGCCGGATATGGAGTATTCAGTTGGGTAAAAGGTGGCGTAATGGCAAAGATTTCGGTTTTCAAAAGGAATTGTTTTTCTGCAAAAGTACATGATTTCCGGAAGTTTATTGTTGTAATTTTAAGACTAGCGCGCTAGCGAATAATGAACTCCAATTAATTTCTCGCGTTTTTGTGATGGCGTAACCTACTAATTGCCTTTAAACTTAATAATAAACTAAAAGCCAGATTAACACGTTTTATAATTACATCAACACCTTTTTTCCACCTGGATGAAGATTTTTTGCCTTTACTTCCTGATGCTGTGCGTGCAAATCAGCTTTGCACAGAAAACATTTACATTCCCAAAAATTAAAATACAAGGAACTTCCATTGAACAGGTTACGCCTGTCAACTGGACAGCCATAAATCAGGCTCATGGCGATTTAAACAACGACGGTTCAGATGATTTAGCGGTAATCTTTGAATACAATAAGACAATCAACGAAACACGGGCATACGGCGATAACAATAGTTCGATTATAAAGGAAACACAGAAACCCAGGATACTGGCCATATTTTTCAAAGATCAGTCAACTGGAGCACTGACTTTATCTATACAAAACAACGATTTTATTTTACGTTCAGAAGAAGGTGGTAAATTAGGAGATCCTCTACAGCAAATTGCGGTCAAAGATCAACAACTTTACCTCCGTTTCCAGGGTGGTTCTGAGTGGCGCTGGGAATTAGGCTATACCTTTAAATTTGAAAATAGAGATTGGTTTTTAACCAGCGCGATTAACCTTTATTTTAATCAGAACACCGGAGACATGACCGAAAGAGTTTATGATTTTAGAACCCGGGAATTATTTACCACTGTTGGGAACCTGCACAGAAGAGATATTGCAAACCGGAAAACCAGCGAGGTTTTATATTTTTCACAGTTAAGGACTTTCAGGACATTTAAAAAGCCATGGGCATGGGAAATTATGCCGAATGTTTATTTGTAAGTAATAATATTAGAGCCAGCTTTTAGATTGGATTTTAGCAATGACAAAACCTGAGGAACAAGTTCTTTTAGCGTTAAATAGGTATTGTCTAATGCATTTAAAACAATGATCGGCAGTGTATACTTTGCGAAATTTTGCTGAAACTGCAAATTCTTATCGAACGTAATCAGTATATGAAAATCATTTGCGATCATTAGTTTTAGCAATTCACCATTCTTAACGCCATTCCACCCCATATCCCTAACGGTATAAATTTCATACTCGGGAAAATGTTCTTTTAATCTTTTAGGAAGATTTTCATCAAGAAGCAATCTCATATATTTTATCTATATGATCAGAAGTTAACAACTTATTTGCAACTTCTAACACACTAACCACTTGAATCTTAGACACACTTGGAAAGTCTTCTAAAAATTCATCAATGGTAATTCCCTTCTCTATATGAAAAAATAAGGTTTCAACAGGAACTCTCGTACCCGTAAAAACAGGCAAACCGCCTAAAACATCAGTATTGGCTGAAATGATATTTTTTAATGATTCCATAGTATATCAAATTTACTAAATTGTAATGGCATAATCTAATAACTTTTCCGTTTTCGCCAAAGGCACTGTTTTTTATTAAATAAAATTGATAGGATAGAAAACCCGGAGTGTAGTGAGGAATTACGGGAATAGCAGAGCTGCAATAACCAAGGTATCACGACGCTCATTTTCGAAAAAATATTGAGCACCCTTACAAACCTATCAGGTTTCAAAAACCTGATAGGTTTAATAACCGTTAAATATTCTGCGCAATTACAAAACCACTGGCCCAGGCCCATTGAAAGTTATAGCCGCCAAGCCAACCGGTTACATCCAAACACTCGCCACCGAAAAACAGGTTTGGGATTTTTTTGCATTCCAAAGTTTTAGAAGAAATTTCGTTCGTATCGATTCCGCCACGCATTACCTCAGCCTTATCATAACCTTTATCTCCTGCAGGCTTTACCTTAAAATGGTGGATGGTTTGTTCTATTAAATCAATTTCCCCTTTGGTTAGTGCAGCAACGGGTTTATTCAAAGGTAAAAACTTACCCAACGCATCCGTAAATTTCCTGGTATAAATCCGGTTTAGCAATGTAGACACTAAGGTTTTACCGTTTGTTTTTCTTTCTACATCTAATAAAGAAACTATATTTTGACGTGGCAGCAAATTTAAATTAACCGTCTCGCCTCTTCTCCAAAATGAAGAGATCTGCAAAATAGCCGGACCACTCAGTCCCCAGTGCGTAAAAAGAATATTCTCTTCAAATGATATTTCGTCGTTGCTCACTTCACAAAAAACGGCATTGCCCGAAAGTTGTGCAAACCACTCTTCGTCTTTTCCGGTAATGGTTAAAGGAACCAGGGCCGGTGCAGTTTCAACAATTTTTAAGTTGTGTTTTCTGGCAAAGCGTAAAGCAAAATCAGTAGCCCCCATTTTCGGGATCGGTAATCCACCGGTGGCAATGACCAGTTTCGCCGCACTTAGTGTAACCGTTTTACCATTCCTTTCATAATTAACCCTAAAGCCATCAGGTAAAATTTCAATTTCTTTTACATCAGCACTGCACCTGATTTCCTGTCCAAAGTCTTCACAAATAGCCGTAAAAACCTGTACCACATCTTTGGCATTTTTATGATCCGGGAATAATTGCCCTAAAGTTTTTTCTTTTCCATCAATGCCGTAAGTTTCAAAAAAGCTAATGGTATCGTCAACCGTCCACTGGGTAAAAGCAGATTTTACAAAGTGCGGGTTGGCCGATATAAATTGCTCTGCTGATGCGAATTGGTTGGTATAATTACAGCGGCCACCTCCTGAAATTAGAATTTTTGCGCCAGGTTTTTCATTTTTCTCCAGCACAATAACTCTCTTGCCCAGATAGCCTGCCTGCACTGCGCACATCAGTCCACACGCACCTGCCCCAATAATTATTGCATCAGCATTCATCTATAAAATTTATTATGGTTACTTTTGCACAAAAGTAGCATTATTTTCAAGCGCATGGCAAAACAGATTAGCGAATTAAAATTAGGTATTTTAGGTGGCGGGCAACTGGGCAGAATGCTCATTCAACAAGCCATAAACTATAATGTAACCACATTAGTTTTAGACCCGGATCCTGATGCTCCCTGTAAACACATTTCCAATTATTTCGAAAATGGCTCCATCACAGATTTTGACACCGTTTATAATTTTGGCAAGAAAGCTGACATCATCACCATTGAAATTGAAAAGGTAAATATTGATGCACTTGAGCAGCTCGAGAAGGAAGGCAAAAAAGTATTTCCGCAATCAAGGGTAATTCGTTTAATCCAGGATAAAGGAGTACAGAAACAGTTTTTCAAAGAGAACGATATCCCGACCTCTCCTTTTCAGATTGTAAATACAAAGGAAGATATGGAAAACTGCAATATTCCTTTTCCATATATATTAAAACTGCGCAAGGATGGTTACGACGGTAAAGGGGTGATGAAAATCAACGGTGCCGCCGATCTGGAAAAAGCTTTTGATGCACCCTGCATTGTTGAAAAACTGGTTGATTTTGAAAAAGAAGTAGCCGTAATTGTGGCACGTAACGCCAATGGCGATGTAAAGACATTCCCAATGGTGGAAATGGAATTTAATCCGGAAGCCAATCTGGTTGAGTTTCTCATCTCACCATCCACTTTTGCTGAAAGTTTACAACAAAAGGCCGAAAACATCGCTAAGAATATAGCTTCAGCAATGAATATTACCGGTATTTTAGCGGTGGAAATGTTTGTATGTAAAGACGGTGAGTTACTGGTGAATGAGGTTGCTCCCCGCCCGCATAATAGCGGTCATCAAACTATTGAAGGCAATTACGTTTCTCAGTTCGAACAACATTTACGCTCCATTTATAATTTGCCGCTTGGCGATACCAGCAGCATTACCAATGCCATTATGATCAATCTGCTTGGAGAAAAAGGTTTTGAAGGTGTGGCTCAATATGAAAACCTGGAAAAAGTACTCGCCATAGATGGTGTTTATGTTCACCTATACGGCAAAAAGTACACGAAACCTTTCCGCAAGATGGGCCATGTTACCATTGTTGATATCGACAGGGAAAAAGCGATTGAAAAAGCAAGGTTTGTACAAAAAACACTAAAGGTAATTGCTTAAGCCCCTACCTCGCCGAATTGGAGCAAAAAGCAGGATAAAGAAATAAATTTAGAAGAAATAAAAACAGATATGAGTCAAGGAAATTCAAATTCAGCATTAGTAGGGATTATTATGGGAAGCAAATCAGACCTGCCGGTGATGCAGGATGCTGCTGATGTACTAAAAGAATTTGGAATCAATTACGAAATTACGGTAGTTTCTGCACATAGAACACCAGAACGTATGTTCAATTATGCTAAAGAAGCTCAGGGCCGTGGCTTAAAGGTTATTATTGCAGGCGCTGGTGGCGCTGCCCATTTACCCGGAATGGTAGCTTCGATCACCACCTTGCCCGTAATCGGTGTCCCGGTAAAATCATCAAACTCTATTGATGGTTGGGATAGTATTTTATCTATCTTACAAATGCCTAACGGTATTCCGGTAGCCACAGTAGCTTTAAATGCAGCTAAAAATGCGGGCCTGCTGGCATCTCAGATTTTAGCTACCGCTGATGAATCTTTAACGGTTAAAATGCAGGCTTATAAAGATGAGTTGAGAAAAAAGGTGGAGGAAAGCGCTGATAGCATTTAGTTTGGAGTGACAAGTTGGGAGTTTGGAGCAACGGCATTCACTCAAAACTCTAAACACTAAACTCCAAACTAGTTCAAACTCGGATCTACCGGAAAATTACTGATATGCGCATACTTTGGTCCCAGGTTCACAATCACATCGCGCCAAAGTTTTTCGTCATCATTACTAAAAATCAGATCAGGGTTAAAGCTATCACTTACCATCCAGGCATTTTGCTGTATTTCACGATCAAGCTGACCATCATCCCAGCCCGAATATCCCATAAAAAATTTGACTTCGTCCTGCTGTATCGCATTGGTATTGATCAGGATCTTAAGTGTTTCAAAATTTCCACCCCAGTATAAACCGTTTCCGATTGGTTCGCCACTTTGTAACCTGTCATAACACCTGTGGATAAAATGTAAGGTATCTTCTGCAACAGGACCGCCGAAATAAATATAATTTTTGGCATCCCATAAATCGGGAATTACATCATTCAATACCAGATTGCCTACCTGATTAAGAATATAACCTACAGTGCCATCCTCGCCATGTTCTGTTAATAACACAACAGATCTTTTAAAATTGGGATCGGCCATAAAGGGTTCTGATATGAGCAAGCGACCGGTTTTTGGTTTTATATTGTTCAGCATGATGATAATCATTTGTTACACCGTAAAAGATGCCTATTTTTGTTAAATGCAAGTTACAAATGAATTTCTACAAAACCTGCGCCAAGATTACAAAAGCGCTTCACTAGATGAATCTGACGTTGATCCAGATCCGATTGTTCAGTTTCAAAACTGGTTTCAACACGCGGTTGATGCTCAGATATACGAACCTAATGTAATGACTTTGGCCACTGCAGATAAAGCTGGCAGGCCCGATGCCCGCATTGTTTTACTTAAAGGTGTTGATAAAGACGGCTTTCGGTTTTTCACCAATTACCTCAGTGCCAAAGGAAAAGAGCTAAAACGCAATCCTTATGCTGCATTAGTGTTTTTCTGGCCCGAATTGGAAAGACAGGTGAGAATTGAAGGTACCGTAGAAAAACTGGATAAAGAAACCTCGGAAGCCTATTTTAATACCAGACCGGTTGCCAGTCAGATTGGTGCGGTAGTTTCGCCGCAAAGCCAGATTATTCCAAACAGGGCATTTCTGGAAGAAAAAGTTGAAGAACTGAAAGCTAAAAGTACCGAAAAGGGCATTGTTAAACCGGCACATTGGGGCGGTTATATTGTAAAACCGACCAGAATAGAGTTTTGGCAAGGCCGAAGAAGTCGGTTGCACGATAGGATAAACTTTGAACTGGTAAAAGGAAGCTGGACAAAAACCAGGTTGGCACCATAACCTTTTTTATAAAATTAATATAGATTGGTTTTGCAACAAATCTTTTCTACCAAATCGTTTATTAGTAATTTCCGTTTAATCATTAAAGAATGAAACAAATCGCAGTTATCGGATCCGGAACTATGGGAAATGGCATTGCCCATACCTTTGCACAATTTAATTACAAGGTCAACCTGGTTGACATCAGCCAGTCTGCGTTGGATAAGGCCATGCAGACCATCACCAAGAACCTTGACAGACAGGTTGCCAAAGGAACCTTAACAAACGAGCAGAAATCAGCTTCATTGGATAATATCACTACTTATACCTCAATAAAAGATGGGGTTCAAAATTGCGATTTAATTGTTGAAGCCGCTACAGAAAACATTGACTTAAAGCTGAAGATCTTTAGGGATTTAGATGAATATGCGCCTGCACATGCCATTCTGGCTTCCAATACTTCGTCTATATCGATTACTCAAATTGCTGCCGTAACCGGCAGAGGTGATCAGGTAATCGGAATGCACTTTATGAATCCCGTGCCGGTGATGAAGTTAGTAGAAGTAATAAGAGGTTATGCCACAAGCGATGAAACAACCAGCACCATTATGCAGCTGTCTCAGCGTCTGGAAAAGGTTCCTGTGGAGGTAAATGATTATCCGGGCTTTGTGGCCAACCGAATTTTAATGCCCATGATTAACGAGGCAATCTATACGCTATACGAAGGTGTGGCGGGTGTCCACGAAATTGATACCGTAATGAAACTTGGAATGGCACACCCGATGGGCCCCTTGCAGTTAGCCGATTTTATTGGCCTTGATGTTTGCCTGGCGATATTAAAAGTATTAAACGATGGTTTCGGAAACCCGAAATATGCACCTTGCCCGTTACTGGTAAACATGGTGGCAGCGGGAAAAAAAGGGGCTAAAACCGGTGAAGGCTTTTATCAACACGTTTCAGGATCAAAAGATCTCATTGTTTCTGATAAATTTAAAAAATCCTAAATTTTTTAGCATTTAATTTTATATTTGCTGCATGAATGAGCATCTGGACCCTGAAGCAAGCCACTTAACCCCTACCGATCGCGATATTGAAAGGGTTTTAAGGCCGCAGGCATTTGAAGATTTTACAGGACAAGAAAAAGTGATGGAAAACCTGAAAATTTTTGTTCAGGCAGCTAAACTCCGTGGCGAAGCTTTAGACCATGTGCTTCTGCATGGTCCTCCGGGATTAGGTAAAACCACACTTTCTCATATCATCGCCAACGAAATGGCAACCGGGATCAAAGTAACATCAGGCCCTGTATTGGATAAACCCGGCGATTTGGCTGGCTTATTAACCGGGCTGGATGAAGGTGATATTCTTTTTATTGATGAAATCCACCGTTTATCCCCTTTGGTTGAAGAGTATCTATACTCAGCCATGGAAGATTTCAAAATCGATATCATGCTCGAAACTGGTCCTAATGCCCGTTCAGTACAGATATCACTTAATCCTTTTACATTAGTGGGTGCAACCACACGCTCCGGCTTGTTAACAGCACCGCTGAGAGCCCGTTTCGGAATTAATGCCCGTTTGGCTTACTATGACGCTAAATTACTCACGACAATTGTACTCCGCTCCTCCGAGATATTAAAAACACCCATCAGCGATGAAGGTGCCTATGAAATTGCCAGACGCAGCCGCGGTACGCCCCGTATAGCCAATGCCTTATTACGCAGAACCAGAGATTTTGCACAGATTAAAGGTAATGGAACTATCGACACCGAAATCGCCCGTTATGCATTAGACGCATTGAACGTAGATGAACATGGTCTGGATGAAATGGATAATAAGATTCTGGTTACAATTATTGATAAATTTAAAGGCGGTCCGGTGGGCTTAAAGACCATTGCCACTGCCGTTGGAGAAGATGAAGGTACTATTGAAGAGGTTTATGAACCATTTTTAATTCAGGAAGGCTATATCATGCGTACATCACGTGGACGAGAAGTTACCGAGGCTGCATACAAACATTTAAAGAAAAATTTTCCTGGACAAACCGGAAAGTTGTTTTAGGAAACGTTGGTTGCGTCAAAATTGCCAAATAAACTAACGTCCAACCGAATGAAAAAGTCTATTGACTGACCTCAAAACCTCACTGCTACGGTTGAGGTGCAGACCGTAAATAAAATTAACTGCCATTCCAGCGCAGGCTTGATCTTAAGGGCTTGGTACCACTCATTACCATTTCCATCAGACGTGTATTGAACGGAATAAATAGAAAGAAGCAATATCTTTTACAATAAACATCGCTTTATTCACTCAATTGGGCATGATAATTTACATTCGGTAAACACCGAGCTGTTTTAAAAAAAAACAAATTGAAGTTCCTTTTTTATATATCTGTTACAATAGAAGTTTTGGCACAGCGTTTGAATTATTTGAACCACACACAAATAAATTGGATTATTATGAAAAAGTTATTCATCATCTCCGCGATTTTAGGTATCGTGGCGTTAACTTCTAATCAATCTAACGCTCAGGTAAATATTAATGTGAACATTGGTCCTCAACCAACTTGGATTCCTGCTGGTTACCAAAACGTTAATTATTATTATCTTCCAGAAGTTCAATCTTACTATTATGTCCCTCAAAGGCAGTTTGTTTATTTGAATGGCAACCGTTGGATCAGATCAAGGTATTTACCTGCCAGGTATAGAGGTTATGATCTGCATCACGGACGAAAAATTGTAATGCGCGGAAATAGTCCATACCGTGATTACCACAAACATAGGGTAACTTATGTAAGTCGAAATAACTATTACCGCTCATCTTATGGCGGCGGTGTCGACAGGATTAGAAACCGCGCACCAAAGCATCATTATAAACCACATCACCTTGACAATAGGCACCATGATAAAAGGGTAAATACAAGTTTATTCTCCAGAGGTTACCGAGAGAAACATGGTCATGGCAGACATTAAAATAAAAAAGAGGCTTAAAGCCTCTTTTTTATTGAGAAAGCAAGCTGACGTGAATCAGTGCAGCTTTTTTCATTCTATTGATGTGGAATAAAACTTTCTGCTTTTTCCAGAACAACCTTTAAACCTGCCGGATTTTTACCTCCTGCTGTAGCATAAAACGGCTGTCCACCGCCACCACCCTGGATTTCTTTACCCAGTTCCCGAACGATATTTGAAGCATTTAATCCTTGTTTCACCAGCTGATCAGCCAGCATCACTGTTATTCCTGGTTTGCCATCAATTTCTGTCGTGAAAACCAGGAAAAGATTATCAACCATATCTCTTAAAGAGAAAGCCAGGTTTTTAACGGCCTCAGCACTTTGTAGATCAATGTGTTTAGTAATCAAGTTAACACCATTTATACCTCTTACATGATGTACAATATCTTGTTTCAACGTATTTACACGTTCTATCGTCGATTTTTCGATTTCCTTTTTCAGTTTTGCATTTTCATCAATCAACGCCTGCACAGCTGCAGATAAATCTTTGCTCCCGTTTAGTAAAGCTTTTAAATGACCCAGTTCTTTTCTTTGATCCAGGAAATACTGTTCAGCTTTATCAGCGGTTATGGCTTCGATCCGGCGAACCCCGGCTGCAACAGCGCTTTCTGAAACAATTTTGAACGAGCCGATCTGTCCGGTCGCTTTTACGTGCGTACCGCCACAAAGCTCTTTGGAAAAATGATCGTCAAAAGTGATCATGCGGACAAAATCGCCATACTTTTCGCCAAATAAAGCCGTAACACCACTTTCAATGGCATCCTGATAAGGAACATTACGTTGTTCTTTTAACTTAATGTTTTGCCTGATTTTCTGATTTACAATTACTTCAATCTGTGCTAATTCCTCATCAGTCACTTTAGCAAAGTGAGAAAAATCAAAACGCAGGTAATCTGCATTCACCAACGAACCTTTCTGGTTGACATGTTTGCCCAGCACCTGTTTTAAAGCGGCGTGTAACAAGTGCGTAGCCGAGTGGTTATCTTCAGTTAAGATCCGTTTATCTTCATCTACAACTGCCCAGAACTTTCCTTCCAGATTATCGGGCAATATATCGGTAAAATGAACGGTCAGACCGTTTTCTTTTTTTGTATCGGTGATGTCGACCCAAAACTGGCGGCTATGGTCTTCTAAACGTCCGGTATCGCCTACCTGACCACCACTTTCGGCATAAAATGGCGTTTGGCGCAATACAATCTGATACTGTTCTTTCCCTTTAGCTTTTACTTTACGATATTTTAAGATCTCGGTTTCAATTTCCAAATCATCATATCCCACAAACTCACTTTGATCATCAGCATTTACGATAATCCAGTCACCCATATCAATGGCGGTTGCGGCACGGGAACGATTTTTTTGTTCCTGTAAATGCTTATTAAATTCTTCAATATCGACCCCTAATAATTTTTTTTCTTTTACTATTAGTTCAGTTAAATCAATTGGGAATCCGTAGGTGTCGTATAATTCAAATGCAAAATAGCCAGATAATTTAATTTTAAAATTTCCACTTTCATCTAAAGAGTCTTTCTCAATTTCATTGGCAATTTGACCCAAAATATATTTATCCAACTTTTCAATCCCGGTTGATAAAGTCCTCAAGAAAGAAACCTCTTCTTCCAAGACCACTTTTTGTACAAAATCCTGCTGCGAAATCAGTTCATCAAACACCCCTTTAAACTGCTCTGCCAATAGCGGCACCAATTGATTTAAAAATGGTTCTTTAAAGTTTAAAAAGGTATAGGCATAACGTACAGCCCTGCGTAAAATCCTGCGGATGACGTAACCGGCTTTATTGTTAGAAGGCAACTGACCATCGGCAATCACAAAGGAAATGGCACGGATGTGATCGGCCATGACGCGCATGGCAATATCGGTTTTCTCGTCGGCACCGTATTTAATACCCGATTTTTCTGCAATGAATTGAATCATCGGTTGGAAAACATCGGTATCATAGTTGGAGGTTTTTTCCTGTAAAACGCGCACCAAACGTTCAAAGCCCATCCCGGTATCAACATGTTTGGCTGGCAAGCTCTGCAATGAACCATTTTTTAAGCGGTTAAACTGCATAAATACATTGTTCCAGATTTCGATTACCTGCGGGTGATCTGCATTGACCAGCGTAGCCCCATCAACCAAAGCCCTTTCTTCATCCGTACGGCAGTCTACATGGATTTCGGAACATGGTCCGCACGGCCCTGTATCGCCCATTTCCCAAAAGTTATCTTTTTTGTTTCCAGGTAAAATATGGCTTTCGTCTACATATTGTTTCCATAAATCGTAGGCTTCCTGATCTTTCTCCAGCCCTTCTTTTTCATCGCCTTCGAAATAAGTAACATATAATTTATCCTTAGGGATTTTATAAACCTCCGTCAACAATTCCCAACTCCAGGCAATCGCCTCCTTTTTGAAATAATCGCCAAAGCTCCAGTTGCCCAACATTTCGAACATGGTATGGTGATAGGTATCAATACCAACCTCTTCCAGATCGTTATGTTTACCCGAAACACGTAAACAGCGTTGTGTATCTGCAACCCGAGAATATTTTATAGCGGCTTCCCCTAAAAAAAGATCTTTAAACTGGTTCATACCGGCGTTGGTAAACATTAAAGTGGGATCGTTTTTAACCACTATCGGTGCCGAAGGAACAACATGATGTTGTTTCGATTCAAAAAAACTAAGGAATGCCTGTCTAATCTCTTTTGCTGTCATTTCAATATTATTGGAGGGAACAAAATTAAAATTTTATTGCGTTAATAAGGAAAAATCAAGCTACATTTGAATACTTTAATTAAATGATATAAAACGCTCATAATCAACAATAAAATATGCCTTATAAAGAAAGAGACATTAATAAAATGTATTATACCATGGGCGAGGTGACTGAAATGTTTAATGTCAACGCATCGCAGATCCGTTTTTACGAAAAGGAATTCGACATCCTCCAGCCCAAAAAAAACAAAAAAGGCAACCGCCTTTTTACGCCTGAAGACATTGAAAATCTAAAAATCATTTTCAACCTCGTTGATGAAAAAGGTTTTACCTTAAAAGGTGCTAAAGAATATCTGAAGAATAATAAAACGGGTGTGAAAGAGAATCAAAAAATTATTGATTCATTGGAAAAACTGAAAAGTTTTCTGGTCAATCTGGCACAAGAACTTTAATTGTCCTGTTAAGTTACCTAAACCGTATATATTTCCACATTAAGTCAACTATTTAAAATACATTTTTGTAGTTTTTAATGATTTCCATATATTAGAACTACCAATACAAAATCACCCTAATTTTTTATTAACCAGCTTAAACCCTGCTTATGAAAATTTTGTGTGTAGTATTGCTCGCTTTTTTATCCTATTCATTATTTCCAAAAAAGCATTTTGGTATCGGTTCCCCTGTATTAACAGGTAATCTGCTTCGACTGACAAGTCTTTTAAGGAACACGCTTATTCTCATCCTGCATTTGATAAGGTCATGGTTTACTGCCCTTTATCATCGATTGTTAATTGTAAGTAGTTGTGCTTTTAGGTTTTTAACTGCCGCTTTAATAATGATCGGCTTTATGGCAAATGCGCAAACCAATACACAGGAGGAAGATATACGTGATATTTTGGAAAGCGTGGCCGAAAACCTTCCCGATGATTACGATATGACCGAGTTGGTTGATGTATTGGAAAGGTATCGTAAACACCCAATTAACCTGAACAAAACATCGGTTGATGAGCTAAATACTCTGGTATTTTTATCTCCGCTGCAGATTGCTAATTTCTTTACCCATATCAAGGAAAACGGCCCGCTTGCCGATGTGCTGGAATTACAGAGTATCCCTGGCTTTGATGTTAAAACGGTTCAAACCCTGCTCCCATTTATAACCTTAACCGACATGACTGATTATCAGCATCTCGGTTTTAAAAACCTTATTCATGCAGGTGAGAATGACATCATGATGCGGCTGGCGCGAACCCTGCAAAAACAAAAAGGCTACACCGATTTACCCGGAAACCGGTATTTAGGTTCACCAGAAAAATTTCAGATGCGATATCGGTATCAATACAGCTCAATTCTATCAGCAGCCTTCACCTTGGATAAAGATGCGGGAGAAAAATTTATTGGCAAACCTTTCGATTTTTATTCAGGTAACATCGCGCTATTCAAATTGGGCAAATTAAAAAAATTGGTGATTGGCGATTATACGCAGCAGTTTGGGCAGGGCCTAACCTTATGGTCGGGTTTTTCTTTTGGCAAAGGACCTGATGTCACCAGCGTAGCTAAAAAAGATTTGGGTTTAAGACCTTACAATTCTACCAACGAATACTCCTTTTTTAGAGGTGTGGCTGCAACCCTTAACTTATTTAAAAATGTAGATGTAACCCCATTTATTTCTTTCCGCAAGCTGGATGCGAGTCAAAAGTTAGATGCCGATGGAAATTTAGTTCAGTCAACGATCAATCAAACCGGTTTGCACAGGACACCTACAGAGCTTAAAAATAAAGGTGTTTTGGCACAGACCGTATTTGGCACCACCATTCAATATGCTAAAAACGACCTTGCCATTGGTGCAATTGCCTATCATACCCATTTTAAGAGTGGTTTTATCACACAGACTGCAGCTTATGACCGGTATAGTTTTACAGGAAAATCTTTAACCAATCTGGGTTTATTTTATAATTATACCTATAAAAACATGTACCTATATGGGGAGGGCGCCAAAGGTTTAGGTGGTGGCTTTGCTTATATCAATGGTGTATTGGTGAGTTTATCATCGACAGTTTCTGCGGCTTTAACCTATTGCAATTATGCCAAAGATTATCATAGTTTCTTTAATCAGGCAGTATCCGAATCGAGTGAGGCGGTAAATGAAAGGGGCTTATATGCAGGATTAAATATCAACCCAAATAAACGTTGGGCATTCTCTTTTTATGGAGATTTATTCCGGTTTCCCTGGTTAAAATACCGTGTGGATGAGCCTTCGAAAGGCTATGAAGTTTTAGCGCAAGCCATTTATATGCCCAGCAAAGCTTTTAAAATTTTGGTCCGGTACAAATCAGAAAAAAAGCAACAGAACACCGATCTGAATGTACCGGTAAAGTTTTTAGACGACGTAAAAAGAGATGGCTACCGTACAGAGACAAATTGGCAACTGAATAAGAACTGGCAATTTCAAAACCGCGTGGAGATTTCCCAATATAAGAAAGGAAGTGCCAAAAGGGAATTTGGATACCTCATTTATCAGGATGTAGACTATTCGCCAATGTTTGCCAGGTTAAGTGGAAATGTACGGTTTGCATATTTTAATACGCCGAGTTATAATAGTAGAATTTACGCTTACGAAGATGATGTGTTATACAGTTTTGCCTTTGGAATGTATAATGGAAAAGGGTTTAGAACCTATCTGAACCTGAGATATAATGTGATCAAAAAGCTCAACGTGTGGTTTCGATATGGGCTGTTTATTTATCAGGACGTAAAAACGGTAGGTACCTATCTGGACGAGATTAAGGGTAATAAAAAATCGGAGGTTAAAATTCAGGTACGCTATCAATTTTAACCGATGTTTAAAACGGAATATATTTTTGCCAGAATCCTCTTGCCTTTTATTCTGGGTATCTGTATTTTTTATTATTTCCCGGCATTGACATCTGTTAAATGCCTGATCATAATTGTATTCACTATTTTAACAGGACTATTATTCTTAAATGTTGTGTATAAAAAATACAACGTATACCGTTATAAAGGCACCGTTGGTTTTTTAATTTACATTTTTTTCTTCAGCCTTGGTGGCTTATTTTGCCTGCTCAAAAATGAAAGGTTAAAACAAAACTACTTTGCAAACACCGGGTGCAATCATTTTAAAGTTTGGGTAAATAGCGAACCTCAACGGAATCATGATATTGTACGCTTAAAGGTTGAAATACTATCCGGGTATCTGAAAGATAAGCAGATCAAGGCATCAGGCCAATTGTTGCTGAACGTCAAATTAGATAGCCTGAAACCCCTCAGGATAAAATATGGCGATGAAATGATGATCTCAGTTAGATACACCGAAATAGAACCTCCATACAACCCTGCAGAATTTGACTTTAAAGCTTGGCTGGCCAGTCAGCAAATTTATCATCAGGCATTTATAGATCAGGATCACATGATTAGCACCAAAAACAACGTTGGCAATCCGATCAAAAAAATAGCCTTAAGCTTAAGGGAAAGGCAAGTTGCAAAATATAGAAGTTTGATTAAAAGTGATGAGGCTTTTGCCGTGGCCTCTACCCTTATTTTAGGATACCGTGCTGATTTAAGTAAAGAAACGTTGTCGGCTTACTCCAAAACAGGAACCATTCATGCTTTATCTGTTTCAGGGGCGCATGTAGCCATCATCTATGTCATTTTGGATTTTATGTTTTTCTTTTTGAATAATAACCGGACGTTACGAATAGTGAAACTGATATTCATCTGCACCTTGATCTGGGGATATGCCTTGATGACCGGTTTATCGCCCTCTGTCGTCCGTTCAGCCATCATGATCAGTATTTTAATCGCGGCCAAAGTTTTATCGAAGAAAACCAATAGTTATAATGTATTGGCCTTTTCGGCATTTTGTCAACTCGTTTACAATCCATTTTTAATCTGGGATGTGGGCTTTCAACTTTCCTATCTCGCCGTATTTGGCCTGATTTATCTTCAGCCAAAAATATACAAGCTTATCTACACTGATAGTGGTTGGTTGGATAAAATATGGAGTCTGACATCTATGTCTCTTGCTGCGCAAATAGTCACATTTCCATTGAGTATCTATTATTTTCATCAATTCCCCCTTTATTTTTTATTTGCTAATCTTTTCATAACCATTCCGTTAATATTAATGATGTATTTAGGGATTGCTGTATTAATCCCATCGTTCGGATTTCTGGCTCCCGTATTCGAATGGATTATAAATTTTACAAATGCAGTGCTAAACTGGATCGCCAATTTGCCATACGCCAGCTTTTCATCCATATGGATTGATCTGCCAGAATTTATGTTATTGAGTTGCTCGCTGGGCATGTTCATTTATGCATTGACAAAACTTAACAAGCGATTTTTATTTGGCTCTTTATTCTTATTTGTCTGTTATCAACTTTTGATTTTGCGCGATGACCTGATGGTTTTTCAGCAGCGGAAAATTATTTTCTTTTCGTTGAGAAAAAATTATGCGGCCGCCTTTATTGATGGAAAGGAAGCGGTTTTGGTTTCCGATTTAAATCGTGAAGATAAAAACTATACCTTTTCGGTTGAACCTGCATTATCTCAGCTGCAGGTAGATAACATACATTTTATAAGTTTAAAAAAAGACACTGTTTTAAAGCGCTTCGTATCAAACAACAATCAGATTGCCTTTTTTCAATATAAAATGCTCTTGGTTGGTGAAGATTTGAATGATAAAGAGATCAATGGAAATGCCAGCTTTTCTGGCATCTGGGTAAGTGGAAATACAAAATTTAATTTAGCAAAAATACACCGAGATATTAAATATAAAACGGCAATAATAGATGCGACCAATAGAGATTATAAAATTCGGATCTTTAAAAAAGAATTCGAGAATAATAATATAGATGTATATGTTTTAAAGAAAAATAAAGCATATTTGGTGCAACTAAGCCAATAACATGGAAAATCTGGTTTTATATCAGGTTGCTGAAAGGATAGCAACAATAACAATCAACAGGCCCGAAAAGAGAAATGCGCTAAACCCACAACTTGTTGCCGAGTTAACTGCAGCATTTATAAGGGCATCAGAAGATGATCTGGTGAAAGTGGTCATATTAAATGCAAATGGCGATGCGTTCAGCGCAGGTGCAGACTTGACTTATCTTCAACAATTACAATATAATACATTTGAAGAAAACGTAGCCGATTCCAATCATTTAAAGAAACTCTTCACAACGATTTATTATCTGCCAAAGGTTGTGATTGCTCAGGTAGAGGGACATGCTATTGCCGGTGGCTGTGGTTTGGCAACCGTTTGCGATATTATTTTTGCAACCCCTGAAAGTAATTTTGGCTATACCGAAGTAAAAATCGGCTTTGTTCCGGCTATAGTTTCCTGTTTTTTAAAACAGAAGGTAAGCGAATCCATCGCCAAAGAAATTTTACTAACCGGCAAAACTTTCTCTGCGGAGCAGGCATTAAAATATAATTTGATCAATTTTGTAACAAATTCATCCGATATCCATCAAAAAACACGAGAATTTGCATTAAGTTTGTGTACAGGAAGTTCGGGCAATTCGCTGATGATAACCAAACAGCTGATTACCCAAACGGTTAATCTGCATTTAGAAAAGAGTTTGGAAACCGCAGTACAGATTAATGCGAGGGTAAGAGAAAGTGAGGATTTTAAAAAAGGGATCTCGTCATTTTTAAATAAAGAGAAAATTAATTGGTAAATAACTTAACAACAATAAAAACATGTTCAAATCAATCAAAACCAGCATTGTAGCTTTAATCTTGGTGAGTACAGCTATAATTGCCCATGCACAAAAGAAAGTTGCTGAAGGTACTTTAGTATTTGCTGTAACGGCAAATGGTACCACAACTGAAGTTAAAACTAAATTTAATGGCAACTTAACTAAAATCGAAATTGAAAATGGCCCCGCCCTGGTAAATATCATTTCGAATACAGCGGATAAAACCGGATTATTATTGATTGATGTTCCGGTAGCTCAAAAACAGTTTGCAGTAAAGGTGAGCAAAGCAGAAACAGAAGCACAGGAAGCTTTAATGCCAAAATATTCTGATTATAAAGCAACTGGCGAAAAACAGACCATTGCCGGATTTAATGCAGAAAAGTATACCTACAAAGATGACAAAGGCGGAGCGCATGAATTATGGGCAACAAAAGATGTTGATATTGCTGCAATTACAAGTGGAGGCCTATTTAAAGGCTTGGGTGCACTTCCTGTAAAATATTCTGCATTAATTAACGGTGTAAATTCTGACCTGGTTTTAAAATCTCTTTCTGAAGCCAAAGTTGGTGCCATTAATACTGAAGTGCCTGCCGGTTATGAAGTAGTAACTATGGAAGATTTGAAAGCCATGCAAGGTGGTGGTGAATAATTAACCAATTCAAGGTAATTTACAGCTTTTTAACTGCAGGCTTTTTATTTAAATTAGCCCGAAAGTTAAAAAGCTTTTTTTATGTCCAAAAATTATATATGATTAAAAAATTATTATTCAGATTATCAGTTGCTTGTATAGCATTTTGTTCGCTTATTGATGCAAAAGCTCAAAATATCAACTGGGCAAAAGACGGTAATTCCTACTATCAGATTGCAAATGGAGAAATTATTTCGGTTGCCCTCCCTAAAGGTGATAGAAAAACAGTCATATCCAGGGCACTGTTAACACCTGCCGGAAAAGCTAATGCCATTCCGGTAAGGAGTTTTCAACTGTCTGACGATGGTACAAAAGCATTAATCTACACCAACAGTAAAAAAGTTTGGCGTTACGATACCCGTGGTGATTATTGGCTGGCTGATTTAACCGCGAATAAGATTACCCAGATTGGAAAAGACAAACCAGCCTCATCATTAATGTTTGCTAAATTATCGCCTGATGGCAGCAAAGTAGCCTATGTAAGCAAACATAACCTATATGTAGAAAATGTTGATGGTACCGGGGCCAAAGCTTTAACAACTGATGGTACAGAACGCATGATTAATGGTACTTTCGATTGGGTTTATGAAGAAGAATTTGATTGCCGGGATGGCTTTAGATGGAGTCCGGATGGTAAATCTATCGCATATTGGCAGCTGGATGCAACCAAGATCAAAAATTTCTTAATGATCAATAATACTGATTCTATTTATCCATTTACTATTCCTGTAGAATATCCAAAGGTGGGTCAAAACCCATCTGCCTGCAAAGTTGGCGTAGTTGATATTGCAACAGCCAAAACCAACTGGCTAGATGTTCCTGGTGATAAT
This sequence comes from Pedobacter suwonensis, assembly GCF_900111825.1. Classification (GTDB taxonomy): domain Bacteria; phylum Bacteroidota; class Bacteroidia; order Sphingobacteriales; family Sphingobacteriaceae; genus Pedobacter; species Pedobacter suwonensis. Next base: position 418,523 of record NZ_FOJM01000001.1, read on the forward strand.
ATTCAGCACTATATTCCACGCATGCAGTGGGTACCCAACAGTAACAATATTATTTTACAGCAGCTGAACCGTGAGCAGAATGAAAGTATCGTATTTATCTGTAATGCAGCTACAGGATCGGCAAAAGCTGTTTATACCGAGAAAGCCAAAGCCTGGATTGATGCACAGGATGAATGGAAATGGTTAAACGATAACAAAGAGTTTACCATTTTATCGGATAAAGATGGCTGGAACCACCTGTACAGGATTAGTTTGGATGGGAAGAAAGAAACATTGGTTACAAAAGGTAATTATGATGTAATTGATGTAAAACTGATTGATGTAAAAAATAACCAGGTTTATTTCCTGGCCTCGCCAACAAATGCAACCCAGAAATATCTCTTTAAAACCAAATTGGATGGAAAAGGTAAGCTGGAGCAGGTTACACCATCTGTTTTACCCGGTACCCACAATTACGACATTTCACCTAATGCGGCTTTTGCCCGCCATTCTTATAACAGTTCGGTTGTTAGATTCATTACAGAATGGATGAACTTTACTACCGGAAATCCATTTACAATGGATGGAAGCATTACTTCGCAACTGGCGAAACAATCAGTATCGAAAAACAAGGTTGAGTTTTTTAAAGTAACGACCGAAGATGGAATTGAAATGGATGGGTGGATGAAAAAGCCGGATAATTTTAATCCAGATAAAAAGTATCCCGTTTTATTTTATGTATATGGTGAGCCTGCAGGTGCAACAGCGCTGGATGTTGACGGTGCCGGCACAAATCATTTATATGACGGCGATATGGCTAAAGATGGTTATATCTATATTTCAATGGATAATAGAGGTGCACCTGTTCCGAAAGGGAGCGCCTGGCGTAAAAGCATCTATAAAAATATTGGTGTAATTAATATCCGCGATCAGGCAATGGCCGCTAAAAAATTATTGGCTACCCATGCGTATATGGATAAAGACCGTGTAGCGGTTTGGGGATGGAGCGGAGGCGGCTCTTCTACATTAAACCTGATGTTCCAATATCCTGAAATTTATAAAACAGGTATTGCTATTGCGGCGGTTGGTAATCAGTTAACCTATGATAATGTTTATCAGGAACGTTATATGGGTACACCTTTTCCGAGCAAAGAGGCATACATTAAAGGTTCGCCAATTACACATGCTAAAAACCTAAAAGGCAATTTGTTGTATATCCATGGCACGGGCGACGATAATGTGCATTATCAAAATGCCGAAATGCTGATTAATGAGTTAATTAAAAACGGAAAGGTTTTTCAACTGATGAGTTATCCAAACCGTACTCACAGCATTTCTGAAGGTGAAGGTACCAGCAAACACTTATCTTTAACCTACACTAAGTTTTTAAAAGAAAATTGCCCTCCGGGAGCAAGATAGAAATTTAGAAGCAGCTTTCGGGCTGCTTTTTTTATGCAATAAACATTTGAATCAGCATGGCCGTTACAATGGCAATACCAAAGCTTAACAAAGTTCCAATCAGTACATATTCGGTTAATTTGAGATCGTGTTTTTCTTTTAAATCACCGAACCGGAATATGGATTTCGCTGCAAGTAAAAAACCAACGGCCTCAAAATGGTTGGTAAGAATAAACAGAAAAATCAAAGTCCTTTCCAATATCCCGATGTATTTGCCCGCGTTCTCCAACGATTTGGGACTGTCAGGCTGGTTATCAGGAATCCATTTAGCAATAATCACTTTCATGATAATTGATGTAGGGAGGGTTAAAAATAAGGCGCCTGAAATAAGTAGCCAGGTGTGCGGATTGTTAAAAAAAACAATATTTAAACTTCCATTATAGAAAAGATGCCATACAGCTACAATCGAGCTGAAATGCAAAACCTGATCAACAAAAAACAGTATCCGTGCATTTTTTTGGGTTTGAAAGATGGATTTTAGCGCATCAATAATCAAATGGATTACACCTATTGTTAATGCCGTTTTCCAAACATCAAAGCTCAAAAAAACAATAAATATCAAAGCCACATGGATCATTACATGCAAATAGAGCTTGCCTGACTTTAATTTTTTCCTTTCCTTATCTTTTACCCAGGCATTAGGCTGCAAAAAGAAATCCCCGATTAAATGGGCAAGAATAAGTTTGATTAAATAGATGTCCATTATTTTAAAATCATTTGGTTCAATTTTTTACGGTAAATCCTGTCCATTTCCATGATTTCGCTGTAATGTGCGCGTTTTAATGCTTCACTAACCGATGATTGCGTTCGGCCTGAAATAGCGGCCAGTTCGCTCTGCAATAAATCGTTATTTTCCAGGGCCATTTTTACCATTTCGGCAGCTACAACACCCCAACTATCCATCGCAATCAACGATAACTTAATTAAAACATTAATTTCCTCGTCAAAATCAGCAGAATCTGTTTTAACTGCTAAATTAACCTTAGCCTGTTTTAAACTGTCAAAAGCCGCTCCTGAATACACAAAAGCATCTCCACTGGATTCTGAAAGTTTTTTACGTTTAGTTTTTATTGCTCCAATTCCGATTCCCATTCGTACATCTGCAGGTTTATTTACCTTGATACAGGCTTTTAAATAGGCCGCGGTTTTGATGGCATTTTCTGGTCCTACTTCTAACTGAAAGCTATCTCCCCGATAAATTTCCCACTTACCACTATGATCAGAAACTACTTTTAAGGCCGTTTTCAGGTCCGATAACCAGCTGTCTTTAATTTTTCTTGAGCCTATAATATCACCTGTTATAATACAAATCATATTACAATATCGAACTTATTATTTATATTTTAAAATAATATCGGGTATTTAGCCGATATTTCAAATTATCGGGTATTTAGCCGATATTTCAAATTATCGGGTAAATACCCGATAATCATCCAAAACTAATCATTGGTTTTATTGTTAAGTAGCTATGGCATTAATAGAATTTACCAAAAGAGGAATTTACTGTAAGCAGGGCGATTTTTATGTAGACCCCTGGTGGCCTGTAGATTATGCAGTAACTACACATGGCCATAGCGATCACGTTCGTTTCGGAAATAAATACTACCTCTGCCATACCTTAACCAAACCCATCATCAAACGCAGGATCAGTGAAGATTTAAACGTAGAAACACTGGAGTATGGAGAAAGCATTACCCGTAACGGCGTAAATATTTCTTTTTTTCCGGCCGGACATATTATTGGCTCTGCACAAGTACGCCTGGAATACAAAGGTGAAATTTGCGTCATATCTGGTGATTATAAAATTGAAGATGATGGCATCACCACACCATTCGAGGCTGTAAAATGTCATTCTTTTGTTTCAGAAAGCACTTTTGGCCTGCCAGTTTACAAATGGCAAAAACAGGAAATTGTTTTCAATGGAATAAAGAACTGGGTTAATGATAACATCAACCAACAGAAAACAAGTGTATTAATTGCCTATAGTTTGGGCAAAGCGCAGCGTTTAATTAAAAACCTGGCAGGCAATACCCCTATTTATGTACATAACAGCATTGCCAACCTTAATGAAGTGATTATAGAAGCTGGTGTAAAGCTTCCCAAAACGATTAGGATTACTCCTGAAACCACAAAAGACGAGTTACAGAAAGGAATTGTAATTGTACCGCCCGCCATGCGCGATAGCCGCTGGATCAAAAATTTATCCCACCCGGTTACCGGTATATGTTCTGGCTGGATGCAGGTACGGGCACACCGCCGCTGGCAAAGTGCTGATGCCGGTTTTGCGCTGAGCGACCATGCAGACTGGCCTGGCTTAATGGAAGCCATTACTGCAACAGGTGCCGAAAAAGTATATGTTACTCATGGTTTTACAGCCGCTTTTAGCCGCTTTTTAAATGATGAGGGAATAGAAGCTGCAGAAGTTTTAACCAGGTTTGGCCAGGAAGATGATGAAGAAAACAAAGTTGATTTAGCCGGGCAGAACGAAAATTAAACAACCATGAAACGCTTTGCAAAACTGATCCAGCAGCTCGAACTGAGCAATAAAACCAACGATAAAATCGCGGCCCTGGTTGATTATTTTAACTATGCCGACGATAAAGATAAAGTGTGGGTAATAGCCTTATTTACGGGTAAGAAACCTAAAAGACCAATTAAATCAGCCTTGTTGAAATACTGGGCGATAGACATTACCCAAACACCAGAATGGTTGTTTGCTGAAAGCTACGCTAATGTTGGCGATTTAAGCGAAACCATTGCTTTACTATTGCCCCCCGCTGAGAATACCTCTGACTTTCAACTACATAAATGGGTTGAAGACTTGCACGATTTAGAAGGCAAAGATGATGAAACCAAAAAAGATTTCATTTTAAGTGCCTGGAACAAACTCGAAACACAGGAACGTTTCATTTTTAACAAATTGATTTCGGGTAATTTCAGGATTGGCGTTTCCAATAAAATGCTGGTAAATGCCTTGGCCAAACAAAGCAGCTTAGATAGCGCCCAGATTATGCACAGCATTATGGGGAAATGGAACCCTTATGAAATTACTTTTCATGAGCTGATTAATGGCATCCATGTAAATACAGATAATTCCTGGCCTTACCCATTTTGCCTGGCATATGCACTGGAGCAAGAGCCTGAAAAACTGGGCGATATTGCTGAATGGCAGGCCGAATGGAAATGGGATGGTATCCGCGGGCAGATTGTAAAGCGCAATGGAGAACTTTTTATCTGGAGCCGTGGAGAAGAACTGGTTACAGAACAGTTTCCCGAATTGCATTTTATGATCGATGTTTTGCTTGATGGCGTAGTTTTAGACGGCGAAATACTGGCAGTACAAGATAAACAGGTTTTATCATTTAGCACATTACAACAGCGTTTAAACCGGAAAACGATTAGTAAAAAACAGCTGGACGATGCACCCATCGGATTTTTTGTTTATGATATTTTAGAATATGGAGCTAAAGATTTCAGGGAAGAACCTTTAAGCATAAGGCGTAATACATTAGAAAAGCTGATCGGTGGTTTAGACGAAAGTCCGGTGATGATATCTCCTGTAATCAATTGCAGCTCGTGGGAGGAGCTGGCAGACTTAAGACAAACCTCGCGTTCCATTAACAGTGAAGGCATTATGCTTAAAAAATTAAATTCTCACTATCACAGCGGAAGAAAACGGGGCGATTGGTGGAAGTGGAAGATTAACCCCTATACGGTTGATGCAGTAATGATTTATGCGCAAAAAGGAAGTGGAAGAAGGGCTAATTTTTTTACTGATTATACCTTTGCCGTTCGTGACGGCGAGAATTTAGTGACGATTGCCAAAGCTTACTCCGGCTTAACAGATAAAGAAATTAAAGAGGTAAATGCTTTTGTAAACCGTAATGCAATTGAAAAATTCGGTCCGGTACGCACCGTAAAACCCGAACTGGTTTTTGAAATTGCGTTTGAGGGAATTGCAGAAAGCAAACGACATAAGGCAGGTTTAGCTTTACGTTTTCCACGTATATTGCGGTGGCGAAAAGATAAAAAAGCTGATGAAATTAATACTTTAGAGGATTTGAGGCAGCTATTGCAATCAACACTTTAGCGTCTCCATGGTCCGCCACCATGGTGTGTGTCCTCACAGACCATTACATTATAACTTGAAAGATTTCGGTCTGTGAGGACACAGACCGAGGAGTTGGGAGTTGCTGAAAAAAGTAAAGTGCGTGGCAGAAATGCTTTAACCGAAGCATTACTGCAATTGCTTTTCAAAAAACTAAAAACAGATCAATATAAAATCATAAGGAAAAACAAAAAGAATGGACCAAACCAAAACCAAAGGTTATAAAAAGATAAAAGCCTGGTTAAAGGCAAATAAACGCAGGCCTTTTCAATTTCAGGAAGATGCCTGGCAGTATTATCTTAATGGCTATAGTGGTTTGGTTAACGCGCCTACTGGTTTTGGAAAAACATTTTCACTTTTTTTGGCTGTAGTAATTGAAGCTTTAAATGCCTCAGCAACCCATAATAAAAAAGCTAAAGACCGTTTACAATTGATCTGGATTACCCCACTCCGATCTTTGGCCAAAGATATTGCAAGAGCGATGCGTGAAACTTTACTGGAACTGGAACTGGATTGGCACGTAGGTGTCCGCAATGGCGATACTTCGCAGGCAGAGAAAGTACAACAGAAAAAATCGATGCCCGAAATTCTATTGATAACCCCGGAAAGCCTGCACCTGTTGCTGGCACAAAAAGGTTCATCAACACTGTTCCGTAATCTTAAATGCATTGTGGCGGATGAATGGCACGAACTTTTGGGCAGCAAACGGGGCGTACTGGTTGAGTTAGCCGTTTCCCGTATTAAAGGTTTACAAAAGCTGGAAAAAAACCAATTCTTGAGGATTTGGGGAATTTCAGCAACCATTGGAAATATTGAAGAGGCTTTAGATGTATTGACGCCGGATTTAGCAGCCAAAAGAGTGATTGTTAAGGCCGATCTGGAAAAGAAAATCCAGATTAAATCCATCCTGCCTGATGATATCGATACATTGCCCTGGGCGGGGCATTTGGGTTTAAAGCTCGCTTATAAGCTCTTACCCATTATAGAAAAAAGTAAAACGACGTTAATTTTCATCAATACCCGCGGACAATCGGAAATGTGGTACCAGCATTTACTTAACATTGAACCCGAACTTGCGGGACGCATTGCCATACATCATGGATCGATAGATTTTGAACTCCGCAACTGGATTGAGGATGCACTACATACCGGACAGCTCAAAGCTGTTATTGCTACATCATCGTTAGATCTAGGCGTAGATTTTAAGCCCGTTGATACAGTGGTTCAGGTAGGATCGCCAAAAGGTGTTGCCAGGTTTTTGCAAAGAGCAGGACGCTCCGGACACTCCCCTCATGAAATTTCCAAAATATATTTTTTACCAACCCACGCTTTAGAACTGGTTGAGGCGGCAGCAATTAAAGAAGCTGCTAAAACAAACAATATAGAGAGCCGTGAACCCTTTATTATGGTATTTGATACCCTGATCCAATATTTGGTTACGCTGGCCATAGGCGACGGATTTGATGATAAAATCATTTATGAAGAAATTAAGGGTACACACGCCTTTAAAATGATCTTACCCGAAGAATGGGCCTGGGTGATGCAGTTTATTACCTCAGGAGGAGATAGTTTAAGTGCCTATACCGAATTCAAAAAAGTAATTAAAGATGAAGACGGACTTTGGAAAGTAAAGAGCAGACAACTGGCCATGCGGCACAGGTTACATATCGGAACCATTGTAAGTGACGCGATGTTGAAAGTGAAATTCATTTCTGGCGGTTATATCGGCATGGTAGAAGAATATTTTGTAACCCGATTAAAAGCCGGAGATAATTTCCGCTTAGCCGGAAGGGTTCTGGAATTTGTTCAGGTGAAAGATATGACCGTTGTTGTGCGGGTGAGTAAACAGAAAAATGCAATCTCTCCTAGCTGGAATGGTGGTCGCTTACCGCTATCTTCCAATTTAGGATCAGTTTTAAGAAAAAAATATAATGAAGCCCTGGACAAAACCCATCAGGATGAGGAATTAGACACGGTCTATCCACTATTCTTATTACAGGAAAAACGTTCCCATGTTCCCAAAAACGACGAGTTACTGATAGAGCTTATTAACAATAAAGAAGGTTTTCACCTCTTTGCCTACCCTTTTGAGGGGCGATTGGTACATGAAGTTTTGGCGGCCCTGGTGGCCTATCGCCTGAGTAAACTGTTGCCTATCAGTTTTTCTATTGCCATGAACGATTATGGTTTTGAACTTTTAAGTGAAACAGAAATACCTATGGACGAATCGATTGCCTACGAAGTTTTTTCACCTAAGAATTTAACTGAAGATATTACACAAAGTATCAATTCAACTGAAATGGCAAGAAGGAAATTCAGAGATATTGCCTGCATCTCCGGACTCGTTTTTCAGGGCTATCCTGGCAAATATGTGGCCAATAAACACCTCCAGTCATCTGCCGGTCTGTTTTTTAATGTTTTTAGCGATTATGATAAACATAATTTACTTTTGCGACAGGCATACGATGAGGTTTTTTACCAACAACTGGAAGAACCCAGATTGGCAGCTGCTTTAGAAAGAATTCAAAATGGAGCAATTATTATCACCAATCCAAAAAGTTTCACACCACTGTCTTTTCCTATTAAAGTAGACAGTTTACGCGAAAACATGAGTTCTGAAGAGTTAGAGCAACGGATTGCCAGAATGAAAGCCGAAGCAGAGAGAATTAGATAAAAACATTTTCTTGTAACCTGTCTAAAATTAAAGATCCTTCGACAGGCTCAGGATGACAATAGCGTAAATAAATGACCATTATAAGCCAGGGTGAAGAGTTGATTTTAGATAAAGAAAGGGCTTTGTTCTTACCCAAACATCAGCTTTTAGCAATAAGCGATTTACATTTGGGCAAATCTGCCCATTTTCGTCAGGCCGGTTTGCAAGTGCCTGCAACCATTGCCCAAACAGATTTACAACGTTTAAGCTGGTTAATTAAGCAATATCAGCCTGAAACATTGCTGATCAATGGTGATATGTTTCACCATGGTTTAAATACAGACATTGAAGAGTTTTCTGTTTGGAGAAAGCAATACCAGGAACTTAATTTTTTATTGGTAAAAGGAAATCACGACAGGCTTTCGAACGCGAATTATGCGGAAATGGGCATCGAAATACATGAACCCAGTTTTTGTTTGGGGCCGTTTTGTTTTATTCATGATGCTCCACAATGTACCGAAGATGAATTATACCCCATTAGCGGCCATATCCATCCAGGGGTTACCATAGTCGGGAAAGCAAAGCAAAGATTAAAATTTCCTTGTTTTTATTTTGGCAAGGAATATGCTGTTCTGCCTGCTTTTAGTCTTTTTACAGGACTATACAATATCTACCCTAAAACGAGTGAGCGGATATTTGCCGTTACCCCTAAAAGCGTGCTGGAAGTTTAAGCATGGGCATCAATCACCTGTTTTAGTTGCGAAGCCTGCAGTACACCACTTTGCCTCCAAACTTGTTTTCCATTTTTGAATAGAATGAGTGTAGGCACGCTTTGAACATTAAACGATGAAGCAGCCGGTTGATTTTTATCGATATCTACTTTGATAATCGAAACCGAGTCGCCCACTTGAGATTTCAGTTGCTCCAAAATCGGTTTCATCATTTTACACGGGCCACACCACTCAGCAAAAAAGTCGACCAGCACTGGTTTATCACCGTTAATTAAATCTGAAAATTTAGCCATGATAATTATATTTACTAAGAAAACAAAGGTTAGCTGGATTGGTTTTTATGAGATCTTGCTACTTCTATTGACTCACTCAATATTTTGATAATTAGTTCTGCATCTTCCTGATTGATCCAGTCTACTGCAGTAATTTTAGAAGAACCATCATTAAAGATGATTGATTTTGTATTGGTTGAGAATAAGTAATTGGGTCTCGTAAAATATTTGGTGCTTTCTATATCTTTATTCAATATCATTAAATCAGTTATTCCTGTTAAACTGATATATTTTGAGGAAGAAATAAAATCAAATTTCTTTTTAATGATGAGTTTGTTGTTTTGAATACTTAAAATAGTCTTGCAAAATACTTCCCAAAGCCATGTTTTAATAAAGAACAGCCCTATTGCCGTCCATCCTAAGAACCAAATACTTAATGAGCTTATGGCTTTTAGATTAGCAAGGATTATGATCGAAAAAAAAAGTTCAACAGCTAGCCATACCAGCAAAAATGGCGCAAACGCAATAATAAAGAACCAATTTTTAGTTGAGGAGATTACAAATTCTTTTATATCATTATTCTCAGCAAAACTGATTCTTTTCATTAATTATACCAGTTTAAAACTAATAGAATTAAGCATTTACAGGAAGTTCCGCGGCTAAAGCAGTAACCCAATCTTCAAATAGCGCTTTTTCAATTTTAATGACCTCAGCTGCATGGTTTTCCCAATCATCAGAAAAATTAACCAATTGGCTCATCATTTCCTCCAGATGCCCCTCTTCCTCCAGAATAATCGATTTCACATTTACCCTGCTTTTTGCTTCATCAAGAGCTGCCTGATAGATTGGATACAATTCATCGGCACGTACTTCAATGGCATAAGTAACAAATAAATAAGCAGCGAATTTTAAATCATAACCCGAAAGATTAAATACAGCTTTTAAATAGCGACAAACTGCAATATCCAGGGCATGTAAATAGTATTTGGTATGATTTGGCGATAACAGCTCGGCGTTGGTATAAGTTTTACAAAGAGCCTCATCAAGCTTCGAAATCTGCTTTTTTAAATAGTAAGCATGACGGTGTTCTTCTGCAGCATGTTTAAGAATAATGAGGTTTACATTTTCTTTATGTTCTGAAGCGGAGATCTTCTTCGCACCTGCATTTTCCATATAAGACAATGTATTTAACCATTTGGCATGCAACACATTATCTGAAACTATTGATTTTAAATTTGAAGCTAACATTATTGATTGTTTAACTACTAGGTTGTTCTAATTTTGTGAATTACACCAATCGAAAGCCGTTAATTGAAACCTGAGAAATGATTAAATTTCCCTGTTTAGATCCCAGCTTTCTAAATAATCTGCCACCCTACGCACAAACATTCCGCCCAACGAACCATCTACAACCCTGTGATCATATGATAGTGACAAAAACATCATGTGCCTGATCGCAATTACGTCGCCATGCTCGGTTTCCAATACGGCAGGTTTCTTTTTAATCGCACCTACCGCCAAAATAGCGACTTGGGGTTGGTTAATAATCGGCGTACCCATCACATTCCCAAAACTACCTACATTGGTTAAGGTAAATGTTCCGCCTTGTGTTTCGTCAGGTTTTAATTTAGAATTTCTTGCTCTTGCAGCCAGATCGTTAACAGCCTTGGTTAAGCCTACCAGGTTTAGCTGATCAGCGTTTTTAATTACCGGAACAATTAAGTTGCCACTTGGTAAAGCCGCGGCCATACCAATATTGATATTTCCTTTTTTGATGATCTGGTTCCCATTAACCGAAACATTGATCATCGGGAAATCTTTAATGGCTTTGGCAACCGCCTCCACAAATATTGGGGTAAACGTTATTTTTTCATTTTCACGTTTCTCGAAACTGTTTTTGACTTTATTGCGCCACAATACCATGTTGGTTACATCTGCCTCTACAAAAGAAGTAACATGCGGTGATGTTGCTTTACTCATTACCATATGATCGGAAATGAGCTTGCGCATCCTATCCATCTCGATAACTTCATCTCCACCATTAACACTTGTGGTAGAAGGTTTATTTACAGATGGAGTTTGTGGAGAATGATCATTTTTTTGAAGTACAACTTCGTTAACCGATGGAGCAGGTGGAGTTAATACCACTGTAGCCGTTTTTGTGGTGCCACTATTTTTCCGGGCAATATAATCCAATAAGTCATCTTTATTTAAACGTCCGTCAACACCAGAACCTTTTATGGCATCTAATTCAGCCAATGAAATATTTTCCTGGGCTGCAATGCTCTTAACCAAAGGAGAATAAAAGCGATCGGATGAACTAAAGTCGTTTGTGTTTACCGCATGATCCTCATCAGGCAACTGTTCAATTCCAGGTATAGCAGCGATCTTTTCTTCTGCCACTGGCTCTTCTGCAACAGGCGCTTCAACTTCAGGAGCGTTGCCGCCTTCCGTTTCGATAATGGCAATTACATCCCCTACCTGGGCAACTTCATCTTCAGCAAATAATTGTTTTACTAATTTACCGGCAACCGGCGACGGCACCTCAGAATCTACCTTATCAGTAGCGATTTCTAAAACGGTATCGTCTAATTCAATAACATCACCAGGTTGTTTTACCCATTTAATCACCGTTGCTTCTGCAACACTTTCACCCATCTTTGGTAACAGTAGTTCGTATTGAGCCATATTAAATTACAGTATTATATATTGGTAACGCGACAAAAATACAGTTTTTATTCTTTCTAAACTGTTTCTTTAAGGAGATTTAATAACATCGCTAAAGCCGAAGCGGCAGAACGTTCGATGTTTTGAATCCGTTTGTTACTGAAATTAAACACCTTAGCGACCGTTTTGTGTTTTGAAGAAACTGCAATCCAAACCGTACCAACCGGTTTTTCTTCTGTCCCACCATCCGGACCCGCGATACCACTTACTGCAAGTGCATAATCCGTTTTGAAATGTTTAATTGCTCCTTCCGCCATTTCAGTTACGGTTTCTTCGCTTACTGCACCGAAAGTGCTTAAAGTGCTTTCTTTTACGCCCAGAATGGATTCCTTAAGTTCGTAAGCGTATGCTACAGCCCCGCCCCAATAAACTGATGAAGATCCGGGATGCTGCGTAATTAAATGTGCAATATATCCGCCAGTACAGCTTTCAGCCGTTGATAAAGTGACCCCTTTACTTTTCATCAGATCCAGAATAGCTTTTTCCATTGGAATATCTTCATCCGTTACCACAAACTTATTCACTTTAGAAATGATCTGCCTGGCGTAATTCTCAACTTCTTTATTCAACTCTGCTTCGTTATGGCCTTTGGCCGATAAGCGTAAGCGAACTTGTCCCAATTTTGGCAGATATGCCAGTTTGATATGTGTCGGCAGGTTATCCTCTATTTCTTCAATCTCTTTGGCCAGAAATGATTCTCCGATATTTGCCGTAAGAATAGTTTTATGTACAATAAACGGCAGCTTAAATCGCTTTGTAATCCTTGGAAGAATCTCGTCATCCATAAGATACATCATCTCATAAGGTACGCCCGGCATTGATACAAAAATTGTATTGTTTTGTTCAAACCACATACAGGGCGCAGTACCATTTTTATTGACAATAACGTCACAACCATCAGGGACATCGGCTTGCTGTATATTGATATCCAATAACGGGCGCTTATGTTTTTCGAAAATCTGACGGACCATTTCCAATGCAGCGGGGTCATTGCGGAAGCCCATATTAAAATACTTTGCCAAAGTTTTTTTAGTAATGTCATCTTTGGTTGGTCCCAGGCCACCGGTAATTAATATCAGATCTGCGCGTTTCTCAGCAAGTTCGAGTGCTTCTAAAATATGCTGTTCGTCGTCAGAAACTGAGGTAATCTGCTTAACGGCAACCCCAATTAAATTTAACTGTTTAGCCATCCATGCAGAATTGGTATCAACGATCTGGCCAATGAGTATCTCATCGCCAATGGTAATAATTTCGGCTAGCATAAATTTATCGGTATGTGTTGTAAAAACCCTGTCTTTTGCTCAATTTTAAGTCCTGTAATATAGATGCCTTAACCTTTATAGTTACGGAATAACTTTTATAAGCACCATACGGAACCCAGTTTACACTCATATCCCAGCAATGTAAATCGCGGTAAATAGCCAAATTCATAGGCGTTAAACCATTGTTCTTAAAATCGTATCCTGAATTAAAGGTAATCTTCCATTTTGGTGTTAAATTAACATCGCCATTAAAGTTTAATGTATTCGAAACGGTATTAATGTTTCCATCATTTGAATATTGAAAACTGTAGGAGAATGAGAAATTCCAGGGAATGTTAAAATCAACGAATGCATTCGGATCACGGCTGATCGCGGCTAACTGTTCAGACTGTATATCTGTTAGCCCCTTCTTGTTGGCCGCCGCCCCTAACTTGTCATTAGCCTCATTTTTACGTTTCAAAGCCTCCGGATTTAAACTGTAGTCGAATGAGAAACCAAAATTGGCCAGGCGCGGCAAAAATTTACCACTTTGCCAGAAATAACGATCTTGTCTGATCCGGCGTGTAGAACCCGGTATGGTATCAGCCGCTAGCGAATATGGATCTAACGTTCCGTTATAGTTTATCCCTAATTTATCGGTGAACTGAGACCGTCCGCTAAAACCAATTGTAGACAACTTATAAGATGTAGCCAGGAAATTATACGAGCCACTGAAACTCAAACCTTGAATGATCGGAATTTTTTTAGAACCTGTTCCGGTTGTATCATTCTTATTCCTCACCTTTAATTCTACCGTATTATCCAGGCCAAAACCAATAGATGCATTAGGACCGCCAAACGAGCCTTGCTGCGCCATGCCATCAAAAATAGAATATTTTAAAGGCTGTCCACTGGTATAAATCTGATTTCCATTCTGATCTATTGCCGGGCGAAAAGGTCCTGCGCCTGCTTTTGTAAAATCTGGTGAATAAGAAAAAGATACGTTTGGAGTCATTACATGACGCAATGCCTGAATCTTACCTGCAGGATTAAAATCCCTTCTGCCATATATTTTCGTCGACATACTTGTTGATAAGCTATAACTACCGGCTCTTTTAAAACCACTAACGGTATCTTCCCTGAAAGAAAAAGTATTATCGGCAAAACTCGTATATCTTCTGTTCACACTCTGAAAATTCCATACCTCGTTATAGGTGCCGCCCAGACTGAAATTAAGGTATTTCAGAGCTGTAAACGACATATTTAACGGTATACTGTGTGCAAAACCACTTCTTAGCCGTTTTAAACCATCATTTTGAAACAGCAAACTATCAAAAGTGTCGATGCGGTTTGTTCCTTGTAAACTATAGCCCACTGTAATTTTTTGATACCATTTTTGTTCGCCGACAGCGCTTTTAGAACTAAACGGATTAAAAGTAGGCACGTTAAAGGTCATTTCCGGCAGCCTTAGCGATATTGCCCTGGTACTTAAGGTCTGATCACTTGATGCAGCCAAAGAGAAATTCATACCGTTTGAATAGGCCTTTGCATAACTGATGCTACTACTTGTTGAGTTAGTAGCGATGGTATTAATATCATAAGTAGTCCCGGCTGCCGTATTTCTATAATATCCCTTTCTTCCTGTTGAAACCAGTCTTACACTCGCGCTGAACGTTGTACCTGGGTTAGCATTGGCATTTTGACTGTGGCTCCAGTTAATACTGAAGTTTTTGGTCGGATTGTTAAATGCATCAGTCCCTTCCAAACCATCTTTAAAGCTAGCGTAAGCAAGGTTAATATTACCGTTAAACTTATATCTTTTGGTATAGTTACTGAGTAAACTTGTTTCATAAGAACCATTGGTATAAATAGAACCGAGAAGTTTAGCATCCCAATAATCATTTAATCCGAGATAATACCCCCCGTTTTGTAAGAAAAAGCCTCTCGTTGCATCTTCACCCGGTGTAGGCAGGATAACACCCGACGTTCGTTTATTCGGTTTAGGAAAAAATGCAAATGGCAAACCCAAAAAAGTGGGAACATCTTCAATAATCATGTAAACCGGACCGGTAATGATCTGTTTTTCTGTTACTACCCCTTTAGAAATCATCAACCCAAAATGCGGATGAGGAAGGTTACAGGTACTGTACATCACGTTTTTAACGTGTAGTTCATCATCTATCTGCTTTTTACTTTGCCCACCGGAGAAAAAGCCGCCCTCCTGTTCAGAAAAAACGCCATATACTTTGGCCCGGGTTGTTTCTGAATTGTAAAAAATAGAATCCGCAATCGCAGTGCCTTCAGCACCCGATTTAAAGATCGGTTTTCCTGTATACCTACCGGTTTTTGGATCTTTAACACCACGGGCATAAATAGAATTTTGCTTTTTATCATATTTGATATAAGCCGCATCCAGCTCAAAATCACCATATACCACCCTTGCGTTTCCATACAAATAGACAATGCTTTTGTCAGCGCTCATTTTAACGGAATCTTCTGCTTTGTATTCAACCTTCTGGTCGATACTACTATTATTTTTACCTGTCTTTTTAACTGAATCTTTTTTGACAGTGTCTTGCTGAACGATCTGTTGCAATGAAAAACGAGAAAATGCGTTAGCTTTACTAACAACATGTGTTAATAAAATGACAGATATTAGAAAAATAGAGCTCTTGAGGGGTTTCAAATTCGTATTTGAATGTTATTTTTGCACAAATGTTTAATCAAAAACGTTCAAAATTAGTGAAAAATATACCATTGATGTATCTTAAATCCATTTTAACCATTATTATTTATCTGACGCTATCAAATTTAACTGATAATCAAGTGCTTGCACAGGGTTATAAAATTAAAACAATTGTGATAGATGCCGGTCACGGTGGTAAAGACGGTGCAACTCACGGGGTGTATTCAAAGGAAAAAGATGTGGCGCTTAAAACCGCGTTAAACCTTGGTCGTGCACTTCAGGATAGCTTAAAAGATATTAAAGTGATTTACACCCGTGAGACTGATGTGTTTATTCCGCTTTATGAGCGGATCAACATTGCAAATAATGCAAAAGCAGATTTATTTATTTCCATTCACTTAAATGATATGCCGGTTAGGGTATCCAGAGTGGTAGATTATTATAAAAAAGTAAGAGGCAGAAAAGTACCGGTTTACCGTACGGTTACCTCTAAAAGTACTTCAACCAGGGGAACTGAAACTTTTGTGTCCGGAACGGGCCGTTTAGGGGAGCAGGATGAAGTGATAAAACGGGAAAATGCATCGATGTTTCTGGAAGAGAATTACCAGAAAAACTATGAGGGATTTATCGCGAATACCCCTGAGAGTGACATTATGTTATCCTTAATGAAACAAACCAACAGAGAAAGAAGTTTAAAGTTTTCATCATTGCTCCAACAGGAATATGTAAATGCCGGACGCATCAACAGAGGAGTACAGGAAAAAAGCCTTGCGGTATTGGCACGTGCAGCAATGCCAGCAGTATTAACTGAGATAGGTTTTGTGAGTAACCCTGAAGAAGAAGATTACATGAATTCTCCTGAGGGACAAAATGAAATTGTAAGTGGAATTGTTAAAGCAATTAAAAATTATAAACGTATAGCCGAAACATCATTTTAACAACCTGCCTGCATGAAGTTTAAACTGCTGATCACAATCATCTTATTTTCGTTAGTGGCTGTTCAAAAAGCACCTGCTCAGGGCTATAAGATCAAAACAATTGTTATTGACCCCGGTCATGGCGGAAGAAAACCCGGCGCATCAGGTAGTTTTTCGAAAGAAAAAGATATAGCCCTGAAAGTAGCATTAAAATTAGGGGCGTTATTAAACGACGAAATGCCTGAAATTAAAGTCATTTTTACGCGCAAAACCGATGTAGATGTTGATTTATACAAACGTGCAGAAATAGCTAATGAAGCCAATGCAGATCTTTTTATATCCATCCACTGTAATTCGATGCCGCCAGGCAACAAACATATCAAAGGGGTAGAAACACTTGTGGCGGGCTCTCACCGGTTAAAGGAACAAGATGCAGCCATCAGGGAAAATGCCGATATTAAATTGGAGAAGAATTACAAAAGTAAGTACGATGGTTATGATCCCAGTAACCCCAGCAGTTTTATTCTTTTTTCGCTTTTAAAAAATACCTTTAGAGACAAAAGCATTAAATTTGCAAAATTAATACAGAACAGTTACATCAAAAGGGATGAACGAATGAGTCGTGGGGTTAAAGAACAGGGAGTTTTAGTATTGCAACGCTGTGGCATGCCTGCCGTTTTAACAGAAGTAGGCTTTATTTCAAATACAGAGGAAGAAAAATACATTAACTCACAAAACGGGCAGAATGAGATTGCCAGTTCTATTTTGGAAGCCATAAAAACATACAAAAAAAATATTGAGGTTAAATAACTGGCATTATAAGTGATAGTTATCTTAACTTTGGAAAAATATAAAACAGATACCAAACAAATAGTGCCACCTTTGTGTATTTATAGGGTTTGGTACAATAAAACATTTACGCTCTTGCAAGTGAAGAAGTGATACTTCAACACTTGTAACCATTAAATAAAACACTCATGAAGATTAAGAACGAAACCAAAGTAGGTATTTTAGCTGCATTTGCCATTGCTTTATTGATAATTGGATATAACTTTTTAAAAGGAAATTCAATTTTCTCAAATGAAACCACATTATTTGCAAAATACACAAGGGTTGATGGTTTAACGGTATCAAAACCCGTACTTATTAATGGTTATCAGATTGGCCGGGTAGCTAAACTGGAACTACAGGGAGATGGTAGCATTATTGCCACCTTAAGCATCAATAGCAAGTATGAAATTCCTGAAAATAGTATTGCCCGTTTAGAAGGTACGGATTTGTTGGGAAGCAAAGCTATTGTAATGTCGTTAGGTGACTCGAAAAAAATGGCCGAAGACGGATACACTTTAAATGCCAATGTTGAAAAAGGCCTGATGGAACAGGTTCAACCGGTTCAAAAGAAAGCGGAGTTAATTATTGGTAAGATGGACTCTATCTTAAGTAGTGTGAATTCTATCCTAAATCCTAACTTCCAAAAAAATGTTGATAGAAGCTTTAATAGCATAGCAGGTACATTAGCATCTTTAGAAACAACTTCTAAAAAAGTTGATGGTCTGGTTGGTTCGGAAAGCGCCCGTATTGAAGCCATCTTCAAAAACGTTGAAGGTATTACGGCCAACTTAAATAACAACAATCAAAAAATAAGTGATATCTTAACGAATATCAATACCGTTACTGATAAGTTTGCAGCAGCTAACTTTAAACAGACTTTAGATAATGCAAATAATGCAATTGCTGATTTACAAAGCGTAATATCGGGAATTAAAAGTGGAAAAGGCAGTTTAGGCTTGTTATTGAATGACGATAAAATGTATCAGAATTTAAATAATGCTTCAAAAAATCTTGATGAACTGATGATTGATTTAAAAGCTAACCCTAAACGTTATGTTCACTTCTCTGTATTTGGTGGTGGTAATAAAAAAGATAAGTAAATTTAATTTTATAATTCAGGAAGCCTTGCAGTGTAAATTGCGAGGCTTTTTTGTAATTGAAATTATTATAGTTTACTCTTTTTTACTACAGCGTATGCCAAGAATAAGCACAGCGTACAAGCGAAGCGGAATGCTCATCTGTTATCCTTAACGCAGTGAAGGATCTTAAAAACTGAAATGGAAGTTGATATATATAGTTACTATTTTTTTACCACAGAGCACATTGAGAATAAACACAGCGTAAACTGAGAGGTATTGAAATAGTGTATTTTTTAACCTCAAAGCGCGCAAAGATAAGTCGCAAAGACCGCAACTTTAAAATGATGGCAGCACATAAGAATCTATAAATTTATGAATCTGGATAGTCCAGCCGGGAAGTTCATGATAAATTTAGCATGACAGCCCCGATATAACCTCTGCGTTACCCGGTGCCTCCCTCTTTGTAAGCTGTGGTTGAAAAATGCTTACAGCTGAAAAGTCCTGCCCTCAACAGCTAGTTCTGTATTTTCAAAAACAGATTGCGCTTCTTCAAAAAGCATTTGCAAAGTTTTATAACGTGAAGAAAAATGCCCGATGAGTAATTTCTTAGCTCCTGTAATTTTAGCAACCTCTCCTGCCTGTAAAGCAGTTGTGTGATGCGTTTCTTTAGCCCTTTCCAATAAATCGTGCATAAAAGTAGCTTCATGATACAAGGTATCGCAATCTTTTATGGTAGCAAAATAACTTTCATCAAATAAGGTGTCTGAACAGTAAGCATAGCAACGTGGTGCATCCGCTTCTGTCGTATAATCTTCACTACGTAAGATATCGCCATTTGGCAGTTCAACATCCATTCCTTTTTTTAAGGCCGTATAATAAGCCATCGGCACCTGATCACTCTTCTCTTTTATCAACTTACGCTGACGCTTCTTTTGCTGAAATATAAAACCGGTAGTTGGAATGCGGTGGTTTAAAACAATCGTTTTAACTGTCAGATCACTGTTTTCGAATATCTGAATAGATTGATCAGCTTCAATTGGAAAAAATTCAATCGGATACCTGAGTACGGTATCGGAGTATTTGAACTGGATTTCCAAAATCTCTAGTAAAGGCTTAGGACCAAATATCTTTATCGGTTTTATCCGGCCGTTTAAATGCAAACTGGATAACAGTCCGATTAAACCAAAGTAATGATCACCATGTAAGTGACTGATAAAAATGTAATCTATACGCGCCGCTTTAAGATTATATTTAGCCAGTTGTTGTTGTGTGCCTTCACCACAATCGATCAGGTAATATTTTTCATTACAATTTAAAAGCTGTGCGGAGGGATTTCTGTTAAATACCGGTGTAGCGGAACTGCTTCCTAAAATTGTAACTTCAAATTTCATCATGATAATATATAAAAAGCCCCGTAGATTTTAGAAACTACGAGGCCAGAATGTTATTTAAATATTTTGTTATCTATCTCCTCTAAACTCTTTCTCCAACTCCTCCATAAAGATAAAATCAGTAGCCTCGTCTATTGTATTAACAAACATTACAGATTGAAATATGTTTGATAATTCGACAATCGACGCCAGCTCATCGTTAATTCCAGTTACAATAAATAATCCGCCTGCCGATTTACAAAGCCTGTCGCCAGCAAGTAAACAGCTTAGATCCTGTGCATCATTACATTCGGTAACAGCACTTAAATCAACAACTATATTCTTAAATCCCTCTGCATTAAGCAAGTAGAATTCTGCCTTCAAACCCGGGGCATTATCATTTGTAAACTTATTTTCCTCTAACTTTAAGGTTACATATTTATCGTGTTTATCTACTGAAAATTTCATCGCTCTCTTCTCTTTATTTTACTAATGTATAAATTTCTTTCGGATTTAAAGTGTTTCCAAAGCCTTTAAAACATTGGCTTCAATTCGGCTTGAGATTGCATCAGCATCAGCTTTTATAAAGTGCTCTCCTACAATTTTTTCATACAGTTCGATATAACGCTCCGAAATAGAATTAACAATTTCATTCGTCATTTCCGGAACTACCTGACCATCCTTACCTTGAAATCCGTTTTCAATTAACCACTTACGTACGAATTCTTTTGAAAGCTGTTTTTGTGGCTCATTACGATCCTGACGTTCCTGATATCCTTCTGCATAGAAATAACGTGATGAATCAGGCGTATGAATTTCGTCAATCAGATAGATTACACCATCGGCCTTGCCAAATTCGTACTTCGTATCAACCAAAATCAATCCGCTTTTTGCCGCGATTTCAGTTCCACGTTGGTAAAGCGCATAGGTGTATTGTTCTAACTGCTCGTAATCTGCTAAGGAAACAATTCCTTTTGCCAATATATCTTCCTTCGAAATATCTTCATCGTGGCCAACAGCAGCTTTGGTGGTCGGGGTAATAATGGGCTGAGGCAATTTATCATTCTCTTTTAATCCATCAGGTAAAGAAACACCACAAACAGACCGTTTTCCGGCACTGTATTCACGCCAGGCATGACCAGCTAGATAACCTCTGATGACCATTTCTACCTTAAACGGCTCACAGATACGGCCAATGGTAACCATTGGATCTGGCACTGACAAAACCCAATTTGGTACAATATCCTGTGTAGCGGCCAAAAACTTGGCTGCGATCTGATTTAAAACCTGTCCTTTAAATGGGATAGCCTCTGGCAATACCACATCAAATGCCGAGATCCGGTCTGATACTACCATTACCATAAACTGATCAGCTATGGTATACACATCGCGAACCTTACCTTTGTAAAAATTGCTCTGATTTGGGAAATTAAAATGGGTTTCTTTAAGTGCTTTCATGAGGCGGTAAAAATAGGAAAAAAGTAGGAAACTCCGAAGACCGGAATAGGACGACAAAAAGTTGTAACAATAAAAAAGTCCGAAGTATTTCTAATGAAAGATTTAAACTTCGGACCTTCGACTTTCGTTCCTCTGACTTCAGGACTTAATTATTGGATATCACCGTAAGCTTTCAAAATATCTTTAACCAGTTTATGCCTTACTACGTCTTCCCCGCTTAAATAAATTATATCTATTCCTTTAATATCTTCTAAAATTCTTAAGCCATTAAACAAACCCGACATCTGTTTTTTAGGTAAGTCTACCTGGGTAACATCGCCGGTAACAATAAATTTAGCTGTTGGTCCCATACGGGTTAAAAACATCTTTAACTGCATATCGGTTGCGTTTTGCGCCTCGTCAAGTATCACAAAGCAATTATCAAGGGTACGCCCCCGCATAAATGCCAGCGGAGCAATTTCTATCGTACGGTTTTCAATGTAAAATTTCAGTTTTTCTGCCGGAATCATATCATCCAACGCATCGTAAAGGGGACGTAGATAAGGATCGATTTTCTCCTTTAAATCACCTGGTAAGAAACCAAGATTCTCCCCTGCTTCCACCGCAGGCCTGGTGAGAATAATCCGTTTAATTTCTTTATTTTTCAATGCCCTTACAGCTAAAGCTACTGCAGTATAAGTTTTTCCGGTACCCGCCGGACCAATGGCAAATAAAATATCGTTTTTAGCGATACTGTTTACCATTTTACGTTGGTTTGCTGTTCTGGCTTTTACCAACAGGCCGTTCGTACCGAAAACAATTACTTCTCCGCCCCCACCTGAAGATTGTTCTGTATCTTTTTTTGCAACGCCCGAAGCCTTTGCACCAAGTATGTTTTCTACATCATTATTGCTTAGCGAGCTGTATTTTTCGAGGTGCGCAACCAGTTGATTAAACTTCTCTTCGAAAGCCTTAAGTTCCTGTTCATCACCGAGAACCTTAACATCACTACCTCTCGCCACCAATTTTAACTTCGCGAAAGCACCTTTAATCATTTCGTAATTCTCATTGTTCGCCCCCCAAAAGTGAGCAGGATTTACGCTATCCAGGGTTAATTTTAATTCGTTCAAATTGTAGTATTTTAAAAAGTTATCGGGGTATATTAATTAAAATTTGAATATTTGCAGACGCTTAGGCCTGTACACAAGAATAAGCAATAATAATGAATTTTTAATGGGGATAATTACTTTAACAACAGATTTAGGTTCAAAAGACTTTTACCAGAGCGCCCTTAAAGGTAGTCTGTTGAGTCTGATGCCTAATGTTAATTTAGTTGATATTACCCACGAAGTACCCTCATTCAATATATCATACGCGGCCTTCGTTTTAAAAAATGCTTATCCCTACTTCCCAAAGAATACCGTACACCTGATCGGTATAGACTCAGTATATAGCGAAAACACCAAGTACATTGCCGTAAAACACCGTGATCACTTTTTTGTAGGTGCTGATAATGGAATCTTCTCACTTCTTTTTGATGAGGCTCCGGAGGATGTGGTGGAGCTGAACATCATGCAGGATTTGAAATACCTGCACTTCCCCCTGGTGGATATTTTTGTTAAGGCAGCAACGCATCTGGCCAAAGGTGGTAAACTGAAAGACATTGGTTTACCTGTAGCTGAGATTGAGCAAAAGATGCTTTTACATCCTGTTATTGAACAGAATATGATTCGTGGGAGTGTAGTTTATATTGATACTTTTTGCAATGTGATTACCAACATCACCAAAGATCTTTTTACCAAAATACAGAAAAACAGGGACTTCACTTTATACTTTAGAAAAAGTGAAACGATCACGCAGTTAAGCTGGCATTATAACGAAGTGCAGGAAGGCGAAAAACTTTGCCTGTTCGGTATTAGTAACCATTTGGAGATCGCCATCAATAAGGGCAAAGCAAGTGGCTTGTTAGGCTTACATTTAGGCGATATTGTGAGGGTTGAGTTTCATTCTTAGCAAGCCGAAAGACTAAAGCGAAAAGATTAAAGAAACAACTCAGATCAATAGACCTAAAATTATAGTCATTTCAAGCTAAGCAAAGCGAGTGACGAGAGCCAAGTAAGTGCTCAGCGAAGCTTAATTTACTACAGGAATTATTTCTAAAAAGATTTCAACCCGCTTTTACGGGCAGGCATTCGTTTCATTCCAATCGAGATGACAAATATTTTTGGCGCTTTGTATTACCAATGAGCAAATGGCTGGTGAACCATTGTACTAATCAAAACAACTTCTATCCTTTTCGCGTTTATAGCAAATGAAGAAATATGTTTACCTGCTCTCGGTTATCTTGTTTAGTCTGGAAGCTTTTGCCCAACAGGATTCTGCAGCTTATGCAGCGCAACGGGTTAAAGTAAATGCTTTGCTTCAAGAGCGAAGTACAAAATTTGGTCAATATGATGAAAGTTTAACACAACGATCAGGAATTTTTGGCTGGCAAACGAAGAAAGATATTAAAAATTCAAATGAAATTCTTCGACAAGTGGTATTGACCGATAATAATATTTTTAAGGAGTTAAAAATATTAATGGATTATAAAGACCTGCAGAATCAGCAAAAAGTGGCCGTCGCAGATCATTCTCAAGAGCGGATCGAGGCTTACCTGCATACCATTAAAAAATTGCAGGATCAGAATGCACAGCTTAAAGAAGATTTAGCGAAAAATAGTAAAGGTAGTCTATCAACCTACATCATTGCATTCCTGATTTTGGTAACGGCAGGCGGCTTTTATTTCTTCAACAAGAAACTACAGCGATATAAAAGGTATGAAAAAAGCACTGTTTAAAGCCCTTGTCAAAATCAACAATGCCATTTTGCCAGGTTTTTATAAAAAAGATCCAAATAAGTTAAGCAAATGGCAAAAGGCTATTCTCGGTTATCGTTATTGGGTGTTAACAAAAGCGTTAGATTAAAAAAGACCAATCCGAGATTGGTCTTTTTATAAGTTCGTCATGCTGATAAAGATAGCTACCGGATTCATTTCAGCATCTGTTCTGAAAAGCCCCTAAACCAAGTTCAGGGTGACGGCAAAAAGCTTTATTTCTTAAAATGTTCAATAATCAAAGTAGCCAGTTCTGTACCAATACGTTCCTGGGCTTCGTTTGTAGAGGCACCGATGTGCGGTGTTAACGAAATTTTTGGATGGGTTAGAATTTCAGCTAACGGCGTAGGTTCGTTATCAAAAACGTCTAAACCAGCAAAAGAAACCTGACCAGCATTAAGCGCTTCAATTAAAGCCGGCTCATCAATTGTTCCACCTCGGGAACAGTTTACAATACCAACGCCTTTTTTCATTTTAGCAAATTCTTCAGCACCTAAAATAGGCTTGTCAGCAAATGGCGTGTGCAAACTCAGGAAATCACTTCCGGTGATTACTTCCTCTAAAGAAACCGTCTTAATCGGGATACTTACTGACTTTCCACCTTGAAATTCTAATGTGATTTCTGATTCTGAAGGATATAAATCATAAGCCAGAACATTCATCCCCAGGCCTAAAGCTACTTTTGCAGTGGCACGGCCAATACGGCCAAAACCGATAATACCTATGGTTTTACCGCTTAACTCCGTTCCTTTAGCGTAAGCTTTTTTAAGGTTGTTAAACTGTGTTGCGCCTTCAACAGGCATTTTACGGTTGGCATCCTGTAAAAATCTGATACCGGTAAATAAGTGTGAGAATACTAATTCAGCAACTGACAAAGAAGAAGCAGCTGGCGTATTTACTACTGCAACACCTTTACTGCGTGCATATTCTACATCAATATTATCCATACCAACGCCACCTCTGCCAATTAATTTAATATTGGGTACGGCATCAATCAGTTCTTTTCTAACTTTTGTCGCACTGCGCACCGTAATGGCATCATAGTTTTTTAAAGCTTCAGCTAATTGATCTTGCGCAATGGTTTCCGTATCAACCTGAAAACCTGCCTTTTCTAATAATTCTTTTCCGATCGGATCAATTCCGTCGTTTGCTAATATTTTAATCATTTTATATATGATGGCACAGATTAAAACGATTACACCGATTGAATAATCATGGTAATCTTCTGCAGTTAAAATTTAAATTAATTTGCTTTTGCTTGTTTTTCTTCAAATGATTGCATGGCATCAATTAAAGCGTGTACACTTGTAATTGGTAAGGCGTTATACATTGATGCACGGAAACCACCCACACTTCTGTGGCCTTTGATACCCACAATTCCTTGCTCCTCTGCATACTTTAAAAATGGTTTCTCCAGCTCCGGATTTTCCATCACGAAACAAATATTCATTCTAGAGCGGTCTTCAACAGCACAAGTTCCTTTAAATAAGGAATTGCGGTCGATCTCCCTGTAAAGTGCTTCTGCTTTTTGTTTATTTTCTTTCTCAATTTCAGCTACACCACCTTTGGATTTTAACCAGCGTAAGTTTAATAAAGCCACGTAAATAGAAAAAACCGGAGGCGTATTGTACATCGAATCATTATCAATATGTGATTGATAATTCAACATCGAAGGAATTTTACGATCGATTTTACCTAAAACCTCATTTTTTACTATAGCAATGGTTAAGCCTGCCGGACCTACATTTTTTTGAGCACCTGCATAAATTAAATCAAATTTAGAAACATCGATTACGCGGCTCATGATATCAGAAGACATATCGCAAACCACAGGAATGTCTGTTTTAGGTACTTCAAAAAGTTCAGTTCCGTAAATGGTATTGTTTGAGGTATAGTGGAAGTAAGCACTATCAGCAGGGATTTCAAAATCCTTTGGAATAAAGGTATAATTTGCATCCTTAGATGATGCCACTACATTTACATTACCGATAAATTTAGCTTCTTTCAATGCTTTTGTTGCCCAAACACCAGTATCTAAATAACTTGCTGTTTGTCCATCGCCCAATAAGTTCATCGGTACCATGGCAAACTGTAAACTTGCACCACCCTGTAAAAATAAAACGGAATAACCCGATGGCACATTTAATAATTCTTTTACCAACTTATCAGCTTCTGCAACAACTGCCTCAAATTCGGTTGTTCTGTGCGAAATCTCTAAAATCGATAATCCATCGTTAAAATCTAAAACAGCCTGAGCGGCTTGTTTAAACACTTCTTGAGGTAAAATACAAGGGCCTGCGCCAAAATTATGCTTCATCTTATTATATAATGTTTTATGGGCGTAAATGTAAAATTTTTAAAGCAGTTATGCTTATAAAATCGTTACCTAAAAAATTAAATTTTGTTAAAAAAAGCCTTCAAAACGATAGGTTTATTGCAGTTTTTACAATTAAACCGATTTATCTAAATTTTGCATATTTAGAGACGTTTGACAGGAAAAATGTATCTCCGGCTTATAGAATTGAACTTGTAATTTCCCTGGCTAATTTTTTAATTTTACAATCAGCTTCAGGTTAAACTGCCTGCCTGTTAAATAATTTGGAATTGCGTATTGAACATTATCTACATCTTTTAACCAAAGATACGATACTGTATTGTTAATATTCAGCATGTTAAAAACCTCGAAAAACAGAATTACGGCATTAAAATTTCTATCCAGAAATTTGGGTTTATGCAAGGCTGCATCATCTAAAAAGTCTTTAGAAAAACCGATGTCTACCCGCTTGTAAGCAGGAACATAAAATTTATCCAAATACCTTGGTGTTTGCGACGGGCCTATTGGTAAACGTGAACCATAAACTGCATTGAGGTGAACTTTATAGGTCGGACTGTTCAAGAGCCTATCCTGAAAAAATATGGAGAAATTGAGGCGTTGATCTGTTGGCCGTTTTAGATAACCTGGATAAATCTTACTTCCATTCTGAATATAACTATCGCCGATAATATCTTCGTTGGCATGCATTACGGACATTCTGAAATAAGAAACCAGGTCTTTAACGAATTCGCCTCCAACGCTAAAATCAGCACCGTAAGCATAACCATGCGAAACTTCATTTGCCAGGTATTTAATCCTTAAGTTATCTATTTTATATGGGATTAGCCGGTCAGAATATTTAAAATAAAACTCTGAAGTAAATTTCAATCGGGTTCCAAAACCGTCAAAAGCATAATCATAACCTATTGATGTATTATAAGAACGCTGCGCCTTTTGATTTATATTTAATATACCCGAAAAATCGCGGATGGTCCGGTACGATGGGGGCTGATGATAAATACCTGCAGTAAATCGTAATATTTTGTTGTTGGAATTTGGACGGTATGCAATTAACATTCTCGGACTGATCAGCAATTGTTTGCTTAAAGAGTTATAAGTAGCCCTGGCGCCCAATTGTAATTCCGCTAAACTGGAAAGGGAATAACTGTCCTGAATGTAAGTGCTGTAATTTTTTATATCAATATTGTTTCTAACGTTAATGACATTCTGTAAAGTAATATCTTTCGAATGATTAGGCAAAATATATCCTGCAGAATCCGTATAGTTATACTCATTTAACTGATCGCCGTACCTAGACTGGTCAAATTTCAGCCCCCATGAAAAAACATGATTGTTAAAATTCTGGTCAACTTTTATTTCTGAAGCAAAAACCTGAGTATTTAAACTGTTTCGGCCATAATTGTAGTAAGTGCCTATACCTCTGCTTTTGCTGACCTGTCCAAAGTTTTCACCATTAAAATTCTTATCTACCTCAGCAAAAACATAGCTTCCATTAATATCGAAACGCTCGCGTTCAATGGTATTAAAATAACTGTTTATAAATTTAACCACTAAATTGGGTTTGGGCGAATAAGCAGCTGTAATGGCATTTCCAAAAGTTTGGTAGTCATCTATTTCCTGCCCGGTATAATCAACATCCAATTTCAGCGTTGTACTTAGCGTACCAAACTGTGTTTCGCGATTGGTAGGCAATAACTTAAACTGACCAATATTGAAATTGCTTAAAAAGCTGATGCTGAATTCATGGGAAAAATCGTATTGATAAAGCACCTGTGCATCGGCATAATTAGGATTATAGCTTCCCTTTTCATCCTGCCTAATTAAAACACTAGTGTTATTCTTGTACCGCAAACCCGCCAATAGAAAACTGCGTTTAAATACCCGCTTAGTACTTAATGACGTATTTAATAAACTTGTACTCAATATGGTTTGATTGCTATCTGGCTTCTCATACCTGATATCCAGAACAGAGGAAAGTTTGTCTCCATATTTTGCTTCGAAACCACCTGCTGAAAATCTCGCTTTACTCACCAGATCAGCATTGATAAAGCTTAAACCTTCCTGCTGCCCGTTACGGATCAATACAGGTCGGTTAATTTCCACATCATTAATGTAAATCAAATTTTCATCAAAATTACCTCCGCGAACACTGTACTGAGCACTTAATTCATTATTTGTAGATACACCGGGCAGGGTTTTAAGCATGGTTTCAAAATTTCCGGAAACCAATGGAATGGAAGAGACATCGCCTATATTGATTGTAGTGGTATTGCTTAACTGGTTCTGCTTATTGGCAATATTAACCTGCTCCAATTCATTAATATTGGCAATTAAGTTAACCTGTCTGGTAATTCGCGCACCGGAGCGTTCACTAAATTCAATTATTTGAGGCTGGTAGCCCAAGAGCGAATATTTGATACTAAATGTTTTCGATTTTGAATAAATCGTATAAACGCCAAATTCATCTGTAACGGTAGATTGTGCTTGCCCCACCACCGTTACAGTAACTTGTGCCAGGGGCAACTTTTCGTCACTATAAACTATTCCTGATACCCTAACCAAAGGTTGGGCTACAACAAAACTGCAACCGGTAACTAAAAGGAATAGAATAAGCCGAAATTTGAGCATTTTTAGTATCAAGCGGTAAGCGTATCAAGATAGAAGTATGACGTATCAGGATAAAAGTATCAAGACAAAAGTATCAAGTATCGAGATAAAAGTATTAAGTGTCGAGATAAGGGTATTAAGTATCAAGATAACTAAACCTCTTATCATTTGAACAATTTAGCAATTAAATGTTTATGCTAGTAATTAACTGTTGTTTCATTTTAGCAATCGTTTCTGTCGGATCATCTGTTGCAAAAATTGCATTTCCAGCTACAAAAGCATTGGCACCTGCCGATACCAGTGCAGCAATATTCTGTAAACCCACGCCACCATCAACCTCTATAATCAAGTTTTCATTTACACCCTGGATTAAAGTTTTTAAGTCCTTTATCTTTTTATAGGTGTTGTGAATGAAGGCCTGTCCGCCAAATCCCGGATTAACCGACATAATTAACACCAGATCAAGATCTTCAATTACATCCTGAAGTAGTGTAACCGGTGTGTGCGGATTTAAAGCTACACCTGCTTTACAACCTGAAGACCTAATTAACTGTATGGTTCTATGTAAATGCGTGCAGGCCTCATAATGCACCGTAATTCTATCTGCACCTGCCTTGGCAAATTCCTCAATGTATTTATCCGGCTCTACAATCATTAAATGTACATCCAATGGTTTAATGGCATGTTTTTTTACAGCCGCCATTACCGGAAAACCGAAAGAGATATTCGGAACGAAAACACCGTCCATTACATCAACATGAAACCAATCGGCATCACTTTGATTAATCATTTCAATGTCGCGCTGCAAATTGCCAAAATCGGCAGAAAGTATGGATGGGGCTATGATGTATTTCATTTAATCGTTTCTTAATTTTTTAATATTTTCTAATTCAATTATATCAATATGGTCTTTCGGGCGATTTGCAGCTTTCTTCGAGTCAATTAATTGATTAATATGCAGAAAAGGAATTTCCATTTCATAAATTGTTGCTATAGATGCATATTCTAAACACTTATCAAAACCAAATTCCTCCGAACCTTTAACAGTAGTCATGATATCCATCCGTAAACTATTATCCAAATAAAAATCCGTTCAACCTGGAATAAAAACTAAAATTTCTAAATTTTTGAAATCTCCCAAACCATACTCTTTAAATGCAGCTCGTAAATTCTGTCTGTTCTAAAGATTATCTTTAATCCAAATATCTATACGTCTGTTGTTCTATGGAAGCCATGCAAATTTGTTGCAACACCACCAATCATAATAAAACGAACATTATTATTCAGCAATGAACGCCACAATTTTAAAATCTCATCATCAAAACATCCATTTATTATTCGATTTTTTTATGAGTAATTTTTGCAGATTTTAATATCATATTTAGCTTCATCAATCTTGCCATGGTGTGAAAACGCTCTGTATAAGTACTTGATAAGCCTTTTTTCAGTAAATCTTCTTCAGCCTTTTTATAATCAGCAATAGGCTCTTCAACGATGTGAATATCTTTTTTCATCTGTAATGCAAGTTACAAAATCATTGTTAAACAAAATAGACATCAACAAAAAACCCTTTCAGTAACCTGAAAGGGCTTGTATTTGAGATGCTGAAACAAGTTCAGCAAGCCGATTACCAATTAAACTTTTGGCGCAGCTGGTTTTTCTGGTCTTGGCAATAAAACTTTACGTGAAAGTTTCATTTTACCCTGTTTATCGATGTCTAACAATTTAACTTCGATTTTATCACCTTCTTTTAATACACCGTCCATAGTTTCTAACCGCTCCCATGAAATTTCGGAGATGTGTAATAAACCATCTTTACCTGGCATTACTTCAACAAATGCACCAAACGGCATAATTGATTTTACTTTACCCTGGTAAATTTCACCTATTTCCGGTTTGGCAACAATATTACGGATACGGGTAACTGCTGCATCAATTGCCGCTTTGTTATCGGCAAATACTTCAACGATACCTTTACCGTCAACTTCTTCAATTGAGATGGTAGCTCCTGTTTCGCGTTGCATTTCCTGGATAATTTTACCTCCAGGGCCAATAATAGCACCAATGAATTCCTTATCAATAGTTAAAGAAACAATACGAGGTGCATGCGGTTTGTAATCCTCATTAGGCTGACTGATGGTTTTCTTCATCTCGTTTAAGATGTGTAGACGGCCTTCTTTAGCCTGTAATAACGCTTTGGTTAATACTTCGTAAGATAAACCATTGATTTTTAAATCCATCTGGCAGGCAACAATACCATTTTCGGTACCGGTTACTTTAAAATCCATATCACCTAAGTGATCTTCATCACCTAAAATATCAGAAAGGATAGCATATTTACCCGTTTTTTCATCGGTAATCAAACCCATCGCGATACCAGAAACCGGTGCTTTAATTTTAATACCTGCATCCATCAGTGCCAATGTACCTGCACAAACAGTTGCCA
Organism: Pedobacter suwonensis; assembly: GCF_900111825.1. Lineage (GTDB taxonomy): Bacteria > Bacteroidota > Bacteroidia > Sphingobacteriales > Sphingobacteriaceae > Pedobacter > Pedobacter suwonensis. The sequence goes on from NZ_FOJM01000001.1 coordinate 450,275, forward strand.
TTGATGATGAACCATTAGATTCTAAAATATCAGATACGACACGGATGGTGTAAGGATTTGCCTCGCCTTGAGGTAATACCTTTTTCAACGAACGCTGAGCCAGGTTACCGTGACCAATCTCGCGACGGCCAGCGCCTCTGTTTGGTCTAACTTCGCCAGTAGAAAAACCCGGGAAATTATAATGTAACAAGAACTTCTGGTAACCATTAAAGAAAGCACCATCAATCATTTGCTCATCATCTTTACCACCCAAAGTAACCGAAGTTAACGATTGGGTTTCTCCCCGCGTAAATACAGCTGAACCGTGTGCAGCAGGCAAATAACCCACTTCACTCCAAATCGGACGGATTTCAGTGGTCTTACGGCCATCTAAACGGATGCCTTCATCCAACAACAGGTTTCTGATCGCATCATACTGAACATCATGGTAATAATGTTTAGCCAATGCTTTGGTCAAATCGGCAGTATCTTCAGGCATGGCCTCAAAGAATTCGTTGATGATCGCTGTGAAACCTTCTTTACGCACATCCTTATTACCGCCAGCTTTAGCCACGGCATAAACTTTATCATAAGTATCAGCGTAAACCTTTGCTTTTAAATCGGCATCATGTTCTTCATGATTGTATTCACGTTTAACGGTTTTACCGGTTGCTTCGGTTAATTCAACCTGAATAGCGCATTGAACTTTAATCGCATCGTGTGCAAATTTTAAAGCTTCCACCATTTCATCCTCCTGAATTTCGTCGCATTCGCCTTCCACCATACAGATGTCGTTGGCAGAACCTGCAACCATAAATTCAAGTGTTGCACGCTCTAAATCGCTGGCAAATGGATTGATTACCAGTTTACCATCAATTTTAGCCACACGTACTTCAGAAATTGGCCCGTTGAAAGGAATATCAGAAACGGATAATGCAGCCGATGCGGCTAAACCCGCCAAACAATCTGGCATGATATTTTTATCAGCAGAGATTAAAGAAATCATTACCTGTGTATCGGCATGATAATCTGAAGGGAACTGTGGACGTAAAGCCCTGTCTACCAAACGGGAAATTAACACCTCATAATCAGATAATCTTGCCTCACGACGTAAAAAGCCACCTGGAATACGGCCGGTTGCCGCATATTTTTCCTGATAATCAACCGATAATGGTAAAAAATCAGTACCTGGTTTAGCACCAACAGTAGATACAACTGTTGCCAGTAACATGGTATCGCCCATTTTTACTACAACCGAACCATCTGCCTGTTTAGCCAGTTTACCTGTTTCAATTTCTACAATTCTACCATCGCCCAAATCGAACGATTTTTTTATTACATTCATTTAATTAGAATTATGGTGCGTTTTCCTCTTTCTACACACCGTTGTTTATATATGTTTTTGTTTTTGCAAACGAAGATAGGATTAAAAAGGCCTATCATAACAAATCCTGTTAAAAAAATTAACAGGAAATTAAAAAGCCACTCCCTTAAGAATGGCTTTCGTTGATAAAATTCGCTTATTTTTGTTTAATGATATCACGAAGCGATAAAGCTTTGATGATAGCACGATAGCGCTCAATATCTTTTTTGTACAGGTAAGCCAAAATACCGCGGCGTTTACCTACCAATTTTTGAAGTGACAACTGTGTAGAGAAATCTTTGCGATTTTTCTTTAAGTGTTCTGTTAGGTGCGCAATACGGTATGTAAATAACGCTACCTGACCTTCTGCAGAACCAGTATTGGTTTCTACTTCGCCGTGTTGTTTAAAGATTTCGGCTTTCTTTTCTGAACTTAAATACATTCTTGAATAATATTAAAGCAATAAATTAATTAATTGTGGCGCAAAGATAATGCTATTTTTAATGATAAGCAAGCGTGTTATGCCAGAAATATTTATCTTTCTAAAATCCTTTTTTTTATTTTAGATCGAATTTTAAAAACAGCTTAGCGATGCATAAACCTAAAACCCAAAATAATAATAAAATTTCACTTGATACAATTGTTGGTTTGTGCGCTATCGTAACCAGTATTTGTGCCATTATTATCACTTTATACCAAACAAGACTGCAAAAGGTGCAACAATATGCATCGGTAAAGCCTCTGCTCATGAATTATTCGCAGAGTTTTTCAGGTGGTGATGGTAAAAATGGCAAATCCTATCATTATGAATTTATAATCGTAAACCAAGGCTTGGGTCCGGCAATAGTTTCAAACTATTCTTACTCTTACAACTCCAAACGTTTTGAAAACATAGCAGAAATCCTACACCAAATTAAAAAAGAAAACCGATTGGATTCTACAAAGTCGGTGGCATTGGCAAATATCTGGAAGAATGAAATTTTACCTGTTGGTGAGAAGTTAAGCTTAATCAATATAGACGATGACCGTTTAGCTCCACTGGTAGAAAAGGCCGATATTAAAATTATGATTGAGTATAAATCGCTCTACGGTCAAGAATGGAGGTTTATCAGTAACGATAAATCCGAACCTCAGGAAATTGACTAGCATCTTTTTTGGCAATATCCAATTTTATCAACTGTTCTGCTTCCACGTTCCAACTCTAAAACATCATTCATGGCAACTGAAATGTGATTGAGTTTCAGAACGCAAAAAAAAACGCTGTTCAGGAGTATTGGCTCAAATAAATAGCCTTACGCTCCTCTATGATGGTTCGCGTGGAATATTAATATCATAAACTTAAGCTTTTCCCATTCTTCTGAAATATACAAAAAGCAAGTAATACTTGACATTGCAAATATTAAATCCCTTAATTTGCACAAAACTTCAACCTTTGGAAAAGAATCAATACAGTATATTTGAAAGCGAATTACGTGTCCGTCCGGATGATATAGACATGTTTAACCATGTACATAACAGCAAATACCTGGATTATGTACTGGCTGCCCGTTATGAGCAGATGGAAAAGTTTTACGGCATGCCCTGGGAGCATTTTACCCAGCAAGGTTTGGGCTGGGTGGTCAGCCATGTGGATATCAATTTCAAGCGCCCCTTATTAATGAACGATTTAATGTTGATCCGGACAGGCATTTTAATGATGCACGATAAAGGCTGCTCGGTTCAATTCGAAATCATCAACAAAAAAACTGGCAAGGTAGCTTCGGATGGGATTTTTGATTATGTACTTATCGATTTAAATACAGGCAGAGGAACCAAAGTTAGCGAAGAAATGATTGTAGCATATAGCATATAACTTTATTAAGCCGTCCCTTCAAGCTAAGCCGGAAAATCTTTATTCGGGACTGCGCTTCAGTCGAAAGGATAAAATTCGCGAGTTCTGTGTTTCTAGTGCAAGAATCTGAAAATCAATGCTCAAAATTTGATAATAAAAATTTTTACTTATCTTTGCCACATCAAAACGACCAGAACCATGATAGTATCTGCAATCCGTTTGAGGTTCTAAGCAACCGAGGATTCCCTCCCATTTTAATTTAGATATGTACGCTTAATGGCGTATCATTGGTTTATACACTATTCATTATTATAATTATATGTCACAGTCTACAAAGACACAGGGCAAACTATCGGCTTTTTTCGATATTCTCGTTCAGTCTTTAAAAGGTCATGAGGTTGACTTAACTTCAATCAGTATTAAACGCGCCATTATTTTACTGGCCATTCCAATGATGTTGGAAATGGCTATGGAATCGGTTTTTGCTTTGGTTGATCTTTATTTTGTTGGCCACCTGGAAAACAGTAGTCATGCTATCCAAACAGTGGGATTAACAGAATCGGTTTTAACCATTATCTATTCATTAGCCATTGGTTTAAGTATGGCTGCAACTGCGGTAGTTGCACGGAGAATCGGCGAGAAGAATCCGGAAGCGGCATCGAAAGCTGGTATTCAGACCATTTTAATAGCCATTTTTGTCAACATTATCATCAGTATCCTTGGTTTAATTTACGCCAAAGATATCCTGTTGCTTATGGGAGCTTCAACAGAAACAGCCGGGCAAGGTGTTGCATTCGTTCGTATTATGATGGGTGGAAGCATTATTATCGTCCTGCTATTCTTAATTAACGGGATTTTCCGTGGCGCAGGTAATGCGGCTATTGCTATGCGCAGTTTATGGATCGCCAACATTGCTAACATTGCCCTCTGCCCTGTTTTGATCAATGGTTTAGGCCCGATACCTGCATTGGGTTTAACAGGCGCAGCCATTGCCACTACCATTGGCCGTGGTTTAGGTGTTACCTATCAGGTATATCATCTGTTTAATGGTAAAAATGCTTTAAAAATCCGCCTTAGCCACTTTATTCCTGATTTGGAACAGGTTAAAGCCATTATAAAAATTGCTGCTCCAGCTATTTTTCAATTCGTTATTGCCAGCTGCAGCTGGGTATTTCTGGCCGAACTGGTTGCTACCACAGGTGGAGATACCGGCTCGGCAGGTTATCAAACTGCACTGCGCCTGATGATGTTTTTTATGCTACCGGCATGGGGTTTAAGTAATGCCGCTGCCACTTTGGTTGGGCAGAATTTAGGTGCGGGCCACGTAGACCGCGCAGAAAAATCGGTATTTCAGACCTTAAAATACATCGTGATTTTTATGGGTGTGGTAACTGTATTGTTCTTAACCTGCGGACATTTGTTCGCAGCATTTTTTACTGCAGATGAAAATGTGATTGCCGTTGCAGGTGAGGCTTTGAAAATTTTAAGTATCGGCTTTGTGATTTATGGATCCGCAATGGTATTTAATAGCGCATTTAACGGTGCCGGAGATACCTGGACGCCTACCAAAATTAATGTATTCGCCTTTTGGCTCTTCCAGATTCCATTGGCATATTTTCTAGCAAAGTATTTAGAAATGGGTCCAACAGGCGTTTTCATTGCCATCCCTGCAGCCGAAGCAGGTATTGCGGTAGCTGCATTTATTTTGTTTAAAAAAGGAAAGTGGAAGAAAACGGTTGTGTAGACAGTGAAAGAGTATTCGGAGATCAGATTTTGTTTTCGCAGGGAAACCGACCTAAGAACCACTGCCTGCTGTTTAATAAACCTGACTACAGCGACATCCTTTTTGGCCAGGCAATTTTGATAACTTTGATCTCATTTTACCAAAAAGATACAGCGAAAGGCAGGACTGACTGATGCGAAAAGCAGCTGCCATTGTTTTTCGGATCAAACAAAAACATCTCCGCTTTAAACCGTATAAAAATTCAGGAATATCACTTTCAGTAACAACTTACAATTTCCATTAAAAAACATATCTTTGCGCAAAGATGAAGCATATACGTAATTTTTGCATTATTGCACATATTGACCATGGTAAAAGTACCCTGGCTGATAGGTTATTAGAATATACAGCGACGATTTCGCAGCGTGAAGCGCAGGCGCAATTGCTCGATAATATGGATTTGGAGCGCGAGCGGGGCATTACCATTAAAAGTCATGCCATACAAATGAACTATAAAGTTGGTGGTGAAGAATATGTTTTTAACTTAATTGACACTCCTGGACACGTAGATTTTTCGTACGAGGTTTCGCGATCAATTGCAGCCTGCGAGGGTGCTTTACTCATTGTAGATGCTTCGCAAGGTATTCAGGCACAAACCATTTCGAATTTATACCTGGCTTTAGAACACGACCTGGAGATTATCCCGATCCTGAATAAAATGGACCTGCCAGGCGCCATGCCGGAGGAAGTTAAAGACCAGATTATTGATTTAATCGGCTGTGACCGTGACGATATTATTCCCGCTTCAGGTAAAACAGGAATGGGCATACCCGATATTTTACAGGCGATTGTTGATCGGGTTCCGGCTCCGGTTGGCGACACCGAAGCGCCATTACAGGCATTGATTTTCGACTCAGTTTTTAATTCATTCAGGGGCATTATTGCTTATTTCAAAGTGGTAAATGGCGAAATTAAAAAGGGAGACAAAGTAAAATTCATCAATACCGGCAAGGAATACCTGGCTGACGAAGTTGGTATTTTAAAACTGGATATGGCTCCGCGCAACGTGGTTAAAACCGGTGATGTAGGCTATATTATTTCAGGAATTAAGGAAGCACGCGAGGTAAAGGTTGGTGATACCATCACAACCGTTGGCAGGCCGGCAGACAGTGCAATTCAAGGTTTTGAAGAGGTTAAGCCAATGGTATTTGCCGGTATTTACCCGGTTGATACAGAGGATTTCGAAGAATTACGCGAAGCCATGCACAAGTTGCAGTTAAATGATGCCTCTATCGTTTTTGAACCAGAAAGTTCTGCTGCTTTAGGCTTCGGTTTCCGTTGCGGTTTCCTGGGCATGTTGCACATGGAAATTATTCAGGAGCGTTTGGAACGCGAATTCGACATGACTGTAATTACGACGGTACCCAACGTATCGTATGTTGCACACACCACCAAAGGTGTCGAAATTACGGTAAACAATCCGTCTGATTTACCAGATCCAAGTAAACTGGATTCGGTTGAAGAGCCTTTTATCAAAGCCAATATTATTACCAAAGCAGAATTTGTTGGTCCGGTAATGTCACTTTGTATTCAAAAAAGGGGAATTATTGTCAATCAATCCTATCTGACCTCTGATCGGGTTGAACTGGTTTTTGAAATGCCAATGGGCGAAATTGTATTTGATTTTTATGATAAATTAAAAACCATTTCTAAAGGTTATGCCTCTTTCGATTACCATCAGGTTGGTTACCGTAAATCGGATTTGGTTCGTTTAGATATGCTTATTAATGAAGAACCTGTTGATGCCTTATCTTCATTGATTCACCGCAGTAACGCTTACGATTTCGGCAAGAAAATTTGCGAGAAGTTAAAAGAACTGATCCCGCGTCAGCAATTTGAAATAAAAATTCAGGCTTCGATCGGTGCTAAAGTTATTGCCCGCGAAACATTGAGTGCCCTACGTAAAGATGTAACCGCTAAATGTTATGGTGGTGATATTTCCCGTAAACGTAAGTTGTTGGAGAAACAGAAAAAAGGTAAAAAACGCATGCGCCAGGTGGGTAACGTAGAAATTCCACAATCTGCATTTATGGCGGTTTTGAAATTAGATTAATATAGATTTGAGATGTTAGATTTGAGATTTGAGACAAAACCGTTAATCTCAGATCTAACATCTCGTATCTCACATCTCATAATATGAAATTATTAGACGGTAAATACGTATCAGAAAAAGTTAAAGTTCAGATTGCTGAAGAGGCAGCTGAGTTTTTGAATAAAACCGGTCGCAAACCACACCTTGTAGCCATTTTGGTTGGTAACGATGGTGGCAGTGAAACTTATGTGGCCAGTAAGATGAAAAACTGCGAAAAAGTTGGTTTTAAGTCTTCACTACACCGTTATGATAACTCGGTTACCGAGGCCGAATTACTGGCGAAAATAGAGGAAATTAATCAGGATGCTGATGTAGATGGTTTAATTGTACAATTGCCGTTACCTAAACACATTGATCCCGAAAAAGTGACCGAAAAGATTGATTATCGCAAGGACGTAGATGGTTTCCATCCGGTAAACCTGGGAAGGATGATGCGTAACCTGCCTTGCTTTATTCCCGCAACTCCTTACGGCATCTTGCTAATGTTGCAGGAATACAATATCGATACGACAGGAAAACATTGTGTGGTAGTAGGCCGAAGTAATATTGTGGGTAGTCCGATGAGTATTTTAATGGCTCGTAATGCCAATCCGGGCAACTGTACGGTAACACTCACCCACTCACGCACAAAAGATTTAAAAGAACAGGTTTTGCAGGGAGATATTGTAATAGCAGCAATTGGTAAAAAGAACTTTGTTACCGCTGATATGGTTAAACCTGGTGCCATTATCATTGATGTAGGCATTAACCGTGAAAATTCTACCGAAACCAAATCGGGTTTTAAATTGTATGGAGATGTAGATTTTGAAAATGTTGCACCAATATCATCGTACATTACTCCGGTACCAGGTGGTGTGGGTTTAATGACGATAGTTGGTTTATTGAAGAATACACTGGCTTCTGCAAGGAAAGAAATATACGCTTAAAGGTAGAGGGTGGTACGGCGAAGGTAGAAAGGCGGAAGGTTAAAGGTAAACCCCACAACTGAAAATTATAGAAAGCAATTCCTTTTTGGATTGCTTTTTTATTTCAAGACATAAAGGGTAGAAGGTAGGAAGGCGGAAGGTTAAGTAAATACCACAACTGAAAAATATAGTCAAACGTAGGGCGCTTTAAGATTAGATCAGCAAATTGGTACTGTTATTCAATGCATTAGCTTGCTTTTATTAAGTATAAAATTTAAAATTTACACGTAAATATGTAATTTTGTTTTTATAACGATAAGATAATGGATGCGAAACTCACCTTAAGCTTTAATCAGGATGTTGTTGCCAAAGCGAAAAAGTATGCAGCAGACAATAACATTAGTTTATCACGTTTAGTAGAACACCTGTTAACTCAGGTTACCGCTAAAAAATATAAATCTTTAGAAGATTTCCCGGTTGCTGATTGGGTAAGCATGGTGGCTGAAGGTGAGGTAACATATAAAAAAACTTCAAAAAAAACGGCTAAGCAATCCAAAGAAGAATTTTTTAATGCTCAGAAATAATTAATGAGGGTATTTTTGGATGCAAATGTGTTGGTTTCTGTATTAAATAAGGAATATCCTGTTTTCACTTACTCTTCGAGGATTTTAAGCCTGGCAACACATCCAAAATTTGAAATTTATACTTCACCAATGTGTCTGGCAATAGCTTTTTATTTTGCTGAGAAAAAACATAAAACACAGTTGGCCAAACAAAAAATCGATTTGCTTTGCCAATATCTGAAGATCGCCGGCAATTCATCAGAAGGTGTATTGGATACATTATCGAATGAGAAAATACACGACTTAGAAGATGGTCTGGAATACTATGCTGCACAATCTGTTGATTGTAAATGCATCATTACACAAGATGTGGAAGATTTTTATTTCTCTGACATTGAGGTATTAAGCTGTCAGGAGTTTTTTAAAAGACATTTGCTTAGTTAATATAATCATAAGTATTTACCAGAATTGTCATCCTGAATGCAATGAAGGATCTTTATAGATGATAGATTTCTCTCCCGAACGTTCGGGACTGCGCTTCAGTCGAAAGGACGAGTTTTCTTTCTCCATAAAAGTACGAAGGCACAAAATTTATTTTTACATCTGCTAAGAAGACCTAATTTCCCTGTATACCGATGACAAATGAACTGATGAACCTAACTATCCCCATAATTTACTCCACCAGCTTTCCTCAAAGCCAATATACAGGCCATCTTCACGTAATGCTGTTGGATAGATATTGATATAATCGCCCTGCCCTTCTGCTCCCCTTCCTGTTTTCAAATTGTATTCGTAACGATGAATCGGGCAAACCAGGTTTCCGTTTTTACACCAGCCACCACTAAAGTGGCCACCCGCGTGCGGACAATGTGACTGCGTAGCGATAATTTTATCCTCATGATGAAGTACACAAATCTGTTTGCCATTAACGAAAATGGTTTTAATGTCACCAGGATTTGGAATTTGATTGTTGTTCAAGGCTTTAAACCACTTCATACAGCTAAATAAGGGAAACAAATATCAGTATTATTTCATCTTTCTGCTAAATTTAGAAATAGAAACTGCTTCCCCATATTTTTTTAGGATATTTGCATCCTCAAAAATGAAACAGGCAATACCAGAAGACGGCACATTACTTCCTTTGATGGAAGAATTTTACACCATACAGGGGGAAGGATTTAACACAGGTAAAGCAGCCTATTTTATCCGCTTGGGCGGTTGCGATGTGGGTTGCCACTGGTGTGATGTTAAAGAAAGCTGGGATGCCGAAATGCATCCGCTTACTGCTTCGGATGTTATTGTGGAAAATGCGAGTCAATTTCCTGGTAAGGCTGTTGTAATTACCGGTGGTGAACCTTTAATTTATAACCTTGATTACCTGACCAATAAACTTAAAGAAAGAGGAATACTCACGTTTATTGAAACATCAGGTGCCTACCCCCTTTCAGGCAACTGGGATTGGATCTGCCTATCACCTAAAAAGTTTAAAGCACCAAGGCCTGATATCACGCCTTTCGCTAACGAGTTAAAAGTAATTGTTTTTAATAAAAGTGATTTTAAGTGGGCTGAGGAATATGCGGCAATGGTATCTCCAAATTGTAAACTATATCTTCAACCTGAATGGTCCAAATCAAAAGAAATTACACCGTTGATTATTGAGTATGTAATGGCTAACCCTAAATGGGAGATTTCTTTACAAACACACAAATTTTTAAATATTCCTTAAATTAGTTTACATTAGCTTTGATACCAATGTTAATGTAATGAAATTTTGTTTAATCCTCTCCTTTAGCATACTAAGCTTTTATTGTTTTGGACAAAGTTCTCCAAATAAAAAAGCGCAGGTCTATTTTGAAAAAGCAGGTCCGTTTATTGATAAATTTGATTACTCCTCTGCTGAGCAGCTATTAAAGAATGCGGTAGAATCAGACCCGCTATTCCAGAACGCCTATATCTTACTTGCTGGTGTTTATAGAGCTCAAAAAAAATACCAGGAAGCCAGAATGGCTTACGAAAAGGCGATATTAATTAATAAAACGGTTGCTCCCGACGTAATTTATGGACTCGCAGAAACTGTATTTGCTACGCAGGATTATATAAAAGCAAAACAACATTTTACTGAGTTTTTGGTACTGGATTCTTCATCTGAAAAAGCGAGAAGAGCAAAGAAATACCTCCTGGATTGCGATTTTGCCTATTTGGCAATAAAGAAGCCTGTAAAGTATAACCCCATAAATTTAGGTGAAGGCGTGAATACGCCTGATGCTGAATACTTTCCTGCAATAACTGCTGATGGTGAGACATTGGTTTTTACCCGCCAGGTAAATGGTAATGAAGACTTTTGGACAGCCCAGTTTAAAAATAACGCGTGGGGCCTTGCTATACCATTATCCAACAAGATAAATACAGAAAAATATAATGAAGGTGCACAAACCATTTCTCCTGATGGAAAGTATTTGTTTTTTACCGGATGTAACCGACCTGATGGCTTAGGCAGATGTGATATTTATGTTTCTCACCGTGAAGGAAAAGATTGGGGTGAACCCTATAATGTTGGTCAGCCCGTTAATTCGGAGTTCTGGGAATCGCAGCCGGCTATAAGTCCTGATGGGCGTACATTGTATTTTATCAGCAACAGACCTGGCGGGTTCGGGGGGTATGATATCTGGAAAAGCACCATTACCGATGATGCAAAATGGGGACCAGCCATTAATCTGGGACCTGAGATCAACACCCCTTTTGATGAAAATACTCCTTTTCTGCATGTAGATGGTAAAACACTATATTTTTCATCAAATGGCTGGCCAGGGTTTGGGAATAAAGATATTTATTTTAGCAGACTGGGTAATGATGGCCAATGGCAAAGGCCAGTCAATATTGGCTATCCGATCAATTCTTTTGAAGATGAAAGCGGCTTAATAGTAAGTGCTGATGGAAATTTGGGACTGTTCTCTTCAAATTTAAAAGGTGGTTACGGCATGCAGGACATTTATAGCTTTGGCATTCCAGAAACGGCCAGACCTTTAAGGGTTTCTTACGTAAAAGGAATTGTAAGAGACCGTGATACCAAAAAAACAATCGAAAGCAATGTGCAGGTAATAGATCTGAAAACCAATAAAACTGTTTTTGATGATTACACCGATCCCGAAACCGGTCAATTTTTGGCAGTAATGCCCATAGGAAGTAACTATCTGTTTAATGTAAATGCCGAAGGTTATTTATTTTACTCGGAAAACTTCGAACTTAAAAGTGGCGATATTAATAAACCTTACCAAATTGAAGTCTACATTGAAAAAATAAAACAAGGCGGAAACGTAACCTTAAAAAATATTTTCTTCGACACCAATAAATTTAATCTTTTACCTGCTTCCATCCGCGAACTCGACCTGCTTATCGACTTTTTGCATCAAAATGAACACGTACAGATTGAGATTCAAGGCCATACAGATAATGTCGGCGATGATCAGTTGAATGAAAAATTATCTTTTAATCGGGCCAATGCTGTTTACGAATACCTGGTTAAAAACAGTATAGATTCAAAACGGCTTACTTTTAAAGGCTTTGGAGCCAGTAAACCCATTGCAGATAATAAAACTGAAGCAGGGAGAAAGATCAACAGAAGAACATCATTTGTAATTACGAAAATATAGCGTACTGTAAAAGGCTATTAAATTAAATGCAGGTGACCAGTAAGTAAACCGGTGTGAAAATATTCAAAGTGCAGCAGTTGCAAGGAACTTTAAAAATGGGCTTAATTTCAAAAAACAAAAAGAAGTAATAAAATTTAATCATTAAATATGTCTCAAAACTACGAAAACCATAAAAGATTTTATCCGCCGTTCCATTTCTTCGCGGTACCGCTAACAGTTATAGGACTGTGTTTTTCCATATATTCCTGTATTGCCATCCCTAATATCATTACGGGCTTGTTGGTACTTGCATTTTTCCTGATTGCGATTATAGCCGTAATGGCCAGGATGTTTGCACTTAAAGCCCAGGACAGAGCAGCAAGGGCTGAAGAGAATCTGCGTTATTATATGCTGGCCGGCAGTGCACTTCCAAATGAACTAAGCATCAGCCAGATCCTCGCTTTACGTTTTGCAGGAGATGAAGAATTTTTACCTTTGGTTGATCAAGCTGTGAACAATAAATTATCTCCAACTGAGATCAAAAAAAGCATAAAAAACTGGCGGGGTGATTTTCACCGGATATAATTACCCACCTGCGATCATTAACTACCGAAACTTCGCTTCTGATACCTTCGATATCTGATAAAAACTGCTTTTGGATTAGCTTACTGAAATCTTATTTCAATAGGTGATTTTACTCCTCTACATCAACATTTTTTACCATTAAAAGCATGGCAAACAGCTTCTTACAAAATAATTTTCAAAATGTTCCGCCAATTGATACTTTTATAATATGGATAATGTAAAACCCCTACCCGATTTATCAGCAGAAGAACAACGAGTTTTAGGCGCCCTAATAGAAAAAAGCCGCACAACACCTGATTATTACCCAATGACATTGAATAGTTTAACTGCAGCGTGCAACCAAAAAAGTTCAAGAAATCCGGTAGTAAATTACGATGAGGAAACCGTAACCTTAACATTAAACCAACTTAAAATTAAAGGTTTAATCGCTACAGCTACAGGCGGATCAAGCCGGGCAACTAAATACAAACATAATTTAGCAATCGTTTATCCGCTATTGCCTTCAGAGTTAGCAATAATCTGCCTTTTGCTGCTACGCGGCCCTTTAACGCCCGGGGAAATTAACAGCAATTCAGGAAGGTTATATGAATTTGAAAGTATAGAAGAGGTTTTAGAACAACTCCAAAAACTATCGAATGATGAACCTGCCTTTGTAAAACAATTGACAAAGAAAGCAGGTCAGAAAGAGGCCCGTTTTATCCATCTTTTAGGCGAACAGGCTGAAATCACCGTCGAAACTGAAACATTTACAGCACCACAAATCGATACCACTGCATTGGAAAATCGCATTGAAAAGCTGGAGTTGGAAGTGGAAGAACTTAAAGAACTGGTAAATTTGTTGATGGACAAGTAGATTAGCCTGTTCATTTGCATTAGTTTAATGGTTTTCGACCATTAGCTTTAACTAAAGTGCTTGCAGATCTTCGCGTAATCGAAGAACCTAAAAATTAATTTTCCGTGCTTCTATATTTCTTTGGCAAAAATTAGGTCTTAGCGAGACGCTAAGACCAGCATCAGATTTTTTTGAGACAATTAAGCTTCGTACTTTTTAAAAATAGTACTCGCCGTGTGACCACCGAAACCAAAAGTATTGTTTAATACATAATTGATTTCCTTTTTAATCGGCTCACCCAAAACAATATTTAATCCCTTTGGAATATTTTCGTCCAGATTTTTGGTATTAATGGTAGGTGGAATGATATTATCTCTGATCGCAAGGATACTGATTACACTTTCAATTGCACCTGCCGCCCCCAATAAATGCCCGGTCATCGATTTGGTAGCCCCAATAATTACGGGCAAACCATTAAAAACAGTATGAATACCCTGCAACTCACTTAAATCACCTAATCCGGTTGAAGTAGCGTGTGCATTAATATAATCAATTTTATCCGCAGCTATTCCGGCATCTTTCAATGCTTTCGTCATACCTAAGGCCGCACCAATCCCATCGGGAGGTGTTCCGGTAAGGTGATAGGCATCTGCAGCCATTCCACCACCAACAATTTCCGCATAAATATTTGCGCCGCGCGCTAAAGCATGTTCCAACTCTTCCAAAACCAAAGCACCTGCGCCTTCGCTCATCACAAAACCATCCCTATCTTTATCAAAAGGTCTAGATGCACCCTTAGGATCATCGTTGTTTTTTGATAAAGCCTGAGCGGCATTAAATCCGCCGACAGATGACTTTGTTAGCGCTGCTTCTGAACCGCCTGCTATCATGATGTTTGCTTTGCCTAAACGGATGGTATCAAAAGCATTTACGATTGCCGTATTGGACGACGCACAGGCCGAAACCGTACAGTAATTTGGCCCACGCAACTTATGACGGATGGAAATGGCACCGGCAGCAATATCAACAATCATTTTTGGAATAAAATAAGGGTTAAATCTCGGCGTTCCGTCGCCGGCATGAAACTCTTCCAACTGTGCTTCGAAAGTGCCAATACCACCATTTCCAGTTGCCCAGATAACGCCGACTTCTGCCAATTCCACATCATTCATTGTTGTGAAATTCAATTCTGCATCTTTTATCGCCTGATCGCTCGAAGCAATAGCATACTGCGTAAAAAAGTCGTATTTTTTTATTTCCTTTTTCTCCAGGTATTCTTCCGGATTAAAATCTTTTACTTCACCTGCAAACTGCGTTTTAAATTTACCGGAATCAAATTTGGTAATGGGTCCAATTCCACTTTTTCCGGCCAATATCTGTTGCCAAAACTGTTCAACCGTATTACCAAGAGGGGTTATCGCACCTAAACCAGTTACTACTACTCTTTTCATTTTTAATATTTTTTAGTCAATTCCCTTGGATAAATCAACTGTTAATTATCCAAGAGATATTTAATATAGCTGGAAGAGCTAAACACAACCTATCGTTTTATTAAAGTTGATGTAAACCCAGGATTTACACTTAATGCCGCGAAAGTAACAATTCCAACATGGAAATCTGTCATCTAAATGGAAACAACAAGTTCTTTTGTTTTTCAACTATATCATTTTAGTGCTCAACAGCATCTATCCAGGCTTTTCGATTGGCGTTCATTACGTTTAAAGCATCAACTGGCGACTGTCTGAACAATTCGTAAATCTTGGCGGTATCACCTACCCTGATTTCAAACTCATCATTGGCTAAAGCCGCCAGGAGCTCATCGGCCACAACTGATGGTTTAATTCCATTATGGCCACCGATTTCTTTAGAAAATTCAGTATCAACCAATGGAGGCATTAATTCAAAAACCTTAACAGCAGTTTCTTCCAGACTCAATCTTAACGATGTGCTGTATGAGTGTAATGCTGCCTTACTAGCTGCGTAAGTAGGCAATGTAATACCTGGAACATAAGCTACTATAGATGAAACGTTTACGATAGCTGATGTTTCCTGTTGTTTTAACACAGGCAATAACTTTTGATTAATCCTGACGATAGACAGGTAATTGGTCAGCATTTCATCTGCTGCATTTGTAAATGCATCATGGTTTGGATCGGCTAAATTATAAAGCAATGCTCTTCCAGCGTTGTTGATCACCATGTTTAATTCAGGAAACTCTGATTTAATTTTCTCTACCAAAAGATCTACATCATCAGCCTTACTCACGTCAGACACCACAGCGGTTACATTAGGTAATGATGCAGCTGCTGCATTTAGCCTTTCCTCGTTCCTACCTGTAATAATTACGTGGTTATCCAAAGCGGTTAACTGTTTTGCGATTTCTAAACCGATACCAGCTGTTCCGCCGATCAATAAAACGGTATTTTTTGAAGTTTTCATTTTTTATATTATTTAAATTTTAAGATTAACAATCGCTATCTAACCTGATAAATACCGATCGGTATATTTTAGCTCAAAAATTTTTAGCCGAGGCTATTGACGTATTTTTTTAATGAATCCATGATTAAATTCCAATATGCAGGTTTCGCAGTCAATCTGGAGATCATAATTCCTCCCTCTATCATGGCAATAATGGTAAGTGCAATCTGCTCCGGATTGTGGTCTGTGTTAATTTCTTTGGAAGCAATACCAGCTTCAACCAGCTGCATAATCCTGTTCTTCCAACCAGACACCGCTTTCAGCGCCCGTGCCTTCAATTCAGGGTGGGTGTCATCCGCATCAATGGCCGTATTTAAAATCGGACACCCCCCTTCTGCTACCACACCGCTAAGAAGATGTTGGTAAATATTAACGTAAACCAATAATTTACCCTTTACCTCTTTTTGTCTGTTTATTTCCTTTTCTACTCTGGAAACAATATTATGTAGGTTATAATCGAAAGCAGCTAATGCTACTTCATCTTTATTGGAAAAGTTGCCATAAATACTGCCTTTGGTTAAACCTGTAGCGGCAGTAATATCATTTAAAGAAGTACCTGCATAACCCTTCATATTGAAAATGGGTGCTGTTTTCTCTAAGATAAAATTTCTTGTCTTCTCTGCCTTGGTCATACGCTTTAAATTGCCGATACAAATATATACCAATCGGTATATTAATGACAAATATTTTTATCATAGCAATCTCCTTTTAATTTTTCAGAAGCTTTCCTTCAGTTTTCATTAATTTGCTTTAAGTTTGAATTTTGTAACTTTGACTTATGAACAAGCCAGAAACCATTGAAGATTTTTACCAAAACAAATTCAAGTTCCTACCCGATAACCTCCAGAATGGCGTAGGCCATTTTAACGTTTTCAAACTGGAAGATTGTTTAAGGGATGATCACAAACCAATGAGTTACAACCGCAGGGATTATTACAAAATCTGCCTGACGCGTGGCCATAACGTTTACCACTATGCGGACAGGAGTATTGAGATTAATGGTACGGCTTTAATCTTTTTTAATCCGCTCGTACCTTATACCTGGGAACTGGGCAGTGGCAAGCAAAATGAGGTAACGGGTTATTTTTGCATTTTTACGGAAGCCTTTTTTACCGAAAAGATTCGTGGAAACATTGGCGATCTACCTATGTTTACCCATGGAGGAAAACCAGCATATATTTTAAATGAACAGCAAGACAGGCATATCGAAGCTATTTTTGCTAAAATGTTTGAAGAAATCAATTCAGATTATGTTTACAAATATGATCTACTTCGCAATTACATTACAGAAATTACTCATTTCGCTTTGAAAACCGAGCCTTCCGAAAATTTATTCAAGCATACGGATGCCAATGCCAGGATTACTGCTGTTTTTACGGAGTTATTAGAGCGGCAGTTTCCCATTGAAACCACTACCCAAAGGTTTACCATGCGCTCCGCAAAAGACTATGCATCACAACTTTCGGTACATGTAAACCATTTAAACCGTGCGATAAAGGAAACTACGGGTAAAACCACCACCCACTACATTACAGAGCGTTTATTGAGAGAAGCTAAAGCTTTATTAAAACATACAGACTGGAATATCTCAGAAATTGGTTATTGCCTGGGATTTGAAGAACCTACCCATTTCAACAATTTTTTTAAAAAATTAACCAACCATACCCCAACTTCTTACCGGATTGTTTGAATTTCGTAATAATCAGTTTGATTAACGTAACAGCTTAAATTCATTTGCATCGTAATTTTGTCTTAACAAAAAAGATAAAACTATGGGCATGAAAAAAGTTTGGTTTATTACCGGAGCCTCAAAGGGCCTGGGATTAAGTTTAGTTCATCAACTATTGAAAGCTGGCCAATCCGTTGCGGCCACTTCACGAAATATAAATGAACTTAAAAAAGCAGTAAATAACAATACGGAAAAATTTCTTCCACTGGCCGTTAATCTGGCCGATGAAAAAAGTGTGGAGGATGCGATACAAGCAACGATTGCAAAATTTGAAAGAGTTGATGTGGTGATCAATAATGCTGGTTATGGAATTGGGGGCAGCATAGAGGAACTGACTGATGCGGAAACAAGAAACAGTTTTGACGTAAATGTTTTCGGAACAATAAATGTCATCAGAGCCGTTTCACCTCATTTAAGAGCTCAACGGGCTGGCCACATCATCAATATCGCATCAATTGCAGGCATTGCCGGCGCAACTGGCTGGGCGGTATATTCAGCAGCAAAAGCGGCAGTGATTGCGTTGTCTGAGGTTTCGGCAGACGACCTTAAGGAATTCGGGGTAAAGGTGACCGTGGTTGCTCCTGGTGCATTCAGAACAAGTTTTTTAACCCCCGATTCATTGATTTTGGCAACCAATCCAATTGCCGAATATGAAGAAGTGCGGGCAATACACCAAAAATATCTTAAAATGGACGGTCAGCAGATCGGCGACCCTGAAAAGGCCGCAGCAGCCATGATCTCATTGGCCAGTATGCCCAATCCACCTGTTCATTTACTCCTGGGAAAAGATGCTTTTCAAAGAGCCAACAGCAAAATTGACGCATTAACAAAAGAGTTTAACGACTGGAAAGCCATTACGATTTCTACAGATCTCGACAATTAATCAAATGTTAATGGCGAATTAGCAATTCAAAAAGAGGCTGTATGATAACAAAATTTCTCTAGAATTTGTCACGTTGAGCCTGTCGAAATGCCTTAAAAAATCTTACGGATGGTCATTCGACAGGCTACCATTGACGTTATTTTATAATTGATTATTAATGAGCAGATTGTAGCATCATGCATTTCCGTATAGCTAGGCCATAGCACCGTATTACCGTTCTACTTAAAACCGGCCTAATAAATTTTTCGGACTGCACTGTTCTAGCCATAACACTGCCTTTGAAAGAAAAATTTTCAGCCGGCATTTTTTGTTACTTTTTGATGCCAAAAAGTAAGAGCCCTTCGGTGGCGGCGAGCCGAGGCAAGACTGGGCTGTATGACAAAGGAAATCTGTTACGTCATTTATACTGATTTTTATACAATAAATTATCCCTCAGGATGACAATGTTATCATAATAAAACCCAATTAATTTATTTCATTCTAAAAACAATATCATGGAAAATCAAAAAGTTTGGTTTGTAACAGGCGCGTCCAAGGGTCTGGGATTAACCTTAGTAAAAACATTATTAAACAACGGCCTTAATGTTGCCGCCACTTCAAGAAATTTAAGCGATTTAACAAAAGCCGTAGGTGAACGCGAGAACTTTTTGCCTTTGGCAGTTAACCTGACCGACGAAAGCAGTGTGGAAACTGCAGTTAGCCAAACAATCAGCAAATTTGGCCGGGTAGATGTTGTGGTAAACAATGCAGGCTATGGGATGCTCGGCGCACTGGAAGAGTTAAGCGATAAGGAGTCGCGCCAAAACTTCGATGTGAATGTTTTTGGTTCTTTAAATGTGATCAGAAAGGTACTGCCACAGTTGCGGAAACAACAATCGGGACATATTTTTAATATTTCTTCCATAGGGGGTTTTTCTGGTAACTTCCCGGGCTTTGGGATTTATTGTGCCACCAAATTTGCAGTAGTCGGCTTTACCGAATCATTGGCTGCAGAAGTAAAATCGATGGGCATAAAAGCAACAGTTATAGAACCGGGCTATTTTAGAACTGAATTTCTTACCACAGGTTCTTTAGCAGTACCAGGTTCTCCTATCGATGCCTATAAAGAGGTACGTGATTCGCAAGCGGCACACCAGAACGACATCAACAACCAACAGCCAGGGGATCCGGCCAAGGCAGTTGAGGTAATTATTGAAGCTTCGAAAAGCGAAAATCCACCACTTCATTTGTTCTTAGGTCCTGATGCTTATCAAATAGCTGATGCAAAAATCGCAGATGTACAGAGGGATATGGCCAACTGGAAATACTTAGCCACAGCTACCAATTTTGATCAGGAATGATTGAGAGTAGCACCTCACTGAAACAAACCTCACCTAGGATCGTCAATCCTGAACCTGTCGAAGCATCCCTTTGGAAAGTCCCAAGGGCGTTTCGACAGGCTCATCTTGACACTGGAGATGAAAGACAGCCTATGCTACAGACCGTCTTTATACCGGATGATAAAAAATTATTTTTTAGGTTTTGAGCTCATGTAAAAAGTAAGCTTTCCACCGTTGGTAATATCAGCATGTTTAATCTTATGATCGGTAATCTCTTTACCGTTCAATAAAACTTTTTCTACGTATACATTTTTCTCACTTTGTTTAATGGCCTCAACCGTAAAGCTTTTACCATTCTCCAGATTGATTACCGCCTGGTTTACCAATGGACTACCTAAGGAATATACATCGGAACCTGGTGCTACCGGGTAAAAGCCTAGCGAAGAAAACATGTACCAGGCGCTCATCTGCCCGCAATCATCATTTCCACCTAAACCATCAGCAGTGGGTTTGTATTGCATATTCAGGATGTGACGAACCTGTGCCTGTGTTTTCCATGGCTGATCGGCCCAGTTATAAAGGTATACAATATGATGCGCCGGCTCGTTTCCGTGCACATAGCCTCCAATAATACCCTCGCGGGTAATATCTTCTGTGTGTGCAAAGAACTCATCAGGCAGATGCATGGTAAACAAAGTATCTAAACGGGTAGCAAATTTCTTTTTACCGCCCATCATTTCAATTAATGTAGCAGGATCCTGTGGCACAAAAAAGCTATAGTTCCAGCTATTGCCTTCAATAAAACCTTGTCCTTCGGTATCTTTTGGATCAAATTCTTTCTTAAAGGTTCCATCGGCCAATTTCGGACGCATAAAACCCGTTGCACTATCGTAATTATTTTTCCAGTTGTTAGAACGTTTGATAAACTCATTATAAACATCCATTCTATTCAATTTTTTAGCCAATTGTGCAATCGACCAGTCATCGTAAGAATACTCTAAATTATTGGAAACCGAAATGCCGGATTTTTCTGCCGGGATATAACCTTTATCCATATAATAGCCAATCCCTTCATAATCGCGGTGTTTCGCTGTGGCCACACAGGCATCTAAAGCTTTGTTTGCATCTCCGCTGTAAGTACCTTTAATAATGGCATCAGCAATTACCGAAACACTATGGTAACCACTCATACACCAGTTATCATTGGCATAATGCGACCAGATCGGCAACATATGTAAACTGCTCTGATCGTAATGTGCCAACATCGATTTTACCATATCGTTACTTCGCGCAGGCTGGGTAATATTAAAAAATGGATGTAAAGCACGGTATGTATCCCAAAGAGAAAAGGTGGTATAATTGGTGAACCCATCTGCTTTGTGCACGCCCTGATCTAAACCTTTATATTCTCCATTTATATCAGTATAAGTGGTCGGGTTGATATAAGCATGATACAAAGCAGTATAGAAGTTAATTTTATTGTCGCTGGATGTATTTACCTGGATTTTGTTTAGCTCCTTATTCCAGGCGGCTTGTGCCTGTGCTTTTACTTTTTCAAAATCCCAGCCCGAAATTTCTGCACGCATATTTTGCAGGGCATTTTCCTGACTAACCGGTGATAAAGCGAATTTAATTTTAATCTTCTCTCCTTCCCTGGTATCGAAATCGAAAAACATTTTTAACTTTTTGCCTGCAATTTCAGGGAAATTTTGTTCCTGGTTGAACTTGCCCCAGAACCCCCTGTAAGCCTGTTTAGCATCATAACTTTTACGTCCGTAACTTTTAAAAGGCTTAGAAAAGCTCATGGCAAAATAAACAGTCCTGGTTCTGGCCCACCCATTGGTTTGACGGTAACCGGTAACCAGCGTATCGTTTACCACACGAACATAGGTCCACACCGTTTTTTCATCATAATTATAAATACCAGCCATCAGATCCAAAATAATATGCGATTGATCCGATTTTGGAAAAGTATACTGGTGCATCCCTACCCTGGTGGTTGAGGTGAGTTCTGCCATAATGTTATCATCATCGAGTTTTACTTTGTAGTAACCCGCTTCAGCGACCTCATTATTATGTGAATAGGCAGAACGGTAACCACCTTTAGGATTTGAAGCCACACCCGGGTTTAACTGCAGCTTCCCTTGTGTAGGCATAATGAGAAAATCGCCCAGATCAGAGTGACCGGTACCGCTAAAATGGGTATGACTAAATCCCGTGATGGTTTTATCTTCATACTTGTAGCCTGCACAATATTTGTACACATCGCCATTGTATTTTCCGTTTACTTCATAGGATAGGGTATCTGTTTCAGGACTTAACTGCACCGCTCCAAAGGGAACAGTTGCCCCGGGATACGTATGTCCCATTTTTGAAGTGCCTATAATGGGTTTAACATACTGCACCAGGTTCTGCTGTGCCGATGCCATCATTGATGAAAGCAAGAAACAAGACAGGATAACGCTTTTAGTCATATCTTTTTAAGATTAGCTTGTTGATTAAAATTCTAAGGTATAAATTTATCTCCAAATATGCATAAAGCAGACACTAAAACGTTTAAGTAAATAAAAAAATACAATCTAAGCCGAGGAAATAACCTATCCTGGCCTTAAACATGATATCCGTAAGTTGCGCAGGTTTAATGTTGAGCGAGCAGACGCTATATATAAAAGTGATAAAAGGGAAAGCACGTGGCGAGGAAATGTTTAGTCGCCGCTTTTTACAAGTAACTGACTTCCTCTAAATAATTTCAGCTAAATAAACCTTATTTTTGCATCCTTATATTTTTTAAGATGAGTAAACACGGTAGAATTCTGGTGGCCATGAGTGGCGGGGTTGATAGTTCGGTAGCAGCTGTGATGTTGCATGAACAGGGTTATGAGGTTATTGGATTAACCATGAAGACCTGGGATTATGCCACCTCTGGCGGGAGCAGCAAGGAAACTGGTTGTTGTTCATTAGATAGTATTAATGATGCCCGTACGCTTGCCGTAAATTATGGATTCCCACATTATATTCTGGATATAAGGGATGAATTTGGCGATTATGTGATTGATAACTTTGTGGACGAATATCTTGCCGGAAGAACCCCAAATCCTTGCGTTTTATGTAATACGCATATTAAATGGGAAGCACTTTTAAAACGCGCTAACAAACTGGATTGTGAATTTATTGCAACGGGGCATTACGCCAATATCCGCCAGCAGGATAGTGGTCGTTATGTGATTTCGAAAGGTAAAGACGAAAATAAAGATCAATCTTATGTACTCTGGGGGGTGTCTCAAGAGAACCTTTCGCGTACTAAATTCCCATTGGGCAGTTTTGCAAAGTCTGAAATCAGGCAGATGGCGCTGGATATGGGACAGGAAGAACTGGCCAAAAAATCAGAAAGTTATGAAATCTGTTTCGTACCCGATAACGATTATCGATCTTTCTTAAGGCATAAAGTAGCCGATTTAGAAGACCGGGTGGCTGGCGGTAATTTCATTTTAAGTAATGGAATGGTTGTTGGCCAACATAAAGGTTATCCTTTTTATACTATTGGTCAGCGTAAGGGATTAGGGGTTGCCTTTGGAGAGCCTATGTTTGTAACACAGATCCTGCCGGAAAGCAATACAGTGGTTTTAGGTAAAGCCCATGAGCTTGAACGTGGTGAAGCTATGGTACGCAATATTAATTTAATTAAATATGCAAGCATTGAAGAACCAATGAGTGATGTGATTACCAAAATCCGTTACAAAGATGCGGGCATGTTGAGTACAATTGTTCAGGAAAAAGACAAAATGCGTGTCGTGTTCGATCATCATGTGTCGGCAATTGCCCCTGGTCAATCTGCTGTATTTTATGAAGGCAATGACTTATTGGGTGGAGGTTTTTTAGTTTAATAGGTTGTCAGTTCTTCTTATTGAGCATTAATATAATAAAGTTACTCCACATCTAAACGGTCGTCATTTCGAGCGGAGTGCAACGTAGTCGAAAACCCGAAGGCTCAGTGAAGCTAAATCTGCCTAAATAGATCTCTTTATTCCGCTGCGCTTCAGTCGAGATGACGATCTTTTCTATAAAGTATTTCATCACTATTCACTTCCCTTAAAAATATTAATCGATGCAGTTTTCCAGTGAATGTAACCTAAATTTCCACAGGTTTGGGCTACAAAGTTTTCTACGTCTTCCGGCACGTCATTAACTACACGCCACCTGATTTTATATTTTGGATTATAACTGATATAAACCACTAAATCATCACTGCGTTGCCCAACGGTATGCAAAGGTTGTAAATGAATATCCTGCAGATCTGCAGCAGCATTCCTCAGTCTTTCATTCATAATTCTACCTAATGAAAGATCCGGTTTAAAATCTGTTTCGAGTATGGCTAAAACGGTAACGGTCATAGAAAAAATAAATATATCAGCAAACTAACCAAGAAAGAAGCCTTTTGTTTAAAATCATCCATTATACATCGAATAATTTCGATGATTTTCTCTTTATTGTGTCTCTCCAAAAGCAAATCTATACTAAAAAAATTAGTATCAAAATTTATTTTTAACTTTTTTTTAGCCAATATAATAATTATAGAAACTCATGACATGAATTAAATCGCGGTTAGTCAGTCATAGACTGCATAAAACGACTTAAACACCTGACAACTAGAGTTCTTACCACATACCAAGATTAAGTACATAAAAATTGCATCTATGCAACGGGAAGACCTGATCAAATAGAAGAGAATTCATAGCGTTTTATTTAATTGAAGACTCTTGCCTAACTTGCTGCATTTCCTGACGGAAACGTGCTCGGAATCTTTAATGCGTTAAAACGAAATATTAAAACATGTCTGTCAATGCTGATATTGGCTAATAGTGCGATGCGGAAGGTTTCATTACCAAACCTGCTGACCTGAACGCTTTCGCCAGCAGGTAATTAGATATCTGGCAGCTCAGTTCAATAAAAAGTCATTAGTCCACAAATTAGTCTTAAGTCCTAAAATATACAGCCCCAAGTTAAAGTTTTCATTAGCATGAAAGACTTCTATTTAATGGCGGTGAAAGTAGTGGCAATAGACCAATGATCAGTGAACTAATGACTAATGCACTATCTAAATGGCTATACTTTCAATTGCTTTATCTAAAGCTAAATCCTTTAGACCGGGAACGCTTACGCCTTCTGCACGATATACGGTTACATCAGTCATACCCATAAAACCCAGAACCGCCCTAAGATAAGATTCTGTAAAATCATAAGGTTTCATCGGTCCTTCTGAATAAACACCACCAGAAGAAATAGCCAAATACACTTTTTTGTTTTTCACCAAGCCTTTAGGGCCAT
The DNA here is from genome assembly GCF_900111825.1 of Pedobacter suwonensis. Taxonomy (GTDB): domain Bacteria; phylum Bacteroidota; class Bacteroidia; order Sphingobacteriales; family Sphingobacteriaceae; genus Pedobacter; species Pedobacter suwonensis. The sequence goes on from NZ_FOJM01000001.1 coordinate 475,571, forward strand.
TTTCGGAGTATCTGAATGTTTTACCAGCACGTGCAATATGATCGATCCATGCTTTTAGCGTTGATGCAATACCAAAATTATACATTGGGACACCGATTACAATCACATCTGAATCTTCAAGTTCGGCAATAGCCTCGTCAGAATGTTTTATAGCTGCTGTTAATTCTGCAGTATGATTTTCTTTAGGTGTAAAAAAAGAATTGATGTGCACCTCTTCCAAATGTGGAAACGGGGTATTGGTAAGATCGTGTACGGTTAAAGTGTTTCCGGGATTTGCTTCCTGTAACTTTTCTACAATGGCATTTCCCAATTTAATACTGAAAGATGCTTCGCCCCTGGGGCTGGATATTAGATGTAATATTTTCATTTTTTTTGCCTTTTAAATGTCTGGCAAAATTATAGATACACCGTATCAAAAAGCTATTACTATACTAAAGGATAGTGCTATCCTTTAGTATAGCTGCTTATTTTTTTTTAGAAAATAAAACCTATTTACCCAGTTTACCAGATAAGGCATTGACCTGCTTTAAATGTTTTTTAAGGATGGGTAAATACTTTCCTGCATATTTTTTAACATCAATATCAGATGATTGAGCAGCTCTTTCAAACAATGCAACAGCTTGTTGATGATCGGAAACCATCATCTCTGCATAAGCTTTATCAAATGCACCTCCACTCAGGCTGTTCAACCGGCTGATCGCATGGGTCACTCCCGCTTCCGCGTTACCTGTTTTTGGGGCTAAGCCTGTGTTACCTGCTTCGCCTCCGGCGTTCCTGGTACGGGAAGTGTCTTTCAAGTTTTCAGGAGCAGAGTCAACTCTGCCATCAGGTCTTAAACCACCTTCCGGAGTGCTCATCGGCAAGGTTACTTTTTTAAGTTTCGCCAATGCCCTCAATTCCTCATTGGCCTGGTTATGGTCATCAACCATCATCTGTCCAAATGCCTTAATTTTTTTGTCAGTTGCTTTATCTGCAGCAAGCTTGCCGGTTAAAACTTCCTTCATTCCTGCAATTGCAGCCTGCTGCAAAAATTGCTCGGTAGAAATGGTGTCTTGCTGACGACTGTAGCCAGTTGCAGCTGCGTAATGCCAATTGGCATTTGCAATTGCATTAAATGAAGTAGCTGAAATGATCATTCCCACTACGGCAATTTCCCGGGTTTTAAAACGTTTTTTCATAATAGATCAGTTAAGGTATAACGCACTAATAGAACCATACCGGTAATTAAAAAGTTTGAACAACCTATCATTTAAAACCCTACAACAATATGGTTTAAGATTTTAAATTTCTACTAAACTTAATCCATTTTTATCCTGTTCTATTATAAAAAACATAAACTATGGAAAATCAAGAAAACAACCAACCCGAAGAAGAAATTCAAAATATCGAGCAGTTCCAGATTAACCGTTCGCAGGGAAATGCATCTGAAGGACATGCTACGCCCCAGCCAGATGGCGATAATGACTACACAGAAGATGAGATACCATTTGCGGATGGTGAAGGGACACAATTAGATGAAGAAATTGAGGATCCCGAAGATGATGAAGGGCTGGAAGAAAAGGATGACTACAATGAATCTGACATAGAAGAATTGGATAACGATCCTAATGCCTATGATGAGGAAGATAGCGAAATGCTATAACACGTTATTATTCTAAAAAAATGCCAGACTTGCAATAGCCTGGCATTTTTTTATTTAACTATACGGCAAAATACCTATTTCATAGGGGATTAATATGATGACCGTTATGTTCAAATAATTATCCATTCACCACTTCTCCGCCATTAACATGAATCACCTGTCCGGTAATAAATGAGGCATCATCTGAAGCCAGGAATACGTAAGACGGACCAAGCTCCGACGGCTGCCCTGCTCTTTCCATTGCGGTTTCAGACCCGAATGACTTAATCTTTTCCTCATCAAAGGTAGATACAATGAGCGGTGTCCAAACCGGGCCAGGTGCCACGGCATTTACACGGATACCGGTTTTGGCTAAATTTGTTGCCAGTGAACGGGTAAAAGATGTTATTGCTCCTTTCGTTGATGAATAATCGATCAGGTTTGGAGAAGAACGGTAGGCGGTCACCGAGGTCGTATTGATAATGGTATCACCCGCCTTCAAATGGTTCAATGCTTCGTGGGCGAAATAGAAATAACCAAATATATTGGTCCGGAAAGTATCTTCTAATTGCTTGTCATCAATCCCTTTCGGATCTTTCTGCGGAACCTGCATTCCAGCATTATTTACTAAAACATTAATCTTTCCAAATTTTTTAACTGTTGTTTCCACAGCTTTTTTACAAAAAGCAGGTTTTTTGACATCGCCTTTAATCAACAGGCAGACTTTCCCTTCAGCTTCAACCATTTTCCGGGTTTCTTTTGCATCTATATCTTCATCCAGGTAAACAATGGCTACATCGGCTCCTTCTCTGGCAAAATGAACAGCCACTGAACGACCGATTCCACTATCTCCACCGGTAATCAATGCAACCTTATCGGCTAGTTTGCCCGATCCTTTATAATTTGCTTTAATCACTTCCGGCCTCGGATCCATTTCTGCCTCGATACCAGGCTGCTTGTTTTGTTTAGCAGGTGTTTTCTGTGTTTTCATCGCTTCTTATCTGATTAAATTTCACTTTAACCATTAAACAAGAACATCTTCTGCAAAGTTTTGAGAAACTCTCCCCTGGCATTAAAACTAATTTAACTTAATATATTGCTCATATTGAACTATTTTTAAAGGATATACTGCAGTAAATTGGCGTATTAAATACTAACCAAAAGAAACCGAAAATGAGAAAAACTATTTTATCAGCGCTATTTATACTATGCTTAATCTTTCCTGGCCTTGCCCAAAAAAGACTGGGCAACGAAACGGCTGCCCAAAAGACAAAAAGAATGGAATGGTGGACGGATGCACGTTTCGGCATGTTTATCCACTGGGGCTTATACGCACTGCCTGCCCGCCACGAATGGGTTAAAAGCTATGAACACATCACCAACGAAAACTACCAGAAGTACTTTGATCAATTTAACCCTGATTTATTTGATCCTAAAAAATGGGCCATGGAAGCTAAGGCCGCAGGAATGAAATACGCTGTACTCACCACTAAACATCACGAAGGGTTTACCTTGTTTGACAGTAAATACACCAATTATAAAGCAACAAATACGCAGGCAAAAAGAGATTTAGTAAAAGAATTTGTTGATGCTTTTCGCGCAGAGGGCATTAAAGTAGGCTTTTATTATTCACTTATTGATTGGCACCATCCCGATTTTACAGTGGATAGGTATCATCCCTTAAAACCCAAAAATGACAACGAAGCTGAATACGCAGGGTTAAACAAAAACAGGGATATGACCAGGTATCGTAAATATTTATACGACCAGGTAACAGAACTGTTAACCAAATACGGCAAAATTGATATTCTCTGGGCAGACTTCTCCTATCCTGGCAAAAATGGCAAAGGTCGCGACGACTGGGGTTCGGTAGCTTTACTTAAGCAGATTAGAAAACTGCAGCCAGAAATTATCGTAGATAACCGTTTGGACCTGAACGATTATGAAGACGGAACCGACTTTGAAACACCTGAACAGGTTAGTGCGAAAGAATTGGAAAAATACCATGGTAAAGTTTGGGAAACATGCCAAACCTTTTCAGGATCATGGGGATACCATCGGGATGAAAACACCTGGAAGAATAACAGAACATTATTGGATCTTTTAATTACTTCGGTAGCCAACGGAGGAAATCTACTATTAAATGTTGGCCCTACCGCACGAGGTGAGTTTGACAACAGGGCAAATGTTGCGTTAGACAGCCTTGCCATTTGGATGCATGCCAATTCAAAATCTATATACCATTGTACATTTGCACCTGAAGAATTTAAAGCAGCTCAAGGAACAAAACTGACCTACAATAAAGATGCTAAAAAATTGTATATGCATCTTTTCGAGTATCCAAATACCGGATATATTACGTTGGATGGCTATAAAGATAGGGTGAAGTACATACAATTTTTACATGACAACTCTGAAATACTGATTGATACAGAAAAATCTACCGGAAACACACTTGTATTAAAACTACCTAAGAAAAAACCTGATTACGAAGTTCCTGTAATTGAATTGGCATTAAAATAATGTTATCTTCAATCATCAGCAAGTGCCTGCGAGTTAACTACTGCAGGCATTTTGTTGAAACAGTTTTTATAGTCACCCTTAATTAAATACCAGCTAAACATAATGATGGCCTGAAATGTTAAGCTCATATGAAGTTTATTGCATTACCCTTTTGTTTTTTCCTTTGCTATCTCAAATCATATGCTCAATATACCGACAGCGTAAATTACCACGTATTGCTTACTTCAACCGGATCCATTAACAGAACAAATGAAGACCGAGCCTACCTATTAAATAATGCACTTAATTTTGGACTAAAAAAGAAGAATTTTGTATTAAATTCCACTTCCGCGTGGCTTTACGGAAAACAAAACAGCAATTTAACCAACAATGATTTTTCGACCACGTTAAACTTTAACCTCTATAAAACCTTTCCGCATTTTTATTATTAGGGTTTAGTGAATTATAATACCAGTTATTCCTTAAAGTTAAAAAATCAATTGCTTGCCGGCGGCGGCATTGCCTACAGCATATTAGACAAACCAAACGCATACATCAACCTGAGCGACGGCGTATTATTTGACCAAAGTAGCCTGATTGTGGGCGATAGCTATCATACTTATCGGAATTCGCTCAGAATGCAGTATCATTTTGCTATAAAAGAACTCATTACGATTGACGGAAATCATTTCCTGCAGAACTCGTTTGACAGAAACGGGGATTATATTATCCGCTCTACCACCACACTCGGCTTGAAATTACGCAAATGGATTAGCCTCACCACCGCTTTGAATTATAACAGACTCAATATTACCCGCAGCGAAAACCTGAACCTGACCTACGGGTTAACGTTAGACAAGTATTTTTAAATCGCTTTCAGTGGAGCAGCCAGTAATAAATCTTGATTCTTAGTTTTTAATTATTCTCTTTTATTGTCATCCTTGGATGCAAGGAGGATCTTTATCTATTCGTAAAACTGCTTTAGCAAGCACATCAAATCATCAATTAATAGGCCTGGGGTTGAGTGTTTACCGTGTTAATTAACAGCTAAATTAAATGTAGGCATAACAAATTCTTAGATACTTAACCATTGTTGATAATTTTATAAAAATAAAACCCACTGAAATAGAACACTTAGCATTTTTTATGGTTAGAAGCGACAAAATAAGTTCGAAGATATGCCATCAAATGATAATTTTGTGTTATGGCAAATATGAACGTTAGAAAATCGATCCAAAATAAAATCGAATCATTAGCTAAGGAAATTGAAACCTTACAGGCAGAACTAAAAAGGTGGGAAAAAATTGCAGCCGATTATGAGATCAATTCAGAGAGTATTGATTTGATTTTATCGATCCAATTACCTGAAAAACCTGAACCCAAAACTAAAAAGGTAAAATCTTAGAACATTTAGATCATTGACTGTATCGTAATTGGTAATTTCACCAAATAATTCGTCGGTTTAAGCAACCTGCTAAGCTTGAAGAAGTATCAAAACGATCCTGTCACAGAAATGATTTTGGAGATTTTTGGCAGAATAATATTTCGAGAGGGAGTCATTCCCTTGAAAACGGGTATCTTAATGCGATAGAAAGGCAACTAAATAAGTCCATATCAAAGCATTAAGATGCCCATCGATAGATCAAGTTGCGCATGACAAACGTCGCCAAATTTAATGTTCTCGCCATTACTGAATCTGTTATTTTGAGACAGACTTTCTTCAATAAACTCAGCATAACAAGTGCTGCTTAATATATTCCCTGAATTTCGGTTCCTTCGCTCACGGTTTGTTTCGATAGCTATCAAAACGATATTGAAAAATTTCAGCATGATGGTTAAAAAAGATATTGCATTACCACCTCTTCTACCCTTTCAACGGAATTCTGGCATATGGTTTAAAATTACTCCATCGCTTTTCAGTTAAAACAGTTACTTTCTTCGCTGTTCCATCGTAAACTTCCCGACTTAAGAAAGATAGTTTTCTAAACAGCTGCTTGTTATACGATTTAGTTATTCTCAAAAGCTCAAAACCCTTTCCTGCCGGATCGTGTTATGCATATACAACAAAAACAATGTATATGAAAAAGTTTATTTATGTTATGGCTATTTCCGCCCTCGCCTTTCAGGCCTGTAATGGCGGGAACAAAGATGCCAAAGAAAGTGCTGATAGTTTAAATATGGCAAAAGACACGACTACCAATGCTGCCGCTACCGGAGGAATTGCAGTAGAAGAAGCTGATGCCAAATTTACCACAGAGGCAGCTGTTGGCGGAATGGCAGAAGTAGAATTGGGAAAAATGGCCCTCGAAAAAAGCAGTAATCCGCAAGTTAAAGAATTTGCAACAATGATGGTTAAAGATCATGGTATGGCAAATACAGAGTTAATGGCGATTGCAAAACAAAAAAACATTACCCTTCCTAGTACTGTAGATGATGAGCATAAGAAAAAAATGGAAGACCTGAGCAAAAAGACAGGTACTGATTTTGATAAAGCTTATGTAAGCGCCATGGTTGATGGACACAAGTCTACCTTAAAATTAATGGAAGATGAATCAAAAGATGGTAAAGACGCAGATCTTAAAGCTTTTGCAACTAAGACCGCACCAATTGTTCAAAGCCACTTACAAATGATCAATAAAATTAATGATAGCATGAAATAACATGCTTTAAAAGTTATCATGGGAGAAGGAACGGTATATCGCACCTTCTCTGCATGATGATTTCTTTGAAAAGCCTTCTAAACCGGCTGTAGTAAATTACTTAAAACCAATACTCTATCCCCCAACTCATTTCTAATTTTCGTTACATCTTTCCAGTTTTATTAAAATTATTAATAGCCTGAGTTCGATCCATAATGTGCTTTAATTTGGGTTCATTGGTACTTTGTATGAACGTTCGTCACCCTGAACTTGTTTCAGGGTCTTTATAGCAAGGCGTTTTAACGGAAAAGATGCTGAAATAAATTCAGCACGACGAAACGGCTAGCAATTTGTTCTAATAAAGCTTATTAATTTTTAAATATTAATCGAACTTAGGTTAATAGGCCCATTTGTACGCTATTCTAATTTAGAAGATTTCTCGACTTCACTTCGTTTCGCTCGAAATGACGTCCTTTACATCCTTGAAAAGAATAATTTCACCACTACATCTACAAATTTCTAAAGCTCTGGTGGCGTATGCCAATCAATAAACGATTTTCTGCTCATCATTTTCAAATAAGGATAATCTCCATTCAATTGTTTTCGCTGTTTGAGCTCATATAAAAAATGTCCACCTAAATCAACAATGATTCTCGCAGTAGCAGCATACCATACACTATGAGGCTGTTTCCAACAAAAAGAATATAAATCGGAAGTGAGTTTAATTCCTTTCAGTTCGGGATGATAAAAGTTAAGTATTTTTGGATTGGCTAATCCCTGCATAACCTCCACTTTCCGAACCATTGAAAGGTGATCGGAATGACAAAACTCATATTCTGATAACTTGGGATCATCCACATCAGGAAGGTGCTTCAATATTTTAAAGCCCTTAAATTTCTTACCATTCAATACCCATATCAAATTTGGATAAAAAGACTCCCTGCTGTTCAGTTCTGCAAGTGTTAGCGGCGAATTTTGAAACTCGATGGTATAACCAGATGGAGTAAATATATCTGCCCGGTGAAGATCGGAATTGGCAGCATCATAAAAGGCAACTTCTCTAAATGATGGTGGAAAAGCCAGCTTCCAATCGCGGTGCCAGGCCGTTTCCTTTCTGTAATGTTCCTTTTTAATTAATGGAATACCCGGAACTACTTCATCACCAGAAACATCTCTTCTGACTGCATTATCCATTCTCTGCATTTACAATAAAAAATCAATTAGGGAAACACAAAGCTAAACTAAAATTTTTAGTACAACAAGCCTCATTTACGCTTTATTAAACCACAACTTACAACGCGTAAGGGACCAAGCACACAGGCTTGAGCATTCGGAATCTGTCTTTTGTTAAACCGCGAAGTACGCAAAGTAATACGCCGAGCGCACAAAGAGTTGGATGCATATCTTTAAAAACTTTGATCTTCGGACCTCCGGCATCAGACTTCGGACTTTCACTAACCACAAAGGACACAAAGTAAAGGCACAAAGCACACAAAGTTAGGTGCCTATTATCTGAAACCCTTTCTTCTGACCTCCGACACTCGACTTCGGACTTTTATCAACTACAAAGGACACACAGTAAGGGCACCGAGCACACAAAGTTGGGCGACTATTATCTAAAACCCTATCTTCGGACCTCCGACACCAGACTTCGGACTTTTATTAACCACAAAGAATACAAAGTAAAGGCACCGAGCACGCAAAGTTGGGCAGCCATTATCTGAAACCCTATCCCCGGACCTCCGGCATCGGACTTCTGACTTTTAGACTCCAAACTATTCGTTAACTTTGCAGTATGACTATCCAAGAAATACAGCAGTTAGAAGATTTTTTTGCCCAGGCCGGTAAACAGCAGGTTCCAATTTATCTTAATGAGGCCACAGTAATTACCGATTATGATCATTTTTTGGAAAGCCATCTTATGCCGCTAAAGCTCAATCCTGATGCAAAAGTAAACCAACCGCTTATTCACAGACTGAAAATGCTAAAGTTGCTGATTGAATCAAATGTTTAGGGTAGTAAAACTAAAGTAAATCACTCAACAGAATTGTTAATCCTAATCCGCTTTTGGAACCTGTAACGGACGCCCGGCAGTCCAACGCATACGGAACAATAAATAACTTCACCTACTTAGTTTTTAAATAAATATTTCCAACTATATTGGGCATAATTCGTTATTGATATGCATTTGCGCCTTTATTATGACTAAAAATATATTCATTGCTTCAGCCGAACCCTATACAGGCAAATCAGTAATTGCTTTCGGCATGATTAACATGTTGCTGGCTAAAACCCAAAAAGTGGGTTATTTTAAACCCATTATTGCCCAGGATGATCCTAATAAAAAGGACGAGCATGTAAAAGCCATGTTAGATTATTTTTCACTCCCGGTAAACTATGAAGATGCTTTTGCTTTTACCCGCCAGGAAATGCTCCACCAAGCAGAAGACAGTGGAGGAATTATCAATACCATCATCAGTAAATATAAAAAGCTTGAAGATAATTACGATTTTACCGTAATTGAAGGAAGCGACTTTTTAGGTGAAGGTATGGCTTTTGAGTTTGAATCGAATGCGTTAATGGCCAAAAACTTAGGTGCGCCTGTTTTAATAGTCGTGTCTGGTAAAAATAAAACGGCAAGTCAACTTTTTAAATCAGCCATCAATATCTACCGTAACTTTTTATTGCGCGATGTGCAGGTATTAGGCGTCGTGGCGAATATGGTAAATCCCGAAGAGGCTGACCGTATTAAGCAAGCTTTAAGCAATCAATTACCGGCTGAATTATTGATTGCAGTAATTCCAACCGAAACAGGCCTGCAAAGTCCGACCATGAATGAAATTACAGCTGCATTAGGTGGCGAGGTACTTTTCGGCACAGAACTGCTGGATAATCAGGTTGATAATTTTGTGACCGGTGCCATGATGTTACCTAATTTTTTACGGCATATTAAAGACAATTTGCTTATTGTGACGCCTGGTGATCGTGGTGATATCATTATCGGGGCACTTCAGGCGAATTTGTCAGCCAATTACCCTAAAATTGCCGGTATTGTGCTAACCGCAGGAAGTTTGCCGGATGAACCAATTATTAAACTCATTGAAGGTTTACAGACCATTATCCCCATTATAGCCGTACAAAAAGGAACTTTTGAAACCACGACCACTATTGGGGGAATCCATTCAAAAATTACTATTGAAAACAAGAAAAAAATTGCGCTGGCCATAGAGCTTTTTGAAAAATATGTAGATATCAAAGCATTAGATGATAAAATCATCACTTTTAGCTACCACGGCATCACCCCACACATGTTTCAATATCAACTCGTTAAATGGGCCAAACGCGATAAAAAACACATCGTTTTACCCGAAGGTAACGATGATCGGATTTTAAAAGCCGTAGAAAAACTCATCACGCAGGATATTGTAGACATTATCCTTTTAGGGGATCCTGTCGAAATAACCAACAACATCAAAAGGCTTGGATTAAACCTTGACATCAATAGCTTAAAGATACATAACCCTGCCCATTCAGTTCATTATGCCGATTATGTAAATACCTTACATGAATTGCGTAAAAACAAAAATGTAAATCTGGAAATGGCCAGAGACATGATGACCGATGTTTCTTATTTCGGAACCATGATGGTATACAAAGGTGATGCGGATGGAATGGTCTCCGGTGCCGTTCATACCACTCAGCATACCATCAGGCCCGCTTTACAATTTGTTAAAACAAAGCCAGGTGTATCCGTAGTTTCTTCTATTTTCTTTATGTGCCTGCCAGAACGCGTAGCCATATTCGGTGATTGCGCGGTTAATCCCAATCCTTCAGCGCAACAACTGGCAGAGATAGCCATCTCATCAGCAGAAAGCAGTGCCAAATTCGGTATTGAGCCACGTATTGCCATGTTATCTTATTCTTCAGGCACATCGGGCGAAGGTGAAGATGTAGAACGCGTAAGAGAAGCTACCGCTATAGTTAAAGCGAGGCATCCTGAATTAAAAATTGAAGGGCCAATACAATATGATGCTGCTGTAGACCCGCTTGTGGGTAAACAAAAACTCCCTGGATCTGAAGTAGCAGGCAGAGCCAGTGTATTGATTTTCCCTGATTTAAACACAGGGAATAATACCTATAAAGCCGTGCAACGCGAAACCGGCGCATTGGCCATAGGCCCAATGTTACAGGGCTTAAACAAACCGATAAACGATCTGAGTCGCGGTTGTACCGTAGACGATATCTTTAATACTGTTGTGATTACAGCAATTCAATGTCAAGACATTTAAATATGAACATTTTAGTCATCAACTCAGGAAGTAGTTCCTTAAAATACCAGCTCTTTAAAATGCCTGAAAAAGCGCCCGTTTGCAGTGGGCTGGCAGAACGTATTGGCATTGAGGGTTCTTTTATCAAACATACCGTTTACAACAAAGGCGAAAAACAAAGCATCGAAGCGCCTGGTTTTGTTGCTGATCATGGCGAAGCCTTAAAGCAGGTTTTAGCTTTATTAACCGAGGGAGATTATGCCGTAATTGCAAGTCCTGATGATATTGCAGCTGTGGGCCACCGGGTAGTACATGGCGGTGAACATTTTTCCGGCCCGACAATAATTACAGAAGAGGTAAAGCATCAGATCAAAAAACTTTTTTCCCTTGCGCCATTGCACAACCCTGTGAACTATAAATGTATTGAAGTAGCAGAACAGACTTTTGTAAACGCAAAACAGATCGCGGTATTTGATACAGCTTTTCACCAAACTATACCCGAACAAGCCTACCGTTACGCCATTCCGGAATCGTATTACAAAGAAGATGGCATTAGGGTATATGGGTTTCATGGCACGAGCCATAAATATGTAAGTGAGCAGGCGGTTAATTGGCTGGGGCAAAAAGAAAGTAAAATCATCAGTGTTCATTTAGGTAATGGTTGCAGCATCACAGCTATTAAAAATGGCAAATCAGTAGACACCAGTATGGGTTTTGGCCCTTTAAGCGGGTTAATGATGGGTACGCGGTCCGGAGATATTGATCCATCTGTTATTTTCCATTTAATGGAACATTCGGGATATACATTGTCACAATTGAGTACGCTGGTCAACAAACAGTCTGGCCTTCTGGGCGTGGGCGGCTCAAGCGATATGCGCGACATTAGAAAAATGGTAAATGAAGGCGAAAAAGCTGCTGTTTTAGCCATCAAACTATATGCCTACCGGATTAAGAAATTTATCGGGGCTTATGCTGCTGTATTGAATGGCATAGATGCTATCGTATTTACTGCAGGTGTTGGTGAAAATGACAGCCAGATGCGGGAAGCGGTATGCTCGGAACTCGAATATTTGGGCATTGAATTAGATCAGGAACTTAATGCCACTTATAAAGGCGAATTAAAAGAGATTAGCGCCGTAACCGCCAAGGTAAAGATATTGGTAATTCCAACTAATGAAGAATATGAAATTGCCCATCAATGTTTTGGGCTCGCGGGCTAAATACAAGACTTCCGAAGCTTATGCAATCGTTTTACGCTTTGCCAAACTTCGGAAGTCTGGCTAACTCAGGCGTTTTGCAAAACAGACAAGATGTTACCTGACGGATCTCTGAACCAGGCAATAGCCGGGCCGCCATTTCCACGAGAAATACCTTTTTGATCGGTTTTGATCGATTCCTGATGGTAAATCTCAAACTTAACTCCTTTGGCAATCAATTCGTCAACAGCCTGATCTATATTTTCGACCGGAAAGTTGAGTACTGTAAAAGTTGCCGGAACATGATTCGGTTTTGGATAAAGCAAGATATTTGAGGAACCGGAAACCACCACTTCAATCACTCCCATTGGGTTATCTTTAACTTCAAGGCCCAATACGTCCTGATAAAATTCTTTTGCTTTCTGTATATCATCTACAGAAAAGGAACTGAATGCTTTTGAGTTTTGTAACATAACTTAATTGTTTAATTATTTGAAGAACGGACGGATTATTTTGTCAGATTAGCATATTCATATCAACTGATATAGCATACATTTCACTATATTAATTTTTCCATGCTCCCAACAGGCGCCTGATGATGACGATTTCAGCAATATGGTAAGCATTATGATCAGCAATCTGCAAAGCTTCAGTCAAAATACGCTGCCCATCACCATGTGGTATATGGCTGTATAGGTCTGACGAATCCAAAAGCGCTATAAATGCCTGCAGATCATCATCTATTTGACTTAATGCGTTACTCCAGGTTGCTTCATCTTTTGGCGCAAGTTCTTTTGGCCAATATCCATCAGGCCATTTTGGCGATTGATGGCTTCCGTCTCTGCTAAATTCCAGCATATCCCACTGGGCAATTCTAATATGTTCTACCAATTGCCAGATGCTGTATGGCAAATGATCGGGCTTTTCACCTAAAAGATCAAAAGGCAGACCGGCTACAGCATCCTTAAACCCTACATGCGCTCCGCCCCCTTGTAAAAGTTTTTTTAATTCAGTAATCAATATTGCGGTTTCATTTTCCATCATAATGTACTTCTTTAGAAAAAGAACAATTCTCATTCTCATAGGTTTGTATAAAAATTGATTTTGGATAACAGCATTTACTTTTTAATGCATAATTCCTTTAATTTGGGTCATGAAGCGATCATTCCCCATTTTACAAAAGTACACTTATCTGAACACCGCCAATTCTGGTATTTTATCGGAAAGCTTAGCAGAATGGCGGGTAAAGCACGACGAAGCATTTATGGCTGATGGGAGCATTTTCAGAATGAAAAATCTTACTCTTATCGCTAACCTCAAAAATAACATCGCTACACTTTTTGGATCAAAGCCCGAAAACACCTATCTCGTTCAAAATTTTTCAATAGGCTTCAATATTTTATTGAATGGGTTGGATAGCCATCATCGTTTTTTACTGTTAGCGGAAGAATATCCCTCGGTGAGTTTCCCCATAATGAGTATGGGTTTTGATTATCATCAGGTAACCATTAATGAAAAATTAGAAGGGAATATCGTAAATGCCATTGAAAAATTTAAACCAACCATTCTGGCTTTTAGCATGGTACAATACATCAGCGGTTTAAGAATGGATGAAGACTTTATCAAAAAAATAAAAACTGCCTATCCTGATCTGTTATTGGTCGGAGATGGTACTCAGTTTTTAGGCACTACTGCCTTCAACTTTGAGAAATCGGGTTTAGATGCGTTGATTGGCAGTGGATACAAATGGCTTCTGGCCGGATATGGAAATGGTTATGTCATGTTATCCGATCAGATGAAAGATGTAATCTATATAAAAAATAAGGCAGTTAGCATACCCTCAATGCCGTTTTTAAATGAAAAAGATCCTTTATCAATGTATTTTGAGCCTGGACACCTGGATACCTTAAACTTCGGCTCCTTAAATGAGAGTTTAAATGACCTGGGTGCAGTGGGTTTCGACGCCATTGAAAAGAATACGCAAGCGCTCAGTAATCAGGCAAGATTAGCATTAAATTCCAGAGGCTTAGTTCCCGATTGGATGCTTGACCGAAAGTATCAGTCTGCTATCATGAGTATGCCCCTGGATCAGGAAGTGGTAGATAAATTGATGTCAGCTAAAATCATTTGCTCTGCAAGGGGCGCCGGCACCAGAATTTCTTTCCATTATTATAATACGGAAGAAGATTTAAACCGGCTGCTTGAGGTTTTAGATGACTGGCGTTAATCTACCCTCCAAATGGCATCCACAAAATAATGCTTCTGATCAAAAAAGCTTTGAAGCGGCTTAAAACCCGTTTTTGCTGCCAATTTATTAATGTCTTCCAAGGAATACTTTTGTGAAATTTCCATATGTATGTATTCATTTTCCGAAAAATGAATCACCTGCCGACCTATATTCACGATCTGATTTTGCAAACTGATCAGATAACTTTTACAGGCTCCTGATGCCGGATCGTAACTGGCGTAATGCTCGAATTGATCGATGTTAAAATCACCATCGAGTTCTTTATTGATGCGACGAAGCAGATTAAGATTGAAAGACCTGGTAATTCCACCTTTATCATTATAGGCCGCAAGGATCTGCTGTGGATTTTTTTTAAGGTCAAAGCCGATAATGACGAGGTCGTTTGGAGAAAGCAATTGCTTTAGCGAAAGACAGAAACTTTCAGCATCAGCAACAGTCATATTACCAATATTTGCCCCCATAAACAATACTACTTTTCTACGATGGGAAAGTTCGGCGGCCTTTTGCAGCATGTCAAAATAATCGCCATTTAATCCCGTGATATCCAACGAAGGCAGTTTTTTGGGTAGGTTTTCTTCCAGATCAGAAATAACGTGTTCAGAAATATCAATAGGAAAATAGCTAAATTCCATTTTGGCATCCAACAGGGACTTTAATAGATGAATAGACTTGGTAGCATCGCCGGCGCCCAATTCGATCAGATCGAAAGCCGTCCCGTCTGCAGATATGGCCTGTGAAAGCTGTGCAGACTGATTTTGGAGAATCTCCATTTCGGCATTGGTTAGATAATACTCTTCCATTTCCATAATCTGCTGAAATATGCGGTCTCCGGTAGCATCATAAAAATACTTGGAAAGCATGAATTTAGGTTCAGATTGTAGCCCCGCCAGGGTTTCATGAAGAAATTGCGTTTTGTTGCTGGTTGATATTTCAATGGTAGTTGTGCTCATAACATTTTTATTTTACCAGGCGTATGCCTGTATATTGCCATCTTAAATGGGGATGAAAAAAGTTTCTATACGTAATGCGTGAATGATTTTGAGGTGTAGCGATGGAAGCGCCACGAAGTACTTTTTGATTGACCATAAACTTGCCATTATATTCACCAATGGCACCTGGCGCCTTGCTGAAACCAGGATAAGCGAGGTAAGCGCTTTCGGTCCATTCCCACCTTTCACCCCAATTAAAATGTTTCGCCGCCACTTCCCAATCAAATTCGGTGGGCAAACGCATGCCTTTCCAACTGGCATAAGCATAAGACTCATAATAGCTGATATGGCTAACCGGCGCATTTAAATCAACGGGCAAAAGTCCGCCTAGCGTATAATTAAACCATTCGCCATCCATCAGATGCCAATACATGGGTGAGGCGATGTGGTTACTTTTCACCCAATCCCAACCCTCTGAATGCCAATAGTTAAAATTTTCATAACCACCTGCATGGATAAATTCCAAAAATTCTGCATTGGTTACCAATGTTTTACTGATGGCAAAATCGTGCAGATAAACCTGATGCCTGTTTAATTCATTATCGAAACTGAAACCTGTCCCATCATAACCGATTTCGTAAACCCCTGCCGGAATGTCAATCCAGCCCGGCTCATTTTGGATCACTGAAACTTCTTTTTTATCTTTAACATAAACCGGGAATAAAGGATTATTGCCCAAAATATATTTAATATCGGTTAACAGTAATTCCTGGTGCTGTTGCTCATGATTAAAACCTAAAACCAATAATTCTCTAACCTCGTCATTTAACGCGTTAGCTAGAAAATTTACCATGGCTTCATCTACATAAGCCCGGTATTGATAAATTTCATTCACACCAGGGCGGCTTAAATTGCCACGATCGGTACGGATTACCCTATTGCCAACGGTTTCATAATAACTGTTGAAAACAAAATTATAATCATCATTATATACCTGATAATTAGACGAAAACGGTTTTAATATAAAGGTTTCGAAGAACCAGGTAGTGTGACCTAAATGCCATTTTGGCGGACTCACATCTACAACAGGTTGTACTACATAATCTTCAGTTTGTAAGGGTTCACAAACCTGTTCGGAATATTTCCTAATCTGTAAGTATTCTTCTACTAGTGTCATTAATTTTTATCCAGGTAGTTTTTAAGGTCTGTGATGGTATTAACATTCAGCGCTGTGGATTGTTTTCTCCGCATCATTAAAGCGTAAGAATTATTGAAACCAATGGGCTTGAGCCATTTGATTTTAAACCTTTTTTCAAATTCTGCACTTACATAACGGTAAGTTTTCTCTTTATCACGGGCCATTTCCTTTGCAATTATCGGATCTGGCTGCAATAACACCAACAAGCCTGTACCGGTGTATTCTGGATAAAAATCGATTTGATTATTCACAAGTGCGTCGAAACAGATCTTCGTTCCGCCCAGACCGGTTTTGGTGGAAACATTGTAATCCGTATAGCCTTTAATCAGCATGCTGTATATTTCAGCAAGAATATATTGCTCACCGAAAATCTTCGAACCGATCCGCACAGTGCCCCTATTTCCATTTTTAGATGTTTTATATAAGCCCTTGCTGATCAGGAAGTCTTTAGCTACCTGCTCAGGCTGTTGATGAAGATAATCAGTTCTATAGTTCAGATCGGTCATGACCGAATCGGTAATTTTACCGGAGAGCAGATTCAAAGTTTTTTCCAGTTCCGGAAATTGTTTTAACGCTTCATTCCTGACAATGGGCGCAGCAAAATAAGGCGGAAAAATGTTTTTGTCATCCTTTAAGATCCTCAGGTCAAATGCCTTTAAACGTCCGTCAGTAGAATAACCGCTGATGACATCCAGTTCTTTCGCGTAAGCCGCCTTATACATCACGGCATCGCTGATCACAATGGTATGGATTTTTAAGCCATAAGTTGATTTCAATCCGAGGTCTCCATCCTGCCTGCCCATAAATTCGGGTGTAAACCCAGCTGTTAAAGTTGATCCATAAGCTGAGGGTAACGCATAAAATGCGCCTAATGCCAAAATCACCACAGGAAAAATGTACAAAGCTTTTCTCAATTTTCTGACATCCATTTTTTGAACAAGCGAAAGTAAAGCATCAAGTACAATCGCCAATAGGGCGGCCGGAATGGCTCCGCCCAAAATCATGTTCGTGTTATTGAGTGAGATGCCGCCAAAAATAAATTCACCCAGGCCTCCTGCAGCAATAAATGAAGCCAATGTAGCCACTCCTACATTAATTACAGTCGCGGTACGGATGCCTGCTAAAATAACGGGCATGGCGAGGGGTAACTCCACTTTTAACAAAACCTGGCTTTTACTCATCCCCATGGCCCTGGCTGCCTCTTTAACATGTAAATCGATACCGATAATGCCCGTATAAGTATTTCTGATGATCGGTAGCAAAGCATAAATCAGCAGGGCCACAATCGCTGGTTTGGCACCGATGCCCAAAACAGGAATCATAAACCCCAGAAGAGCAATACTCGGAATGGTTTGTAATATACCGGCAACACCCAAAACCATTCCTGAAAGTTTCCGCTTTCTCGCGATGAGTATGCCTAATGGTAAACCGACGGCAATAGCAAGGGTTAAAGAAATAAAAGTTAGCCCTACATGTTGTAAGGTTTGGCTGAACAATTTATCAGACTGCCCAGACATAAACTGCCATAAGGTCTGCTGTTGCTCATTCATGCTGTTGTGCGTTTCGATATTGGTTGAATGCCGTTGTTAACTGCCCGAAATTGACGGACTTGACCGTATTGCTCGCGTCTGATACAAACAGCTCATCCCCATCCTTTTTCCGTAATGATTCCATAGCTTCCCAGATACTTAAACCAGCGGTTTCACTTTTTCCCTCGTAATTTATTTCTTCAGGTAGATAACACCAAATATCCTGTATATTAACCACTTTAAATTCTAACACCAATCTTTGTCCGGCAAGAAAATTCTTTGCGATATCATTTATTGGCTGAAATAATAATTCTTTGGGCGTACCGATCTGAACCACCTCACCCTTATCCAACAAACAGATCCGGTCTGCAAGCTCAAAAGCTTCCAGTACATCATGTGTCACCATCACAATCGTTTTCCTTCTCAACTCTTCTAAAGCTTTAAATTCTTTTTGGATACTGGTTCGGGTAAGATTATCTAAGGCTCCAAATGGCTCATCCATCAACAATACCGGTGGATCGGCAATCAGCGCACGTGCCAGACCTACACGTTGTTGCTGTCCGCCACTTAATTCATGCGGATACATTGCTAAGGTACTTTCCGGAAGATGAAGTTTTTCAATAAGCGCTTTTGTGTGGCTTTTAGTTTTTGCCTTATCCCATTTCAACATATCCGGTATAAGTGCAATATTTTCAGCTATGGTATAATGTGGAAAAAGCCCGATATTCTGCATCACGTAACCGATTCCTTTTCGCAACACATCGGGATCCTGGTCGGTTACATTTTTACCATTGATCAGAATCTGTCCTGCGTCGGGTTCAATTAAACGATTGATCATTTTTAAAGTGGTGGTTTTACCACAGCCGCTGGTACCCAGCAATACCAGGGTTTCTCCGCTGGCTACATTAAAAGAGACTTGCTTTACCGCCTGGGTATTGCCAAATTTCTTGCTTATCTCTTTTAATTCAATCATATTATCTATCGAGTTTCATAAATAGGTTATTCAGCGATTCGGTATACGTAGGATGAGCAAGAACGCAGTACCTGATCCTGTCATAAGTGATATCTCCTTCCATGGCCATCTGCAAAACAGACATGATTTCACCGCCTTCCGAAGCCAGAATAGCTGCTCCTAAAATCTTTTTCGTCTCCGGATCTACAACCGCTTTCATCAAGCCCAGTGTCTCGTTGGTTTCTATCCCGCGTGCCACCTGCGACATTGGAATCACCGCTATTTCGTAATTTAATTTCTTTTCTTTTGCTTCCTTTTCCGAAATGCCGATTCTACCCAATTGCGGGTCGGTGAACATGCAATAAGGTACCGGGCGATCCTGAATAGAATATTTAGTCCCTTCAATCAGGTTACGGTAAACAATTGTGTAATCGTTATAGGCAATATGCGTAAAGGCAGGCCCACCTTTTACGTCTCCTAATGCGTAAATTCCTTTAATATTGGTTTCCAGTTTTTCATTCACCATTACATGGCCTTTATCATCCAATTTAACACCACAATTTTCGAGTCCCAGATCAGCGGTTTGAGGTACGCGTCCGGCTGCAACGAGCAAATGACTTGCCGTTATATCCTTTTTAGTTTTACCGGAACGGACTGTTATATGAAGCTGTTTTTTATCCTGATCGATTTTTTCAACCTTTACATCCGTAATAATTTCGATCTTCTCATCAGTTAAAATCTCTGTTAACGCTGAAGAGATGTCTTCATCTTCTTTTGCCAGTATACCCGCTGACTTTTCCAGAATGGTAACTCTACTACCAAAACGGCTAAACATTTGCCCAAACTCCAAACCAATATAATTACCACCAATTACAACTAAATGCTCCGGAACCGTTTCCAAATCAAGGATTGTTGTTGAGGTAAGATAATCAATTTGATCCAATCCTGCTATATCGGGTATAGCTGTTTTTGCACCGGTATTGATAAAAATCCAATCTGCAGTTACCTTTTCTTCTCCGCCATCATTAAGGGTAATGGTTAATTCCTGTTCTGCACTGAATTTTGCCGTTCCGAAAATAAGCTTGAGTCCATTTGTTTCAGTAATTCCTTTTTCTGATGAAGACCTGAATTGTTCTACAATATCATTTTTTCGTTGGACAATCTTCTTAAAGTCTATTTTAACAGATCCAATATCAACGCCTAAAGCTGAAGCTTTTTTAGCCTGGTGTACAGCCTTTGCAGAGGCAATCATTGCTTTGGTCGGTGTACAGCCATCATTGATACAGGTACCGCCAACCAATCTTTTTTCAATAAGAGCTGTTCTTTTACCGGCTTCGGCTAGTTTTTTAGCCAATGGTACACCGGCTTGCCCCGCCCCAATAATTATTGCGTCGTAATGTTTCATTGATGGAATTTGTTTTGTCGTAATAATAAACTACATAAACCAATCAATGTTTGCTAATTAATGATTTATTGTTGATTAACTATTGTAGATTATTTAAAAAAGTTACAAACTATCTTCGAAAATTAGCGTTAAATGAGGTAGGTAATTAAATTGACAAACGTAAAATCCCTAACTCATGCAAACGCAAACAGCAGAAAATACAAACCTTACCGTTTTTATTCAGGATGATACTTCTATTGAAGATAAAAGAGAAATTTTATTGAATGGTTTATTGGAAGATCTGAATAGCCAGACGGAATCTTTTAATTAAATTAGAAATAGCAGCCTGTGCTGTATTCCTTAAAATAGTCTTTCATATTAATTATGGATTTATATCAAATATTGAAATAACACATTTATTTCAGTAATCCTGAAACAAATGTGATTATTTCAGGATTAATAAAGCAGTTT
This sequence comes from Pedobacter suwonensis, assembly GCF_900111825.1. Classification (GTDB taxonomy): domain Bacteria; phylum Bacteroidota; class Bacteroidia; order Sphingobacteriales; family Sphingobacteriaceae; genus Pedobacter; species Pedobacter suwonensis. The sequence goes on from NZ_FOJM01000001.1 coordinate 496,508, forward strand.
TATTTTTCAAAAGAGTATTTGGAAATATTGTTTTCGGCAAATTAATTAAATAATGAAAAATAAAATGAAAAGATCTTTAATGATAGAATTGAGATTAAAATAACCATTAAAAAAGAAAAGGGCAAACAAATGAATGCTTACCCTTTTCAAATCTAAATTAACGCTCTCGCCACAAAGGTATAAAATCTTTTCGAATCTGTATACAACAAATTTAATTACAGAAAGCCTTAAGATTATTTCACGATCTGTTGTGCCCGCCGAAGGTTATCGGTTGCTTGCAAAATCTTATCTTTTAGATTTGGATTGTAAGCGGGATGAGATTTTAAGAAATCATTTACCACTTGGTTTGCTTCTTTACTGTTATAAGCAGAAAATGATGCTGCTAACCAGGATTGCGGAAAAAAGATGTCTCCTGTTTTCTGTATTTCGGCCAATAAATCCAAACTTTCTTTCAGGTAACGAATAGATGTTTTTTGCCTGATGGGATGATGCAAATAGGATAAAGCGGTGGTTACCCAGGCTTCTTTCTGGCGGTTTTTTCTATCTTTTAAGCCATTAAAAAAAAGATCCCTTTCATTAACATCCAAAGATAATGCAGGCATTAAATACATTAGCCTGTTTTTTCTGTCTTCGTTTTTAGTACGTGCCAACTGTTCTTTTAAGATGGTGTTTGCCGTATCTGTTTTAAGCGCCAGCGTTAAAGCAAGTGCGCTATAATCATCTTCTAACAATTTAACGCCATCTGGCGCTGTTTGCTTCTGCCAGATAGCATACATTCTTTTTCCAGCCTCAGCACTTAAATAAATATTTTGATAAGCATTAAACAAAATCTTCTTATTGTTCGGCATTTGCTGTTGCTCCATTGCGCTCCATATGTTACCTTCCATACTTTCGTACATGGTATTCCGTACTTCACCATTAAGAAAAACCCAATAAATATTCGTAAGATATCCGGTGATCAACCTTAGGTTCATTTCATTTTTCTCAACCGCTAATCCCTGCAGTAATAAGCCTAACAGTTCGTTTGGTTTATTGTCTTTGCCCGAAAGCATATTTTCATAGGCGTTGATATAAGCCGAGGCCCGTTCTAAAGGATCTTTGATGTGAAAAAGATTTGCCATCATCTCTTTCTCAATCGGGAAAAGGCCATATCCCGCGCCATTTGCATTAAATAAAATATATTGGGGTTTATGTAAACCTTTTGCCTCCACTAAATCTGTTTTAGCAGTTTTGGCATTTACCACAAGAATCTTATCACCAGTTGGGTAAACCAGCTTTACCGTAAAAGATTGCGGCCATACCCTCGGCTGTCCCATCTCAGTGTTTTGGCTCAGGCTAAAATGGCTTATTTTATCTTTCTCGTATTCAATATGATAACTAAAAACCGGTCTGCCAGGTTCATTTACCCAAACTTTATTCCAACTCAAGAGATCACTTTTACTGTGTTTGCTTAAAATGGCAATCAGATCGTTCCACGTAGCATTGCCATAACTATATTTTTTCAAATACTCCCTTATTCCCTTTTGAAAATCGTCTTTACCCATCAATAATTCCAACTGGCGCATCATAATCGGGGCTTTATGGTAAATGATATTTCCATACATGGATCCGGCTTCCTGTAAGTTATCCAGTTGCTGCCGAATGGGATTAGCCCCCAAAGTCCTGTCTACCCCATAAGCTGCAGGATAGTGATCCTGCAAAAACTTAAGGTCGAAGGTATTTTTTCCCATTAACTTTTCAGTAACCTTATCAGCCATAAAATTGGCAAAAACCTCTTTCATCCATACATCATTAAACCATTTCATGGTAACCAGATCGCCAAACCACATATGCGCTGTTTCATGCGAAATAAGATTAGAACGCGAAATAAACTGATCTTTAGTCGCACCTTGATCTAAAAACAATGAAGATGCTTTATATTGCACCTCACCCGGATGCTCCATTCCTCCAAACTGAAAATCAGGAATGCTTACAAAGCCAATTTTCTGAAAAGGATATTTAATTGCTGTCCAGTCTTCCAAAAAGTCAAGGGCATCACGGTGCGCAACGAAAACAGAATCTACACTAAATTTAATCTTTGTTGAATCGGTTTCACGGTGTAGAAATTCCATGTTGTGATTTTTCATTTTCCGATTGATGAGTGTGTATTTACCGGCTGTAAATGAAAACAAATAGGTGGGCAGTTTATCAGAACGATCAAAATGGTAAGTAATTGCTTTTTCCTGTACCACAGAATCTTTTTTGACCGCATTAGCCATTACTTTCCAATCTGTTGGAACGGTTAATGAGAGTAAAAAATCAGCCTTTAAATCGGGTTGATCGAAACAAGGAAAGACCGTCCTCGCATGATCAGGTACAAAAAGGGCGTACAAAAAATCTTTGTTTCTATTTAATGATTCATTGCCAGCTATGAATGCGGTTTCAATACGGTTGTTCCCAATCTTTAAATACTCCTTTTTAATTAAGATATGTTCTGCCTTAAAATCGATTGCGATGTTTTTTCCATTCACTGTTACCCGCTTGATATGATCTTCATTTGGCTTAAAGTCAACTTGCAGATGGAGTAACTTATTTAATTTAAAATCAATATTTTCAACTGCTTCAATTGAAGCTTTTTGTTCAGCTGGTATCGTAAAATGAAGCTTATAGCTAATGTTACTGATTGCAGCACTTCTGGCATTTGCCAATGCAAGCGATACCCCTGGTTCTACTATTACTGATTTTGGCTGTTGCTGCGCAAAACAGGTTGCAACCAGCAATGGTAAAGCACAAAAATATTTGACTATTGTATTCATTTTATAAAAATTTATTCTCCATTTATCATTTGTATAATCGTACCATAACTCATCCAAACCATGGTTAATACCACGGCCAGACCAGCCAAAGTTAACCATAACGGCTGCTTGTAACTTGCAATAATCCTGGTTTTGTAAGCTGCAATAAGCGTAATTCCCAATGCGATGGGTAAAATAAAGCCATTTATGGCTCCTACGGTAAGCAGCGTTTTAACCGGTTTTCCAACAAGGAGAAAAATAATGCAGGAGATGGATATGAAGATGGTGATAATTTCCCTGTTAAACTTTAATATCAGCGGGTGAAAACTCTTGATAAAAGAAATGGAGGTATAGGCAGACCCTACCACAGAGGAAATCCCCGCAGCCCAGATAACCACACCAAAAATTTTATATCCTATCTGGCCACTGGCCAGTTTGAAAACTGAAGCGGCCGGATTGGCCGGATCAAGCGTAAAACCTTTGCTTACTACGCCCAAAGCGGCAATAAACAATAACAAGCGCATAATTGAGGCGATGCCGATGGCACTTAACGCTCCTTTATTTACAGCATCCAAATTTTCAATACCGGTTTGCCTGGCATCAAGTAGACGGTGAGCGCCCGAAAAAGTAATGTAGCCGCCAACAGTTCCACCAACGATGGTTAATACAGCAGCAAAACTAAACTGTGTAGGGTTTACAGCCCTTAATGCAGCTTCTGCCAATGGTGGTGAGCTGGTGTAAGCTATAATCAAAGCCAGTATAATTTTAATCAGTCCCATGGTTTTGGCAAAAACATCCATCGCTTTACCAGCTTCCTTGTAAATAAAGATTCCTATGGCCATAATTGCACTAATGACAGCGCCCTGCCCTACACTAATGCCGAATAGCACATTTAGTCCTAAGCCAGCGCCGGCAATATTGCCAATGTTAAAGGCCAAACCGCCTAAAAAAACCAGGAAAGAAATAAAATAGCCTAAACCCGGAAATACCTTGTTGGCGATATCCTGTGCGGGTTTATCGGCTACGGCAATAATCCGCCAAATGTTTAATTGTGCAATAGCATCTAAAATAATGGATAGCAGGATAACAAAGGCAAAACTTGCACCCAACTGCTGGGTAAAAACGGCGGTTTGTGTTAGAAATCCGGGGCCTATGGCAGATGAAGCCATTAAAAAAGCGGCACCTAAAAGTACACTCCAATTGTATCTTGGCTTCATATTAGTGGCGCTTTAATCATAATTCCTTCTTTTTTTAGCATTCCGACTATCAAGCTGGCAAACGCTACCGCATGTTCACCATCGCCATGCAAACAAACCGTTTCTGCCTTAACGGTAATCAGGTTTCCATTTACACTACTTACTTGCTGTTTTAAAGCAAATCCTAACACCTGTTTAACAGCATCTTCATCATTGGTAATTAAAGCATGATCTGCACCGCGCGGGGTAAGTAAACCATTGTCCTGATAGCTACGATCAGCAAAAACCTCTGATGCGGTTGCAATCCCAACTTTTTCCGCTTCTTCAACCATCTTGCTTCCTGCTAAGGCATATAGCATTAAACCCGGGTCGAAATCCAAGATGGCCTGTACAATTGCTTTTGCCAAAGCAGTATCCTTTGCGGCCATGTTATATAATGCCCCATGTACTTTAACATGATGCAATTTACTGCCTGCAGCTTTTACAAAACCAGCCAATGCACCCATTTGGTATAAAGTAAGCTGATAGACCTCATCTGGCGTAATTTTCATTTCTCTGCGACCAAAACCCTGCAAATCCGGCAAACCAGGATGCGCACCTATGGCTACCCCGTTTTTTATGGCTAAACTTACGGTTTGCTGCATTACCGCCGGATCGCCTGCATGGAAACCGCAGGCTATATTTGCAGATGAAATATATTCCATCAGCTTTTCATCATTTGGCATGACATAACTTCCAAATGCTTCCCCCATATCACAATTAAGATCAATCGTTTTCATATTTGAGTATATTTAAGGTTTATGACCTTGGTAATCAATAACAAATCATGCTCACGTTCAAGGTAAAGTTCTTCTGCTTCATCTCTTGAAATTTCAGCAAACTCAATGGTATCACCCGGCTTAAGCTGTGCACATAAAGGCAAATCGACCGCTGCAACCTGCGCAATGCGCGGATAACCACCTGTTGTCTGGCAATCGGCCATAAGCATAACCAGATCGCCACTTCCGGTTACCTGGATAGTCCCCGGAGTTACTGCCGTACTGAGCAATTCTTTCGTAACTTTCCTTACCAATGGCTTTCCGGTTAACTGGTAGCCCATACGGTTACTTCTTAAGTTTACAGTATAAGCGTTCGTTAAAAATGAAAGAATAGATGTTGCATCGAACCAACAGATTTCATTGGCCAGCACAACCCTGATTTCTCGCTTTTTCACAGGTAGTAAACTATTGCGCGAAATGCACCAATTCGGATATATTAACGATCTTTCAACCAATTGCTTTAAAATTTTATTGGATATTTCGTTCAGGTTAGGTCCGCCGACCAAAACATCTGCTTTTTGCAATGCCCTTCCTTTATAACCTCCAAAACCTGCCGTAAGATACGTGCTTTTGCTTTCCATTACATCAGGCACATTCCATCCACCGGCAACAGCCAGATAAGTACGTGCCCCAATTGGATTACTGATCAATTTGATTACCGAGCCTGCTGAAAAAAACAATGGCTTTTCTGCTGGCATTAATTCACCTTGATAAACTAAAAATGCACCATCGCCGGAGTAAGAAATGAGAATGGACGTTTCAGCTTTAAATGATGCATCAGCATAGGTAAACTCAATGGTAGCACAATGATCATCATTGCCAACAGCTTTGTTGGCTAAACGATGTGCCAGCTCATCCATGGCACCAGAAACAGGTACAGCCTGCGAAAGATACCGGTACCTCCCCATGTCCTGAACGGTACTTAGCAGGCCGGGTTTAATGATAGTGATTTTCATATTCTTGTTTCAACATCGCATTAAACTCTTCCTGATCAACAGCTTTAAAACTCACGCGATCTCCACTCTTTAAAAGAGATGGCTGTTTACGGTTTACATCAAACATCTTTAAGGGTGTTTGGCCGATAATCTGCCATCCGCCGGGGGTTTCCATAGGATATATACCAGTTTGATTACCTGCGATACCAACAGATCCCGCTGGAATTTTAGCAGCAGGCAACTCTTTTCTCGGTGTTGACAATCTGTTATCCATCCCCCCCATATAAGCAAAACCCGGCACAAAGCCGATCATAAAGACAGTATATTGGCCAGCGGTGTGAATGTCGATCACCTCGGTTTCAGTAAGGTTATTGGTTTTGGCTACAGTTAATAGATCCTGCCCAAAATTACCTCCATAACATACCGGAATAACCAGGTGATGGGCTATTACATTTGATTTTTCTATTATTATCGCAGCAATTTTATTTAGATGTTCAGATACCTTTTCGAAACAATTCTCGCCGGGAAGATCGGATAATTTTACTGTTAATGGATCATAAAAAACAGTTAAGGTAGTATAAGCCGGAACAGTGGTAATCAGACCAGAAAAAGGATTTTCTAAGAGTAACTGGTTAAAACCGGTAATCAGATCCAGCAAATCATTATCGATTGATGTCCCAAATGTTACGGTTAGCGATTTTTCGCTCAATCCATAAATTTTCAGGGGAATGTTTGTCCCAGAATATCTTTCCTCCTTAATCATGCAAAACGGAAAGATCTATTCATTAATCATCTTCATCATACCGGTAAAATAATTAAACTACCGCTATAAAAATGGCTATATATTATCAAAATCACAAGAATTTCGGCAATGAGATCGCTAAAAATTGGCTGTTTGCAAAAAAAAATAATGGATAAAGCCTAATATTAGCTCATTTTTCTGTCGGTGCAAGGCCTTTTATCAACTGCAAGAGCTCCTGCTGCTCCTCAGCTTCCAATTCAATCACATTATTAAACATTTCAAAAATTTCATCGTGGAGATTAGCACGCATTAAGAGATCAATCAGGCGTACAATGGTTTTCTTTTGATCGGTATTTAAGCTGCCAAATAATTTAGGTTCCAGTTCATACAAAGCTTTAATGAAATCAACCAATGCGGGCTTTCTTAATTCCTTTTCTCTTTCGCTGCTATAAACCGGAAATATTCCATCCTGCTCATAACCTTGAATCAAGTTGTTGGCATATTCTTTTAAAAATGGTTTACGCTTGCTTTTGAGATACTCTGTTAGTGCCTTAACCAAAAACCTGTACTCCGGCGAAGATTTGGCAGCACCAAATATGGCTACCTGCCCTTCATTTTCGAAACTCTTAAAATCGAAATCAAGAAAAAAATCACTTTCGATATATACACTGTGAAAATAATCGTCGCTCTTTTTGTTTAGGGTGGTGTAATCTTTGTAAATTTCTTCTCCACCGGCCAAAAAGTAGTATTTAGACAGTTCTTTATGAAGATTTTCTTTCCAGTGCACATATTTGATCTTAAAAGTAACAGAAGTATCAGGATAAAAAAGCTTGAATTCTTCTATGCTTTTAATATTGCTGCTAAAATTCAATGCTTCGCCATTTACAATAATCGAATAATTTTTGTGTTTATTCAATTCGATAAACCAGCAGAATTCGTTGATTAGAAATGGAAGTACAATGGTTTCCAGGTCTTGCTGGCTGATCTTTAAATTGGAGAAAGATACTGTGGTACCAGTTGCTCCAACCTGGCTGGTAGCGGGAGAAAAATCGGAGCTGTAACTGTTTAAGCCACCTGTATTAATGCGGATCTCGCCATCGCGAAAGCCTTGTTCTGATTGATAGGTGGTATGCCAAACGGCGTCGTGCGCAAAGGTAAAAAAGGTTAGCCTACCTACCCCATTACGCCCATGCATTTTGGAAGTATGCTTTGGTGCTACAATCTGAACGGCTTTTTCTGATTCGAAAAAAGGATCGAATTTTTGTTGTAGGCGGTCGAAATTAATTCCATAACCATTATCAGCTATGGTTAAATGAGTTAAAAGACCTAACGGATTGGCCTCATAATCTAAACGGATGGTATTTGCATTGGCATCAAAACCATTCCAAATATATTCGGCAATCGCCTGTCTTTCATTATAATTTTTAAGTACCTTTTGTATTCCCTTTGAAGTGATATTAACTTTTACCGACATATTTACTAATGTAATTAGCAAATATATTATAAAATCTGATCATTAGCCTTATAATTTGTAAAGCACCATGGAAATTGCTTTCAAGCCATGTGTTAAATAATGGCCACGGAAACACAGAAATCACGGATGAGATTAAAGTTTTTCTGTGTTTTTCGTGCCTCCGTGGCAAACATAATGCTCAGGCATGCGTAGAAAAATTAAGATGATTTAAAAACCTTATAATTTTTGAAAGCCCCAGGGAGATTGCTTTTAAAGCATGTGTAGATAATTGGCCACGGAAACACAGAAATCACGGAGGAGATTAAAGTTTTTCCGTGTTTTTCGTGCCTCCGTGGCAAACATAATGCTCAGGCATGCTTAGAAAATGAAGATGATTTGGAAAAAGTTAAAGGGCATTTCTCCGTGGAAAGGGCACCTTTTAGCTGTTCAAATTATTCAAAGGTGCTGCATGCTTGTGTCAAAATAGTCCGGCAAGCTCAACGGATTATGTTCAACCAAATAGGTCGCTGCTTAAGTAGCGGTCTCCCCGATCGCAGGCGATAAAAACAATAGTACCCTGATCTAATTCACCGGCAAGCTTCAGCGCAGCTGCGCACGCACCGCCAGAACTCATTCCCGCAAACAAACCTTCTTCTTTAGCCATTCTCCTGGCCATTCGGGTTGCTTCTTCCTGCGCAATATCCATTACCCGGTCTACCCTTTTGGGATCAAATATTTTGGGCAGATATTCTTCAGGCCAACGCCTGATACCCGGAATGGATGAGCCCTCTGTAGGTTGGCAGCCGACAATCTGAATATCAGCATTTTTTTCCTTGAAAAATCTCGAACAGCCCATAATCGTTCCGGTTGTTCCCATAGAACTAACAAAATGCGTAATCTGTCCCTCAGTATCCCTCCATATCTCCGGTCCGGTTGTTTTGTAATGGGCCAGGTAATTATCCTGATTGGCAAATTGATTTAACAGATAATATCCTTTTGAAACCCCTTTTTCTTCTGCATAATCCCTGCAGGCTTCTATACTCTCCAACAAGGTTACTTTTGCACCAAAGGCCTCCATGGTTACCTTTCTTTCGCGTGTAGAGTTGGCCGGCATAACCAATTCAATATCTAAATTGTACAAACTTGCAATCATGGCCAAGGCAATTCCGGTATTGCCACTTGTAGCCTCCACCAATTTAGTATCAGGAGTAACTTCGCCACGTTCAATTGCACTTCTGATCATATTGAGCGAAGCCCTGTCTTTAACGCTACCACCTGGATTGTTGCCTTCCAGTTTGGCAAATACGCGAACGCCGGGGTTTACATTCAACTTTTGAAGTTCGGCCATTGGCGTGTTTCCGATCAAATCGATTATTCCTGCCATATTGTACTGTATTAATGGGTTTCTTTATAATTTCTTATGGTTATGATGGGCGAATGATAAGCGGTGGAAAATGCCGGGATACTCTCGGTAAGCCATACGTTTCCTCCGATGATACTATCGTGCCCGATGACGGTTTCGCCACCTAATATGGTTGCTCCGGAATAGATCACCACCCTGTCTTCTACCGTAGGATGGCGCTTACTGCCCGCCAGTGTTTTTTTAACACTCAACGCACCAAGGGTTACCCCCTGGTAAAGTTTAACATAACGACCAATGGTGCTGGTTTCTCCGATAACAATCCCTGTTCCGTGGTCGATATAAAAATACTCGCCTATACTGGCAGCCGGATGAATATCAATACCTGTTTTAGAATGTGCATACTCTGTGAGTATCCTTGGCACAAGCGGTATCCCAAAATTGTAAAGCATATGGGCAATCCTGTAGAAACAAATGGCATAAAAACCAGGATAGGTCCTGATTACCTCGAACCTGCTCTGTGCCGCAGGATCGCCATCGTAAATGGCCATGATGTCGGTATTTAGAATGCGATAAAGTTCCGGTAAACTTTTGAAAAACTGGCCTGCTGCATCTTTGCATGCGCTATTTTTAAGCTGACAGCTCGCTGATATGATGTCATAAAGCTCAAGCTCCAAAGCAGCCACGTAAACCTTTAGTTCGGCAATGGTTGAAAATACCTCAGCAGAATTTTCCGGAAAAAGTACCTGAATAAGCTTTTCTGCCCAAAGCGATATGACTTCATTGGGTGGAATGTTTTGTTGTTCAAGAGGATTCTTGAAAATTTGTTCAAAAAAATGGTCTTCCATAACTGCTGGCCGATCTGCTCATCGACTAAATATATAGATTTAATGGCTAAATGTAAGTTTTGTTTTTTTAAACTGAAACTACAGCCCGGAGTTTATGGATAAATATGGCGGGAAAATAACAAATTAGTCTGAAGTCCTTCGTCTGGAGTCCAGAGTATTTTATCGGTTAATGCTTAGGTAGAGTCAGGTCAATCATGTTGTTATTTTTACGGAATGCTCATGAAAGGGATTTAATCGAGATAAAAGACCCTGAAACAAGTTCAGGGTGACGACTTCCCCGGAATAAGAAAAACGTACTGTTGAAATAAGAAACTTTACTATTGGACTGAATCTTCCCTAAAGACACATAGCGGAGATTTCTATAAAAACAGAAAGCTCCGCTATGGCAGAAAAAGTTATTTAGATTGCTATTGCTTCTGTTCAGATAAGAAAGAAACTAAGGAAGCCAGCTCTTCATATGACAGCGAATTTGCCAAACCTTCTGGCATCATCGAAGTTTCCATTTCTTTTCTCGACAGGATATCGCCCGTTTTAATGGTAAAAACTTCACCGGCAATGTTACGTATTACCACTTTAGCAGCAGTTTCTTCTGTAATAAAGCCCATATAGGTGCGGTCGCCTTTGGCCGTAATCATTACCGAGGCAAAGCCTTGGGAAATGGAAGCATTGGGTTTTAATATCGATTCTGCAATTTGCTCACGATTCATAATAGAACCGATCTGTCCCATAAACGGACCTTTCATTTTTTCGCTTTTGCTTAAGCTATGGCAGGCCACGCAACCCTGGCTATTGAAAATATTTTTTCCTTTTAGCGGATCGCCCGGTAGTTTATTGATGGCCAACAATACATCTTCAATAGACGATTTACCCACCTGGCCTTTTTTGTTTTTGATTTTATTCAGATCAATTTTTGGTTCTTCAACTGCTGCAACCTTTTCTTCTACGTTGAATTCAGGAATATCCATCCTTTGGCGCTCATTTAAATCAACATAAAATTGTTTACCCTTCGCTCCTGCTTTGGTAGCCTCTTCCTTTATAAATTTCTCGATGATTGGAGAACCTTCCCAGGAAACGGCTTTAAAATATGGCCCGTGAGAATCGGGACGTGTACCCCACCACCAACTGGCGTCATAAGCAATTTCCTTTTTATACAAGCGGCCTAAGGTAACCAAAATCTGCTCTTTTAACTTTTCATCTGTGGCTTGTTTATAGTTCTCAATCAGCCCATTAACCGCTTTTTCGGTGTGTATATAACGTAAAGCCCAGAGTGCAAGAGTAGAATTTTCAGTTTTAACCGCAGCAAGCAGTGCATCTTCTGCCTGAAGATCAACCAATGCCCTAACCGCTAAATGCGGTAAAATGATCGCTGAGTTTGGTGTTGCATGAGGTCCTTCAGTACCTTTTGCAGGTGCGGTAAATGAAGCGGGAACTTTGGTTTGTAAAAGTACGTTGGCTACTTCAGCTCTGCCCAAACGGTTTAAGCCAATGATAGAAGCTGCCTGAACGCGAAGATCGGCATCTTTTAAACCCTCTAAAAAAGGTTCAACTGGTACTTTATCTATATAAATTTTACGATCAGCCAACGCCTTTAAAGCAAACTCTTTCATTGCTTTATCTTTGGTAAATTCAATCAGCTTTGCAATACCATTTTCTTTGGTCAGCTGTGCATAGGTGTACATAGCTGCTATACGTACATCAAGTGCTAAACCCTGATCAGAAGCAACTTTTAAAGCTGATGAAACGGCTTGTTTATTGTTACGCGAAATCAATTCTTGCGAAGCTGCCAATCGGCCTACTGCACTATTCGATTTAAGTAGCTCCGTTAGTTTTTTAACAGAAGCCTTTTTAACATCCGGAAAAGCTTTGTAAGTCCAGTTGTTGGGTACTGCGCGAACAACATAACCTTTATTCGGACTACCGGAATAACCTGCGCCATCCCAGGCCGAAAGGTATAACCTTCCTGATCCGTCTACGTCAAGATCTGTAATTTGCGGTAGTTTGATAAATTCTTCATCTTTCTGTGTAAAGGTTGGTCCGTCAGCAGTAACTCTATGAATATAAAGCATACTTCTGCCCCAATCTGCCATCATGGGCACATGGTTATATTGTTCAGGCCAGTTGGGTTCGTCCATAAATAAAGCTCCGGTACCCGATCCTCCACCTAAATCGGCAAGTGCCGGAATAATTTCTTCGGTAAAATTCTGAAATAAAACCGGGTAACCGTATTCGCCAGATTGTATATGGTGCGAGAAACGAACATTCCAGCCTCCGCCATCATTGGTATTTTCCCTGGTAAAAACATTCATATAAGGATCAATAGCCACATCATAAACATTACGTGTACCGTGGGTATATACTTCCATTTCGGTTCCATCCGGACGAACGCGCAAAATTCCTCCACCCAGCATGGTTAGTTTTTTACCTGAACGGTCTACCGCATCGTGGAATCCAAAATCTCCTACAGAGATATAAATCCAACCGTCAATCCCAATCCTGATGCCATTGGTGGCATGATCAGTACCACGCTCGCGGATGTATTTGGCGTTACTGATATGCTCGATGAGCGGTTTTTCGGGGCCATCAGCCTTTCCGTCGCCATCTTTATCTTCAAAAACAACCAGATTCATGCCGGTAGCCTGTTTTGTTTCTTTCGAAAAAGTGGTATGCAATACATAAACCTGGCTACCCTGTACAATAATTCCGCGTGGATTATCCACTTCGGCAAAATCCACGTGTTCGTCCATTTTGCCATCATTGTCTTTGTCAATTAATTTAAGGATATGGCCTTTGCCAGGATCTTTACCTAAAGATCCGATCATATCAACACCCACGTACACTTCGCCGGTTGGCGCTACCGCTAAACAGGCCGGGCTTGGTGTAACATCTGGTCCTGCGAAATTTGTAATGGTTAATTCAGGGGGTGATACGTGCTGTATCTTTGGTTCACTAAAGAAGTTTCTTAATCCAAAAAAAACTAGTGTAAAAGAAATTAAGCTTAAAGAAAATTTAATCATTTGTGTGTGTTATTAATTCTGGTTAGTTTGTGCCAGGTAAACTTACATAAAATATAAATTCCTTATTGCCACATTTTTGTGCTGTTTTGAGATATTTAATTACCTGTGTGGTTAAAATGTAGGTAATTTCTCCATAGAAATCCCAAAGTGAACTTTTTTAACAGCAAAACCCTCTTAAATGCCTGAGATCATAAGATAAATCTATAGAAAAACTGCCAAGCTAAGTAAGCTATGGACTATTTCAAACAAACTATGAGCATTAACATCATGTTCCGGTAAATTATTTCTAAAATAATTCGTTTTTAACAAAAATTTCGTTATATTTACTCAATTCAACATTCATAAAATCAGTACGTTATGAAAAATATCCTTTATTTCTTCCTGACTGCCCTGATCTCCTCCATTGCGTTGTTAACGACAAGGGATTCTTTTGAACCCGAACTGGTGTATAGCACGGTGGTGTTAATATGGATTCTGTACATCTGGTACCATGTTTATGCTGCTGATAAGAGGAATTACAGTGAGTAGTCTTTAACTAGTCAATTTTAAAATCCCTGCTTTAAATGGTTCGGGACGCAGACTCCTTGTGTTTAATTTTGCGATACATAAAGCCACCTGAGCCATTACAATTAGTCTATTTAAACAATTACCAGCTAAGCAGTTAAAATCTTCTAACTAAACGATCCACACCAAGTGACAATTTTATAGAAATTTACGATGAACAACCTGCTCGGGTATAACATGGAAATAGCAAAGATATTCCCTTATGATAGTGGAGTGGCTGGAGAAAGAAATTAAAACACTAAGTTTTGGCTTTTTCGGCACTGTGAATAAACAAACCACTAATGAACTGATAAACCGGTACCTGATAACACAAACTTAACACACCACACATTTCTTCAAGAAGCAGATCTTTATATCTTTAGCGATATGTACTGGTACGAAGAAGAAGTTAAACAACTGGAAAGAGCGCATCGCCTGGACCTTGAAAATCCCGGCGTTATTTTTTATGGCAGCTCATCTATCCGGTTATGGAATAGCCTGGAAGATGATTTCGATTACATGAAGGTAACTAATTTAGGCTTTGGAGGCGCTACCTTAGCGGCCTGCGTATGGTTTTTTGAGCGGATTATGACAGATTATAAGCCAAAGGCACTGGTGGTGTATGCAGGTGATAACGACCTTGGCGATGGCAGAAACCCAGAAGAAATATTTATATTTTTCCAGCAGCTGATGGTTAAAGTGAACCAAAGGTTTGGCATATTGCCCTGTTATTTTATTTCCTTGAAACCCAGTATTACCCGCTGGCAAATGGCCGATCAGTTCAGGTACACCAATAATCTTATTGAGAGCGAAATTATTAAACTGAACAGCCATTGGAAATTTATCGATGTTTTTAAGAAAATGCTGAATAAAGATGGACAGCCAAATCCTGCACTTTATGATCACGACGGTCTTCATCTAAGTGAAGAAGGTTATCGGCTGTGGGCCAGTACTGTTAAAGAGAAATTAGGTTAATTATCACGCTTAATTAATATTGCAATAACATAGACGCATTAATTTTCCCAAAAAGAATTAACGCGATGAAAAGGGAATATCACAAATGGTTCAGTCAAAATCTTCAGCGGGATATGGAGCTTCTCATTTTCGGCCATGCGGGAAGGGCAGTGATCTTTTTCCCCACTCGTATGGCGAGGTTTTATGATTACGAAAACTGGGGAATTATAGCCTCCCTAAATGCGCAGATTGAACATGGTGAACTTCAGGTTTTCTGTGTGGATAGTATAGATGGAGAGAGTTTTTATAACGCTGATGTATTTCCCTCTGTACGGATAGACAGGCATTTACAATATGAAAAATACATCCTTGAAGAAGTATTACCGCTTATCTATCAAAAAAACAATGGCGATTATGTTGAAACCGCCGGCTGCAGTATGGGCGCCTACCATGCCATAAATCTGGCCATGAAATATCCCTGGTTGTTTAAAAAGGCCGTTGGCATTAGTGGAAGGTACGACCTCACCTATAACATCGGCGATTTTAGAGACCTCCTGAACGGATTTCACAGTAATGAAGTTTATTTTAATATGCCCGCGCAATACATCGCGAACTTAAACGATGCCCGGTTGTTATCAGCAGTTAGAGAAATGGAAATTATTCTTGCTGTAGGAGAAACTGATCCTTTTTTAAGGGAAAATCAACACCTGAGCAATTTACTATGGCAGAAAAATATCCCCAACCAGTTTCATACCTGGGAAAGCAACGCACACAGGCCCCATTACTGGCGAAAAATGGTACCGATGTACATTTAGCGGTTTTATATGCGCCTAACTATTTTACTGCCAGGCTAAAATACTGTTTAATATGGATCGTATCTACCGGCGTTTTCGATTTTTCGGCTGCTAAAACAAGGTGGGCATCCAAAAGCCACTTTTCTGCCGAGTTATTGAGATCTGCAATCTTAATACCTTTAACAGTACCTGCGATAGGCAGTAAATTGAAATAGTCGCATGAAGGGCATGAAAAGAGATATTTCACCTTTCCGCCCTGAATATCAGCATCTGTTAGCAGAAACCTATCATCATCCTGCATTGGCACCTGCATGTAAATGCGCGTTGTACTGAAGCTATTACTCTTCGTAACTGAGAAAATCCGGTATTGCCCGGTCTTAATCGTGCCTCGCTCATCGGGCATTTCCGAATAATTCACATACTCAAACCGACAGTTTCCTTCTGTACAAGGGGTTAAATTTTGCGCATCAATAGAAAATTCCACCGGGTTGTTGGTTTTCTTTTTGCATGCACTCGCAATTGCTAATCCGATCAAAAAGATCGCGGTTAATTTAAAAGCGTTTCTCATTATCTATTTTTTCTACCAATACGATGAAAATCTGGCATACGCTACAGTTAGAAGATTATTTTCTAAATAAAATCAGAAACAAATACTATTTAGACATAATGAACAAGCTCATTGAATTTAGCATTGTTAGTCTTGGAAAATTTGTTCTACAATTTAATATAATTGAAGGCTTTTTCTCAGAACGTTAAACCATGAGCAACCGTTATTCCCAAAGGGATTGGGAATCTTAATGCAAGCGCTTTAGGTTTCCTGTGTGCACGAGAACGGTCTTCGATTACATCAGGCTAAGTTTAGATCAAAACTGGTTGTATAAAAACTGGCCTTAACATTAATTGAACAAGAAAATATTAAGTTTGCAGATAAACGGATTAACTTTTAGCACATGAAACAAGGATTATTAATCGATATGGATGGGGTGATCTATAGTGGGGAGGCACTCATCACCGGAGCAGACAAATTCATTAAAAAACTGATCGACGAAGCGATCCCCTTCGCGTTTATGACAAACAATAGCCAAAGAACCCCTTTGGAAGTGGTACGCAAATTAAAGGGTTTGGGAATAAAGGTTGAAGAAAGTCATGTATACACCAGCGCAATGGCTACAGGAAAATTTCTTTCCGATCAAAATCCGAATGGTACCGCTTATGTATTGGGTGAAGGCGGTTTATTAAGCAGTTTGCACGATCATGGCATTACTTTGGTGAATACCGACCCTGAATTTGTTGTATTGGGAGAAGGCAGAAACTTTACACTCGAAATGGTTCAGCGTGCGGTTGATATGATTTTGGCGGGCGCTAAATTTATCACCACCAACAGAGATCCATCGCCGAAAAAACCAGGATGGAATAACCTTGGGATTGCAGCCACCACCGCCATGATTGAAGAAGCAACGGGCAGAAAAGCCTTTGTTACCGGTAAACCGAGTCCGGTGATGATGCGTTCGGCACGTAAATTCTTGGGCTTGGAAACCAGTGAAACCACTGTTATCGGCGATACCATGGAAACTGATATACAGGGCGGCGTACAGATGGGTTACAAAACCATTCTGGTGCTCTCTGGCATATCAAGCAAGGATACCCTGGGACATTATGCCTTTAAGCCTGATATGATTGCAAGTTCAGTTGATGAGATAACATTTCCGCTAAACTGGTGGGAGAATAAATAGTTTGGAGTTGGGAGTTTGGAGTCGAGAGTCTTTAGTCCAGAGTCCTCAGTCAAGAGTCTTTAGTCCAGAGTCTTTAGTCTTAAACTATTTGGTAGTGGAAAAAAATGAAGGGGAACTGGGATTTACAGGCTTAAAAAAACTTAACCGATAGTCTGTTGAAGATACAAAAGGCGTCAGGTCAAACTTAGCAACTGCATCAGCCCGATCAAACCAATGTGATTGGGCTGAATCAATTGCAACCTGCTTATGCACCGGTATGGCCGGCGTTTTTTTATCGTTAAATTTATTTGAATTGATTAACAGCCCGGTTGCTGGTATAACCATCAATAGCGCTACGCAGGAAATCAGTCTCATATCATTTTGCTTAAATCATCATATTACTTGGTTCGCTCTGTTAAACAAATATGATATGATGTTATTAGCTGGATGATTAGCCAGCATTATGAAATTGTTAAAGTTACAATGCAGTTTTAATTCATTATTAAGTATTTAAGTTTTATAAGGTGAGATAATAATGGTTTTATAAAATGGTTCGTGTTGACACGAACCATTGCGATACGAACCAGGCGATTGTTTTATTATTTTACTTCCTCAAACTTCAGTACTACGCTCGTTCTGCTGGCAGTTAAAACCGGGTTGAACCCGATATTCATCAAAAAATCTCCTGTATAAATTCTGTTGGCATCAATTGACGATTTGGTGTCTGGAAATAAGTTAATTTCTCTGATCTGATATTTCTTTGCGGCATCTAATCCATTCAATTTAATGGGATATTTACTGCTTTCACCATAACGGTAATTTACCAGATAGTTAAAAATCACACCTTCCGTTTTTTGCTCATTTACATACAACATCGAAGCGACGCTGCCGGTACGCGGATCTGCCAACCGGTATTGTTCGCCATGCCAGATAATCTCCTTTACTTCGTTATAGTTTTTAATAGCCTCCTGGCAAAATTGAAGTTCTTTCTCAGGTAATTTGCTAACCACAATATCAAAGCCCAATTTACCCATCATGGCTACATCCGTACGGAATTTTATCGGTTGTTTACCCCAATCGGTTACATGATTGGAGGTACTGATTGCCGGATAGAAATAAGAGTATTCCCATTGCATAAATATCCTTTCCAATGGGTCGGTATTATCGCTGGGCCAAAATTCGGTAAAATACTGTAGCGCAGCATAATCTACCCTACCGCCACCGCCAGAGCATAACATCATAGGTACAGTTGGATATTTTGCACGGATGCGTTGTAATACATTGTACAAACCTTTTACATAATCAATGTAAAAATGCGACTGATTTTTCTGGTGAGCGGAATAGGCATTGTAAACTACTGCATTGCAATCCCATTTAATGTTAGCCAGTTTTGGATTTCTGGTAAATAACCCATCAACTACCCCAAATACAAAATCCTGTACCTTTGGGTTCGAAAGATCAAGTTCCAGCTGGTTCCTGAAATAATATTCAGGACGACCTGGCTGTTTCACCACCCAATCCGGATGTTTTTCATATAGTTCACTTTTCGGACTCACCATTTCAGGTTCAATCCAGATCCCAAACCGGGTACCGGCATTATCGGCTTCCTTTACCAATGAGGCAATCCCATTAGGAAGTTTCTTTTTGTTTTCCTGCCAGTCGCCGAGTGCTGCATTGTCGCTGTTACGCGGATATTTATTGCCAAACCAACCATCATCCAGTAAAAAAAAATCGACACCCAGTTTTTTGGTATCTTTAAGCAATTCAGCAAGTTTCTGTTCGTTAAAATCGAAATAAGTAGCTTCCCAATTATTTAAAAGCGTTAGGCGGTTACCTTTACCATCCAATATTTTATAGTTGCGTGCCCAGTTCTGCAGTTTTCTGCTCGCATCGCCCTTCCCCTGGTCAGAGAAAGTATATAAAAACGCCGGCGTGGTAAAAATTTCACCTGGTTTTAAGCTGTAAGGAGATGCATAATTATTCATCCCTGCAATAATGCGCAGGTTATCCTGATAATCGAGTTCCAGGTCAATCTTAAAATTACCACTCCACTCTAAAGCACCGTATAAAACATTGCCTGCATTCTCTTCGGCAGGTTTACCCATCGAAATCATAAAAACGGAAGGCTGAAAAAGATTGGTCCTTGTACCCAATTTGCTATCCAGGGTTTTAATGCCATGGGTAATTTCACTTTGCTCAGGCTGCATTTCCTTCGCCCAATCGCCATGAAATTGGTTAAGCCAAAAATGTGGTGATTTTAAGTGCAGGTTTGCCGAAGCATATTTATTTAATATCACCGTTCCTTTTTCGTTATGCTTAATTTCCGTCCACTGCTCTACCACATCCTGCTTATAAAACGATTTGTAAAACAGGGTTACTTCAAAATTGTATATCGGGTCTTTTAACCTGATTTTCAGCAGACTTACATTATCATCTATTTTAATAACAGTATGATCCACGTACTTCAGATCAAGTGAATTATTTCCATCGGCATGGGTAACGCTAATGGCCGGTTCAACCAGGTTTCTCGAACCTGATGGTGTATAAGCCGAATTTAACTGTCCGGTATAATCTTCTGTCTGTTTGTACTGGCTACTGATCTGTTCATATTCCTGTTTATCAGCCAGTTTTTTTCCAAAAAATATTGTGTTTACATCTTTTTTAGCATCTGCTTGCAAAACCAGCGCATTATGAGCCGTTTCGATAGGTATTATGGCTTGTGCATTAAGCTTGGTTAGCGCAAAAAGGGAAAGCGAAATCGCCAGCACCCCGTGCCTCATATAACCTTGAAATTGATCTGATCTGTTCATTTGTGTTAAATAGTAATTACTGATTTTTATAGATAGAGGATTGGTTAGTTGTTAGGGTTTGAGGGTAATTTAAAGATAAGAGCATCTTTTCCGCCCAGATTGATCGTTTGGTTGTGATGAAGAGACTCCACTTTTCGGGTGATCAGGTTTTCGGCTATATAAGTATCGGTTGGCTTCAAACCAATTCCGGTAAAGTCGATATGAAAAGCTTTTGTAGCATCGCTATAATTAAATATGGCCAGGTATTTTATATTACCAGCCTGTTTTACAAATAATTGCGATGCCGATTTACCCCTGTTGCCTTCTACCGGAACAAATGCCTTTCCATCCTGCAAAACCTTCAATATTTCAGTATTGTTCAATAATCGCTTTGCGGTACCTGCCCATTTGCCGTAAATTGAAAAATCATCGCCGGTAATGCAGGTACCCGTAACAATTGCCGATAAAAACCTGGCAGCATTCTCGCCATCTGACTGATCAGAAAAAACAACATGATCGGCGTCGATATAATCATAGAGGTAAGTTTGCCACCAGCCATTACTTACACTGTTTAAAGTATACTCGGTATCTTTAATGGACTTGAAGGCATCGCAGGCAATTCGTCGTACGTGTACATACCGGCCAGAAGCCAGACTTGGAGAAATTGCTGCATAAACCATCATTTTACCATCAAGCTGTTTTAACAAAAACTCCATTCCGGTTTTATAGGCCTGCATCCCTGTTGTTACTTTTGGGTCGAAAAAATGAGCAGACTCTATTGCCGCATGTCCTAAAAAATCAATCTTGATCATTTCGAAACCACATTCTTTAAATTTCTTAATTACGGATGCCATACGCTGCTGTGTGCCGGGGTGTGTAGGATCTAAAGCCCTGGCACCGTCCAGATCATGGTAACCTGCACCAACTTTTGTCCACATCTCGCCAAAAGTGTAATCTGTTCCTTCGGCTTTTCGGTTTCCACCACCCGCAAAACCCCAATCAACAAAGGGCGCCCAATAAATGCCTGGTTTTAATCCTTTTGATTTGGCATAATCAGCAAAGGCTTTCAGTTGGGCGTAATCGCCCGTTAAACCACCTTTTAAAAGCTTATCCCAATACGAATCAAGGTCGATATATGCTACGCCACCACTCCTGAACGACTTCAAACTATCGGCAAAAAAATTGACTACCTGCCTGGCCTTTTCGAGCGTAATTCTCTCCTGCATCACGCCCCAGCTGTTCCAGCCTACCGGAGTGGCATTATTCCATTTAAAAACAATGGGAGGTTCAGAAATCCTGTTCAGTTTGGCATAAGTTTCCATGCCCAAGCGCCAGTCATCAAAAGCGCCGAAAAATACTTTTGCTGAACTCACCGAATTGCCTTTCAGGTAACCATGTGTCATTTTATCACGGGTAATACTTTCATCCGTAAAACCACAGATCGTTTGTAAGCTGATCTTTTTATCGACATCCATTGCAGTGATGATACCGGTTTTCCAGTCACGGTGTTCAATAGAACCGATCACAAAACCTTTGCGCGACTGATTATGGTATAAAGCCGTAACCTCCGCACTTGGATTGTTCACATTTACAGTTAAAGGCACGGTATGATAAGAAATAAAAGTATCGTTATCGAAAGGCACGAATAAACTGGTAGGCACATCAGCATATTCCTGATTAATGAGGTTGCCATTTAAAGGGACAATGCGGTTAATGGATAAATCAGTACCAACTAATACCAAGTTAATGATAAAATAATTTTTACCATTGTAAGTATAAAAGACTTGTTGCATGGCTGGTAAACCAGGCTGCTTCAGCAGAAAAATGTGTTTGAGCCCATTGCCAAATCTATCATGGATAACTTTTTTACTATAGGTTATATTTTTATAATCCTTCGAGCTAAATAGCTTTTTCTGGTATTCAGCCTGAGAAAAACCTTTTAACAATAGTTGCTTCGCACTTTCTGATACATTGAAGGTACCAGTTTTAAGATTGTAAACTATTTTACCACTTTTACCATAAGGGATAATAACGGCAGAAGCCTTTGTAATGAAAAGGAACAACACACTGAAAATGAGGAGGGCCAGATATCTGAATAAAAATCTAAAAATCATGTGTTGCTAAAGTTTAACTGAAGTTATATTGCTCAATTTTCCATTTATTTTGACTTTCACTTTTTGTGGAATTGCTGAAGCTATTTTGTAAGATGTGATTTTTCCATCTTTCCAGTTCATATCAACAGTAAAGTTACCTCTTGCCTTTAAACCTTTAATTTCGCCGAATGCTTTCCATGCATCCGGAATGGCTGGTAGCAATTCAATAAAACCATCATGACTCTGAATCAGCATTTCTGCAATTGCCGCAGTGGCACCAAAGTTACCATCAATCTGGAACGGTGGTCCGGCTGATAACATATTCGGGTAAACACCCCCACCTGCTCCATAGTTGATATCGGTACGTAGAGTGGGCTTTAAAATCTCCCTGAACAGTTTAAATGCCCGGTTCCCATCCTGTAACCTTGCCCAAAATAATTGTTTATAAGCAATCGACCAACTTGGTCCATCGTCTCCCCTAACCTCAAGTGTTTTTTTTGCGGCTTCGGCTAAGGCCGGAGTCGAAGTCGGGCTGATCAAACCAGCCGGATAAACGCCATATAAATGTGAAATGTGGCGGTGTTGGGGGTCGGTTTCTTTATAATCTTCTAGCCATTCCTGTATGCGCCCGTCATTACTGATTATGCCCACTGGCGGGATCGATTTTAGTTTTTGTTGTAACGAGTCACTAAAGGCAGCATCAAGCTTAAGCAGTTTGGCCGCCGTAATCACATTAGTAAAAAGTTCCCTTACTATCTGGTTATCGATGGTTGGCCCCATTGAAATGCTTGCCGTTTTCCCGTTGGGCAGGTAAAACGTATTTTCCGGCGATACGGAAGGAGAAGTAACCAGCCAGCCTGTTTTTGGTTCCCTGATTAAAGCACTCTGATAAAACGCTGCAGATCCTTTTAAAACCGGATAAATACTTCTCAGGTATTTTAAATCGCGGCTATAAGCGAAATGGTCCCAAAGGTTGCTGCACAACCAGCCCGAACCGGCATTTGAGGCACCCCATGAGGCACTTTCTCCTGGTTCGGTAAAACCCCAAACGTTGGTAATCACGTGGGCAATCCAGCCATCGGCATTGTAATAAGCCCTGGCAGTTTTTGCTCCATGCCGGGTCAAATTCCTGACCAGTTCGGCTAAAGGAAGATTCAGTTCGGATAAATTGGTTGGCTCAATGGCCCAATGGTTCATCTGTACATTAACATCCAGGTGGTAATCGCCATTCCATGGCGTATTGATCTGGTTGGCCCATAAACCCTGAAGATTGGGTGGCAAAAGTCCGACTCTGGTACTGCTAATGCTTAAATAACGTCCAAATTGAAAAAACAAAGCGCTCAGCGAAACATCATTTTTGTAATCTTTGTAAAAACGATCCAGCCTTACATCGGTTGGTAAGTTAGCCGCTTCCCCTTCTCCCAGGTTAATTTTTAAACGGTTAAACAGTTTGCCAAAGTTGGCACTATGCCTGGCCAGTTCTTCACTATAAGCTTTCTTTTTTGCCATCTGCAACTCATTTTTTATCCTTAGCTCAAAATCAGCATGTTTGAAGTCGGTTTCGGCAGCAACATAAATGATGATTTCGGTTGCATCTTTTATTTTGAGGAGATTGCCATCACTGGTAACCGAGCCATCTTTCAGTTTGGTGGTTACGCGGCTCATATACCGCATACCCTTTCCATCGGTTCCGTTATCCAGCTGTCCGAACATCAACAATTCATTCCCCTGAATAGCTATGGTCGCTTTTTCAGGTCTGCTGATGGAAATGTTACAGTTTAATTTTTTAGGCTGATCGGCAGTAATGCGGATAATCGCTACGTCATCATCAAAGCTGCAATAATACGCTCTTTTGTATTTTACGCCATTGAGTGTAAATGCTGTTGTGGCTACTGCTTTATTCAACGACAAAGTTCTTTGGTAAGCCTCAGGTTTCACTTCTTTAAGGCCCGGATATTCATAATCGAGCTGCAGATTGCCCAATGTTTGATATTTACCCCAGGTTGCCCCCCCGGAGCCCTGCCCCTTACAAACGAAATCGCGGTTGACAAGTTCTTGTGCCTCATCATTTTTCCCTGTTAATATCAACTGCCTGATTTTTGGGAGGCTTTTATAAGCTTCATAATTATTGGCATCCTGTTTCCCTCCGCTCCACAGCGCAATATGGTTCAGTACAATATTTTCCTTTGTTATGCCACCATCAGGTGTCATGCCTAATTTACCATTGCCCAGGGGAAGGGTTTCTTCCCAGATTTTAGCAGGCTTATCATACCAGAGTGACAAAGGTTTTTGCTGGGAAAAAACGTTTTTACTGATGAAAAGCAAAAAAAATGCAATACCCGTCAGTTCTTTAAAATTCATTTTTCATTTGTATTTTGTATCTGATTAATCTAAAACCGTCATCTCGACCGGAGCGCAGCGGAGCGGAGAGATCTGCCCCGAGATAAATTTCGACTAGGTAGCACTCCGCTCAAAATGACGGTCCGTCTTGTTTAAATGCTCAATCGAGTCGACCATCCAATAAGCTTACTGTTTATTCCAGAACCTGATTTCGCTCATATTGCTATAATTGCCATCCCCGGTGGTTACATGTTTAATCCTGATGCGAATATAACGAATCGGTTTACCGCCGTTATCCAGATCTGTAGTAACGGCATTTTTACCATCATCAGTCCTGGTCACATCTTTTAAAAGCGTCCAGCCTTTACTCAAGGCTTCAGCAGGCCAGCCGCTGTTGCTTGCTGACAAGGTAGTGGTGGCGTTGGTTAAATCTGCTATTCCCCAAACCTCAAAACGATCAGGATTATTACAGCAATCGCGTCCGGTTTCTTCTATGCGGGATAAATTATTGTAGAGCCTGCCCAAATCAAAACTAATTACATGCGGCATACCGCTATTGCCTGCGCTATGAAAAATATTCGGATAACCCTGCGGGCCGACGCTCCCATCCCACAACTTACTGATACTGGTCCCCGATTCGTAGGTCTGTGCATCTCCCGGTAAATGCACTTCAGCAAAAAGTGAACGGTCGCAGAGTACATAAGTGAAAATCTGAGGAAATGTCGAAAAATCAGCTACCGGAAATACGTCTAAAGCGCCCTTACCTGGAATATACGATGACTTATACAATATGCTGGTCCCTGCTTTATAATCAGTAAGGGTAATGGCAGTATCCTTAGGCAAAAGGATTTTATCAATGCTGGTACCTGAAGTATTGGTGTATCTGACTACAGTATTGATATTAATGGTATCAGGCGTATTAAAATTTAACTGTACTGATCCGTTACTATTCACCACATAAGGGTTTGTGGCATTATATGGCCTGTTTAATAAACCTGATTGGTATAGTGGACCGAAAACCCTCACATTTCTGGCTTCAATTGGAATTGATTTATGTCCCTGCCCATCATAAGAATAAACGGTAAAGGTGTAAGTATATTCCTTTAAATTCGGGATAATTACTTTCATGGTATCAAGCGGATTATGCGTAGTGGCATTAACAACTACCGAATCTGCATTATTATTCCAATACACTACATATTTGGTTACACTCGGATCAGGACTCGTATTCCACCATAACCCGGTTCTTAAATTGCCAGGTTTAGTTATAATATTGGCTACACGGCCCGGATAAACAATCTCGCCATCTTTTAAATACTCTTTAAAGGCAATATCATCTTTGGTACAGCTTATGATTACCATTGCTAACAGCAGTAGCAGACCGCTAATTTTATATATACTTTTCATATCTGAAAATTTATCTTCTTAGATTATAATTAACTATCGGGGATCGCCATAAAAGGCCATTTCCATCGCATGTGCGAAGGTACCGTTAGACCAAGTTGTACTCACCGAAAGGCGGATATAACGCACTTTTGGGTTGGCTAGCGGGAAGTTGAAGCTTACCCCTGCTTTTACGAAATCGTTATCGGCTGTTGTATGCGCCACAGGGGTTGCGCCTGATGGTGGATTAGGATAGTTATAATTACCCATATTGATCCAGTCGCCAATGACAGTACCTTCTGGTGCCGATAAAGGAAGCTGCGCATCACGCGGAGCGACAGCATCAGAACCCCAAACAGAGAATACTTTCGGATTTCCGTGTCCGTAAGCAAATTTATCACTTCCATCCGGCCTTTCCCATAAAATGAAACGGCTTAATTTTGCACTCACACCCAAACCAAAAGTGGCAATAGCAGGCATTGCTCCGCCTGGAGCGGTATGCCAACCGTTTGAGTTACCATCAGTTTTCCCATCCCATAAATAAGGAAGATCCCAACCATAAGCAATTACACCATCCGTAGGGAGCCTGTATTGAAAAAACTTATTTCTATCCAACAGGGTTTCGAAGAAAGGAGTTATGGTTTTATAAGTCGTATCGGAAATATTCCCAAAATTATCAGTAACATAGTAACCAATTTTTTTAGGCACAGGAGCAAATCCCCTTACAGAATAAGCAATTACACCAGCTTTATCATAATGCTGATCAATTACATCGGAGGTATTGTTATCACTTAAGCCAAGCAAAATAATCCCCAGATTACTTTTCGCCGGATTTGTAGCGCTGATTTTAATGCCGCCAAAATCAGGGTCAGCATTAATAGTGGGTTTTGCCAGCAAATATGGCGGAGTATCAGGATTAACCCTCACAACAACAGGATCCGATTTAACTTCTGCTCTGCTTACTGCATACAATGTAACATCATAACCTTGCTTTTTAGCAAAGCCATCAACCATAATCGAATCAGAATAATAGCTGGATTTAGTTTCACGGGTGGTTACGCCATTTATTTTATACCTTGCCAACACATACAAAAGGTTTTTAGAATTTGGCAAAGTATACGTGATATAGGCACCACCGTTAAAATTATCAACTTTAATATTGCTTACTACGCCAGGCTTAGTCATATCTGAAGAAGCAGGATCGTTATAATTTTCCATTTTTTTACAGGCAGTAATACTGGCCAAAACGGAAATGATAAGGGCGAGGTAAATACTGTTTTTAATATGTTTCATATCTTTAATATTTTAAACTACCAGTAAGGATTTTGCACCAGATTAGGGTTCACCACCAGATCATAACTTCTAATCGGCCATAAATAATCTTTTAAGCCGAAAACGGGGATAAATTGTGTAGTTGGACGATAATAATTAATGGCTTCGGCATTATTAATGCTCCAACCTTGTATAGGCGCTGTTAAAACTGCCTGAAGTTCTTTCCATCTTCTTAAATCCCAGCCACTCTGGCCTTCAAAACATAGCTCAATTCTCCTCTCCTGGTGTATAATCTGCCTTAAGCCATCTTTGGTATTAAATTTATTCGGATTTTTAGAAAAGTTTGTCCATGCGGATTGTATGCCTTGTAAACCAGCCCTTTGCCTAACTTTATCTATATAAGTAAATACCTCTGCAGTCGGCCCATTTACTTCGTTTAGTGCCTCTGCATAAAGTAAGTACAAACCAGCCAGCCTGATTAAAGGCAGGCGGAACGAAGATGGCTGAAAGCCGTCGTCATAAACCGAAGCATAACTAACCAGTTTTTTTGGCCAATACCCAGTAATGTTCAGCCTGATGTTATCGCTTGGCGCCGCAAGCCCGCTTCCCCTTGCAGAAACATAATACAACGGATTAACCGGATCGTCCTGGTTATTCCTGCCATTGCCGAACCAGATACTTCCGTCAAAAGCCATGTCTGCATAAAAGCGTGTTTCTCTTGCAAAGTGGCCCTTAATGGTTTCATACCCTTGTTTAATGTAATAACGACTGGCATTATCACCTGTTTTAACCGTGTTCCTACCCGCGTAATCCCACGTTTTATCTTCACTGATCGGCACACCATTAACGGTATAAAAAAGTTCTTGCGTACTTATCGGTGCAGAAAAGGTAGAGGGGTTAGAAAAGTTGTTTACAGCCGATTTTGCGGTAAGCCTCGGTGTAGCAAACCCCTGATAGTTAAACTCCGGGTTTGAGGCCCAGATAATTTCCGAATTCAGTTCCCATTTTTCGGTAACGGCATTCTGTACATCCAACTCTCTTTTTAAAGAATCAGATAGTTTACCTACTGTGGTTGGTGATTGAAAGGTGTATAATTTAACACCCTGTGTTTCTGCCGCAGTAATAGCCGCCTTGGCCGCATCGGCCGCTTTCTTCCATTTCTGCGCATCATAAGCAGCCGGAAATAAACTCAGGCCATCTTTGTCTTTAAAACTGATATAATCAGAATTACCGTTAAAAAGCGGACTCGCTGCTGTTGCTAAAACATCAGCCTTAACCGAAAGTGCAATAACACTTGTTACCCTGCCCAATTCTGTTGCCTGACTGCTGATCACAGCAGGTAAACCTGGGATAGCTTCATCCAATAAGGAAACTATATAATCAACCGTTTCGTCAACCGGTGCTCTTTTTATACGCACTTCATCCGTACTGCTGTTAATTGCCAGATTGGTTTTAATTAACGGTATAGGCCCATACATTTTAAAAAGTACATAGTGATAATAGGCTTTTAAAAATTTGGTTTCAGCAATCCAACGCTGTTTTTCAGCAGCACCCAAATCAATCGGTTTATCAATATTTTCGAGCATGATATTACAGATCCGGATTGAACGCCAAAGGCTATAGCTACCTTCACTGCCATCCCATGCATTTAATCCAGGGTTAGCGGCAGTTTGTGTCCCCCTAAGGAGATTGAAGCCTGTGGGGTTAAAACCCTGATAGTTATCAAGTGTATTTGAATAGATAAGTTCGGATGAAGTGGTAAAACCGGGATTTGAAGCCACATCATTCATGCGCTGCAGGTAAGCATAACAGGAGTACAAATAATTTTCTGCTTCATTTCTGTTTCTAAATGCATAATCAAGGGTACCCAAGTTATCAGGTGTGATATCAAGGTACTTTTTACAGGATACAACAGTGAACAACACCGTCATGATGCAACCGAGTGTAAAATATATTTTTATCTTTTTCATTATAGGGTTACGTTTAGACCAACATTGAATACCTTTTGGATTGGATAGGCAAATCCGTTTCCGCCTTGTTCAGGATCCCACATTTTAAATGGACTCCAGGTTACCAGATTTAAGCCATTAAAATAAATGCGGCAAGAATTAAGCTTGATTTTACTGGAGATACGCTGAGGAAGGGTGTAGCCCAGTTCAACTGATTTTAGTCTCAATAAACGGCCGTTTCTCATCCACCAGGTACTGGTTTGCGCATTGTTTTCGAGATCTGCCGCATTTACTGCCAATCTTGGATAAAGCGCATAAAGGTTCTGGTTTTCAGGCGACCAATGGTTGTCGGAAAAATCTTTAAGCAATTGTGTATTGCCATAAATATATTGTTGGTTGCTTGGCACAAAAGGACTCACTTTAGTTGGATCAATAAAAAACGTCATCCTGTCCTGTCCGGTAAAAAATGCTGAAAGATCGAAACCTTTATATGAAGAACTGAAACCAAAACCATACACTATTTCCGGCGATTGTGGAAAACCAATGTAGGCTTTATCCGCATCGTCAATTTTACCATCATTATTTAAGTCGCGGTATTTGATATCGCCGGCTCTTGGCGGTTTGCCACCGGTTGAAAAAATCTGGGTAGGCGAATTCTGTACCTCCTTATCATCTACAAATAAGCGTTCGGCAATATAACCGTAATTTCTGCTGATTGGCTGCCCTGTAGTATAACGGTATGTTTCAGCCCATTGAGGCTCTTCGTAATTGATGTATTTATTTTTGGCAAAAGTTAAGTTAGAACGTACCGCAAATGAAAAGGCATTTACATTAAACTTATAATCGAGTGATAGATCAATACCTCTTGATCTGGCCTTGCCAATATTCGCGCCGATATCTGGTGACCCAGTATTGGGATCAATAGCCTCCAAACCCAATGTACTAGGTACATTTTTACGGATCATATAAATATTATAACGATCGTTATTATATACTTCTGCAATAATATTCATGTTTTTAAAAAGCGTAGCCTCCAAAGCCAGGTTTGTTTGCCGAGAGGTTTCCCAGGTAATATCAGTGTTTTCGTAACTGTTAATGTACACACCAGGACGCGTAACCCCACCATTATAACCAAATTGGGCATAATTACCGCCACCATTCAAGTTTACGTCAGATTGATAAAAAAAGCGTTGCGATCCGATGGCATCGTTACCTACAAGGCCAAAACTTCCTCTCAGTTTTAAGCGGTTAACGACATTGGCGATTCCACCTGTCCAGAATTTCTCGTTCGAAACAATCCACCCTGCACCTATAGTTGGAAAAAAACCAAACCGGTGGTTCTCCGAAAATCTCTCCGATCCGTTATAGCCAAAATTTGTCTCTAAAAAGTAACGGCTTCTGTATGAATAAGTTAGACGTCCTGCCAAACCTAAATTCCGGTAAGGAAGCGAATATTGTAAAGTGCGGACATTCGTTTTAGGATCTTTGGCATTATTATACAGGTTTTGCTGAGCAGTACCAATCAGTGCACCGCTAAAGGTATGATTCTGCCCGAAAGTATGGTCGTAGTTCACAGAAGCCTGTCCGTAAAGGAAAGTGCTGATGTTAGGATCGCCAGGGTAATAGCTTAAGTATTCCTGGGCGATATTGGGCGCCCCGCTGGTTACCGACGAGTTTAACCAGTTTAACACATAAGTG
This sequence comes from Pedobacter suwonensis, assembly GCF_900111825.1. Lineage (GTDB taxonomy): Bacteria > Bacteroidota > Bacteroidia > Sphingobacteriales > Sphingobacteriaceae > Pedobacter > Pedobacter suwonensis. The sequence goes on from NZ_FOJM01000001.1 coordinate 527,175, forward strand.
TTACTTGCTTTATCATATGAGCCAACATTGTAGTAAAATGGTGAGTAAGCCATCGACGAATCAAAATAAGAATACCTATTGGTACTAAAAATCGATTTGAACGAAAGACCCTCGGTAAAAAAATCGAGTTTCTGGTTAAGTTCCAATTGTGCCGACATCCGCGATTCCGTTGAGTTTTTATGTCCACGAAGCAATGCCGCATAAGGGTTATTGTATAAAATACTGTTTACCCCCGTACCACCTGTATTTCCGAATAAAATATGCTGTGCATTTTGATTCGCAGCATCAGCAGGAAAATAAGCAGGGAATAAAACCGGACTGGTGTGCACCGCAATATTATAAAGATCGGTAGAAAAACCTCCATCAGTAGCCAATGGACCATTGTATTCGCTAAAATTACCAGATAAACGCACCACCAGTTCAGTAGTTTTGCCTAAATCAATATTGATGTTGGAACGTAACTGGTAATTACGGAATTTCACGTTATTGTCGTTATTGTTCCGGTCATCCTGGTTAAGCACACCATTATCCAGGTTGTAAGAGCCTGCAATGTAATATCTGGCCACACCACCACCGCCGCTTACGCTCATATTGGCACGCTGTGTGTTGGTCCGCTTTTTGAACAAAAGTCCTAACCAATCAACCGCAGGATAAACATATTCATTATAACCAGGGCTTTTATTAATTGTAGCCTGTGTATTGATAATCTGGTTAGGTGAAAATTTAGGATCCATTCCCCTACCAATAGAAGCTTCATTGAAAAGTTTCATATAGGTAATCGGATCAGCAAGTTCCAGGTTCTGGGTCGATTGCGATGAAGAATTTTCCAATCGGAAACTGATTTTAGCCTTACCTTCTTTACCAGATTTAGTAGCGACCAAAATAACGCCATTTGCTCCCCTGGCACCATACAAAGCTGTAGCACTGGCATCTTTAAGGATCGAAAAACTTTCGATATCATCAACCTGTAAACGTGCAAGATCAGAACTGGTTAACTCAACATTATCGATCAGGATAAGGGGATCCTGTTTATAACCGAAGGTTGTTACCCCACGGATGAAGAACTGTGAGTTATCCTGTCCGGGCTGACCGCTGCGTTGATAACCAATTACACCTGCTATCTGACCAGAAAGTGCATTGGTTAAATTGCTGGAAGGTATTTTAAGGTTGCCCACTTTTACCGTGGTAACTGAACCTACTAGAGCTTCTTTACGCTGTTTTTGCCCCAAAGCAGTAATCACTACCTCTTCAGACAGCATATTTTCTTCGGTTAACCTGACGTTGATTATATTGGCCGTACCAACAGTTATCCTTTGTTCCCTGTAACCTACATAAGAAAACCGAAGTACCTCGCCGGAGGCTACATCAAGCACAAACTTTCCGTTATTATCGGTCTGTGTACCTACGTTAACCTTATTCACTACGGCCACGGTTACGCCGGGCAGCCCCGCCCCTAATGTATCGGTAACCTTACCAGTAATGGTTTTCCTTACAGCCTGGGAATATCCCTTCTCGGGCAATAAAATCAGTAAAAATACAAGCAGCGAACCTATCGTTACCAATGCGTTTCTTACCCTGCCAGACACCGAAAGGTGCCCGTAAAACAAAAATAATTGCTTCATTTGCTAATCAGCTTTTAAATGATGAATTAAAAAATTGTAGATAGATGTTGATCGGCAGGAATTATGCCTGCTCAAGATCATGTAAACCTGCCGTCCATGCTTCAACTACCGAAAGAAGGGTTTGCATTGCTGCACAATAAATGGTAAAATTTCTCATATTTTAGGATTATTTGGTTAATCAAAACTAGTTCAGCTACAGGAATGGTTTAATGTTGTTCATTTCCATTTTAAAGAACAATACGGATTAAATGGCCGTAGACCAACTATACTATCCTATACTATCCTATTTTTTCCGAATGCAATTATAAAACAAAATATTTAACAATCCAAATGGCATAATAAATATATATAAGCAACTGAAATACAGCGCTAAGCAAGCAGATAAGGAGAGAAAATTAAAAAGACAAGTGCCATCATAAAAATGAGTATCATATGATAGTAGTATCTATTCTGCCAGGGAATAATCTCAATTTTGTGATCAAGGACCAAATGGTAGGCATTTTGATTAGGGTATAATTTCGAAATGCCCAGCATCAATAAAACCGTAATGATAAATATGATGGCCAGGGTGTGAAGATAATGCAGATGGATAGAAAACACCCACTCGCTCATTACATAACAGGAAATAAAGAAAATCATCCCGATTTTTGCGGCAACGGGCGGCATCTTTTTTGTAATAAAACCAATAAAGATGATGGTGAAAATCGGCAGGCTAAAAATAGCACTGATTTTCTGCAAGTACTCATAAAAACCATGTTTGGAAAAAATAATAAAAGGCGCAAAAAACACCGCAAACAATGATACCGAAATCTGAAACAGGCGTCCGGTCCGTAGTAAACTTTTATCAGTTAACACCCGGCCCTTTCTCTCCATAAAAGGCTTATATAAATTGAGCAAAAACAAGGTACTTGAACTGTTCAGGCCTGCATTAAAGGTGGTAATGGCCGCACCAAAAAGCACACAGGCTGATAAGCCCATTAAAACAGGTGGCAATACATCCTTAATCAATAAGGGAAATACCTGGTTGGTATTGGTTAAGACCGGATATAAATGAACCGCAATTAAACCGGGAATATTGATCAGCAAGGGGCAGAGTAATTTGGCAAAGCAGGTTAATGCAATGCCTTTCTGGCCCTCCGCTAAACTTTTGGCCGCCAGTACCTGCTGAATAATATACTGCTCCATGCCCCAGTAATAAAGATTTACAATGAGCATGCCGGTAAATAGCGTAGAAAAAGGAACAGCATCCTGATTACTGCCAATAGCATTGAGGTGTTCTTTTTTGGTAGAAAGCACGGTTGAAAGTCCGTTGAAAAAATCGCCTCTCCCAAGGTAACGTAATCCGTAATATGGCAACGCGATAATGAGTACCAACATGCCTGCACTCAACACCGTATCTGAAATGGTAATGGCCTTAAAACCACCCAAAATGGTATAAACGGAACCGATTAATCCCATTATCCATACAAATATCCAGATACTCTCCCAATAAGAAAGGTGAAAACGGGATAGATCGAGCAGGTTGCTAAAGGCAACTGCACCACCATAAAGTACCGAGGGCAACAGGTTAATGATATAACTGAAAAGAAAAATCACCGAAACGAGTGTTTTGGTCTGTTTATCGTAACGTTTCTCCAGAAAATCGGGAATGGTGCGGATACCGGTTTTAAAATAAATGGGAATGAAAAATTCTGAAACAATAATCATAGCCAGAATAGATGAAATCCCCCAGCCAATTACCGACATGTTATTGATGTAAACCGATTCGTTTTCGCCGATAAACTGATTGGCGCTGATGTTGCTGAAAAACAATGAAGCACCAATAATAATGAAGCCGTTGGTTCGGTTGGCAAAGAAAAAACCATTGACGGTTGACCGCTGCGCCTTCCGGGTTTTGAAGTAAGAAATCATGGCGGCCAATACCGTGAACAAGATAAAACTGATAATGGCTAAGGTTCCCACGGGATGGTATTAAAGTGAATTCCTTCTGATCAGTTTATTCTCCATTACCTGCTTAATGGGCTTCAGGCTGAGTACAAATTCGGCAGCCAGGCGGCCCATGTGTGCAAAATCTATAGAAAAGGTGGTAATCCCATCAAAAATGATCTCTTTAACATTATCATCATTGTGTGAAAGAATCCCCAGATCCCTGCCCACTTTTAGCCCTTTTACCTTGGTATCCTTTAACATTTCCCAAAGTTCGAGGTTGTGTATGGTAAAATAAACCTTATCGGGTGCAATACTGCCGGCCTCGTAACTGTTTTTAACCACCCCGTTAATGTTAAATTCCTTAATAAAGCGCTTAAAAGAAGTCAATACTTCGCTGGGTTCGGCAGATGATGGTTTAAAAAAGAAAACAAATTCTGAAAATTCCTTAATTCTTGGTGCCAGTTCTAAAAAAGCATTGTAAGAAGCCTTTTCAAATTCCTGAACAATGTAGGAATACTCACCTTTCAGTTTTACATAACGGTCAACGATTAACAGTTTTTCTTTTGGCAACTGCTCCAGTACATCTTTAGCCTCTTTACTTTCTATTGGTGCAATTACATATAAGCCGTATTGCCCCTTATTGCTGTTGATGATGGATTCAAAAACATTAAAATTATTATGGTGGAAATATACATCAACCTGGATATTATCGCCTAAATGATTACGGAAATTCTGGTAAAAAGTTTCCTGAAAGGTATCGAAAGCGTAAATCAGTAAACATACTTTAAGGTGCTGTTCGGTATCATCAGTGGATACAAAATAGCCCATCCTATTTTTAGACTCTAAAATACCCCTGTTAATCAAATCTTTATACGCTTTACCAATGGTTTCTTTGGCAAAGCCGGTTTCGCGCATCATTTCGTTAACCGAAGGCAACATATCGCCTTTGGTAATTAATTTATGATTAAGGCTATTGATAATTCCCTGCACAAGCTGTTCGTGTTTCGAGAAAGAATTTATGATGCTCAAATCTTTAATTTCATTGAACAGCTTTTCCTTATTCATGTAGCGATATTTGGTTTAATCGATTTATACGCAGTTAATTTGCCCGAAATATATAAATTTAATGGAGATAATTGATAAAAATTTAAGAATGATCGCCCATTCTACTTTATTGTTATCATTAGCTGCTTCACCAACAGAAATTATTTAAGCATTAGTGATCTGCCACATGGTAACATCCGGCAGCACCTAAACAACAGTTATTTAGCATTGGCTAAAACTTTTAGCGACGTCAAAATGTTATTTAAAAAAACAGAAAAGAACATGGGAATTTTAAGAACAGCCATTATTGGCGCAGCAGTATATGCAGGCGTAAAATATATCACGAAAAAAGATCCAATTACCGGACAATCAATCGTTGACGAATTATTAGATCATGCTCCACAGTGGGCCGACAAAGCAAAAGGTTATACTGAAGACCTGAAAAGCAGGGTAAGTAACGCCGCTGAAGATTTGGCGAGATGAATACCTGAGAAAAATAAGGAGCCCGAAGAGGCTAAATATTTATTTCTCTGATCAATAAAAAAGTCCCGATTCAAAACCGGGACTTTTTTTTTAGTGTCAGATGGTAACATCTGACACCACAGATCGGGTGAGATCTTGGGATTAAAAAGCATCAAACCAAAGTTTGGTAGTTAATAAGTCTGCTCCCTGACTGCTTACCGCATTTTTATAATTCTGCCCGTTTAACGATTGCTCTGTTCCGGGATAGATAAAACGTACAGGAATTTTACCATTCAACACCGTATTTACAGAAGCTGTTAACTGTGGATAATCTAACCTTCTCTGTTCTGCCCAGGCTTCTAATCCCTGACCAAATAAGGCTAGCCATTTTTGCTCTCCAATTGATTTTTTATAATTGGTAGCATTATAAACTACTCCAGATTGCCTGATGTATTCTTCAACTACAGTGCCACCAATATTATACTGTAAAAAAGATGCCCTGATGGCCTGCTTGTATAAATCTTCAGCATCTTCGGCAGTGAAACCTCTTGCTGCTGCCTCTGCCCTATCAAAAAGCAATTCTGCATAACTAAAAATTACCGCCGGAGCCTTGGCATCTAAAAAGTAAGCACCAGGTTTAGAAGAATTTGCCAAACCTATTGCACTTGCTTCAGAGTTGGTAGAACCATTTGGAATCCCCACATAAACCTGCGGCGTAACGTTTTCCGTTTTACTGGCATAAACGGGTAACCTTGAGTCGTTTAGTGAAAACAGTTTATCAACAATGGTTTTACTGATCCGGTAATCATTCCTGGTTTCAAATGAAGCGGCTACCGGGTTCTGCTGAGGCGATGCATCATATTTAAATATGGCATTTTCTGAATTGCTGCTGATGTAACCACCACCTTCTGCCTGTATTTCATCAATTACCTGTTTAGCTTTTGCCGGATCTTTATCTGCAATACGCAAGGCGATACGAAGCCTCAATGAATTGGCAAACTTTTTCCACCTGGCAATATTGTTGCTATAAATCACATCACCGGCAATCACCTTTCCTGCAGGGTCTAGAGCCGCTTGCGCAGATTTCAAATCGCTTAAAATACCATAATAAACATCTTTTTGTTTATCGTAAACCGGGGTAACAAACTGTTTTATTTTCCCGGCCTGCGAGTAGGGAACATCGCCATAAGCATCCGTAAGCAATAGAAATGTCCATGATCTTAAGATAAGTGCAACACCTTTATAGTTCGAATTTCCCTGTGCATCTCCCAATTCGATAATTTTATTAAAACCGGCAATACTCTGGGCATAGCCTGTTGACCATAGTGCGGTAAAACTACTGTTTGAGTAAATAAAACGGTCTTCTTCTGTATACTGTACCTTGGCCCATTGCTGCGCAAACAGCAAACTGGAATTCATGTTATTGGTTACGCCCCAATAGGTATCTGCTGTTGCCTTGGTAGTTCCGGTAAGCAAATAATCTGGCTGCGCAATTTCTGGTGCATTGGGGTTAATATTCACCTCATCCAGCTCTTTTTTGCATGATACAAAGGCAATTGCCAAAATGGCCAGTATATATAGTTTTTTATTTTTCATGATGTAAATATTTTAAAATTTAACATTGAGGTTGATACCATAACTGCGGGTGCTTGGATTTGATAAGCTCTCTAAACCCTGACCATTACCAGTATTAAAGGCCACTTCCGGGTCGATATCAACCGTATTGCGATGGATAATCCACAGGTTACGGCCAACAAGCGATACCGAAACGCCTTGTAAACTTAACGGACGCAGCCATTTGGCAGGCAGGCTATAGCTTAATTTCACCTCACGGAGTTTTACATAAGACGCATCGAAAATATTTGCTTCATCTATATTTCTAAAGGTTTTGTAATACTGCTGAGCAGGTAATATCTTCTCGTTGCGTTTGCCATCAGCCGTTACGCCATCAAAAATAATCCCATCATCATACACCGTAACGCCCGTAGGAGCAGTTCCATTTACACGAACTGTTCCATTGGCTTTATTGTTATCTGGATAATAATATGAAATACCGCCATACTCAGCTGCCCTTCCCGGAAGTGTGTAAGCCAAAACGCCGGTATAAGTTCCTGTGGCGTAAGTTCCATTGTAAATAGAACCGCCAAAACTGGCATCAACCAATACACCTAAACTGATACCTTTATAACTAAAAGTATTGTAAACGCCCCCAATCCAATCCGGCGTATATTTGCCCAACACCTGCTTGGTTGGATTAGTGGCAGGTGCGCCCGTAGCGTTAACAATGATGTTGCCATTGCCATCTCTCAAAAACGCTGTCCCGAACAACGATCCATAAGGCTGACCTACCGTTGCAATTACCTGGGCCGAATTTGTGGCCACCACATAATTGGTCAGCAGTTTTTCAGCATCAAGTTCAATTACCCTGCTTCTGTTTGCCGCAAAATTGAAATCTACATCCCAGGTAAAGGCTTTTTTAACAGGGGTGATGCCTAATTGTGCTTCAATCCCTTTGTTGTTGATTTTTCCGGCATTCAATAATTTCGAACTAAAACCTGTACTCTGGCTTACATCAGCAGCTAAAATCTGGTTGTAACTATTGGTATTGTAAGCACTGAAATCAAAACGTAATCTTTTATTCAAGAAAACTGCTTCCAGCCCTAATTCTGTAGAAGTAGTTGTTTCAGGCTTTAAGTTAGGATTCAGGTCGATAGCACCAGTGGTAAGCTGAGGATTACCATAAAACGGCGCACTGAACACATAGGTATTGATTAAGCGGTAAGGATCTGCATCTTTACCCACTTTAGACCAACCACCTCGTATTTTTAAATAGTTAAGGGCTTCGCTTTTAATATCGAAAGCTTCTGTAGCCACAAAACTTCCATTAAATGAAGGGTAAAAATATGACCTGTTCTGTGCAGGTAAAGTAGATGACCAATCGTTACGTGCCGTAATGTTGGCAAAAAGGTAATTTCTGAAACCGATCTGTCCGGATGCATAGACACTGTAGGATTTTAAACGCGACAGGTTATTGGATGAAACCAGGGGATCGCGAGAGTTTTTTAGGTTGTAAAGTCCTGCAATAGCCAGTTTAGGCGCGCTCTGGTCGTTTTGCTCGATGTACTGTCTACGGATATTGCCACCTCCCAATAATTCTAAGCTAAAATCTTCATTTAATTGTTTATTGAAGTTTAAGGTTGCGTCGGTGTTATTTTCGTTTACGGTAAAGGCACTTTCGGTATAAGAACCAAAGGGTGTTCCATTGGTACCATAGGCGATTCTAACCTTACGCCTGTCATTGTAGTAATCCGTTCCAGTTCTGAAATTGAAATCAAGTCCATCTATAATTTTATAATTAAGCGCTAAACTCCCAATAATCCGGTTACGGTTTTGCGACACCGTATTTTCATAAGCTACCCAATATGGATTGCTATAATAGCTATTGTTCCAGTTAAATGTTTTTCCATTTTCATCCAGATAGTTTTTCAGCTGGTTAATATCCACCTGACGGCCAAACCAGGTAAATTGCAACATGGTACTGGTTGATCTTGAACCGCCTGTACCCGGCAAATTATCAGAACTCAACTTGCTGTAATTTGCATTAGCCGTTAAAGTAAGTTTTGGTGTTATTTTTAAAGAGGTATTTAATACGAATGAATTTTTGCCCTGTCCGGAATTAGGCACAATCCCAACCTGTTTCAGGTTATTGTAAGCAATACGGTAATCATATTTTTCGCCTGCATCTGCAACAGATATACTATTATTTAGCGAATATCCGGTTTGAAAGAAATCGCGGACATTATCAGGATGGGCTACGAACGGAACCGCTACGCCTTTTGAAAAAAACTGTGGAATTAATCTGCCGTCCATTTTTGGCCCCCAGCTCTCATCTACCCCATCATTAATGCCTTTACCAGCACCATCCACGTAACTGAACTTACCTTCCGATCCCTGTCCAAAAGCATTTTGATAAACCGGCAGGGTAAGCAAAGTTTCCAGTACGGCATTGGAGTTAACCTCAATGCCCAATCCTTTTTTCGATTTACCAGTTTTAGTTTTGATAAGAATTACCCCTGCGGCAGCCCTCGAACCGTATAATGCTGCTGCGTTTGGTCCTTTTAATACACTAATTGATTCAATATCCTCTGGATTGATATCTGAAATAGCATTTGCATAATCCCTTGCACCTGCAGAATTTAACTGCGAGTTATCTACCGGAATCCCATCAACCACAAATAAAGGCTGGTTATTTCCAGCTATAGAGGTTTCCCCTCTGATGACCACACGTGATGAGCCCATGCTCCCCTGACTATTGGTTACCCTTACACCCGCAATTTTTCCGGCCAGTGCATTGACCAGATTGGACTCTTTAGCTTCAGACAAATCCTGCCCTTTTAACTCCTGAACAGCATAACCGAGTGATTTTTTCTCTTTGGAAATGCCTAAAGCTGTAACCACCACTTCATCTAACGCATTATCGCTCGATTGAAGAATAACTGAAATTGGCCCGTTTTTACTGATCTGTATTTCCTGGGTTTTAAAACCTATGTATGAAAATACTAATGTGCCCTTTTCAGGTGCATTTATCGAAAAAGCACCCTTGGCATCAGAAATGGTGGTTTGTTTGGTTTCTTTGACGAATATGGAAACACTAGGCAGTGTTTCTCCATCTGCTGATTTTACTGTTCCGGTTATAGCGGTATTTTGAGCAAATCCCAGTTGTACAGCAAAGAGCAGTAAAATAAATGCTATTGATTTTAAAAGTCTGATCATGTATATGTTTAATAATTAGTTAATAGATAAAATTTGGGCAAAACGATTCCTAACGGTGAATCACCGTCTTTTATTAAAAAATGGAATGGTTAGATCAAAAACGCCTGTTAAAATGGAACCATCCTAACAGGACTGGCGCATTCGTAAGTATGCGGAAAGGTTTACAAAAAGTGATGCAGCTCGTCTGTTTTTTTCCATTTGAATGATTTTGTTTAATACATATTTCACTTTCAAGAAAGCATTGAGGCAATAAAAAAAGCACCCCTTAAATCAGAAGTGCTCCGTATATGTTAGATAAGGATTATGCAAACAACTGACTTAACTACCCCGGATTCATCCGGGATGGAATTAGCACCATTTCTAAAAATTAGATGGTTGCTAAGGCTTCACAGGGCCATTCCCTCCGCCTTTCTTGATAAGTATTTTAAAATAACTGGGGCAAAGGTATAATTAATTCCATTTATCCTATAGTTTTTATAGATATTTATTAAAATATTTTTTCTTTGACTATTCCATCCTTATATTTGTCGACTAAATTAGTAGATTAACATACATCCCAATGAATATAAAATCCTTATTAACTGCCGCACTGGCCATATCAACCTCCATAACCTTTGCTCAGGATCAGGCAGTTTTAGCCAATAACCAACAGACAAAGGCCAAAGAAAAAAAAACAAAGGCATTCGTTGCGCTGGGCAACTGGCGCGGTGTGGCGAAAGTAAAGGAGGGACTTGAAATCCCTTTCAATTTTGAAATCAATGAAAAAAGTGGTCAGCAGAAATTGTATTTCCGCAATGCGGAAGAAAGTTTTGAAGGTGGTGTGGTCAAACAAACAGCCGATTCAATTTTTGTTAAACTGGATCAGTTTGATAACGAACTGGCATTTGCAATAGATGGCGACCGGTTAACGGGAGCTTTACGCAAACAGGATAAATCCGGAAAACCATTAATCATTGATGCCGAACGCAAAAACTATCGTTTTAAAGCAGACAGACCTGCATCAGCCGACTATTCAGGAAGCTATGATGTAATTTTTACCGCTCCAAATGGCAAAGAAGAAAAAACAGTAGGCCTGTTTAAACAAAAAGGAAACAAACTCACCGGAACTTTCCTCCGTGTAACCGGTGATTCGCGCTATCTTGAAGGTATTGTAGAGGGGAATGGATTTCAGCTTTCGAGTTTCATCGGCTCCTCTCCTGCTTACTACAAAGGAACTTTCGGTGCAGATGGTACTTTAAAGGGCGAGGTTTTAAGCGCAAGAGGCAGCCAGCCTTTTAGCGGGAACAAAAATAAAGATGCAGCCCTGCCTGATCCTTATCAACTCACCTACCTGAAAAAAGGATACAAAACACTCGATTTCAGTTTCCCTGATGTAAATGGTAATAAGATTTCGTTAAAGGATGAAAAATACAAAAACAAAGTAGTGATTTTAACCATTACCGGAAGCTGGTGTCCTAACTGCGTTGATGAAGCTACTTTTATGGCGCCATGGTATAAAAAGAATAAAAACCGCGGTGTAGAAATTATCGGTTTGCATTACGAGCGTTCTACTGAACCTGAATATGCCAAAAAAGTAATGGGCCGTTTCCGCGAACGATTTGGTATCGAATACGATCAGGTTTTGGCCGGAACAGCCGATAAACAGGCAGTATCTGAATCATTGCCTGCACTTGATTCTTTTTTATCTTTCCCAACCACCATTATAATCGATAAACAGGGAAATGTGGCCCAAATCCATACCGGTTTCAACGGCCCGGCTACTGGTAATTTTTTTGATGAATTTGTGAAAGAATTCAATACTGAAATTGATGCGCTGTTGAAGAAATAAGCATCATAACTCACTCACTATATGCCATTCTGGACGAAGTGAAGAATCTTTTAATATAAAATATTAACATTGGTCGGTGAGACACCGACCAATAAAAGAAATTAATAGAATGATCGTCATTGCGAGAAGGCTTTTTCAGCCGACGAAGCAATCTTTTTAATAAGGATAGCCACTAGCTTGAAAGATTTCTTCGGCGATCCTTTACTCAGAACGATTTTTGAGATTTTGATCATTTTTTGGAAAGCAGTTGTAGTGTCTTTTGGTTCCGGCAGTCCTTCTTTTCGCTTCTATCTTTTTGTGAACGTAATTGTGTGATGATAAGCTCTGCAGCAAAAAGGATAGCCGCTACAATAAGGTTTATTGAACAAAGGTCTTTACAGGGAATAAAATAACGTTTCATACTTTGGTTTGTTCTTAACAGTAACCGCGTCTTTAGCCCCGGGCGAAGCGGCATACCTCAAGCGCAGCGAGGGGATATAGCGAAGCACGGGAACAATCTTTAATCGTCGCGAATGGCCCTGCGCTCCAAAAAATGTATCACTATTTCTATTTAAACATTGGTCGGTGAGGCGACAACTAATAGAAATTCTTAAATTATTTCTTAGCTGTCATTCTGAACGCAGTGAAGAATCTTTAACGTAAAAAGGCGTGAAGTTTCGTTTTTGGAAAGCAGGTGCAGTGCATTTCGGTACCGGCAGTCCTTCTTTCCGCTTCTATCTTTTTGTGAGCATACCTCTATAATAAAAAACCGCCGCAACAAAAAGGATAGCCGCTGCAAAAAGGTTTATTAACAAAGGTCTGTACAGGAAACAAAACAACGTTTCATACTTTGTTGGTTGTTCTTAGCACTAACCGCGTTTTTAGCCCCGGGCGAAGCGGCATCCCTGAAGCGCAGCAAAAGGATATAGCGAAGCACGGGAACAATCTTTAATCCGTCGCGAATGGCCCTGCGCTCCGAAAAATGAATGGTTTAGTCTTTGGTTGGTGAGACACCGGCCAATAGAAAAATTTAAATGAAGGTCCTTCGACAGGCTACCATTGACGTTATTTTGTAATTACCTATTAATGAGCAGAATGCGGCATCATGCATTTCCGTATAGCTAGGCCATAGCACCGTATCACCGTTCTACTTAAAACCGGCCTAATAAATTTTTCGGACTGCACTGTTCTAGCCATAACACTGGCTTTGAAAGAAAAATTTTCAGCCGGCATTTTTTGTTACTTTTTGATGCCAAAAAGTAAGAGCCCTTCGGCGGCGGTGAGCCGAGGCAAGAATTGTGCGAAGGAAAAAACGTCAATCATATTGATTTTTATATCATAAATTATCCCTCAGGATGACAGTTTTCAGTTAATTTAATACAGGCTATCTCACATGCTTTAAAACAAAATCAATAATTGTTTTCTTTGGAACCACAACCGTAGTTGTGCGACTAAACCTGGCAATATTGATTCCGTAAAAATGACCTTCCCAATCAAAAACAGGCGATCCACAATCGCTGGCTTGAATAGCGGCATCATGTGTAAAAATAGCATTGAAACCATCTCTTCGCTCTGATTTCCCTCCTTCAAATTTGTCTGCCGGGTGATTGGAAAGGGATTGTCCCCTTCCGTCAAGCTTGAATGTTTTGCTCATTTTACCAGATGCATGCTCCCATTCAAAGGTAACTTCGTCACCTGCCCAATATTTTAAGATTTCGGGAGCAAATTCATTCGCTTTTCTAATCATTTTTCCATTAATGCTGATGAGTTCATCGCCAACTTTTATCCCTGCTCTTTCTGCCGGGCTACCTTCTTTAATTAAGGAAAACTGTACAGGACTAGAATTGTATACCACCATGGCGCCTAAATAAGGCTGACTATTTATTTTTGGTAAGTTAAACAACTCACTACCTAAAACACTACGCATTACCTTGCCAGCGGGAGTCATACTATAAAGCAGTTTACCCATTTCTATTTTAAGGGTATCTGCACTGGCAAGATTCAAATCAATTCCTCCGTTTATATACTGTTCAAGCGCAAATAAGACCAGATCATTTTCCTGATCTTTTCCAATGACCTGAATGGGAATTTTGGTTCCATTCATCTCAAATTTTGCCTCTTCGCCAGCCATCGTATTTTTACTCAGCAAAAACTGTTTTTTAATGCCGCCTGCTGTTTTAACATTTAACAAACAGCCATCAATTTGCTGCTGTTGTCCCTTAAGTATGCTTGTAATAAGGAAACAGGCATTTATCAGTTTCGGAATACCAAAATCAGGATGTAAGGCTTTTTGTCTACTTTCTTTCTGCAGTTGCGGAGACAAAGAATCGACTTCAACAAAATTCGTTTCTTCAGGAAAAGAAGTGTAAAGCACTTCGCTTTTCAAGGCTGTCCAATAACGGCGATAGAGATCAACAGGAATTTCGAAATTCATATCTTCTGAAACATCAATGGCGCTGTGCAGCCCGATTACGCGGCCATGATAATCAAACAAAGGTCCGCCGGAATCACCCGGTTCCATTTTGCAGGTAGAGCGGATAAAACCATATTCATTTTTCACTTCTGCAACATGGCCCAATCTTAAGGTTGGCAGGGCCTGGTTCAGGCTTTCGGGGTAAGAAATACTGATGCAAGGTTCATTTTTGATTAAACTAGCCGAATATCCCATCTCCGCAAACGGATAGGTACCTTTTTCGGTAATTTTCATCAGACCGACATCGGGAATCCCCGGACTTTTTTTATCCTCTATTTTACCCAGTGCTATGGCGATGCATTCTTTTCCGGACGGAAAAAAAACTTTATAATTTTTACCTGGCAAAATGGTGTGTGCAGCCGTCAGGATGTAACCGTCTGCACTTACTACCACGCCACTAAACTGGGCACTTGTTCTTTGGTTCTGCTGTACATCAAAACCCCACATCCGCACGCTGGCCGGGTATGCTTTTTTAACTGCCCGGGTAATGGTACACTGAAATTTCGCTACCTGCTTCTTTTGAGCAGTAACATTTAAGCTAAACAGCAACCCGAAGGTTGCTGTTATGGCCATTAGATAGTTATTCATTATTTTTTATGATTTTGGGCGGTGGCTTAGTTGAAAATTTCAGCAAGCTTTTTGTTTAACGGTTCGCCACGAAGACCATTTCCGATAATCTTGCCCTGTGCATCTACCAGAAAACTGGCAGGTACTGCACGTACTCCATACAAACGGCCCACTTCGTTGTTCCAGCCTTTCAGGTCAGAGACGTGGATCCAGTCTAAACCGTCTTTTTCTATCGCTTCCAGCCAATTCTCTTTCACATGATCCAATGAAACCGAAATAATCTCAAAGCCCTTATCTTTATAAGTTTGATATTGCTTCACCAGGTTCGGATTTTCTGCCCTGCATGGACTGCACCAGCTTGCCCAGAATTCAACCAATACCACTTTTCCTTTAAAACTGGCCAACGAAACGGGCTTGCCAACCACATTGTTCTGGGTAAAAAGAGGTGCTGGATTTCCGATAGCAGTGATGCCACTTGCAGCAATGCGCTGTGCCAATTCTTTACCCATATCAGTTTCCCGGTATTCTTTGTTTAATGCATTAAAAATCGGTTGAACTTTGGCCACATCTACCTTGCTTCCTGCTGCTTCTGAAAGTGCCACCAACGCGAAATAGGAAGTCGGATGTTCTTTAGCAAATTGAAACTGTTTGTCGGTTCTGTTCTGAATATTTTTTCTGAAACGCAGATCTACCGCTTTCATATAGGCGGTATCTTTCTGCTGCTCGGGCGTTCCTCTGTTAAAATCGATATTAACCGCTTTGGTAAGCGCCATAATGGTACCGCCAATGGCTTTATTATAGGCATCGTATTCCTGGTATACCTTTGAACCCGTAAAAACAGCATTATCTAACGAATCTTTTGAACTAATGGTAACCTGCTCTTTCCCAAAGTAAAAGTAAATCACATCACCCGTATAAACGGCCTTGTTTTTACCCGCACCAGTATGATCTAGGGCCATGCGGGCATAGGCATTACCTGAAATATGTCCGGAAAATTTGAAACTTCCGTTAACCAGCGCCACAGAATCTTCATGACTGACACCATTATCCATGTAATCGATATAGGCTTTTGCCGGTGCACCGAGCGTTCCTATTTTGCCGGTTAAACTAAAGTTTGGCGTTTGCGCCCAGCTCAAAGCTGGGTATAAAAGGGCTAATAAAACTATTTTTATATTTTTCATTTGTATTTTTTTTATAATTCTGTTAGGTTGTATTGTTAATTTTAATCAATTGAAAGTGTTAGTTTGAGCTTAGCCTGTACTGAGTTTGACGAGGTATAGAAATGCCTAGAAATACATTTAAACATTTCCTTCGACAACATAACATTGACAGAAATCCAATAGAGTAGCCGTCATCTCGACCGGAGCAACGCGAAGTGGAGAGATCTTTGGAACAGATTATTTAATCAAATTTAAAAGATTTCTCCGTTACGCTACCGATGAAAATCGGTTAGCTTCAGTCGAAATGACGATACTATTCATTTAAATTTACCCGTCAATCATATTTATTTATATAATAAATTACTCAGGATGACAATGCTATATTATAAAACATCCTCAAGGACAAAGGTTATTTTCTAATTGCAACATCTACCGGGCTGCCTGGAACACCTTCAATCTTCTTAATAAATGCACCATTCATTCCAGTTGCGATATTCAAAAAAGTAACGGTTTCTTCTGTTCCTACCATTAAGCTTTCTTCATCCTCGCTAAGTTTTAACATCGAAATTGTTTTTCCTGCAAAACTGGTCGCAAGTTCCCTTAATTCCTCATTTACGGGGTTATAACGATAAACTTTACTGCCATTGGCCATATAGATAACACCATTTTTAGCGCCGCTCCATTTGGTATTTTCATTAATCAGGTCCTGGCGTACAAATAAGCGCTTATGTTGCGGGGTAAAGGTAAATGGCCCGTTAAACTGGACGTTAAACTTGAGTTCATAGATTTTACCATCTGTTCCTTTGCAATAAGCAAAACAATCAGCGTTGTTCAGTTGCTCCAAATGAACCAGGTCCATCCCCACATTCAGCGGATCAAAAACACTGGTAGTTACTGAATATTGGGTACCAAAATACACCGGGGCGCCATACAGATTAATCCGCACAAACTGTTTTCTATTGCGGTCAAATCCGATAAAATAAGTGGCTGACTGCGTGAAACTCATCACAAAAGATGGAGCAAGTTCATAATCACCATCAGCAGGTAAACCGAACATACCGTAAGTAGCTGCCTGATCCCAGGTGCTGGTGGTACCCCCATAAAATTTACCATTCACAACGCCCATCATTACGCCTTGCGGATGTGAGATCAGTGAACCCACTTCCAAATGGTCTGGTGACGTAAAGAAATTATCCTTTAACGTATTTGGATATTTAGGATCCTCCTGCATGGTATTGGGCTCCAGCCTGATGCCGCCGTTTTTGGTAATGATCCAATAACCTAACAAAGTACCGCCGGTAAATGTATTCCTTAGCAGGAACAAATTGGTAGGGTTTGTTGGCAAATCTTTCCCCTGCATGGCCCGGTACAAACGCGCCTGTACACTACCATCTGGCTTTACAAACGAAAACTGAGTGATTCCATTTTCAATGCTTAATACGGTTGTGCCTTTGGCAAATTCAGTTCCTCCGTCAATGTAAAATTTATGGAAATACTTCATCCCGTTTGCTTTGTTGTAAACCGTAAGGCGGGCAGGGTACCTTTTGGCCTGCAAACCGAAAATGATCCTTAACGCAGGGCCGGTATATAAAACATCATTCCCCTCAATTACGCTAATTCTCCATTGAAGCTCTACATTTGCTGCATCAACACCTTCTATTTTGGGTTTGATGATTAAACTGTCGCCAACATTAGCGGTGTAAACAGAATCGAGATTGGCCACTTCAGGCGCTATCGGCATATCGATATCGTAATTGCCCAGGTCTTTATGACATGCGGCCAAAGAAAGTACACCAGTGATGAGTATGATTAATTTTTTAATGTTCATGTTCTTCGAATTAAATAACCTCATTACCATTTTCATCTATAAAATAATATTTACCGTTCTGCATGTTTTTTCTTAAGAGCGTTTTTTTAGCCGGATTGCTTTTATTGTAGAAGTAATAGCTATTGGTATCGCCTGGGGTCACTTCTTCGATAACATAACCTTTGGTGGCATTTTTAACTACCCAGTTAAATGGATTGTTTAACATGGTGGTCAATAAACCGATATAATACAGGTTTTTCGGGGCATCAAGTCCATCGGTAGTAAGCGAAGTCTGCGCAGTTACCAGAATAAACAATTCGTGTTTGGTTCTTGAGTAAGGGGGTAACGGCCAGGTATCCCACCAGCCTGGTTTTTCCAATTTGGATGAGAATACTACTTTGGCCCTGATTAAGTAAGGGTTTTCGATACCCAGATCCGGCGTTCCGGTTAGTTTGATCAGTATTGAAACCGATCTGTTTTCCAGTTGCCGGTCTTTATTATAAATCACCACCGGAATATAACCTATTCCTTTATTCGGAAGAATAGAATATTGCGGTTTCAAAGCCTCATAATGTAAGCCCGGCGTAGCGGTAGAAGAATCGGCCTCTACGCGCGCAATGAATTTGCGATCTGAATTGGTTCTGATGCCAGATAGGCGTACCGGCAGCCATACGGTATCCTGCGCCAGTGTAGGGTTATAGGCAAATGTTCTTACGATGCTGTCTTTATCTCCGTTGTAAATATCGAAGTACACATTTGCGCTATGATCGAAACGCATTTCTTCTGCTTTCTTGCAGGAAGCCAGACAAATGATTGCGAATATTAATATGTATATTTTCATAATTTTCGATTAATAAAAATTCAAATTGTTTTACCTTCCTCCATAAACCACCTCATCGTTAGGGAGAGGAAGTACAAAAATGTTATCGGAAGCCGGAATGATTACCCCGGTCTGGCCAACAATACCTCTATTTAGCCTTTTATACATGTAAAACAACTGGCCTTCTGCCAACCATTCCTTACGTGCATCTTTAAGCAGTTCTTTTAATAGGTCTTCTTCACTATTGATGGATAAAGGATCACCAATCTGTCTTGCTTCGCGAACCTGCTTAAGGTAATTTACAGCTTCGGCTGGATTACCTGCATATGAACATTCGGCGGCGATATAATACATTTCACTAAGCCTGATGGCAGGAGCCATTAAATAATGTAGGTTTGCATTTGCTTCAGCGCTTAGCGGATTTCGACGGTATTTAACAATATCGTAAGATCGTGATGATTGGTTCGAGGTGGCAGACAACCAATATTTATAACGCGAGTCGCTTGCGCCAGCGGTAGCCTTTTCATAAATATAATCCGCAGCATCTTCAATAAGGTAAAAGCCCCTTGTACCACTTTGAAACCAATTATCTTTGATTTCTTTTGCAGCGCCCGGTATATACCATCCGAAAACAAGTTCTTTGTAAAGAATCCGGTCTTTTTTGGAATCTTCGAACGCCTCAAAATCACTCTTTGCCGTCCAGGGGAATTTTTTGGAGTCAATTACTTCTTTTGCATTCTGTAAGGCTTTAGCTTTATCATTTTTATAAAGATATACCCGGGCAAGCGTACCACATACGGCAAAATAATTTAAACGGTGCCTTCTGTTCTGTAAAAACAGACTTGGGTTGCGCTCTTCCGTATTTTTGAGTGTATCCGTAACTAAAGGATAGTTTACAATATATCCGGCACTGCGGATCGGATCGACCGTTAACAACTGTTTAGCCTGCTCCAGATCTTTAATAATGAGATCGATCGTTTCTGACACAGTTGAAACTGGCGTAATCTCTTTGGTATATTTATTTGCATACGGAATGCCTTTAGCGGTGGGATTTCTAAGGTAAGAAGGAGCAAAAAGACGTAATAAGTCGAAGTGCAGATAAGCCCGTAATGCAAGCGCCTCTCCTTTTACAATGGCATAATTATTGCCGCTAAAAATGTTCTTTTTTGCATCCACATTTTCCAGAATCAGGTTACAGTTTACAATTGCATTGTATAAACCAGCCCAAATTTTGTCCTTCCGTTTAATAAATTCGCCATGTTTATAGTTGTATAGCGAGGTTTGCCTGTAATCCTGACCATCATCACGCATCGAAAAATTTTGTGCCAGTACTTCTGTTGTACCAAAGGTAAGTTCCTTGCCATACAAATCTGATTCGGTACTGCGGTTGTATACGCCGTTTATGGCTTCCATAAAACCACTTTCGGTACTGAATAAAATGGGTGCCGCGATTTCTGATTCCGGCTCAACTTCCAGCCATTTTTTGCAGGAGCTCGCTAATCCTGCTATTAAGATGAGGCAGATCAACAATCTAATCTTCATATTTTTATATTTTAAATCCGTTAATTAATATCGCTTAGAAAGCTGCTCTGATAGAGAAGGTTAAACTCCGGGTAAATGGATAGTTAATCCCTCTTTCTTCTTTTACCGATGACCAACGCAGCACATCATTTGCGGTTACCTGGAACATCAGGCTCGACATCGACAATTTGGATGCGATTTTTTTATTCATATCATAAGAAAGGTTAACTGACTGCAGGTTGATCAGGTTATCAGGTTGTATGAATCTTGAGCTGACATCTGTTTCGCCGTTATCTGCTATGTTCTTATAAAAAGATAAGTCGCCGGGTTGCTTCCATTTCTCTTCAAACACCCTTTTATCTACATTATATCTTGGGTCGGCATTTTCAACACGTTCAACCAGGGTGAGGTTATATTTATCGCCTCCAAAAAACGTTTGGAACTGTACATAGAGGCTAAACCTCCTGTAGTTAACGGTTCCGCCAAAGTAGCCGCTTACTTTCGGGTTAGGATCGCCAATTACCACATAATCTCTTTTATCATAATCGTACGTTAGCGTGCCATCTTTTTTGATATATAATTCCCGTCCATTTTCCGGATCAATGCCTAATGAGCGTACCCCATAAATGGCATTAAATGGCTGCCCTTCACTAAACCGAAGCAATGGAATCCCACGGTAACCTCCGTCACCCGGCTTTAATGATTGCAGTTCATCTGCCCTGTCGTTGTATTTCTTTAAAGCATTTGAGATTCTGACAACCTTATTCTTATTGGTAACCATATTGGCATTCAGGTTTACCGACCACTCTTTGCTTCTTACCGCCTCAACGTTTATACCCAGCTCAGCGCCTTTGTTCTCCATGTCGCCAAGATTTTCTTTATAAGACAAAAACCCTGTTGACGGTGGCAATGTAATATCGGCCAGAATATCTTTGGTAAACTTTTTATATATCCTGGGCAAAATCATTACGCGGTCTTTAAACAAGCCAATGTCTACACCGATATCGGTCATCCTGGTTTTTTGCCAGCCCAGATTTTCATTACCATAACTGTTTACATTGGCGCCTATGCCTGATGAATACCAGTTTCCGGTGTTATACTTATAAATGGTTTTGGATAAATAAGGATCAAATTCTACCGAACCGGTTAGCCCTGTAGATGCCTTTATCCTCAGCTGGCTGATTACTGGGTTATTCTTCAGAAATTCTTCCTGATGTACGTTCCAGCCTAATCCGAACGACCAGAACGGAGCGAGTTTATTGTTTACACCAAATTTTGACGAACCATCAATACGAACGGTCCCGTCCATCAGATAGCGGTTTTTGTAGGAGTAGTTTACTGTAAAAAACGAACCGAATAAACGGGCCTTTTCCAGCCTGCTCTGTGGTTTTCCATCTTCAGCATAACCTTTGGCAAAGCCAATGCTGGTAAAACGATCGTTGGCAAAGCCTACAGCCGTGAATTCTTTCTGATCGCGCAATTCTGTACGGGCATTCACACCCACCAGGGCATTAAAATAATTTCCACCGATCTGTTTTAACCAGGTTAACCTGATGTTACTGTCCCAATAGGTTTCTTTCATTTCCCTGTTGGTATACTCCCCTTTTTCATCAATTTTATCGGTGGTATACAGGTAATATTTATTGGCTTGCGGCGAGGTGAAGATATCATCAGAATTAGCTCGTGTAGTTAAACTCATTTGCGCCCTCAACCTCAGGTCTTTTGCCACTTCTAAATCGGCGGAAAGGTTATCAATAATTTCGGTGTATTTGGATTTATTGAAACTGCTCAAACTGGCATCGAACAACGGGTTAAATACATACTCTTTTGATCTGTCCTGCTTTTCGTATACGTCCGAAATCCTCATGGCCATACCATTGGCATCTTTTAAGGGATAATAAGGATTCATCCTTACATAATTGGAAAAATCGCCATAGGGAGATTCTGTAGCACCCACTTGTGTTACGGATAATTCATTTCTGAACTGAAGTTTTTTCACATTGTATTGAAAACTCATTCCACCCGAATACTGATCTCTTTCAGATCCTTTCATCGCTCCGGGCCTGTTTTGGTAGCGAAGGTTTACATTGTACCGAAATGCCTGCGAACCGCCATCAAGATTTACAGCATGTTTATGACCTATAGTATTGCGCAGCGGTTGTGACAACCAGTAACTATTTACCCCACCAACAACATTGGCTTTTTTATGGTAATAAATTTCATCCAGCTGATCTTGGGGCACCTGTTGTTTAGAAGAGCTATATAACCCGGCCAAAACTTCGTAATCCAGTTTTTCAGCCGCATTTAAAACCTGGTAATCGGTCAGGTCTGCCGCAGTAAGATTCAGTTCGTAGTTATATTCTACACGCAGTTTACCTTCCAGTGGCGTTTTAGTGGTAATTACAATTACACCATTGGCCGCGCGCGAACCGTAAATTGCCGTTGCAGCAGCATCTTTTAAAGAGGTGACCGATGCAATCCGGTTCACGTCAAGATCAAATACTTTTTGCACGCTCACTTCATAGCCATCCAGCATAAAAACCGGCATGTTCGCCGTTCCAAGAATATCATCTCTTCGCAGCACCTGGCCGTCACCGCTGGGCAGCGCAGAAGCTCCCCTCACATTGATGGAAGGAATCCGGTTGGGGTTTGAACCCGCGAGGTTATTGTCAATCAGCTTAAAGGAGGGATCGAAAGTGCCGATACTTTGCAGCAAATTCTGTGGATTTACCCTTCTCAGCTGTTCTCCGGATATGGTTACTGCATTACCGGTGTAGTTGTCCTTTTTAATGGTTTGATAACCGGTAACCACCACATCGTTCATCTGGGTCATCTTCGAAGTAAGCTTAACGTTTAACGTTTTAGTACCTGAAACCTTGGTTTCAAATAACTCATAGCCTACATAACTGAAAACCAAAATGCTTCCATCATCAACATTGACTTTGAATTCACCTTTTTCATTCGTGATGCCTACACTTGCACCGTTTTTAACCGAAACGTTAACGCCAGGAAGGGTTTCGCCAGTAGCCTTATCAGCAACCACACCCCATACCTCGATTTTTACTGCTACCCGCGTTGCAACAACCGGTAAATTTTCTTTCGGGCTGATTACGATGGTTTTGTTAACAATGTTAAAACTCAGATTTTGATCTTTTAAAGAAGCATTCAGTGCATCGGTGAGTGATGTGTTATTAAACTCAACCGTTACATCAGGTTTATCCTGCAGCAATTGCCCCTTATAAAAGAAAAAATAGCCTGTTTGCTTTTTGATCTCTTTAAAAACCTGTTTAAGCGAGGTTTTTCTTCGAGAGAGCGTTACTGTTTGCGAATAGGTGGCTGCCGATAAATGTAAGGCACCTACCAATAGTAAGATTGCAGTCAATTTCATGACCAATAAAATTTTAGTCTTTACCCTCCGCATGTCGCACACGGGGTTGTAAAGGGTAGTTAATTTCATACCTTTGTTATGAATGAGGTTAAAAAATAGCAGCTGGGTTTCGAAGCAAGCTGCTTGTCCAAATTTCTACCGGAAGCGTTGCTGCGCTTTCGGTTTTTTTTAAGGTATTCCGTTTAAATTTCTGGTAGTTTTTTCATCATAAAGTTTAGTTAGTTTGTGAATTGGTTGGTTGATTTTTGTGGCTGTTTAAAGAAAAGCCATTCTTATTTAATTTCCTGTTATGGTTAGCACCTTGCCTCGAGCATCAATATGAACGTGGTTAAGTTCCAATATTTGAAAAACCTCCGCCAGGTTGCTGTTTCTTGGTATTTCTCCTACGTATTTTTCCGATGTAATTTTGCCCTGATAAACTACATCTACATCATACCAACGTGAAATCTGGCGCATAATGCTCTGCAGATCGTCGTTATCGAAAGCGAAAACATTATTTTTCCAGGCCATTTCTTTATCTATATCTACCTGCTCATTCAGCGATAACCTGGCACCGGTTGCATTTAATAACGACTGCTCGCCCGGGTGTAGAGTTACCGAACCCGATAGTGTACTCACTTTTACGGCGCCTTCTAACAGCGTAGTTTTTACAACAGTTTCATCTCTATAGGCGTTGATATTAAAATGCGTACCTAGAACTTCAACCATTTGTGCCGCTGTTTTTACCCTGAAAGGACGCGCACGATCCTTTGAAACCTCGAAATAGGCTTCGCCATTTAACTCCACCAGTCTTTCATTTTTTGCAAAAGCATACGGATATTTTAATGTTGTGGCTGCGTTCAACCAAACTTTCGTTCCGTCAGGAAGATTTACCTGATATGTTCCCCCACGTGGTGTAGCAATGGTATTTGATCCGGTTACCGTTGCATTCGGGATTTCTTTAATGATGTATTCGAGCTGACCGTTTTTTGCTTTCCTGATCACAATGCCGCTCTGATCCGCAATCTGACCGTTTTTAGCATCATCCAGGTTAACAACAGTTCCATCCGCCAGCGTAAGCACTGCTTTGTTTCCACCTGGAAGTATATTTTTCAATTCGGTTTTTGCCGTTAAAGGAGCAGCATTATGCCGCGTAACAAAGTATAACCCAACGCTAAAGCATAAAATGATGCTTGCAGCGACTGCAACCCATTTAACAGTAACTAATTTTAATGATTTTCGGCCACGGTTTAAGCGGTTCCAAACTTCCTTTTTGCTTGCTGCTATAAGGGAATGTTGGGGTACATTTTTTTCAAATGGTAATTGTTGATACCAATCTTCCACAACAGCCATCTCCTCCGGCGTACAATTACCTGAAATGTACTTATCTAAAAGCCTTCTAGCATTTTTTTCCATTGAAAAAGATTTGTTTGGTCTGATTAATGTATATACGGCGAAGGTATAGGCCTGGGGGTATCAGTAAATTATTTTTTTTTAAAATAATTTCTTGACAGCCTCAATTAAACAAAAAAAGGCATGGATTAATTATACCAAAAGAACATTAGTGATAATTTTTAAATAGAAAAGCCACATAAATAACCAGTCCTAATCTCGATTTGAGAATTCGAAGTGCTTTTTTAACCTGTGTTTTAACCGTTAATTCAGAAAGACCTAATTCCATGGCAATTTCTTTATGAGATTTATTTTCTTTACGGCTCAGAATAAAAATTTCGCGCATTTTGGGCGGCAAAGCATCAATTTCCTGTTCTATTAACCTAGCCATCTGTTTTTCACGCACCATATAATCGGTCAGTACATGATCCTGATCGATATAATCCTGCAAAGAATCAACGTATCTGTTTTCTACTTTTTGATGTGCAAATACATCCAGCACACGGTTACGTACGGCGGTATACAAATAGGCTGACAGGTTACCATCAGGCGCTACCTGCATACGTTTAACCCAAAGCGATTCGAACAATTGGTGCAAAACATCTTTCGCTTCTTCTTCATCATTTAAACGCCTGCTTGCATGGATAAAAAGTAATCCATAAAAGCGGTTGTAAATTTCGGTAAAGGCAAGCTCATCACCCTGAGTTAACAAGTATGCCAATTCGCTGTCAGAGTATGAACGGTAAACACCCATAGAGATCAACACAAAGATAGTACAATACAATCGGTTTCATTGTATCACGCTGGCTGTTATCGCTCTAATTAGCTTTTGTTTTCATTTTTTTACATGGCATCGCCCTATTTTGGGACAGGCACTAAATGAATCCGATTTAAAATCGGGATACTGCCTCTTGGGTTTAGGAGCAAGTTTATTCACCCTTCCAACTTTAATATAAAACGCAGCCGAGGCCACTTAGCCCCGGTTGCAGCATTACCCTGCAGCAACGAGGTACGAGGCAGCGAAGCGTAAAAAGCAAAAGACGGGAACACACTCCCCTACATATAAAGGCCTTGCGCTCCCAATCAAGATGAATCACTAACGCTTTTAAAAGATTATTGTTCAACTACTGTAAATGGGAGAATCAATTTTCTTCAGGGCTATTTCATCACTTTAGATTAAACCGTATCTGCCTTTTCTTTTTCGAAAACATAGGCAAAGTGTTTAAAGGTTTCATTTGCAGCGTTGATGGCCTGTTCTTTTTCTTGTTCAGTTTTGGCATGCGCATTTAAAACAGCAATAAAATTGCCCCACATCATTCCTGTAGCCTCACCATAGCCGGAAAAGAAAGAAACGCCCTGGTTAACCCCTCCTTTTTCGAGCATTTTTACAATGATGCTTCCCCCCATGATCGAACCTTCCAGTACGTATAAAGCGCCTAATGCCTGCACCGTATTTTCAATTTTTGGTACCGTTGTATAAGGTAGCCCGGAGATATCGCTACCAAGTTCCAAAATATCAGCTTTGATATACTTCGAATTTCTACGCTGCGCATAATCAGGCAGGACGGATTCGGTAATATATGGTTTGATGGTTTCTTCAATATGGCTGAAATAAGCATAAAAATGTTTCAGGAGATCCGCATAATCTACGTTGTTCCTGATGGCTCTTAACTTCAAAACAACCTGTTTCTCTAAGTTTTGATGTGCAACTTTGGTAGCCTCTTTAATATTGGTACTTAACATGTGCTGTAATTAATGGTAATTGAATAATTAATCTTTATATAAACGATAGGTTAATCCTGCCAGTACAATTCGTCCGGGCTGCCCCGGCATAAGTGGATCGGTATAATTTAAAATATTATCTACGGTAAGCCTGATGCTTAAATGTTGTTTCATCAGCTTCTTTTCAAAAGCCACATTGAGCATCCAAAAGCCATTTACGAAGGTATCATAACGGTCGATAAACTGGTTTCCATTACGATCCCCAAATGGATATTTACCCCTGTAATTGATACGGATATTTAAACTGGTATTCCAGGGGCGGTAGTTATAAAATGCTTTGAAGTTGGCCATGTGCCGCGACCGGTTCTCGATCCCCCAATAATCAGTTGGTTTTGGTGCATAAGAATTTCCGGTTGCCGGATCGTGGATGTTCTGGTTGTAGGGGTAATGGCCTGCTTTAATGCTGTCGATTACGCTGAGGTCTCTGGCAATCAGGTACTGGTAACCTGCACTCAGCTCTAGATTTTTAACCGGACTAACGGCAAAAGACAAATCTACTCCCTTATTTACAGCCTTTGGCAGGTTTTGATAGGTAAAGATATTACGATTTCCGGTACCCGTTGCTACCTGTATACTGTTGATCTGATTCCGTAAACTATGTTGAAAAACACCTGCCTCCAACTTGATATTGTCTTTAGGTTTCCATTCCAGACTCAGGTTTAAGGATGTACTTCGTTCTGCCTGCAAGTTCTGATCGAGCTGGTTAAGCAGAAAAGTCCTGATCTCACTGATCTGTCCCTGCTTATCTAAATTGTTTAACGTTTGCCTCAGCACTTCATTGCCTATTACCAGATAATTGGCCGCCGGATTGTAAAACACCAGGTATCTTGATTTAAAATCCGGCGCTTTAAATCCTGTACCGGCGCCGGTCTTCAACGTTAATGTCGGCATAATCTTATATTGCAGGCCTAAACTGGGGTTCAGCTTACTGCCATAAGCATTGGTTAAATCGTAGCGTAGTCCTGCAACCCATCCAAGGTTCCTGTTCATTTGCCAATCGCCCTGTAAAAAAGCAAAAGCATTGTTTACCGAACCCGGATTGTTTAGTGAGACATCGTTCATCTTTTCGACGCTTCCCCCAAAACCACCTGTAAATTTAAGATCATTATTCACGCCATAGGCAAACTGTTGTTCAAAACGATGTAGGTTCTGCACAAAAACATCTTTGGTAATGCCACTATGCGTTTGCTGCCAATCTACGCTTTGATCTGATCGGAAATTGGTATAATAATAACGGCTCATGCTGCGCAACCCTGACCGGAAATGATGATCGAAAGTGGCTGAAAGATTTAAATCCTGCTCGTTCTGACTGTCGCCAGAGATAATGCCCAAACCAAAATCTTTAGACATAAACGATTTCCTTAAGCCATACCTGCCGCTAACCCCCAGCGTACTGCCTGGAGTTAAACGGTACCTCACCCTTCCTTGCATAGCATAATTATCATAAGGCGGTGCCGTGGTTCCCTGCCGGAGGTACTTTGGATTGGTATTGAAACCATCGGTATGGTAATAATTTGCAGACAGGTTGGCCGAGCCCCGTTGCGATGCAAATGGTGTTTCGCCCTCCAGGGTTATATCAGTTATATTTAAACTTCCGTAACTGGTTGCAATTAATGCCTGCGGCTGTAGCGCACCATAGCGGGTAACAATGTTGATCGCCCCGCCAAGGGCCTCGCTGCCAAAGAGACAGGAAGAGGCGCCTTTAACGATCTCAATCCTTTCGATATTAGAAACGCTGATCCGGGATAAATCAAAATTTCCGCTGTTACGACCAACCATAGGCTGTCCGTCAATTAATATCATCACATATTCGCTACTAAAACCCTGCATCTGCACCCCAACCGAACGGGCGCCTCCGCCAATGTTGTTTACAATGGCAATGCCTGTTTGCTCTTTTAATACCTCATCCAATCTTCGGCTCCCCATTAGTTCGATGGTGCGCCTGCTGATTACTGTAACCGGCATGGCACTGCGTTCCAGTTTCAGCAGATGGTCAGGAGCAACACGATTTTCAGATACGGCCACCTCGTTAAGTTCTTGCTCTTCATCTGATAGTTTAATCATCAGGTGATTAACAGCTTTGGTAATTTTAATATTGGCCTGATAACTTGCTTTGCCAACCATGCTTACCGTCATCAGGTAATTACCGGTAAATAACTTCGTGAAACTGAAATTTCCCTGCCCGTTTGTTTCGGTGTTATGTCCATCCGGTTCGAGGCGTACAGTTGCACCAGCTAAAGCCTTACCTTTATTGTCGGTAACGGTGCCTTTTAAAATTCCATCATCCTGTGCGGCCAATTTAAACTGGCAAAACAAAAGAAAAAATATAATAGCGTATAGTTTAAGCATATTTATTGTGGCTAAGCTTTTTTTGCCTTATCTTATTGTTTTCTTAACTTTAACCTGTTTTCGAACATAATACTTTCTTTTGCAACGGGTTGCGAAAGATCATTTTTACCTGTAATCATTTTAGCTTTTGCGCCCGTTAGGTTTATCGATTGTTGTGTTGTCCCGTTAATCAGTTGCAAGGCCGCACTTAAGCAACTTTCAGCCGGGTCACCCCAAACAGGATTATCTGCACCCTTCACAGCAATGTCCGGTGGCATGCCTGTAAAATAATCTGACCAGCCATTAGCATTTTGAATCAAAAAACTGCTCAGGTAAACACTGTATTGATCGATGTTGATGCCGAAAAAGCCAACGGGCTTGCCATAGGTTTTCTCTCCAATCAGTTTGACATCAAAATAAGGTTTTAAACTGCTGATCAGCATTTCGCTAGCCGATGCAGTATTGCCCGAAACAATAAAATAAACAGCCTGGATAGTCTGTAAATTTCCCTTTTTATTAAACTTATACGTATTACCCGCAATAGTATAATCTACATCAGCCATCGTAGCCATGCGGCCTTTATAAATAGCCGTTTTTCCATTGGCATCTAAATAAGGTTGGTGCTTCAGTATTTTCGCGGTACCGTTCTGCATGGATGGGTTAAATACCTCGCGGTACATCACTTTACCATTGAGGCTGGCGGGTACCATTAAATTGGCTACATATTCTGCAGTTTCCAGATAACCCCCACCGTTGCTCCGCAGGTCAATTACCATAACTTTTGGATGGGCTGCTGCGAATTCGGAAAAGGCCAGGTCTAAAGCAACCTTAGTATTGTTTAATGAGGGAAAGGAAGCCAAAGCCAGGTAAGCAACTGGCGTATTTGCGCTGATGATTACTTTATTGGCAAGCACGGCCGTGTTGGGGTTGGTAACACTAGCATTGCTCCCAGGAACACGCTTCCCCACCTGAAGATTGGAATATTTTGGATTTTCGAAATATACCGGCAACTCGTAAGGTGTACCCGTAGCTGTGTTCATTTTTAGCTGTGAAATATCAAACAGCTCTTTCCTGAAACTGGTGATATCGGAACCAACCCCTGCATATTTTTGCCTCGGGTTAAATTCTGCATAGCTGGGTAATGCATCATTCCACAGGTATACCTGTTTGGCATATAAAAAGATAGAATCAAGCGTAAACTCGCTTCGCGTACCCGTAGTAGGCGAGATAATCTCGTCGGCCTCATCAACAGCAACCTGTTCCTTTTTACAGGCACAGGTTGCCGTTAGAATCAGCGAGAGTAGCGTGATATATAACTTAATGTAACGTTGCACTATATTTTAGTTTGTAATGGTAATCATGTCGTCAAAATAATCTGATATTCTCCCTGCTGCATAATATTCTCCCGCAGGATAGTCATAGCTATACAGATCATAGTTACCGGTGGGTAAATTATCAGGCACTTTTAAGATTAACTGACCTGTTTTGGTTTCCTTGATCATTAAGTCGTAAATTTGTTTATTGGCAGCATTGCGGATAGAAAATTTATTGATTAGTTCAATCCTGTTTGCACCAGTAAGCACAAACTCCTCCCCAAGTTTTAACGTGAGTTTTATGGCACTTAATTCTACAGGTGTAATGGTCGGACGGCCATTAGCAACACCGAATGAACGTTCTAAAACCACACTTCTCAGCCCTGATACAATCTTCAGTTGATAAATACCATCCGGCACAGTATTATCGACTGTTACGCTGAGTGCGATTGGTGATATTGCTGCAATCGCAACTTCTTTTTCCGTACTGTTGGCAGTATTTACTAAAAAAGCTTTGGTCTGTTCTTTACTGGCAATTATATTATCGCCGGTAACATTAATATTGCTACCTCTGTTTACAAAATTTTTAGTGTTATAAACCAAAACACCTGATGAAATATTTATTTTGAGCAGTGGTTGATTGATCACCATTTTAATCAGGTACGCTTTGGTTGTACCGTTTTGTGCCGTTACTACAAACTTAGTCGTTTCTTTAAAAGCCACACTTTGGCCTGAAGCCGGACTTACACTTGCCCTTTCGGATACCACAATGGCAGGCGTAATGTGGTCTGGTACAGTCTGCCCTGAAGGCCAGTATATGGTCAGATTTTTATCATCAATTACAGCTTTAACTGGTTCACCATTGGCATCTTTTACCGTAAAACTGACAATGTCAGCATAAGGAAAATCTTCATATTCTTTTTTGCAGGCACTGAATATGCTAAAAAAGCAAAAAAGCAAAAGATAGTACGAACTGGCAGAGAAGCGTTTATATATTGTATTCATAATCAATAATTGTTAGATTTGCATTTTTAGAGCCCGCAAATATGGCCTTAGCCAAGGCTAATATTTTTAAAACGATTTGGGATTATTCCCTTATGGGTTTATTTATGATTTTTAGGGACGATAAGTCGTGTTTTCGTCCCTTTTTCTATTCCATCAAAGATTTCCCTTGATAGCGCTATTCCTTATTTTAATCTCTTGGTATGGAAGTTTACCGTAGTATTGTAAGTACCAGAAGTGGTGATACCATCAAGCTGAACCACATAAAGTCGGGTTGAACCGGCAATAGTTGAACCGTTACCTACTACAGCATATCTTTTAGCCACAGGTGTAATGGTACGCGTAATCCTGTCGTAATTGTACCAGCCCACAGTTGTACTGGTATTGTTGCCCAAAGTGCTTATTGCACCTAATGTAACGGAAGAAACATCAGCTAAAGTAATACCGCTAACATTAGTTACTGATGGAGAATCGTAATAACCAAGGCTATTCGAACCTGCAATGGTAATGTTCCCGTTAAAGTTGCTGTCGAAGTTAACCTGGTTACCAGTGCTTGCCACTACATTGTTCAGTAAATCGTATCCAACCGGAGTCCACGAAGTAGGTGAAGTTGATGAATTGTTGACCACACCTGCTTCCGTATCGCCTACAGCAAGTGCTGCAGTTGTATTTTGTAAAGCAAGTTTGTTATCGGGTTGAACGGCATCTTTTTTACAGGCAGTTCCTAATATGGCTAAAGTTGCAACAGCGAACGTTAGTTTTAAAAATTTCATTTTCATTTTTTTTAGATTTATGATTTTTGTTATGTAAATGGGAATAATCTCCCCAATCGTTTTTCAAGTGGATAATGGTAAATGGATGTTATTTGGCCGTAACAGTAACTGCCCAGTTCAGGCTAAGCAACGGCCAGGTTCCAAAAGCTGCCGTTGGTGTATACACGCCTGGCGGCACGGTATCAGGAACACGGATCGTAGCTTCGGTACGGGTGTAAGAAACAATGGGCAATAACGTTTTCTGTCCGTTTACCATGATATAAAATTCTTTGAAATCATGTAATATCGTCTGCGAAGAATTGATCTTGAACGTCTCTCCCTGTTTAACGGTAACCGGTCCGTAATTAATTCCAGGCCTGCCATAAACAACTTTTACCGGATATTTCATTTCTGCAGTTAAGGCCTGTACTTTTACCCTCACCTTATAAGTTCCGGTATCCAGAGTTTGCGGAACCTGTAAATAACCATAAGTATAAGTTTTAACAGCACCGATCATGGCTACCGATACGCCTGGTGTACCCAGTGCCGAACTAGGCGCCAACTCATATTCCTTATGGGTTTTATCTACCAGGTAGGCCTTGATCTTTTTAACATCAGCGATATTAAAGTTACCTTGCACCCGTACATCATACGTGCCAATTGCCATTGTATAGGTGTTGGTGACTGTGGATAGTTCGGTGAGTGCCAACGGAGAAATCTGATTAAGTTTAATGATCAGTTTGTAGGTAGAAGTACTTTGATCGGCTGCAATGACGGTATATGTTTTTTGGGCATCCAAAACCGCCACCGGAGCAGGCGTTTCACTCAACTTGGCCCCTGCCGAAAGTTTGATCACCGGCTCTATCACGTCCAGTTCGTAGTAATAGGGTAAATAGAGCGTTATGGTTTTGTCGGTCTCATCAATGGCACCAAAAATATCTCCGTCGGATACGGCAACTTTAAACTCGGTGATTTTATTTGCAGGGATGGGCTCCAGACCTATTGTTTTTTTGCAGGCGGTAAATGTGGCAACGGTTAATGCGATACAAAGCAATTGCATTAGTTTATTCTTCATTTTAATATGGATATTGATAGCGTGTGTGTTTATTTAATTTCGAATTTTGTACTTCCTTTTGGCACCATTACAAATTCGAAAGTGAAATACATGTGTGGCGTGTTCCTAAACCATTTATCTGCAGTAAAGGCATCCTTATAACAGCTGATCATTTTGATCTTCGCATAATCGCCTTTGGCTGTACGGACAACAATGGTACGTTTCTCGGGCATAGCATAAGCAACATGCTGTTTGTTGTAACTTCCGTCCCCTCTCCTGGTACCGCCAAAATCATATAGGTACCATCCCATTCCTTCACCAAAATCACCTTCATCGTCTGTACCAATGCTTTTACTGATGCTTAACGTAGCATCTGCCGGCACATCGGTAACCTCCTCAAAAGGCTTTTGCAATATGGCAATCGCCCCCGTACCTGTACTTCCTGCGCCTAAACTATTTGAAGACTGACCATTATTGCTACTTAAAAAACTGTTGTAAAGTCCACTAAAGCCGATATCCCAACGGTTGGTTTTGGCATACAATAAAGGAACAACGGCCCTGGTTTCTAAACTGAACAAAACAGCTGTTGGCGCTACCGTTGGATTCGCATCATCCGTTTCTACGGCTAAATTTTCTATCCGCTGCAGTTTATAATACGGTGTACCGCCTTCGGTATGGGTTGGCAGTTCTTTTTCCGGCCCAGGCGAAACGATTGCTTCTTTCTTGCAACCAGTAAAAAGTAAACCCCATATTAAACAGGCTGAAGCCCATTTAAGACAATTTTTGTTTATGTTAATCGCTGTACTCATCTTCTCTATCTGGTCTGTAAATTTTTGCTTCCGTCCTGCTGCACGTAATACCTGAAGGTATAATAAGGTGCAGGCCAGTTTAAATCGGTAACACTTGGTGGATTGCCCTTATAGGCATTAATTAACTGGAGTTTGGCATATTTGCCATCGGGCAGCCTGATGGCGTAGGTACGGTTGGGAATCGCCTGCATAATATGCGTATTGAGGCTGTAAAAAAACCACCCGTTGGAGCTGGATGATGAAGCCCAACCAATTTTAGTGACCTCGCTGGTATTAAAAGCCTCGTCAGTTGGCGCCTGGACTACTTCATCATAACTTTGTTCCAACATGATCACAGCACTATTGGCCATTCCGCCAAAACCAGGGTTATATGGATAAGCTTTATCGTTTACATAAACCTCACTGTTGTATGGCCCTGTAAAAGCTAAATCCCAATCTTTTGTTTTTAACCATTGTAATGTATCGGCTGCATTGCGGATCCAGATCTGTTTCTGATCCCTCAATCGGAAAAGAAAAGTATGAAAAGGCCGGACTGCTTTACCGGGAGTCCCACTACCCATTGCCGCCTGCGTATCGCCAGCCAGATCGGTAATCACGATGCTTTTACCATCCTGTAAAATATTATTTTGGTCTATTTCAGCTTTCTTGCAGGAAGCAAAAGCCCCTGTTAAAAGCAACAGGCCTACCGCAAGCGTGTTTTTGCTAATCTTATAGGGATATACTTTATTTTTCATTAGCGTTATTATTTTTAATCATTCTAAATAAGAACACTGCAAACATCCCAATTAAGCGTCAAAAATGGTTTGTGCAATCCGTATTTTAATTTGTGCAATCCGTATTTTATTTTGTTCAAAACGTATTTTTTCCATCCCTCTTTTGCACAAATCGACAGAAAAACCTCAAGAAAAT
This sequence comes from Pedobacter suwonensis, assembly GCF_900111825.1. Lineage (GTDB taxonomy): Bacteria > Bacteroidota > Bacteroidia > Sphingobacteriales > Sphingobacteriaceae > Pedobacter > Pedobacter suwonensis. The sequence continues at coordinate 561,868 of NZ_FOJM01000001.1, forward strand.
AACACACAAACATCTTAATACCAATTACTTAAACACAAAAATCCTTTACTTTTTCTTCAAAAATGTTTGATTCAGTTTTACTCAATTTCAATTTGAAATACTTGTATTTAGATTAATTAAACACTTTTTTTGTCTCAATCAATTAGCAGGTTTAAGCATGAAAAAATATTACGTCACACTTCTCATCATTTATTTCTCAATTGGTCTGCAAGCAGTTAAGGCGCAGGCCAGGAGTATCATTACTTTAAGCAGCGCCATTAGCGAAACCGTATATGCTTTAGGGTATGGCAAGTATTTGGTGGCAACAGACGTGACCAGCGTATGGCCCGAAGAAATTAACAGGTTGCCGAAAGTAAGCAGGAACAGATCATTTTCTGTTGAAGCCATTATGGCCTATCGGCCAGATCTTGTGCTGGTTCCCGAAGGCGATTTTTCAAAAGAAAACTTCTACCAGTTTAAGTCATTAGGCATCCGCGTAATTCCCGTCCGCCAGGAATTTTCGGTTGATGGTGCAACCAAATTCATCAGGCAGATTGGGGCAGCCATTGGAGATAAAGCCCGGGGTGAACAACTTGCACAGCAAACTACATTGCGAATCCGTAATACATTGAGTCAGTTAAAAAAGGGCATTAAGGTGCCGAAAGTGCTATTTATTTATGCGCGCGGTGTAGGCACCATGAATGTGGCCGGAAAAGGGAGTAGCATAGACGCCCTCATCAAACTGGCCGGTGGCAAAAATGCGATACAGGAGTTTAGCGATTTTAAACCTTACACCACAGAGGCGCTGATTAAAAGCAATCCAGATGTGATTCTGATGTTTGATTTTGGTTTAAAGAGTTTAGGTGGAAAGGAATCTTTTTTAAATTTCCCTGGTGTAGCTTATACCAACGCCGGAAAAAACAAAAGGATTGTGGAGATGAATGGTCCACTGCTCATCAATTTTAGCAATCGTTTACCTGAAGCCATTAAAGCCTTAAACAGCCAGATTTTCCAATGAGACGGTTATCAATATATACATTACTCAGCGCAGGCTTACTGGTTTCCATCTGTTTTTCGCTTGCTTCAGGCGCCATGCGCATTCCGATAAAAGAAGTGATCGACACCTTGACCCATAAACTGGGATTTACGCTGTTTGGAAATAGCGGTCACGGCATCAACCAAAGCGTGATTATGATGATCAGGTTACCACGTACCTTGTTGGGTATATTGGTTGGTGCTGCACTGGGCGTTTCAGGGGCAGCCATCCAGGGTATATTCAGGAATCCACTGGCTGAGCCGGGACTGGTGGGTATATCTGCAGGTGCATCTTTGATGGCAGTACTGATTATTGCTTTTGAAACCTTTTTATTTTCTGGTTTAAGCCAGCTCTTAGGTTATTATCTTTTGGCCTTTGGTGCTTTTGCCGGCGCAGGAATTACGGCTATGCTGGTGTACAACCTTTCGAAGGTTAACGGACAGGCCAATGTTCCGACCATGTTGCTGGCCGGTATTGCAATTAATGCCATGGCAGGTGCGTTAACCGGATTGGTTACCTACCTGGCCGATGAGCAGAAGCTGAGGAGTATTACTTTCTGGATGATGGGTAGCCTGGGCGGTGCCACCTGGCAAAATGTAGGTTGTTTGTTTCCTTTCGTATGTATTGCCGTGTTTGGCCTCCCGTTTTTAGCCAAAGGTTTAAATTTGTTTGCCATTGGCGAAAACCAGGTTGAGCTGATCGGCCTGAACCCCCACCGCATCAAAATCCTGGTCGTGGTAATGGCCACCATGGCCGTAGGTGCTTCGGTTGCCGTTTCGGGCATTATCGGATTTATCGGTTTACTTATCCCCCACCTTACACGTTTAATTGGCGGGGTAGACCATCGTTTTGTACTTCCGGTTTCAGCATTAATGGGCGCGTTGGTACTCACCGTGGCAGATCTGGTTTCGAGATTAATCGTACAGCCTATCGAATTGCCAATAGGCGTGGTTACTGCCCTGATGGGTAGTCCCGTTTTCCTATACATCCTCATTAAAGACAAAAAGAAATTAGTTAATTAATTACCGGTTTATGCTTAGAGTAGAATCCATTACCTATAAACTGAACAAGAGGCCCCTCTTAAAAGACATATCATTTAGCATCAGGCCGGGCGAAATGGTTGCGCTTTTAGGATCGAACGGTGCCGGAAAGTCTACCCTGATGCGCTTACTTTCTGGTGAGAGGAAGCCCGAGAGCGGGCGCATTATGCTATATGGAGATGATCTTCGGGATTATAAGCGAAAGATACTGGCCACCAAAAGGGCGTACCTGCAACAGCACAACCCGGTTACCATGGCTTTTAGCGTCAAAGAAGTAGTAATGATGGGGAGGTATGGCTTTAAAGGCTTACCATCTGCAAAAAACGACGAGACTGCGGTATTAGAAACGATGGAACTTTGCGGATTGCTTGATTTTGCAGACCGCTCGATGCTTAGCCTTTCAGGCGGCGAGCAGCAAAGGGTACACCTGGCCAGGGTTTTGACTCAACTGTGGGATAACCCGGATGCTGTATTGCTGTTAGATGAGCCGACCAACAATATGGACTTGCAGTTTCAGCATCAAACCCTGTCTATCGCTGCTGCGATGGCTAAAAAAGGTTATATGATTATTGTGGTACTGCACGATGTTAACCTTGCTGCCCAATATGCCAGCCGGCTGATCATTTTAAAAGATGGCCGCAAATGGTGGGATGGCACCCCTGCGCAGGTGCTTACACCGCAGCACATTTATACGGCATTCGGCATTCACGCCCAGGCATATACAGACCAAAGCAGTTTAAAAACAGTTATCGTACCTAAAGAAATTAAACTTGATGCCGCAAAGTTCAATTCTAACCTGCAAGCTGCAGGGCAGCCCATTTATAATTTGGCAAATACCAGTATCGATGAATTGGCGACAATCTAATTATTCATTTGGCCAATCGTGCTATCCTGATAGCAACATTTTGAAAACGACATTTCTGCATCCACTATTACTTTCATAAAAACTAAGCCAGGCCATTGGTATTAACGGTACAAAAAGTAAGAATACGGGGCCCAGCTTATCGAATCAGAGCCGCAAATCGCTAGGTAAAATCCCATAATACTTTTTAAAAGCATTGGTGAAACTGGCTTGATGTTTAAAACCGATATTTACGCCTACTTCGTACATGTTTTTTCCTTCCTCTAAAATCAACCTTTTGGCTTCCTCCATCCTCAGGCGGGTTACAAAATCGTAAATGGTACTGCCAAAATATTTTTTAAAGCCCGTTCTCAATTTAAATTCGTTCAGCAATATCATCTTTGAAAGTTGCTTATGGGTTGGCGGATTGATATAATCGCGCTCCAGAATTTCCCGGGCTTCTTCCAGCTTTGGAATATCGCGATCAAGCAGCGGTTCCCTGCCGCCCTGCAGGTGCTGACTAAATTGCTCCAGCTGATACATAATCAGCTCGGTAATGCGTGCATCAGTAAACAAACGTTTCAATTCTCCGTCCTGCCTGCAGGTAATAATGGCATCAATCGCCCTGTACATTTCGGGTGTCATAAAAAGATCCTGGTCCGCAAAAGAGGTTGATATTCCTTTTTCCATTTCCTGTACAAACTGTTCATGTAAGGGAGAATACAGATCAACCAGACGGAGGTAATAATCTTTAGAAAGAACAATCAAAAAATATACAAACTCTGCATCCGGTTTCACATCATAAGCTTCTTTTGCCGAGGGGATATATCTGATGTTATGTCTGCTCAATCCATATTTAGCTGATGGATTACCTATTCCCGAAGTATTTTTGCGGCTAAAGATAAACTGACAGGTGATGGCCTCTCCTTCTACTTCAGTGAGGATGCGGGCCGGACCATCAAATTTCATCTCGGCGTGCACCAGGAACAGGCCATTTGTAGATAGCTGATAGTTTTTGATGGCTACGGGAGCATCCTTAATGGCTATTGATTTTTCTGACAATCGATGATCAGGCACATACCGATCTGGAATTTCTTCGCTAAACAGAAAATCTTTTTGATGTGCTAGTCTTGCCTTTACAATCATTTCAGGTCGGTTATCATTTAATCACTTACCAGACAAATATAATATTATTATTTATATTAATTCTAAATAAGGATGATTATTAATGATCAGCTATTTGAGAAAACAATGCTCAACTGTCAGGTAATCGTTTATTCACTGGCCTTACAGCGTGCTGAACGGGCCTTTGGCTTAAAGGGTGCCAACCTGAAATAAACCTGGACAAAATTACCTAAAGGCGTTTATTTAGGGGTCTTTTAATAAGATATAGAAAGATGGACTCCGCAGGATATTATAATAACATCTGTGTAAAACAGCCATTCTATTATTCGTATTAACAGATGTACAATGAATTTCGGCAAAAGGCCTGAAGGATAAAAAATTCCCATCTAAAAAAGAGCGCTGATTTAGATAGGAAAGAGAGATAATTTAAACCTGATGAGTTAATAGGTAGATGTTAGTATGGTGATCAATTTCAAGATGAAAATGATACATTAAAAATTGAGGCATTTTTCATTTAGGTCAAACTAAGATCGCATTCTGCACTCATTTTTAGCACTAACTTACATAGATCGGTGTATTTTCGTTATGGATAGGTGAAATTGGTAATCGAATCCACCGTTGCTTATCAAAATACCCCGCCATTTCTACCGGTATTTCATATCATTTATATTGCCGCCTTTCGAACAAATCAAATAAATATCAATTAAACTGGCTTTCATCTACTCCCTTCAATTTTTATGGTTAATGCAGTTATGAATTCTGTTAATTACGAAAGCTGAAAGGGTCCCTGACATACAATAATGTAATTTTCATCATATAAATTACATCTAAAGAAGAAAATTCAAGGTAATACAGGATAAATTTTCTATTTTCAGAGCGAAAAGGTGTAATTTCGTTATATATGCAAAAGGAGTTTAACAAATGATTAGGTGTATAGCCATTGATGACCAGCAAAACTCGATATTGGGTCTTGAAAAATATATAGCAGATACGCCAAATATGGAACTCCTGGCTAGCTACACCGATCCGATGGCAGCTTTGAGCGAACTCAAAAATATCGATCTGGTAGATGTAATCTTTATGGACATTGAAATGCCACAGCTTTCAGGCATTGAACTTTCTAAAGCAATCCGCTCCAAAACCAGAAAACTTATTTTTACTACCTCGCATGCGGAATATGCCTATGAAGCTTTCGAAGCAGAGGCAGATGCTTATCTACTCAAACCTTACGGCTATGCTAAATTTGCCTTAACGCTAAACCGTGTTTTTGGAGAGGAGATAGAAGATTTTGCGCAGGAATCCTACTTCTTCGTCAAGAATAAATCTGAAGCACATAAAGCTGTTTTAGTACGATATGCAGATATTATCGCGTTTGAAAGTTTTCACAACTACATCAAAATACATACAACAGAAAAAGTGATTATTGCTTATTTAAGCCTGAAAGATGTTAAAGAGCAGCTAAATATAGAAAAAGGCTTTATTCAATTGCACAGAGGTTATATTATTTCCATCAATCATATCTCACATGTTGAAGGTACAAGGATCACACTTTCTAACCAAACCAGCTTTACCGTTGGCGATCTGTACTATAATGATTTCCGTGATTTTTTTGCTGATAAACTGGTAACCAGCAAACGAAGCAAATAAGGTTTTCGTATCACATAACGTGCAGGACACGATTGACGAGATCAGGAAGAAGGAGTTATATCATAAAACTTCATCACTTTTATGATATAACCTCTCTTTTAAGCGGTAAATTATTTTGCGCTGTTTTTTTTATCGGTTACTTCAGCTCTGATTTCCTGGGCCAGAACTTTTAAGTCTTGCATAGCTTTACGTACGCGTGTACCAGCAGCTGCATTACCGCCATCATAAAATTTGGTTACGTCTGCTTCAACTGAAGAGATTAAATCTTGCACTTTTTTAAATTTGTCCATAATTTTCTTTTGTAGGGATGATCTACATCCATTAGTTAAATAATATCACTTTCCGCTAGCAATAAACGGGCCGCAAAACTATTGTTTTTATAAGTTAAACTAACGTTTTTGCTACATCATTATTACAAACTACCTCAAAAAAACAGTGCAGTAACGAAGTATGGTAACAAAAATAGCTGCCGCAACACACAAAAGCTTCCTCATTTTTAACGCTTTAAGCGTAGTGCCTGCTGTCGTCAAAAAAATTAAAATCGAGCCATTTAATTTTGTAATTATGTCTTATCTTGGTTGGAAATATGCAGTCGTTAAATCTTCTCATTTGCACCACTTGTTTATTACTACTCACCTTCTCCATACATCTCTTTTTTGCGAAAAAGGGCAATAGGTTTTTAAACCTATTGCTTTCCCTTGTATTTTTCGCACGTTTCGGACAGATCTTCACCTCGTTGCTTTTCAAAGCTGGTCAACCCGAGGCTTTGGCCATCTTCCATCAAACGTTTACACCGTTTTATTATGCTGCCCCAGCTTGTTTTTATTTATATGTTACAGGCTTTCTTCAGCACCGTAAACGGTTACAAAAAATAGAATGGCTTCATTTTATACCAGCTTTACTGGCCGTTATCCATGTTATCCCCTGGCATCTTTCCGTTATGCCTGATTGGAATTTGGTGGGAACACAGTTAGCCCAGAAAGGATACTTCTTTTTAAATGTAAAAACGGGGCTTTTTCCGCCATACTTCCATTATATATTTCGGCCATTAATGGTCATTTGTTATTTATGTGCCAGTTGGATTGCGGTCATCCGCCTCAAAAACAAACCTCAACAGTTCTTCGATAGCGAAGGCAGAAAATGGATCATCTTTTTTCTAAGGATCGGAACTTTTTTTCAGGTGTTTGGTCTGGCGCCCTTTATGTTAAAATACCTGAATATACCGTATGTTAATACCTATTTTATCGTATTAAACTGTTTGGCCCTGCTGCTTATTTTGTGGTATACGCTTCACAAGCCTTATATTTTTTATGGCTATTTGCTGGTGGCGGTAAACTGGACTAAAAAACCTGAAGCCGGGGAAAACAGCACTGATGACCTAATAGTTCCTTTAAAAACAGAAAATCTGATACCTAGCCCTTCAAAAGCTAAAAAGTTTAACCTTTTAGATGAGCAGTTGGCAGACTATGCCCTCGCCATGAAAGAAATAATGGAAAGGGAGCAGCTCTACCTCCTTCACGATTTTCAGATTATGGACCTGGCGGCAAAACTTAACCTGCCGATCCATCACTGTTCTTTTGTAATCAACAAACACATCGGCAAAAATTTCCGCGATTGGATAAACGGTTACCGGATTGATCATTTTTTGAAACAATATCCCCTAAAATCAGATAAAATAACCATCGAAGCCATGGCCTCAGAAGCTGGCTTTAAAAGTCACGCCACTTTTTATAACGCATTTAAAAAGGAAACAGGATTAATGCCAACTGCCTATTTTGCACAGGAAATGAGTTATTAACCCGTCAAATAACCATTTTGTAGTCTAACTATCGTATCGTTAGAGATGACAAAACACCTCATTCGTGAGTGTAGACCACAAACAGGATACCTTTGATTCTGGAATATTACAAGTGTATATCATTTCAATTGAATATGCTGGTACTATATGCTGTAATCAATATTAGTTTCATATGCACAACTCGACATCTTATTTACGTCCCCTCTTTAATTATCTTGAGCAATTTTGTCCTTTATCAAATGTGATCAAAGCCCAACATGAAAGATCCTGCAAGCTTATCCATGTAAAGAAAAATAAATATATTCTTTCACCACTGGATAGTAATGCTTCTCTATATTTTTTGATAAGCGGGGTTGTACGTGGTTTTGTCCGCGATGGTAAAAAAGATATTAGTACCTGGTTCAGTTTAGGAAATGAATTAATAAGCGCTATACGTCACCCCGACCAGCAGTCTGGTCCTTCTATAGAATATCTTCAGGCCCTTGAAGACTGCAAGCTCATCTGCATTCCATACACTTTAATGGATTTCCTGTACAATAACTATCCTGAGACTAACCTGATCGGCAGAAAGCTGATGGAACGGCATCATTATGCGGCCTCAGAGCGCGCAATACTGTCGCGCATTCCCAAAGCTACCGGCAGATACCGCAAACTTCAGGAGAGTGGCCTCGATATCGACCGAATACCACAGCGTTACCTGGCCAGTTACCTGGGGGTACGTGGAGAAACCATGAGCAGAATAAGAAGTAAGATTTTGGAACCAAATTATTAAAACGCACCCAAGTATTCCGGCAAACTTATAGCTAAACGCCAATGCTTTCAGTATATAGTTCACAGATCCTGGTTTTCGGTAAAGGAGTATATTTTTTTTAGCAATGAATATCAGGAGTGGTCACAGGAGCATGAACGTTACCCCACCATAAGGTATACGAAGATAAAAATAGCACGCTTTCAGCTTCTTTTGCTAAATTTGCAGCAATGATTTTATATAAAACCAACGAAGAAGTAGAACTGATGCAGATTAGCGCACTATTGGTGAGCGATACCCTTGCAGAAGTAGCTAAAATATTAAAGCCTGGCATCACCACCCTCGAAATAGACCGGTTAGCCAACGAATTTATTATGGATAATGGTGCTGTTCCATCCTTTTACAATTACAATGGCTTTCCTTTTCATATTATCACCTCGGTAAATGATGTAGTGGTACATGGTTTCCCTAACAAGGATGAATTGAAAGATGGTGATATTATTTCAGTGGATGTTGGCACGATTAAAAACGGTTTTCACGGTGATCATGCTTATACTTTCATCATAGGCGAAGTATCGCCCGAAATATTAAACCTGGTAAAAACGACCAAAGAGTCGCTTTTTCTGGGGATTAAGGAAGCTGTTGTGGGCAAACGCATCGGCGATATCAGTGCAGCCATCCAAAGCTATAACGAAAAGCAGGGATACGGCGTGGTAAGAGACCTGGTTGGCCACGGTTTGGGCAAAGAGATGCACGAAGATCCACAGGTGCCGAACTATGGCAGAAGAGGTACCGGTTTACTTTTAAGGGAAAATCTGGTGATGGCCATTGAACCGATGATCAATATGGGAAAAAAGGATGTTTTTCTGGATGAAGATGGCTGGACGATCAGGACGGCAGACGGAAGCATGTCTGTACATTTTGAACACGACGTTTGTGTTAAAAAAGGTGAGGCACTTATTCTTTCCAATTATGCACCTATTGAGGCCGCAGAAAAGCAAAACAGCAACCTGAACACTTCTTATTATTAATATAGCAGAAAACGCAAGGAACTCTGACTATTATCAGAATCCTTGCGTTTATTTGTTTCTTTAAAATCTGTGATTTAGAAACTATTCTTTTTCGGTTCCCGATTTGGTAGCCACCGGTTTTTTCTTTCTGAAAATAGGAAAAGTCATCGGACTTCTGGCCGGGCGCTCGTCGCCAAGCAATACACCCCATTGTTTAAATGATTCGGTACGATCGAATATAATTTTAAGCACGGCCACAATAGGCAAGGCCAGGAACATCCCGGAAATCCCGGCTATACTGCCGCCTATAAATACCCCGATAATTGCAAACAAAGCATTTATCTTCACCTTCGAGCCTACAATACGCGGCATCAGGATATTATTATCCAGAAACTGAACAAAAGCAATTACACCTAAAACGGTAAGTACGGGCCATAACTCCTGCGATGAAGTAAGCGTTAACAGTACACCGATCACGTTACCGATTAAGGCACCTACATAAGGGATCAGGTTTAATATCGCAAAGATTACCCCGATTAGCAGGGCATGTTTAATACCAATCAACATCAATATCCCCCCCAATAAAATGGTCATATAGGTAATCTGAATTAACAGTCCGATCAGATAACTTTTAATAATCGATTCAGTTTCATAAATGGCTTCTTTAACTTTCGGATGGTCATCCGCTTTAAACCACATGAAGATAAAACGCAAAATAATGTCTTTATAAAAAAGCATCAGGTAGATATAAATGGGTAATAAACCGATAAACACAAATATACCACTCAGAGTAACAGCAGCACCACCTGCCATTGATGTCCCCATGTTCATCAGGTCATCGCTTTTGGCCTGAATAAAGGCTTTTTGCTGTTTATCATTGTAATGGGTAATGCGACTGATCCAATCGCTTAACGAATTGATATGTTGTGTTACATTGGCCTTTATCTGCGGAAAATCTTTAACCAAAATTCCAATCTGGTTGGAGAAAAACCAAATAATCAAAGCCACAAACAGGGCCACCAGCAAAATGGGTAAAATGATGGCTAACGATTCCGGCACTTTTTTTCTTTTTAAAAAGCGGTATGCGGGGAGCAGCATAATGCTGATGAAAAAAGCCATCAATATTGGCATGATGATGTCTCGTCCGATCACCATCACCGCTGCAATGGCCATTAGGCCCAGTAATTCTATTGATCGTTTTACGGTTAGGGGTAATTTATTCGTCATAAAAAGCTTATTCTGATTTGAGATTTAAACACCGTCCGGTTTGAAATGTTTTGAATAATTGCTTTGCGTGTGGGGTTTAGCATTTGGCGGCGAGAATTATTTTAAAATTGGGAGCGTGGAGTTGCGAGACAATTAACCGGTTAACCAATTAAGCAGTTAACCCTAATTAAAAAAATTACTTCCCGTACACCATATCCCCATAGATTAGCCTTATTTTTGCAGCTTCAATACCCGATATGAACAATCAAGATACCATTATTGCTTTATCTACTCCTTCAGGTTCCGGCGCCATCGGCGTAATCCGTTTATCCGGTCCGGATGCTATTTCATTGACCAATGCCGTATTTGCCGGAAAAGATTTAGAAAAGCAGGCCTCGCATACTTTACATTTTGGCCTGGTTAAAGATGGCGATCATATTGTGGATGAGGTGGTGACAGGTTTGTTTGTTGCCCCAAAATCTTATACAAAAGAAAATGTAGTCGAAATATCCTGCCATGGGTCTAACTACATTATCCAACAGATTATTAATCTGCTGATCAGCAAAGGTGCCCGGGCAGCCAAACCGGGTGAATTTACCTTACGTGCCTTTTTAAATGGCGCTTTCGACCTGAGTCAGGCAGAAGCAGTCGCCGATTTAATTGCCTCCAACTCCAGGGCATCGCATGATGTGGCCATGCAGCAGATGCGCGGCGGTTTCGCCAATGAATTAAAGGGCCTGCGTGAACAGCTGATCCATTTTGCTTCGATGATTGAGCTCGAACTCGATTTTGCTGAGGAAGATGTAGAATTTGCCAACCGCGAACAGCTTAAAAGCCTGGTAAACAAAATCAATTACGTTTTGCAACGCTTAATTTCCTCTTTTGAAATGGGAAATGTGATCAAAAACGGGGTTCCCATTGTTATTGCGGGTAAACCCAATGTAGGTAAATCTACCTTGTTAAATGCCCTTTTAAATGAAGAACGTGCCATTGTTTCGGATATTGCTGGTACCACACGCGATACGATTGAAGATGAACTAACCATTGGCGGGGTAGTTTTCCGTTTTATCGATACTGCGGGAATCCGTGATACGGCCGATATTATTGAAGCTTTGGGTGTTGAACGTACGCTGGAGAAAATGAAACAGGCCAAACTGATCATTTATATGGCCGATGCTGCTCAAAGTGTCGCCGAAATTGAAGAGCAGATCCGCGGTTTAGCACAATTGGGCATCCCCTATTTAATTCTGGTCAATAAAGCCGAACTCCTTAGCGATATGCAGCGTAAAGCTTTAGAAGCGTTAAATGTGGTTTTTACTACAGCTAAAGAGAAACAGGGTATTGATGAACTCAAAACCACCTTACTGGAACAGGTTAACCTGCACCATATCAATACCAGTGAAACTTTGGTCACCAATATCCGCCATGTAGAAGCTTTAAAACAAACCGAACAGGCACTGCAAAGGGTTTTGGCGAATGTCGATAATCCGGTAACCTCTGATTTTTTAGCCATGGATATTAAACAGGCCCTGCATTACCTTGGTGAAATTACCGGTACCGTAACTACTGATGATTTGCTGGAGAATATTTTTACCAAGTTTTGTATCGGCAAATAGCCGATTAAACCCAAGCAAAACAAAATATACAACTGATAAACAAAACCTTACATATTTTTTTTTAAAATTTTGTGACCGCAATAAAATTTATCTTCAATCTTTTACTGCGGCCGAACCTGTATTACTAGAGTACATATGCGCAATTCCATTGGTTTACAGCACTTGGAGCAAAACAAAAAGATTGCGGGTTGGTATGTTTATTCAATTACCAAATACCTTTGCAACAATACTTTCCAATCTGCTATATAACTGATTTTTTTCGTTAGTTTTAACCTTCCTGTTAATTCCCGTTTCACTTCTAAATTCAAGATAATAATCCAGTTCACTTTTTGCTTTGGAGTAGGTTTATGCGGCAATATTCCCATTGATATTTTGTTTTATGCATAACCTCAAAGTCATGACCCAAATAATTATAAACGGTATAAGTAGAAAAACAACTTCTGCTCTAAAAAAAACGTAACTCAAAAGGTAAATTAAAGGAAACCATAACAACGATTTACTAAAAAGATGGCTCTTTGTTAGGAAAGGTAGTATGATGATTCCCATATGGGATAACAATATTATTACCCATAAAATGATGTTTCGTACATTATCCTCTCTTCCATCTTTAAGTATTTCAGGATAATCAATAAATTCCAACTGATAGATAAAAAACCAGTTCCTATTAATCGACATGCCTATAAAAAGGCTGAGTAAGATCATCACAATTAATAAAAAATTTATCTTTGTCATAGTGATTCTAATTATATTTTTTTTTCAGGCTTCTGAATACTAATTCCATATCTGGTGTGTCAAGCCCTGCAGTTTGCTGCAGCTCTACAACGCTCAGGCACAAAGCAACGTTCAGCTGATTTGGTCGGCTTTTGGAATTTACATCATATTAGGCAGGTAGTCGCCGGTATAGCATTCGATTTTATAACTAAAGAAACAGCCAGATTAAGGTCTAAAGTCAGCCTCGCTTACATCCGAATTGATCTTCAGTTCAACAACAGTAAGGATTTGTGAACTATCCTTATCACCAATCTTCATCTCCGACGCAAAGGTAAGCCCTGAATATTTTTTATAAGCCATATAAAGTGTTGTAGCAAAACTGTTTTTATTGATGTCTTCTACCTTGTCATCACGCAGCAGCAACTTGCTTTCCTTGTCAAAATACAACAGCTGTACCAGCCCGCTTTTACGCTTTGCTCTGATCTTATAGCAGTCCTTTTCTCCCACCTTCTCTTCGCCAAGAAATTCAAGCGTCCACAGTTCGGGCATGATCCAATCGAGTTCATTAAAAATATTTTTCCTGTCGAACTTGTCCTTAAATTCCGCAAGATCTGCTTTTTTCACCTCGCCGTTAACGGTTTCAAAAGCCGTTTTCCCATCGAACCAATTTTGAAATACGGTCCTGCCTTTGTATACAATCTTAAAACTACCCTTATTTGGCAACAGTTCTTTTGTGATGTAATTTACCGCTCTGCCTTCCATTTCTGTTTTCATATTACTGTACAAAGTGGTAATACTACGGAGAAAAGATTCACCACCCATCGCTGCTATGCAGTTTTTAACAATGGCAATTGGATCAGGCTTTGCAACCTCCTGAGCCGGAAGCGTAGTGCCAAAAATGGTAAATAACAGTAAAATGGATATCGTTTTTGGAAACTTCATGTTTTTTACGGGTTGAACGTTTTATTTTAAATGATTGGGTTTATTTATCGTATTGATTTTGGTCTTGTTTTATTCCTGAAAAGCTCACACTGGATCATGCTCCCCTGCCGCAATCGTTTTGCCGGTTTTAAAGTCATATCCAAATGCATCATAACGCTCATTACCTTCGCCTTTTGGATGATCACCGTACTCATTGGGACCATAATCGCCGGGCAAAAAAAACATCATCAGCATGTAAAAAGGTACCAATTGCCACCAGCCTGATTTACCTAAGTCATGGCAGCGTTTCGCACCCTGCGACATCAACAAATAGATTGGCAATAATTTTGTAAATTCAATCCAGCTGCCAACTGACTTATTATTCTCCACAATCAGCACAAAAAAATGAACAATAAAATAAAAGATGTGGGTTAAGGCAAATTCCGTGCGGCGGATTCTGCCATAAAAAGAAAAGGGATCTTTGAACATTAGAGAGGCGTTATTTCGTTACGAGTTTAAATTTGAATAAAAATACTGATTTTTATAAGAGATGGCAAACATTTATTTCTCAGAAATCAGATAAAATAACCGGTTTATCATTAACGGTCACCAAAAATTCAATAACGGCTGCAAAAGGCCAATAAATGATGGCCAGCCGCTAACACCGCAAATGAAAGTAAAAAATGCCTTGCCGGCTACAACGCTGAGCACAAAGCCAAAACCATTATGCCCATCAGTTTGTACTAGCTATAAGTGATAAATATATGTCAGCACGTTCAGATAAAATAAAAGCATTCAACAAAAACCGATTGCCCTCAATCACCAGGCTTAAATACAGCGCAATGCTCGAAAATGCATTCAGGTTCTACCGCGGTACGTGCCATCTTTTCTACGAAAGGATTGCTGAACTAAAAGCAATGCCCAAATCGCCGGTTGGCTGGATCAGCGGCGACCTGCACCTGGAAAATTTTGGCAGTTATAAAGGGGATAACAAACTGGTATACTTTGATCTCAACGATTTCGATGAAGCGGTAAAGGCACCGGTACTATGGGAAGTAGTGCGTCTGGTGACCAGCATTTTTATTGCTTTCCAAACCCTGGAGATCGATGGGGAACAAGCCATGAATATGGCTGCACTATTCCTGAAAAGCTATGGTACCACCCTGATTGGTGGAAAAGCCATGGACCTGGATCCCAGAACATCCAAAGGCATTACCGGCGATTTTCTAAAACGTGCGGAACGGAGTTCTGCAGACGAGCTATTGCAGAAAAGGACATTAAAAAAAGGACGAAAACTGCTGCTGGATACCAGCGATGAGCGGCACTTTAAACTAAAAAAAGAATTAAAAGCCGAATTAATCAACCACATGGAAAACTGGTTGTCGCACAACAACGATAGCCCATATAACTACCGGGTGAAAGATGTTGTTTACCGCCTTGCCGGAACAGGAAGCCTGGGACAAAAACGCTACCTCTTTCTGCTTAAAAGCATACGCAAAAAAGACCGCTATCTGCTCATTGATATGAAACAAGCCTACCCATCCTCTCTCTCCCCTTATCTGGACATTCCCCAACCCACATGGAAAAATGAGGCCCAGCGCATTGTTTCCGTGCAGAAACGCATGCAACATGTTTCGGCGTCACTGCTTTCTACTGCAACGTTCAAAGGCGAAGACTACGTTGTTCAGGAATTACAGCCCGTAAAAGACACCCTGAAGTTTAAACTCATCAAAGAAGAATACCGTAAGCTTTACCAGGTAATTGATGATATGGGCATGCTTACCGCATCCTCGCAACTCAGGAGTTCGGGCATGGATGGTTCTGCCACAAAAGATGAGCTGAAAGCTTTTGCCATCAAGGCAGGGTGGCAGCAACAAATCCTTAATATTGCCACCGAACAGGCCGCCCTGGTATGTGCAGATTACGGCGCCTTTCAGCAGGATTACAGAAACGGCGCCTATGAAAGGCAGCCAACGGTCAGGGCGAAAACTGAGCCGGCAATGGATTAAAGCCTGTTTCCCCATGTACATTTTGATGCCCGTAACTGTTTAGGGGCCATTTACAAACCAGGCCACACAAAAAGGACTGCTTAAAACAGGAATACAAGCCAAAGAACAGGCATTTTGAGTATCGTCCAAACCAAATCGCAATAAATTTGTCTTACAGTAGCGCCTGCACCAATGCAGACCAACAGTTACTAATATGGAAAACTTAACATTATCTGAAAATGCAAAAGGGTTTATGGATTACGCTATAGACACCATAAATGCCATGGATGGTGCCCCGGAGCACAGTGCAGCACAAAAGGATGAGGTGATCACCAGGATCAGCACGCTTAAAAATTTATTAGGTGAACTGGAAAAGTCTTATCTTGAAAATACGCCAACTGATACGGCTCCACCTGTGGATCCCGAATATATTGCAGCTGCCGGACACAGCTAAACACATCATCAGCTTATCATCCTGGCAACAAAAGGCATTTGGCCAGGGTGAAAAAATGATGTCATTCGCGAAGCTTAAAGATTTTTTTTTATTCCGCTGATAAAACCCGACAATTTTTTTTCACCAGGCACAATAAATAGCAAAAAATTACGCTTATATATCTGAGAGCGTTAATTTAGATTAAACGGGAAACTATCTTCGGATAGGTTCCCGTTTTTCATTTCCCGGTTAATTAATGTCATGCGACATTTTAACATCGGTTTAAGCAATTGGCAAAAATCAGATACTAAATCCCATAAATAGTTTTTACCCAGCTGGCATCTTTGGTGGATGGTGATTTTGTACCACTCCATGAATTATCAATCCAGGTAGAACCGTCTAACCTGGTCGTGGTTGGAAGACTGCTGTTTATTGCACCATATCCGTTGTATGATCCATAAAGCATAATAGAACTGATATCAAATGTTGTCCCTCCATAATTCATACCTGTAAGTTTATTATAACCCGATTGAGCTGACGCACTTATATTGTCCCATTTTACTAAAATATAGGAGTCACGGTCTGCACGTAGCTGCTCGTGGTGTAACCCGATAGCATGCCCTAACTCATGAACAACAATACCTTTAGCTTCCGGATTGGAAAGATTCATCGTGGCACCGCTAACATAACCTACCGTACAATTATTTACACTGCCAGGCTGTATAGTCAGGTAGTAGCCGGAATTTACGGCTTCAAATATAATCCCCGATTTTGCAGTCCAGTCGGCCATGGCGGTTAATATTGTATTGGTCTGCGCAGTGGTAAATCCGGCCGCAAACCGATAGGAAACTTTATGGTTTGGCCACTTGTATGCCCCGGCTGGTCCGTGTCCCTCAGTTGTCACTTCCGGCAGTTTTGTAGTGATTTGTTCATCCGGAATGACCATATCGCCGTTGAAGATATTTTTACCGTCAATTCGTTCATAACTGATCAACGATCCCAAATAATAGCCTTGCCTTATTTCCGAAGCTTTTTTTTCTACCGAAACATTTAATTCATCGTTACTCGTTTTTTTACAGGCCTGAGCAAGTAACAGCGATCCCGCCAATAACAGCATAAATAGTTTTGTGTTTTTCATAATATTGATTTTGTAGATTTAATACTAACTTAATGTATTTATTCAATATTATAAAATATTTTTTTTTACGACATCGTTAACGTGTCAGCTGATTTTTGGGGAATGAATGGAATGCAGCTATAGTCTAAAACCATATAGGTCCCTGCCAAATCATGAAGATGCCCGGACAAGCTGAACATAACGATACCCGCAAATTTTATGCTTGGCCAGTGCTAAACCTGTTATGTTGACACAGGCTGTTTTTTTTATTTCTGACCTATAGTTATCCAATTTACGAAACTTCCCTTACACTGCAATGTGTGTGATTTTACCCATCATGGTACCTAACGTAAAACGATGTTGTATTCACGTAACCCAAATATTACTCGAATAATAGCAGCACAGCGAATCTAAAATTTATACATGCCGTAACAGAAATGGGAGATAGCCCGGATTACATATTTTCCAATCTGCAAAAAAGTTTTGCGCATAAGCAACCATACACAACCTTTTGTTGGTCTGCGCTGAAATAGTCAAAATCTTAATATTCATACCTGAATTACATCCTTTTTAAACCAATTTACCCCTTTGCTGTTATAATAGATATGAATCTGCAGCATCGAAATCAATACGCTACCCAATTTCCCCTCTTCAATGGTTAATATGTCCAGTAGCCAGGATTTAGCCCGCAGCATCTGGAGACCTCATCTCTTGATTATATTCTTCGGAATCTTAAAATTGTTGATCCATTTAATTGCCTTAAAAGGATATGGCTATCATGCTGATGAAATTTATTACGTTGAACTTGGAAAGGAATGGCAATGGGGTTTCCCTGATATATCACCATTTGTAACCTGGATCGCGCATGTATCAAATCTGCTTTTCGGTTCATCTTTAACCGGCTACCGGATCCTGCCTTGCCTTTTCTCCGCTGCAACCGTCGTAATCACGGGTTATATGACTTACTTCCTGGGCGGAAAACGTTTGGCCATCACCATCGCTTGCTCCGCAATCATTTGTTCGCCGGCATTTTTAGCAACTTCCTATCTCCTGCAACCGGCCGTATTTGATGAGTTCTTCTGGGCCCTCCTATCCTTCGCCCTCATCGCCTACCATAAAAGCCGTAAAACTTCTTTCTTATGGCTTACTGCAGCAGCACTGGCGTTCGGCATACTAAACAAGTACAGCATCCTGTTATTGGCCTTTTCAGCGCTCATTGCCTGGTTGATCTGCGGGCAGCGAACCCATGTTCCCCACTGGAAAAAGCTATTGCCACCTGCCCTTGTTTTCCTGTTGATTTTAGCACCACATATCGCCTGGCAAATAGAACAAGGCTTTCCTATTTTTAAATTCACAGCCGAAGTAGCGAAAACGAACTTTGACGTTGACCTCAGCGATTACCTGCTGCAACTGTTTTTCTTTCATGGCGCTTCGGTAGCGGTATGGTCTGCAGGCCTGATTTTTCTGATCACCAACCCGAAAAGCAAAGAATACTTATTTCTGGGCATCGCATCTTTAATGGTAATTGCAGTACTATCTGTATTAAAGGGCAAGCTCTATTACGGACTGGGACTCTTCCCCCTGCTATTTGCTAACGGCGGATATTGCTGGGAGCGCATGTTAAATCACTTTAAAACCGCTTATCAAGTTACGTTCACCGGCATGCTTTATGTTTTTGCACTGCTCAGTCTTCCGGTGGTTATTCCTATATTTTCTGTTAATGGCAATCAATTTTACCTGTCTGAAATGGTCAGGCTAACCGGTTTTTCCCGACCGCTTCGTTATGAGGATGGCTCTTATGGCAAAATGCCACAGTTTTTTGCCGACATGACAGATTGGGAACACCTGACCACCAGAGTAGCAGCAGTTAGCCGGCAACCGGGTACATTCGGCAAAGCCAGCGTAATTTTAACTAATGATTATGCCATCGCCGGCGCCTTAAAACACTACGGTAATGCAGCGCTGCCCCTGGTAATATCGGCAAGAAACAGCTTTCTAAACCAGTCGCCAAAAAACCTGGACCAGCACACCATCATTTACCTCACTAAATCAACCGGGCTTGACATTCTGCTTATTGCAGATCAGGTAACCCTTATGGATACCATATACTCAAAAAATTCGCATATCAACGGAATACGGATTTACAGGTTATCGTTTCCCAGCAAGGCATTCAAACAACAATACGCCAGAGATCGGCTGATGTTCGTAAAAAGCTGAGGGGCAGCACCAGCCTCTTACTTTATTTCACCCTTCCATCCAGTCTGCCGTTAGGCAGCTGCATCTTATTTTTAGGTTCGAAAAATGAGGATGCTACCGGTTGCTATAAAGGCTAACCATTCTCTTTACCTTTTGGTACCAATAAAAAAAGCCATCAATTTAATTTTGACGGCTTTTATCTTTAAAAAAATCAATCGCTTAAGCGTGGGCATCACGCAATGCTTTAATTGCATCATGGCTGGTATTAATGCCTTCCTGTTGTTTTAACAATACCGATCTAACATTTTCTCCAAGCTCATTTTCTGCAAGTGCATCACGGTATGCTTTTTTAATCGCATCTTCACCGCGTTCACACTCCGCGAGGATACTGTGTCTGTCATCACCACCAAAGGTTGCTTTAATATCAATCCATGCCCTGTGCAAAGTTCCTAAAATAGTATTTCCAGTGTCAGGAGTTTCAGCATTTCTGCCTACCAGCCCGGCCAGTTCTATCACGTTGTCGCGGCTATCAGATGATAGTTTTTCAAAAGTTGCCTTTAAATCAATGTTTTCTTCTTTTAAATCGGCTGCTGCTTTATCAAAACCATCTGCTCTATCATTATTGATCTGAATAAGGTCGTTTAAGATTTCAACTGTTTTTTCTGTATTTTCCATAGTTAAATATAATTTCTAAATACAACAGGGTGCGCATAAATATGTTTGGATCAAACGAAATAAATCTTAAAACCTATAAGTATTTTGCTTCAGCCCGTTCCTGATTATTGCATCAAACGCCTATCGTATATAGCTAAACAAGTTCAAACCAGCATGGAGCGCCAGAACCTGCCTTCCTGTGTAAGTCAGTTACCATCCATTCCGCTCAATAAATGTGGCAGGAAAGCGCAGAAGATGCCAAATGGCATATCAGAAAGACCTCACATGAAGTCTGGTTTCACAGCAAAAAATATATTTTTTTAAACTTTTTAGCTTTTTATTCGTCTGTTTTATATGATAGAAACACAAGAAACCTTTAATTTCACCACAATGCCCTTTATCAGTGGCATTTTAGCGCTAATTTTCGGGGCATTTATTTTCATCTTCGCCATCTGGCGAAAAAACAAACGCAGAAAACTAACCGGAATCAACGGGTTTACCTGCGCAGACAGGATGGTAAACACCAGGAGCACAGAAAAACTATTGCAGTTTTTAGCCCTTGTGCTGCTGATCTCAGGTTTTATGCTCATTACCTTCGAAGCGATGAGGATTGAAGACAAGGTGATGACCGAAGAGACGACCAGCTAAAAAGACGCAACGGCTGAGTCAGAATTCTAACCCCCCATCCTCTGGGCTTGTTCTGCAGCGGAAATACAAAAGTACTTACAGCGTCATGATTTCGCTATCAGCTTGCTTGGCTCCGCTAAAAAAGCTATATTACCATTATTGTCCAGATTAATTGCTCCGTTAACAGAATTTTTCACTAAAACTTTTCAAATTTGGCATTAAAAAAAGCAGGATTTTACAGGGGGCCACGCTTGCCCTTCAGAAAAAAAGAAGCAGAACATAAAATAAATGAGCTGATTACCGCGCCAGAGGTGCGTTTAACGGGCGACAATGTTGAAACCAACATTTACCCGCTCACACAGGCACTCCAAATGGCTAAAGAACTGGATCTGGATCTGGTTGAAATCTCACCGAAAGCCATCCCACCCGTTTGCCGGATCATCGACTACAGTAAATTTCTTTACGAACAGAAAAAGAAACAAAAGGAGATTAAAAGTAAAGCCAAACAGACCATCATCAAAGATATCCGTTTCGGCCCGAATACTGACGATCACGATTTTCAATTTAAACTTAAACACGCCGTTTCCTTTCTCGAAAGCGGAGAAAAGGTACGTGCCTTTGTTCACTTTAAAGGCCGTTCAATTGTATATAAAGACCAGGGCGAAATTTTATTGCTGCGATTTGCGCAAGGCCTGGAAGAAGTAGGCAAGGTTGAACTATTGCCAAAACTCGAAGGTAAAAGGATGTTTCTTACCCTGGTCCCCAAAACGGCGAAAAAATAAAATCGCAATCTGAATTTTCAGGATTTAATTGCCCGGCAACCTGCCAGCAGCGGTTATCTTGAACCAGACGGCTACTTATAGCTAAGCCTGGCCAGCCGCTGCAATGGCCTGTTCCGGGTTTAAAACAATCAGCTTATCGCTTTTGTAAACCGCCTTCACCAATAGTCGGCTGCTATAGAATAGCATGCAAACCATCATTCTGATGCTGCCGGTAAATAATGGGCTGAAGATGTTAGATTAAACCGTTAGCGGTACATTCGCTACCATCTTTTCATTAAGCAGTAAATTGTTCAGGCAGGACGGTTTGGTTCCTGCCTGATTACGTAAAGGTTACTTACGTATAAAATCAATCAGATCTGCATTCAACCGGTCTTTTGCAGTAATAAAAAGGCCATGCGGCTCGCCCTCATAAACCAGATATTCTGCATGAGGCAAAAGCCTAGCAGCCTGCTCGCCGGTGGCTTTAATTGGCACGGTCTGGTCTTCATCTCCATGGATGATCAGTGTAGGTACCTGTATCGACGACATTTCGGCCCTCAAATCTGTAGAAGAAAATGCTGCTGCCGAACCCAGGGTCGACTTTAAGGTGGCCTGCATTGCAATGTTCAGGTCAGTGGCCAGCCTTTCGCTGCTTACTGGTTTATTAAGTAGTCCCTGCCCATAAAACTGTTTGGAAAAAGTGCCTAAAAAGCCGGGGCGGTCGTCAATAAGCCCTGCTGTAATCTCATCTATTTTCTCCTGCGGCACGCCATCCGGATTGTCGGGCGTTTGTAGCATAAAGGGCGCTATAGAACTGATCAAAATGGCTTTCGAAATGCCTTTACCACCATGTTTGCTAAAGTAGCGCACCACTTCTCCGCCACCCATTGAAAACCCGGCCAGTACCGCGTTTTCCAGGCCAAGCTCATCAACCAGTGCCTTTAAATCATCAGCCAGTGTATCATAATCGTAACCCGTTAGTGGTTTGTCTGATTTACCAAAGCCTCTTCTGTCATAGCTGATTACCCTGAATCCGGCATCGGTAAGCGCGGTAGACTGATAGTCCCACATCTGGTGATCGAGTGGCCAGCCGTGGATCAGGATTACCGGTGTACCCGTACCCAGATCTTGATAGTGCAGGTTAATTTCTTCGCCATTTGCGGATGTTGTTTTTACGAATTTCATAGGTTTTTAATTTTATTGATTTTTTAAAGCATACAGATGGAGAACAGCCGCTGGCAGGCAATGTTTTTAATTTTCAATCCACCCCTCCTAAATTCACAAAACCAGTGGTTGTTGAAGGCTAATTTAAGTAAACGTATCATCTGTAAATTTCAACATAACACGTTCCTTTACGCAGGTTGATAAAAAACAGCTGTTGCAGGATTTCAATTTATCATACTAAATCCTTTCACAACGCAGCTAAAATTCAGCTATATTTGATGATGCGATTACACAAATTCCTTTTGCTCATTAACCTATTCTTATCCGTTAATGCCGTGGCCAAAAACTGCAACTGCAGCGAGATACTTCAACAAAGTATCAAAGGTATTGAAAACAATTACGCCCTATTTAAGATCAAGGTTAATGCAAACAATTACAAGGGCTACCAGTCATTTAACCGCCTCTATCTCATCAAGGCACAATCCATTGAGCAAAGTGATGCCTGCCAGAAATTGCTCAACGATTGGGTAGCTTATTTTAAAGATAAGCACCTATGGGTAACCGTTGACAGTGAAGTAGAAAAAATCGACTACATTCAGCACCGCCTGGCGTTAAAATCATATCGAAAACGCTGGCGTGACAATAAAATTACGAAGGATTCCATTGAAGGTTTATGGGAAATGGAAGGTTACCGAGCCGTTATTATTCCAGACCTTAATAACTATGGCCACTTTAATGCCCTGATCGTCTCGGCAGACAATGATACTTTCAAGCCCGGCATGCTGAAAATGCACCTGATAAAAAGGGATGGCTTTTACGATATGGACTTTTATCGGCGCGACTCAACGATGGTAAGTTCGACGATCAGATTCACCAGCAAATACACCCTGCTGGACGACGATGGCCTTAGCTGGCGTAAATTGGAACCCACCTTGCCAACTGATCGTATTCCCACATTGGCCGAAATGAACCGGTTAGACCCCTACAAGCCCACGCTTAAATGGGTAGATGAAAATTCGGCCATCTTTACCTTGCCCAGCTGTGCTCCAAGATTCGGGCCAGTGGTCGATAGCCTGATTGATGTCCATAAAGACAAATTAGCACAATGCCTAAATTTAATTATCGATGTAAAGGGCAATGGAGGAGGAAGCGACAGGACCTATCGCGCCCTGCTTCCCTATCTGTTAATCAAAGCCAGTGTTCAGCCTAAGGTTGGCTACTATCTCAGCGATGAAAACGTCAAACTGTTCCGTGAACTGGGCATCCTGAAAAAGCTAAACCCTTCAGATACGAGTAAAAGGGGAACATGGGCAACTACTTTAGAAACCCCTTATTTAAGCGCAGCTCATTACGCCAAATTTCCAGTAAACGTGGCGATACTCATGGACTCCAAAACTGCAAGCAGTGGTGAAACTTTTGTACTGAAGGCCAAAACCAGCCAAAGGGTAACCACCTTTGGTACTGCCACCGCCGGCTGCATAGATGGTTATAACGGTAATGTTATCCGCCTTAACGGTGCCAGCCTACGTTACCCAACTTCCATACGCACCATAAATCTCCCTCAAGAGGCTATTGATCCTTTCGGGATTCTGCCCGATATCCCCATCTCCGGTACGGTATCAGACCCCATCAGTTGGATATTAGATTATTTTAAACAGACAGAAAGGAATCCATAACCTGTAACAGCCGCATATGCTGATGAGGTTTTCAATTAAAGGTTTTCTATGCAACAATAGATTTAATAGCGAAATTGCCGGCAACTTAGAGGTTCCGGCATATTCTATAAACTGATCAACACGGGGGATGAAGCAAAACAGTTGGCTACAGTTTTTTAAATTCTATTTCCATTGTTTCCCTTCTAATCGTGCCCTCCTGGTCATCTGGCAACTTACGTTCCAGAAACAGTTTCATATTGCTTTGATCAACAACGTTCACATTGAAATCATAATCCATGTCAATAATCAGTTTTGATTTACCATTCGCATCAATAGCTACCTGGTAAGCAAATGTCCTTTCCCTGCCGCCGTCATTCTGGTAAAGGATATCATTATCCCTGAAATCCCAAACCGGAGCAGGTTTAGTTCCTGATAAATCTTCCTGGTTAATCACCTGGCCATTGGCGCCGTAGTAGGTAATTAAGCCTTTAGATAATTCCCATTTACCCAACACTTTGCGCTTTAGCGTGGCGGCAGTTTCCGGCTGCTCCTCCCCTGCACCATTTTTCTTACAAGATGAAACCATCAATGCCGTGCTAAGCAGCAGGGTTAAAAAAAGCAATGTTTTCTGTATCTCTTTTTTCATAAATTATTTTTAACCACTAACATCCATTTCTATAAAATGTTTGTCACAACGGTTACGCAATGCATTGAATCAGTTAAAAGGTCATGCGCTGGAACTGCAATCAACTAATTCAAATTTTACCTTCTGAAAACGATTTTGGATATTATCATGTTGCATAATCAGTGCAGGAAATCATTGGGTAAAAAGTGGTTTAATTGCGGTATTTTTTTCTACTGGTATTCCGGTATTTTTCAGTATTAAGGGAAGATACCGGTGTGGATTTGTAACGATGTTTAACTTTTACAGCTAAATTCGCTACAGCATTTTTGGTCAAATCAGGAAATTAAATCCCTTTTTACACCACAAAGGCAATTTTGTAAGTTGACATTTTACCCTTAACTAAAATTCATGTACCGATGAAAAAAATTGGATTTTTATTCGCACTGGCAGCTATTGTTATTTCCTGTAAACAAAAGCCGAAAGAAAATAATGCCCAGGCTGCTCAACAGCAGGAACCAGCAGCCCGGCAACAGGTAATACCAGACACTACACCAACATTTAGCTTCGAAACCATACCTTATACCAAGGCCGATCTCGGCGTATTTCCGTTTTTCACTTTGCCCAAAGGACTTGCAGAAATGAATAAACCCCTGCTGAATGATTTCGACATTTGCTTTTTCCCCATTAACGGGGTGATGAAAGGCTTTGAAGGCAAATTATACAAGGCTAACATCACCGGTCAGGAGGGAACAAAATTCTCTCAGCACTATTTTGAAAGCAGCGTAGATAATTACCTTAAATCCGTTGGCGCCGTTAAAGTTTACTCCGGAACCATTACAAGTGAGGAATATGAACGTTACCATAAACAAGATCCGAATAAAGGTGACGAAGGAGACATTGGCTATGATGGAGACCAAATTAATGTTTATGCCATCCGAAGTAAAGAACAAGGGAATATCCTGGTGCAGTATTCAGCTACAAATCTTGGCGCAAAGCTGAATATCCTGCAACAAAAAGCACTTACCCAAACCATTGGCAAGATCACCGCTGACTCGATTATAAAGGATCTTGCTCACCGTGGAAAGTCTATTCTGTATATTCATTTCGATACCGATCAATCCGGCATCACAACTGCTGGTGCAGAAACCGTAAATCAAATTGCCGAAGCCCTAAACAAAGATCAAAACCTGAAAATCAGCATCGAAGGGCATACTGATAATACTGGTGAGGCCGCCCACAACAAAAAACTGTCGGCTGATCGGGCCAATGCCGTATTGGCCGCGCTGGTTAAGCTTCATATCGCAAAGTCGCGCCTGTCGGCCAGGGGTTTCGGGGCTGGACGCCCTCTGGTGGCCAATGATTCTGAAGAGAACAAAGCAAAAAACCGAAGGGTTGAGTTGGTTAAAGTTAACTAACAGGGAAATTTAATTGGTCTGAATCTGCAGTACCCCTTCCCGATCGATCATGTCCGGATCCGGTATTTCAATCCGTAAAGGAAAATCATGTCGCTGATCGGCGTTGCAGGCAGTTTAAACCGACTATGATTTCCGTACACACCAGGTGGTCATGGCCCTGCTGTTTTGTACGTTGGTTGTTTTAATCGGTTCGTGAAGTTGCCCGCCAAGGTTTTTCGTAAGCCTCACCAGCATCTCCTGGTTAACCAGGAAGCGTTCTGATCCGTCAGGAAGCATATACCTGCCATTCCCGATAAATCGGACCAGTGATTCAATACCGATCTCTGAAGCCAGGCGGCAGAAAAAATACCCGCCTGGTTTAAGTACACGCCACATGGAAGTTAACATTGCTTCAAAATGTTCCTGGTTCATGGCAAAGTGCAGTACGGCCGAACTGATCACCAGATCAAAACTTTCATTTTCAAAAGGCAATTGTTCTACAGGAGCAATGCTAAAGTTTTCTTCCGGATTGATGTGAGGAAAAACACTGGCCGCAATTTTAAGCTGTGTTATCGCTTCAGGATCCCGATCTACCCCATAAACCTGTGCACCACTTTTTAAAAAGTACAGCAGGTTTCGTCCTGTTCCGCATCCGGCATCCAAAACGGTTTCGCACTCATTGTAAGTACCTTTTAGTAGCTGATCGAATAAATAAATATCAATATCTCCGAAAGTTTCCTGTATCTGCTCGCTTTTCATCTCTGCCGCAAATATAACGACAAATTGCCGGGATGGTAATACAATTTATAATTTCTAGAAAATGCGGCCAAAAGCGCAAAAGATTCTTAATCCGGTGCCATTGGTGTTGCAATAGATTTAAGTTTGTGCATTAACGATATGCTAAAATACCGAGCAATTTCACCTCCTGTATTTACCCACCCCGGTTATTCCCAGGTTTCCCATTCACCCTGCTGCACATCGTATTTTGCATATTCACCAGAGTCTGTAAATTCCGAAACGGTCATGCCAACTTCGAAAATCGAATCTTTACTCCAGCCCGCGGTAAAGTAAACCGCTGCTTTGGTTAATAAAGCCGTTCCGTAATCTTCGTCCGGATGATTAAAATGCAATCCATAACTGTTTTCATCCGATAGCATATAGCCATAGCTCAATAATCTTTCTTTCAACGCGTCAAACTGCGCTGCTGTAAAGGGAACCAGATTTTCAGTGTTTTCAAAAAAGCCTTCATCAGGTATGGCCTGCTGTTTTGCTTTGGTTTCAATCCGGTAAAGGGAAATATCGTAACTCATACTGCCTAATGTTAAATGGGTTTAACCAATAATGACCTATAGATTTAATTATTTTTCTGTTCATCTGTAACATTTAATCAACTGAATTGTTAGTTACCATTGCCGGAAAAAGTGTTATTTCAAAAGAATCATTTCAATATCATGATCAACAAAACATTGAAGTTATTTTTTATCAAATCGATTATCGTGCTGGGCTTCATACACCTCGCCTATTTTATTTACGGTTATTTTAGGTTTGTGGGGATCGGTAAGATCTACATTTACACGGAATTTTACCGTTTCAAGTTTTACGATGATGTATCCATTTCACACTTTTTTATCAGCGGTTTATTTTTATTGACTGTGCTCATTCTGCTGATCCGGAATCATGCCAGAGAAAGGTATAGCGGACTAAATCTGATCAAAATCGGGGCTATACTGCTGTTCATCGTGTTTTTATCCTTAAGCTTCTTCATGAGTTATAACTTTGGCATGAACGCTAAACTTAAACAGGAGTTACCGGCAAAAACTTTCAATGCAGATAAAAGGCTGTTAAACGTCTTAAATCCCTTTTTATACCCTGGCTCGCACTACAATTCAGAAACCTTGTTCAATGTAACCAATATTTTGTATCCTAAGCCCTACCCGGTAATTGAAGTGAGGGATACTGTTTTTTATGATCCGGCAAACAAAGCATATTACAGCCTGGAATCGGCCTACTACAGCATCGATACTTTGAAAATGCTTACCTCAGCTTACAATAAACTAAAAAGCGCCACCAACATTCCCGTTGAGTTGCCGGGTCTCGATCAGCAGGGATTCCAGAAAAGAATCCTATCCAAAACCGTGCGCAAGGATAGTACCGAAATCGTATTCAGAGGGGCCGCGGTCAACCCGAGGTTTGACGACAGCATCTGTGTCTTTCTCGAAAACAAAACATTAATCAGCCCGGTTGAGGGCGAAGGTATTGCAATACAGCAGCGGCAAAGCGCCATAAACCGCTACCAGCTCCTTTATCAATTACCACAGGATTCTTTACTTCATGCTTTTCAAAAACTAGACTTGTTGTTAAAAAGATATCAGGTCGAATCTTCCATCAATCCGGTAACACTTACCCGGGATGTATTCCGTTTCAGGGATGGAGATCGGGAACAGCTATACCAGATCAGGAACAATTTTAACCGAAACGGACTGGTTGAGAAAGTCAAAATTTTAAACCGGTTGTTTTACCAGCCTCAGTTTTTTCATCCTGCTATCCGGCC
The DNA here is from genome assembly GCF_900111825.1 of Pedobacter suwonensis. GTDB lineage: Bacteria > Bacteroidota > Bacteroidia > Sphingobacteriales > Sphingobacteriaceae > Pedobacter > Pedobacter suwonensis. The sequence goes on from NZ_FOJM01000001.1 coordinate 590,711, forward strand.
AATCTTTTTTATGGTACTCTTTTCAACCTGGCTTTTTGGATTTGCCGTGTTTGTGCTTTCAATTTATTTACGAAAGCCAAAACCCGGCGCTGTAAAACCGTAAAGCCTGCTGCCGTTTATTAATAGAAGAAACAGGATGGCTATTCACGTAGTACTGCAGCATATCTTTACTTCGTATTCAGTTTTAATCCATAATTTAGCTCCTTAAATCTGCTTCGCGCACGATTTATACCGAATGCCAGCAAAAATATGGAGAAAAGCCTGCTCAAAACCACCATCCTAAAACCCGAAAACCCGGTATTAAAGCAGTATGTAGAATATTTTTTATTCCTCCGTAAAAAAGATGAGCTACCTGTTCAGTATACTACTTTTCCCAATAACAATTTGTGCCTGGCCATTTACCGGCACAACCAGGTCAACCACCAGCGTCACGAAAAACTAAACCATTGTGTTATCCGGGCAGGCCGGGAGGAATTTACCAGCCGCATCTATGGCTTTCATCACATGCCTTTCCGGGTAGATATCCAACAGGAACTGGATCAGATCTGTGTGATTTTCCATCCAGCTGCCTTAAAAGCCTTTACCCGGCTCAACTTTGATGAAATTGACCATGCCGGCCAGGTATTTGAACAACTTTTTCAACCCAAAGAGCCCTATTTTCTTGAACAGCTGTTCGGCGAAACCGATCCTGCCAGGCAAGCCCGGCGGCTTGAAGCTTTGTTATTGCATCAGCTGGAAGAACACCGCATTGCAAAAATCAGCGAAGCCCTTTACCATTTGTCGCTTGCGCAGCCACATCGCCAAAATATAAGTGTAGAAATGCTCTGTCAAAAACTTGGAGTCAGCGATACCACACTCTTCAGGCTTTTTAAAACCGGTTTGGGTCAAAACCCACAGAAATACCTCAAAACCATTCGGTTCAGGCAGGCATTACACGACCTGACCACCGCACCAAATCCGCTTACAACGGTTGCGCTACGTCACCATTACTACGATCAGGCGCATTTTATAAGAGATTTTAAAACTTTTACCGGTTATTCGCCCAAGAAACTGCTGAATATGGTATCTGTACAGCAACAATCCCTTACCTGGATTTACCAGGAAAAGCAAGGTGAATGATTTTTACAATTTCTTTTGCCGTTAATGCTTTTCCTTTGTGGAAAATCATCTGATATGCGATACCTGTTCATCCTGCTGGCCCTTTGTCTGGCTACTTCCTGTGCTTTAAAACAAAAGCAATACCCAAACCCCGCTCCATCTTCTGATGCTTTACCGCAGTTAAGGGAGCAGCAAATGCGCGCCGAGCACGATACGCTGGTTTCCTATATCAAACAGGTAAGTCCGGTTATCTGTTTTAACAAAGAAGTGAGGGGAATCGATTTCAGCCGGCACGCCGCCCGCTTAAGAAAACAGATCGGTCCAAAAACCACTATGGAAGCATATTTACATATCATCAAAAAGACACTTAATGCCGCACAAGACGGGCATACAAGCCAGCTGAATACGGTCCTGCTGGATATTGCAAAGAAATACTGGATCCCGGGCGGCCTTGTATCCTTTGATAGTGCATCCACTCAAAATATGTATAAGTACGTCAAATACCTCAAAGAAAGTTTTTATTCAAAGGCCGATCTTAACCTGATCTACACTTCAGGATCGTACTATAATTTAATGCCGTTCAGCTACAAAGGTAAAGCCTACCCTGCCGGCATGAAACTGATTCGCTGCAACGGCAAAAATATCCATAAGTTTGTGGCCAACCTTACCCAACTTTACGCTCCGTTGCGCTGGGATAGGGTAAATAACCGGGTTTATGACGAAAATTTCTACTGGCCGGCCGAAATCTATAAGCAGGATACTTTAAGAATGACTTTTGTGGATCAGCAATGCAGGCGGCATCAGCTGAACATCCACAAAAACGACTCCGTAACCTACCGGGCCAAAAAGCTAAACCACTATGGTTATTTCAGCCAGACCGATACCGTGGTAACCCATTACTTTGAACAGGAAGGTATATTTTATGCCAAACTCCCGGCCATGCGTACGGAACTGGGCGATACGATTAAACGGCGCATGGAGGCTATTTTTGCCCGGCACCACGTAAACAGCGTGGTCATCGATATCAGGGGCAACGGCGGCGGCTCAGACCAAACCTATAATGTCTTTTTAAAGAAACTGCTGAGCGATACCTTGAAGAAGGACGTTGTGGTCGGCCGGAACTTCAGTTCCGAAACCCGGAAAAAATATCACCTCAACCGCGATTCCGTCATCAACAGCAATAACAAAACCTTTAATCCCGGCGTACCTCAATTCAAATCGCAGGAAATGTATTTCATCAAACAATCTTTTAATTTTGTAACGCCAGATCTTGCCAGGTTTCCCTTTAGCGGAAAGATTTATATCCTCCAGGATAAATTTATTTACTCTTCGGCCAGTAATCTTTCCAGTTTGGCGCAAAATACCAAACAATTGATCAGCATTGGCGAAACACCAGATCTGTTGGGCGGACTGCAGGCCGATGTACTCATCAAAATGCTGCCCTACAGCAAATTTATTTTCAGGGTAGAACCACAGGTCGATTTTACCGGCATCAAAAAGCTTGAGGATGTTTTCCAGAACCATGTAGAATACCCTGTATCCTATCCCATTGAGAGCCTGTATCTAAGAACAATAAGCAAAGATATATTCGGGAAAAACTTTTTGTTAAAAAACGACCCTATGTTCAGAAAGGTACTGGAATTAGAACAAATTGCTTTAGCTAACTGATCGCTTTATAAATAATGGATTTTTAAACTGTTTATCAGCTATTTATAGATGATTTGAATAAAAACCGGATCCCAGATCATAAATCAGCTGATGAAGTAAATTAAACCTCCTCAACCATCCGCTTGCCCTCACCCTCGTACGATGGCCCGGTTTTTATTTCCGGGCCGGCCTGAAAAAATTAAGCCTCATTCCATGTTGCCGGGGTATATCCTGATCGGGCTTTTTTTTAACCTTTTAAACCAGGGAGTCCAGTACAGGCCCTAACCGGTTTGCCCTGGCGAGATGGCCGCTAATCAACAGCTGTTTAGTTTGCTGCTTTTCGGGAGCTTAGCCAAACGAGTCGATTTCGGGATTGATATTGATATACATTAGTCCACCAGCTTGCCCCACCCCTGCAGGCGGTAATAAACCGTTTATTTTTCTGATCTAAGGTCACATCACAAAATCCGGTACATTTAGCGCGCGGATCCTGAGGTTCAGCAAGTTGCTCAAAACGCTTTGATACCGGGTTGTACAAATAAATGGTAAAGGTACGGTATACCCCCATCCCGGCATCCGGAATGGAAAATGCCACATCGTCATAACCGTCAAAATTATAATCGGCTATAGTTCCTTTACGTTGTGGGTCCGGACTGTCAAAACCGGGTAACCGTGCTGTTTTTGTAAGTTTATCCGGATAGCGGAACGTTAACCGGTCATCCATCCCTTTCGAAAAAGAAATGAGCGTGCCATGCAACAGGTAACCTGCTTTTTCCGCATCCGCTTCCGGGTTCTTCACCTGCTCCAGTTTAAATCGCTTCTGGTCTTTATTGCGTATGTACAATGCAGCTGAAACTTGATTGGACTGCTCACTTAACTGGTAGGTTCCGGTCACTTTTCCGTCCAATACTTCATCCCAAACATAAGTAAGCTGTACTGCCGGGGCTTCTCCCTGTGTCTTCCGGCTTTTTAGCAGAAGGGGAATTACGCCCTGCTGCCCAAGGTATTTTACATAAGCGCCCTTTCCGCCCGTGCCATAATAAATGTTCATCAAAAAGGGCTTGGCTCCCGTGCCCGATTTAAGCAAAAAAGGCTGGGACTTAACACCAACGCTCATCAGGGCCAAAGCCATTATCAGTTTTAATGTTTTTATCATGTTAGCCTTATATTATTTATATCAAAAGATTAAAAAGATTGATTACCGCTAATGCTCCAAAAACAGCATCATGTATATTACTTGATTCAGATTTTACCGCTGTTTGATGTAGTCTTTTTGCCGAAGGTAAAAATAGCCGTCAGGCCTATTGCTCTTTTCTCTATTCTCCAAGCCAGGTATTCAGTCCTTCCGCATGCCCGGTTCTTCCCTGCTGATCCGCACACCATCTTTTGCAAAACTATAATTAACTATGTACTTTTAGCGCCTGTATACATTGGTGTGGTTTTCAGCTTCCTTCCAGGAGATATGGATAGGCCCAACTATACACAAAAAGCGGCAATATAAGCTCAAGGTTAACCTTTTTCATTTAGTTTATCCTGTCAATACATTTTCGTACAATTTATTTTTTCTGCTTTAAGCCATACACTGAAAATGCAACTTTGGCAAGCGCCAAACAAATTACCTATTTCACACGCTTATCGCTAATGGCGGCCACCCACTCTTCTTTTTGGCAGCGGCTGCAAGCCTCCTGTTGTGTTAACCGCAACACTTCAGCGCAGTGGGTGCAGGCATAAAGTCCGGTCGCTGTTATTTTATTGGTTTTCTTTTGGTATACCTTGGGGTAGATGGGCAGGCCTGGTTTCACATCCTCATCTTCAAAAAAAAGAAAACTCACCTGACCATTGGTTTCAAGCACTGCCGTCCTCACCTGGCCAACATGTTCAATGCCCTGTACCCGCATTTCTGCAAAAAATTCATCCTGTGCAAAATTGGCATCTCCCTGCTCATTCATGGTAAACCTGCCATTTTCAATAATATACATCGGTACGCCCTCCAGTATATTTTCCACTTTCTGGTATTTGGCAGCAAAAAAGGTAATGACCCTGTAAACCAGTAAAATCACCAGAAATACCAGCACAGATGGTAAAATGGCCGATTCGCCGCTCAACATTGGGTCGCCGGCAGCGCTACCCAATGCAATAATAATGGCCACCTCAAAAATGCTGAGCTGACGCACGCCTTTTTTACCTGTAGATCTCAGGAAGATCAGCACCAGGGCAAACATAATCACCGTACGCATGCCAATTTCCAGCGCAATGCCAAAATCAAGATCTTTAAGAAATATGTTTTTCCAGTTAAAGGATTCTACCATCATCAATTAATACAAACACCCAAAACTTTAATTTTATAAAAATAGTAACCGGCTAAAGCGGTTTGCTTAGTAACTTACCTGTTGTTTAATGCCAGCCAGCAGATATATCGCAGAAAGTATAGCTATTTTTTGGTTCCAAAATTACCTTCCGTTTCTTATCCGGGCACATAATTAAATGTGGCAAAACAGTTCCCATTTCGGGTACGCACCGTTCCTTTAAAAGCGTAGGACAGTTACCTGCAGATTTCCAAAAGCGCGCTGCCGACTGTGCAAAAAGCAATAAATCCGTGCCGTCCCGTACAATAAATGTCATATCCCGGTCGCCTTCATTGCACGCAGGGATGCTTTCCAGAAAATGATGCCGGTAATAGTGGTTATCCGGTGCCCATGTTTGTTCAGGGTATGGGGTATGAGTGGTAAGGGCCATTAAGCTAAATTTATTCATAACTGCATTGTTATGCTGTTTGCTAACTTTAACATCCAAACGGCACAAAAAGTTTATCAAACGGCATCAGGCTTTTCATTTAAACAAACAATCCTGTACACCTTTTTGTTCAGCTGTTGTTTTAAGGCCAAACCATCGCCCGTTTACATTTACAACTAAAAAAAAGTAAAATGCATTGATGCCTGAGGGTGTTACCTTTATTCATTACCCGATCATACATGAGCAATCCCTTAATTGTAACCCTAAAAATGGATGAAAAAAGCCAGGCATTTTTTGATGGCAAACGCAGGGCTTATTTTCCGCCGGAACGGAATTTTCTAAATGCACACCTGATGGTATTTCACCATCTGCCCAACACCGAAGAAACCAGATCCTTTCTTAAAGCCTTCCGGTTCCCCCGTTTCGTAGCCAAAGCAACGGGGCTGATGAAACTGGGGCGCGGGGTGGCCTACCAGGTGGAGTGTGCTGAAATAAAACAGTTGCACCAGCTACTTGCCAAACACTTTTACGCAGTGCTCAGCGCTCAGGACAGGCAGGGTTACCGGCCACATGTTACCATCCAGAACAAGGTAAGCCCTGAAACGGCCAGGCTCCTCTTTGATGCGCTGAACAGCAATTTCGAAAGTTTTAACGTGGGCATTGAGGCCATTCAGGTTTTTTCTTACCTGGGCGGGCCCTGGCAACATGAATTTGATGTGGATTTAATATAGTTTAATGCTCCTGAGGGCCATCAAAAAATTCATTGCCTTATCCAATGTTCAGCCAAAGCAGTTGCGGGTAGGTATAGGGTAAATCTAGCCTCCGGCAATCGTCACCTTAAATTTTTCGCGCAGGATAGCGGCCACCCTGCCCTCCGGGTTGATCTTTTGCACCTTTGATGGCTTTACCTTGCGGTAGGTAATGGATAGCCTTCGCCCCCGGTGTCTGATCACGCCATTTATCAGGTCTTTTTTTCTTGGCGGAATGCCATGGTTCCATTTTTTACGGGCATCATCCTGCATGATGTACAGCGATCTTGCTGGTATTTCGATATCAACCACCTCCCCGTCTTTTACCTTGGTAAAGCGCATAATGCAGCCGCTTGCCAGGTTGAGGCCACAGATCTGGTTTTCATAATAATTGCGGTCTTTATGGGGTCTGATGCCTTCACCCGGCTGGTATTCGTTAATGATCACCTGATCTGGAGCATGCTCCAGATTTTTTTCGGTCAATATTTTCCGCGCAACTTCGCTAATGGCGGGCGGGATGGGCAGCGGAATGCCAATAAGCGCGTAGGGTGCTTCCAGCTCATTGCGGAAACCATAGTACTGCAGCCGCCTGGCGTAATCCACCATCCAGGGTTGCGCATCTATTTCAGCTATTAGTTGTTGTTCCAGCGCTTCGCTGATAAAATCAGGATAGATCAAAAATCCGGGTACCGGTGTTTCCATGTTTCTACAACAGTAAAAACAAGCCGGTGGTTTTAACCGGTCGGGATGGTTTTCACTCCTTTTCCATTAAAAACGAAAAACGCCTGTCCATTTCACGACAAACGTTTTCCTGGTACTGATCAGGCTAAAAACCCTAAAATCCATTTTTAACCGGCATTCTGGTACACCACTTCGAAACTGCCGTACATGGCCATTTCTGCGCTGTGCGCAACTGAAAGTTTTAGCTTCAGCTTTTCAATCACTTCATTGGCATACACAATGCTTTTGTTCAGATCTTTTATTCCGCGAACCTCTATACCCCTGGCCAGGCGTTTAAATTTGGATGGTTCAAATTTTTCAATGAATTTTTCAATATCAGATATTTGTGTCATTTTACTCATAGTATGATGATTTTACCATAGCAAACCCTGGCAGTGAGGTTTTGTTTGCCTGCTGCACGGCATAAAGTATTAACAAATCATCAGGCAAAAAGCCATTAAACTGGCAATCAGTTTATTAAATCCAAAGAATCGTTAATAAGTTTCAAATTTTAAAAATAGAAACTTAAGGTTGCTTCACCGGTTTCAAAACACAATGTTCAGGTGCGTAGTATACGCTTTTGGTTGGATGGGTCACTTTCCACTGTAAACGCTGCCCCGGCAAAAAAGAAAGTTCAAAACTTCCTTTGTCTTTTGGCATACCAAAAAAGCTGTAAAATCTCCCGATCAGTTTTCCTTTTTGGATCGTTCCCTGCAGATTATAGACTACATCGGGTTCGCAATCCGTTTTCCCCCCACTTTGGGTAATGGCGCAGTATTGTCCTTTTACCCGGTTCTCCTCCTGGTGTAAAGTCAGCGTAAACTGCGATTCGGGCACCCCCTGCTCATCCATCACAACATATTTCCAGGTCCCTTCAAAACGGGGCGGCGCCGTTGCAGCTGTTACAGGCTTAACAGTCTGATCAACAAGGTTTAAAGGATTAGTAACTGTACTAAAGGCGAAGAAGAGGTTTAAGAAAAGAGTAACCATAAATGCGTGCTAAAAATATAAAGTTTTGCTTTGCCATGCGATGGAAACGGCAAGCCCCTCGCTGATGCTGCAGTACATGCTGTTGCCTATCCGTAACCACCTCATTGTTATGCGATCTACCGCTTAACATCCCAATAGCAGAAAAGTTTTGGCAATCCTGTACAGCCATGAGGGCAGCGGTTTAGCTGCATGGACGGCCAGTGCTAAAGTCGCATTCATTTAAGGAATAAATCGCAGAGCGGAGTCACCCCGGACATAGTAGAAAGACTTTTTCCTGAAATTTACCAGGTAAGGCTCAATAAGATGTTAATGAGCAGGTTGTGCAAAATTATTCAACAGATTTAGTCCACTTACAGATCCTTTTAAAAAAGCTTTACTTTAATAAACCTCTATAGGTTTTTCCAATGGGAAGCTCTTTGCAACTTCTTAGCTGAACTGCCTGGGTGCTGATCGCAGCTATATCTTTCTTTAATACGATATTTGATTTCAATTAAAAGCCTGCCTGAATTCCAGAGGCGTCCGGCCGGTTTTGCTTTTGAACAGTCTGGTGAAGGACTGCGGATATTCGAATCCCATCCGGTAGGCGATTTCCGAGACCGAAAGATCAGTGGTGGACAAAATCTCTTTTGCCGTTTCGATAAAACGGAGGTGAATGTGCTGCTGGGTATTAAGGCCTGTTAAGGAACGAAGCATATCACTCAGGTAACCGGCCGAGACGTTTAACCGGTCGGCTACGTGCTGTACGGAAGGCAAACCGTTCTCCAACTGCGCTTCATCCCGGAAATAAAAATCCAGCACCTTCTCAAACTTTCCGATCAGGTGGTCATTCGCTGCCTTATCCGTCATAAACTGCCGCTTGTAATAGCGGCTGCTGTAATTGAGGAGCAGTTCGATCTGCGAGATCACCACCTCCTGGCTGAAATCATCGGTCCTTGCCTGAAGTTCCTCATCAATAATATCGAAGACCGAAAACAGGGTTCTTTTTTCTTTTTCCGAAACGTGCAGCGCTTCATCTGCCGCGTAAGAGAAAAACCCGTACTGCCTGATTTTCTTTGCCAGAGGATAGGAAAGGAAAAAATCGGGATGGAGTAAAATAAGGCATCCTTTTCCTTTATTGGCAACAGGTTTTTCAAAGCGCTGGCCGGGAGCGGTGAACACCAGTCCGCCCTCGCCAAAATCGTAATGGTGCTGGCCGTACCTGGCCCTTCCCATCGTATCCTTGTAGGCGATTTTATAAAAATCCAGCACCAGGTAATCCGGTAAGGCCTCATCGGGCAAGCTCATGTCTTCCAGCCGGATAAAACTCACCAGCGGATGTTCGGGCTTCGGTAACCCGAACATTTTATGGAACTCGGACAGTGAACGGAAGTTATGCAGGTTGTGGGTTTTGTTTTTCATCTTTTAAAATTTAAAACCCGCAGCCGGAAGATGATTTCATTTCTGGGGTTGGTGTCTCAAAAATAGCGAATTAATTACCAGGGGGTCTCTCCGTTTTCAGGATTATATTCTTCACTAATGAATTTTCCGGAAGGCCCCTCCGCTCCGATCATGGCGTATCGGGCAATCCGTTTACCTCCCTGCGCTGCCGTTCCGGTACCGCGGTGGTTATTGAAATCCGTTGCCACGAAGCCCGGGCAAACGGCATTTACCCTGAAGGCGGTATCCCTGAGCTCATAGGCCAGGTTGATGGTATACATGTTCATGGCTGCCTTTGAAGCGGTATAAACAGCTGCCTTGTGGCTGTAATACATCCAGTCCGGATCAGAATGCAGTGTGAGGGAACAGCCGCTGGAGGAAACATTCACAATTCTGGGTGCCGCTGATTTCCGGAGAAGGTCCATAAATGCCTGGGTTGCCCTGATCACGCCGTACAGATTGGTATCCATCACCTTATCGAAAGCTTCAACCGGTGCTTCCAGGGCAGCCTGCGGCATCCCGCCGTTAATGCCCGCATTGTTGATGAGCACATCCAGAACCTCCGTTTGCTTTCCGATCTCTGCTCTTGCTTCTTCCACCGAATTCAGGTCGGTGACATCCAACTGCACCGCTTTTATATTTTCAAAGCCCTCTTTCTGAAACTGCCGTACCGCCGATTCCCCGTTTTCCATATTCCGGCTTCCGATGAAGACAAAATAACCGTTCTCTAAAAGCTGTCTGGCGGTTTCAAGTCCTACACCTTTGTTGGCGCCTGTAATCAATGCTCTTTTCATAACCAATTATTTTATTTTTTGTTAAATACCCCGGCGAATTCCTTGGCGAAATCCTTTAATTTCACCTGTCCGAATTCCGGCTGGTGTGCATAAAAATCTTCATATAAGCTGCCGTCTCCCTGGGCCTGCTGCATAGCCACCAGCCCTTTGGCAATCCATTCGTTAATGCCGGCAGAAAGCATCTGATCCAGCAATTGTTCAGCGGGGATGATTTCCCACTTCAAATCCCTGCCAATGGATTGTCCCAGTGCGGCGGCAATTTCATCAGGATACACCTCATCGCTGGCAATATAGTGGACCGTTCTTCCGCGGAAGGGCTTTTCCATCTCGTCTGCAATCGTGGCTGCGATATCATAGGGCGAAACCCACGGTTCCTTTCGTCCGCCGCCGTAGCTTTGAATGATTTTCCCCTGCAACTGTATCGTCGGCAGCCAACGGTAGATGTTGCTGAAGAATCCGACCGGACGCATGAACTTGATGAAAACCGCTTCCGGAAGCGTCTGTAAAATCTGCTCCACATGGTGATGAACCAGGAGGCTGCCGGTTCCGGCCGCCGAATGCGCCCCAATACTGCTTAAATGGATGACTTTTTTAATTCCTGAATCCTGAACGACCTTAACGTACTGATGGGCAATTTTCTTAAATTCTGCCAAAAAATCGATCTCCTGATCGAAAATGCTTCCGATGCCTTCCCAGGCTTCCATCAGATAGACCGCATCGGCCCCTTTGAATGTCTCCGTTAAAAATTCCGCATCCTGAATGCTTCCGATGGCTGCACTGGCACCCAATTTCTTAATTTCAGCAGTTCTTTCTTCTTTGCTGCTGATTACCGTAACCTGGTGTCCGGCAGTTACCAGTAATGTAGTGAGTGGTTTTCCGATGTTCCCTAAAGAACCTGTTAATACGATTTTCATTGTTCTGATTTTATAAGGACAAAGTTGCATCAACCGGCGGCCACGGAGTAAACAGAATCGGGGAAATATTTAACCGAAACGGAAAGTTTAGCCGAAATGCAGATGCAGGCTTATTCAGTTAATTGAACCCAAGGTAGCATTCGGATCATAAGGCTGGAAGAGGGATACCGGATGCAGGAAGAAAATCATTAGCAATTTTGCCTTAATCACGAAAGAATCCAGGTAGTCTTCCGGAAAGGCAAATAACAGAAACCTTTTTTGGATATTTAAAACATGAAAAATTTATCAGCATATACCGCCCGGTTTAGAAATGTGGATCACGTTTCAACCTATCGCCCGCTGATGTTTTTATCCATATCCTTCAACACCCAATCCAATTCCAAATCTCTAGCGGCCAGCTTATCTTCAATCTGGTAAGTAATCTCAACATCCGGCATCAGACCTCTGCCGTCAATACGGGTAATGTCACCAAAAAAAGCGGGAAGCGTTCCATAACGGAGCAACAGCTTACTCGTAGGCAGGCTAAGGCTTTTGAGCGTCAAAGCCGTCCATACATTTTTACTGCCACCTGTTTCTTCACCAACAAATGTTACATTTTTCAGGGCTTTTAAATTCGCAGCGAGTAAACTGCCAGCCGAAAAAGTGCCACCGTCAATCAATACATATATTTTACCCTTAAATGTAAATGGATGAAGCGTGATCAACTCGAAGGCTGACTTTGACATTTTATCCACCCAAACCCGTATTTTTTGATTATTATACAGCTGTTTCTGCTTTTTTATTTCTTCAGGCAGCCTGTAGAAATATTTAGGTGAATCAATCAGGTGACTATAAAACCTCGCCGGCCAAACTAAATTCCCGCCCGGATTTCCCCTCAAATCGATGACCAGCGTCTTTAACTTACGCTTTTGTATGTCTGCAAAAATATCCTGATAACCCCCATATTCTGGTCCAATATTAAAATGGCGTAGTTTGATATAGGCAATATTGCTGTCAACCGTTAACCGTCTATACTCCGCACTCGGCAGCATCGCAACACCAATACTATCAAAGGCCTTTTTCTGCTGTGCCTCCAACTTAATTTCCCAGCGATTTCCTGATGATTCCAGCAAAATGTCGAGTCCCTTCTGTTCAGGAAACAAAAAGCGGTAACGCTCTGCAAATAAACCACTATGGTTCATCAGATATTTTTTGAAAGTAGTATTGTAACCATCTGCAGTGATGTAGCGGTTCAAGCTATCAATCAGCCTTGCAGCGGAAACATGATTGATGCTCAAAATCTCCGTACCCTTTAAAATGGCAGGATCGGCTGATATATTTTTGGCGATAAACAACCTGTTCCCCGTAACAAAGTAATCGAACTGATAAATGGGATGTTGTAATAATGGTTTTTTCAAGATGGCAATATCCTGAGGCGTCAGTTTCGCATGATCCAGCTCAATCTTCAGGTGACCATCACCTATACTGCTGATCACATGCAATAACTTTACATACAAGGCAATCGGCGTAAGTGGCTTAACAATTGTTTTTCTTAAACTATCAAACTTATAATCAAGCTTTTTCTTACTGATGTACAAATACAGATTTGGATGTTCTCTTTCCAGTGTAGTTTGTACCCAATTAATATCTTTCTTAAGATCAGATGGCTGATACAAATGCTTAGTCATCTGTTCCAGATGCTGCGCCCTTAAAGGCATGTTGGCACCAAAAAACAATATAAAAAAAGCAGGAGCGAATAATTTCATATCGCGAAGATAAACCCATCAGACAAAACATAAAACTATATCATGAGTGTTTCAATTTTTTTCCACTACTGATCTCCTTCAGTGCCCCGGATACAATACAAGGCTATTTTTTCCAGTAGCGGGTTAACCTGATCTGGTAGGTAATGACCCCAAATATCATATTCAGATCAACATGCACCGCAGCAGTTCCCAAAACGGACTTCTTCAGGGGATAACTTTTTTTACTGTGAGTTTTCTGGATTCCCAGCTATGCTTAATTTATTAAAAAAAAATAAATATTTATTGCTTATCAATAAATATTTATCTTTATTTGTATCATAATTAGCTTAATTAAAAAATAATATGAAAAATAAAGCAAGTGTAAATAACCTCATTTCAGTTATGAAAGTATTAACCTGGATCGTATTTGTTGGTTTATGCATCAAAACCGGATCACTGATAATATCTTTTACCATCAGTATTACCGAAAGTCATTTAGCTGCCAAAGATCTTTACAAGGGTTTGGATCTGAGCCCGCTGCTTGACCATAGCCCGTCTCAGTATGTAATGCTGATGCTGTTGCTTATTTTGAGCTGGGCAGCAAAAGCTTTTCTATTTTTTATCGCTATCAAGATCTTTCTAAAAATCAATCTCGAGCATCCTTTTAGCGATAAAATGGCTGCGCTAATCATCAATCTCAGTTATGTTTCGCTGGTTATCGGAATACTGACCATCATGGCCGGGGCTTACAGTAATGATTTAGTAACGGACGGGGTAATATTCCCGAATTTATCGCCCTATTTGGCTGGGGGAAATGAGTTTCTATTTTTAGCAGGAATTTTATTTATTATTTCACTAGTATTTAAAAGAGGGATCGAAATACAGGCTGAAAATGATTTAACCGTATAAGCTTATGCCGATTGTAATAAATCTGGATGTGATGATGGCCAGGCGGAAAATGTCGCTTAATGAGCTGGCCCAAAAGGTAGATTTAACACTTGCCAACCTTTCTATATTTAAAACCGGGAAAGCAAAGGCGGTTCGATTCAGCACACTGGAATCTATCTGTGAGGCCCTGGACTGCCAGCCAGGAGACCTGCTGGAGTTTAGGAAAGAAGACTAGATTAGTGGATGATTTGTTTCTCTTTGGTAACATACGTCATCAATCTTGATCAGCACCTTATTTCCACTGAACCACTTCTCCCCGCAATACTGATGGACCTATTTGACAATTGTTGCTTGGCCCGGGAACTGAAAAATTATGATCGAATAATGCTTATGGATGAGGCATTTGCCGGATTTTAAGGCCACGACAGAAAACCAGGATGAAGATTGTAAGGGATACTTTCCGTATCATTGCGGTGTAGGAGATGAGAGACCTACATCATTCGAAAGCCTGAGCGCGTTAATTTAGAAGGGGGTTGATCATGGATTTGATCTACCCTTTTTTCAGACTACATCCTGGCAATATTCCGATTATGAAACTAATCAAGCAGCATAGGTATATCACGCCAACGGCAGATTGCCCCCGACACGGGTAAAATACGATGCCCTGGAATACGAAACGTCATCTTGCGGTTTTCTCATTGCCATCAGCAATAATTCTGATCAAATCATTTTGATTTAAAGTCAATAAATTTGCTACCTCTACATTCAGAATCATGGCGATATGAAACAATCGGTCAATCGTTAATTTACTATCACCAATTTCGATTTTGCTGTAAGCATTTTGCGATATTTTAAGTTTTGTGGCCAGATATTTCTGGGTGTAAGCCCTGTATTCCCTGATCTTTCTGATGTTGCCGACAACATGCTTTTCGCTTAATAGCAATACATCTTCCATAAAGCCCTCATATTTTTATTTTTTTTACCTAAAAACAAAAAGTTGCGGCTTAATTTTACTGTGTAAACAGCATAAGCCTACCTTAAATCATAATGATTACCCGTATAATATAGCGCAAAACGAAATTAAATATTTAATGATTTCGAAACCTTCGCGCTAGCCCGCTAATGGGAATGACAGCACAAAAGTAGTTCCATTTCCTTCTTCACTTTCAATTTTGATTGTTGCCCCATGGCGGTTAATAATTTTCTTTACGGTGGCCAGGCCAACGCCATTGCCTTCAAATTCATTTATTTTACCAACCCTGGTAAAAAGACCAAATACTTTGGCCTGTTCTTCCGAATTAATGCCAACACCATTATCTGTAATACGGTAAACAACATCATGCGCTACAATAGTTCCATCAATGGAAACAACAGGAAAGCCTGTTTTATGCGAATATTTAACCGCATTTTCGATAATGTTTAAGAAAACCTGAAAAAGGAGAACGGGATCGCCATCAATATCAGGTGTTTGAAGGATATTGATCTGTAGATTTTTATTCACTACGCCAACTAAAATCTGATCTTTGATTTCGGTTATCAACGAGGTCATATCTACCTTTTCCTTATTCAAAAGTTTCTGACCCACTTTGGCGTATTCAAGAACAGTGCCGATCATATTGCTCAACCTTGCAGAATTATCTACGATCTTTCCAGACATCTTCCTGATTTCATCCTCTGATGACCTGCGTAAAATTAATTCAGCAAAAGCTTTGATGGCTGTAATGGGGGTTTTTAAATCGTGCGAAACCGTGTGCGCAAAGGTATCAAGCTCTGCATAGGCATCACGAAGCTTTTCATTAAGGATACGGAGTTCGATGGTTTTACGCCCTATGGCGAAATTAATTTCATCTCTGATTTCCAGTAATGTTTGTATTTCGATTTCGGACCATTTTTCTGAATTGCCCTTAACCTGCTGTGACCATTGATCAAAAGAGTTTCTTGGTGAAATATATTGGTTTCCATTACTGTCAAAACGGATAATTTTGGCAGGGTCGCCTGCCCATTTTACGGTAAGGGAAACTTCCTTTCTAAATAATAAAACGCAGTCTTTTATATTCTCTGTTAGTTTGCAGGCTAACAAACCGGCAAATTTACCGCTGTTTAACTGCGCTTGGGGCAGCTCCTCAAGCAGGCGCTGCGATACGATTAAACCGTCGTTGCGCGCGTTTAGTTCTTCAACCAAGCTAAGAATATCCTGATCATCCGGAACTTCGCCAAATAAATACAGCGCTCCTTCAAAATATAAAGCAATACCAGATGCTTTGCATGCAGCTATTATTCCCTGACCGCAATCGGAAATGACATCCGGAATTTTATTATTTTTTAATAAACTCCTGGCAACCTCCATCACAACAGATTGTAAGGTTAAATGATCCTGATGAATTTTTTCCTGGTTTCTAAGGCCTACACCTGAACTTAATACCTGACCGATCAGTTTAGCCGTTTCCCTTTGCCTGAAATTTATAAAACGGGGTGAATAGTTATGGCAGGCGATGAGGCCCCAAAGTTCGTTATCTACAATAATGGAGACACTAAAACTAGACTGTACACCCATATTTTTAAGATAGGTAATATGGACCGGTGATACTGCCCTTATGGAACTATTGGTCAGATCGGCAGGGATATTACTTATGGCCAATATGGGAACGGGAACATCATCAACATTTGCAATCAACCTTGTATAATTTTTTTTGTAGAGTTCGCGTGCCTGCTGTGGAATATCGGATGCCGGGTAGTGTAATCCAAGCCAGGTTTCCAAACCAGGTTGCTTATCCTCAGCAATAACCTCGCCATGGCCATCATCATGAAACTTATAGATCATAATCCGGTCATAGTTGATCACTCTTCTGATTTCGATCACGGTATTTTCGAGAATGGTTTGCAGTTCTTTTGCGGCCAACATTTGCGATAGCGCTGCACCCACAGTGTTTTGCGGATCGGTGTATAAATCAGACGCCTCAGGCTCGAAATCAAGAATATAATACTCGCCTGAAAGCGAAAGAATCATATTATAAGCATGGCCCTTTATATTTACCACGTAAGGGTTGTGCGGCTTAAACTCTTTTCCATGCCAGGACAGGTTAATGATGTATTCAATAAATTTATCATCAGCCGGTTTACCAAGAACGGCGCTGATACTGGTGATGTAACGCTCGAGAATTTCGATACCCAGCTCCTGCCTGGCCAATTCATTGAAATTTGCACTACAATATTTTACTATCCCGACAGAATCAAGGATTATAAGATAACCATGTGCCTGCACGTGGCCTGGAATATGTATCGGTTCCCGACTACATAAATCTAAAATATCAACTTCACTCATTCTTTATATATCACAGTTTCAAAACTTCACGTTATTTGTGGCGATAATAAACCATTTTACTAAACTGGTCTAAATTGATCTCTCATTAACGCATCCATGTATTGAAGATAAAAAAATTAATAGATATCAAAAAACTGATATCCGCATTTAGCCATAACTATGAGCTAATGGTTTCGGGTTAACAAAAATATAGCTTATGATGATATTAACCATGATCAGCAAAGAGGTATTTTAAATGTAAATTTTGCGCCCGGTTCCCCTGGTATATTTTCAGCCCCGATTTCTCCGTTGTGCAGCCGTAAAATCTCTGCACAGATAAAAAGTCCTATACCAAAACCTGCCACAGTGTGGATTCTTTGATTTTGACTTCGGAAGTACCGCCTGAAAAGCTTGTCTCTTTCATACTCCAAAATGCCCATGCCCCGATCCCTTACGCTTACCATCAGTTTTGCATCTGCAAGTTGATAGCTAACGTCTATCGCTGATCCCATCGGAGAATACTTGATTGCATTGCTGATTAAGTTGTGTAAAACCATTTCGAGCCTATCTCTGTCTGCATCAATAATTACTGAACCTATTCCATTGAAGTTAATGTGATGGGTTTGAATTTCATTGTTGAACTCCTGCTTACAATCTTCAAACAGTAAGGCAAAATCAAATTCGGCCTTTTTGATCATAGTTTTTCCGAATTCGAGTCTGGATATATCCAGAAAACCCTCAATCATCCTGGCCATTTTTCCAAGCTGACGCTGGATTTTTCTACAGATTGGAGCAAAGTCTTCATTGGCACCATTCAGCGCTTTATGTACCAAAATCTGTGTAAAGCCACCAATTGAAGTTAATGGGGTTTTGAGCTCATGGCTGATCATGGATATGAATTCATTTTTTCTGTTTTCCTCTTCCATCTGGCGGCTCACATCCATTACCACGGCATAAATGGATTTGGGTATGCCATCTTTACTTTTTCTTACTTTACCTACCACCCGCATCCATTTTCTTTCTCCAGATATTAAATGCCGGATGGGGTAAGTACTATCTACAGGTGCGCCATGCTGTGCAGACTGGGCAAGCACACGGTTTACTTCTTCCCTGTATTGTGGCTCTACCGCATCAGTAACCATATGCCAGTTGATTTCGCCCGTTAACGGGAGCCCGTAATGGTTACGGTACTCTCTGGACATTTCGGCTTTTAGCGTCTTAATATCAAGGCTGCAACTCCCCATTTCAGCTGCATCAAAAGCAGCCTGAAGCTCCTCCTTGCTTGCCTTAAGATCAGCGTGCGATTGGGTAAGTTCTGCATTGAGCCATACAAGCTCAGCCATTTGATTTTTTAACTCGCTAATTTCAATTCCGGTACAAATGTACCCTAAAAAACGTTGCTGGCCGTTTAGCCTTGGCGTTCCTTTAATTTTCAACCATCGGAATCTCCCCTGTTAATCTTTCATTCTAAATTCGGCGCTGAATGCACTTTTTTGTGATATGGCATCGTAAAGTTTCTTCTGAAAAGATTTTAAATCATCAACATGGATGGCATTTTCCCATTTAAATCTCCCTTTTTGAGGTATTTCTTCTCCCATATACCTAACCCAGGCGGGGTTCCTGTATTCGATATTTCCGAAATCATCTACAATACTGATCAGGATATCTGTATCATCAGTCATGCTTTTGAAAGCCATTTCCAGATCTGAAACAGCAATTTTATTTTTTACCGGTGCCCCAACACCGAAGTTGATGATGACAGCCGTTAGCACACCATCTTCCTCAACCGTGTTATAGCTTACCCCGCTGAATCTGTTAAGAAAAGTATTTTTAGCTTTTTGGCTTGCGAGAATGGCATAATTAGCTAAAAACCATTCATCCATTCCGCGTAAGTGTGTAATGTTAGTATCCTTCCATGCTTCAAGGATATGTTCAAGGCAATTTTTAAAATCGCTTCCGATCATGCTTCCGGTAGCACCCGGAAGTAACTGCTGAAAATGATGGTTGACCACCATTACTGTATTCCCGGGCGAAACCATCATCAAACAACTGGGAATAAGGCTCATGGTATTCACCAATTGATTTAAGGAAGGAGTTTTCATAGCTAAGTAGAAGTTTTTGGCCGCAGATCAAATTTTATCAGGTGTATAGCCAACGTTTCACGTTAAAAAATTTATTAATTAACTAACCAATAAACCTAACTTAAAGTTTAGCCCACTTTTACATTTTCTATTACCCCCCGATTTGGCTGAAATGAGCCAATGAAGCTGCGAATGGCTTAATTATAAAATCTATTTTATTTGCCTTACTATACACCTCTTAAATAATCAATCCTTTCTTTAAAAAAAAGCCCGGTAGCCGATTTTTAGTTCCACCGGCAGATGCCGTAGAACCAGATGATACCACCATTTCGTTTTTGAAATGCTTTTTACCAAGGCAGGCCGGTTTTTCGCTTCGCCGGAACAGCCGGACAGGATAAAAAACCGGCATTAATCCTGAGAGAAAAGCAGATGAGGTTTTAACAGCGCTCATGGGGTATATTTTTTTTTTCGTTTTAGCCAAAGCAGTGCCCCGCTTATGGATAAGAAACCCGGTGTGAGGCCAAACAGCACATATATCCATTTTAAGATATCACCGCCAAAAGCACCTGCATGAAGTTCGTAAGCCATATGCTCAAGCCGTTCAGATAGCCCCTGCTCATCAATTACCTTTTTACCTTTCATTTTGCCGGTCTGCGCATCGAAGGTAATGCCGCTGGCCTTGCCCTTCAGCAGCACATTGCTGGTTTGGGGCATTTGGCCACGCAATAAAATGTCAGTACCTTTTACCGTTGGAATATTTACCGCAATTGGAACAAAGCCTGGAATAGTTTTACAGGCCAGGGCCACCAGGTGATCGATATTTGCAGGGACTTCATAGTTTGCCTGCTGCTTTGGAAGCACCCACATGGCAGGGCTGAAATACTCCCTAAGCATCCAGAAGCCGGTAAAAAACAGTATGATATTAAACAGCAATGCCCAAACGCCGATAATGCGGTGCAAGGAGGAGATGCCCGTTCGATAACTTTTAAAGTTCAGTCCTGCCCTGAAGCGCAAGGCTTTCCAGAAATGTTTGCGGTAAATTACCGTGCCGGTGATGAGCGATAGCAGCATCACCAGACCGAGTATCCCGCTGATCAGCATGCCCGGAATACCCAGTTGCAGGCTATAGTGAAGCGTATAAACCCAGCGCAGAAAGGATGGCGAAAACTGATCATAACCGCCTTCTCTGAGGATCTTTCCGTTATAGGGATTTACGAAAACATAATACAGGTAGTTATCAGATACTTTTTGCTGCCTTTTGTAAAGCATAAACTCATAACTGTCATACCTGTCTCTTGGAAAATCGTGCAGGACGAGTTTTTTAAGGTTTGGATGGCTATGCAGCACCATCCGGTAAAGCTCATCGGCAGGAAGCTTTTTTGCTGCGGGGACCAGACGGTGGAGCTCAGGATTGAAATAGCGCTCAAGCTCATGCCTGAAAACCAGCAGCGAACCGCTCATTCCATAAAGCAAAAAGAATATGCCTGCTGCAAGGCCTAGCCATCCGTGGAGCTTAAAGGATATCTTTGTTAAACGTTTCTTCCAATCCATCACTTTCCTAAATATTAAAATTTATAGCCAATATTTAACCTAAATTCCCTTGGTGGATAAGGTACATAGGCATAGGCGCCAATGGTTGCTGAAGATGGTGTAATCCAGGCGCTTCCGTAATTAAACCTGTTCAGGATATTGTTTACCATTCCGTTTACGCTGAAGTGGCCTTGCGACCAGCCTATGCCACCATCTAACCTGAACACCGGGGCAAGGGATAGTTTTTGAAGTTCATAGCGGCCTGCCCTACCCACCTGTAGCTGGTAGCCTGCTGATATGGATAAGCCCCGCACTTTCTCAACCGGCAACAGGTAATGCAGCCAGGTATTCTGGATATGCTTTACCGTAAAAGGCGTGGTGAGTCCCAGCCTGGCCGGATTTTCATCTTTCGAAATGTGACTGTCGGTATAGGCATAATTGATTACTGCATTAAGGCCTTTAACAATCTCCCCCTTAAGGTCAAACTCTATCCCTTTTGAGGTGGTTTGGCCGAGCTGCGTCTGGATATTGGTGGAAGGATCAGTCACTTTAACATTATCGCGGGTAATCCTGTAAATGGACACTGTTGTATTCCATTTTCCGCCCATCCAGTCTTTTTTAAGGCCTGCTTCCATATTTTCGCCCCTTAATGGCTTAAATGCTTCGCCGCTGCTGGTATTTACGCCGCTCTGCGGGGTAAAGGTCTGATCATATAGTGCATATACCGAAAAATCAGACCTCAGCGAATAGCTCAATCCCAATTTTGGCGTAAAGGCAGTATTGTTAGTCTCGCCCAAACTGGTTTTTGTCGGGCTTTTTTGTACGCCGGTTTTACTAAAAGTTAGCCTTGCTCCCAAAGTCACCCTTAATTTATTTTCAAACAGCCCAAGTTCGTCCTGCACATAAGCAGCCTGATAAGAGATGGATTGCTGATCGGTCGCGATAGCTGATAATGAGCCCGCTCTCACGTTGGCATCAAAAGAAATGCCGTAAACGGGATGGTTTGCATCAAGCGGATAAAGGGTCTGGTTGGCGGTCGGATCGCCAGATCCGGAATAAGAAATGAACTTTTTACGGTTAACATCTACCCCGCCCAGCAACTGGTGGCGGACACTACCGGTAGAAAATTCACCACTGATGTAGGGCTGGATGGCCAGTACACCGGTATTCAAGCGCTCGTAAGTTGCCCTGCGCATAATCAGGTTGGGCTGGGCCGCATTGTAACGCGAAACAAAGAAGTAAGTACCTTCCAGGTGGTCCCTGGCATAGGCAGTATTGATTGTGAGGTGCCAGTTTTTGTTAAAAGAATGGTGGTAGCTTAAAAAGCCATTGTGCTCGATGGATTTAAATGGCGCCTTATTCGGATCGTTTATGGTAAAATCTGCCGGCAAACTTGCAAATCCATTGGGGGCGAATACGGTGGCAAAATACTGCTGGTAACGCTGGTCCTGGAAAAGATACTCAGCAGAAACATAAGAATGATCGTTTATATTGTACCTGATGACCGGATTTACCACCACCTTATCATTGAAATTATATTTCTGGAAGGACCTGGACTTTTGTCCGGCAGCATTTAAACGGTACTGCCACTTTCCACTTTTATCAAGATTTCCATCCAAATCTGCGCTGAGGCGGTACAGGTTAAAGCTTCCCGTAGTAAAACTTACCTCACGGTTCCCGGTACCGGTAGGCTGCTTAGTGAGCACGTTATAAGATCCGGCAGGGTCGAATAAACCATTGATATAACTCGATGGACCTTTAATAAATTCTACGCGGCCAATAATGGCTGCATCCTCAGCGCTGGGCCCTGCATAGATCATGGATAGGTCCAGGCCGTTACGCATCGGGGTAATCTGCGCCCCGCGCATAAATACCGAAGAGTTGTACAGGTCTGCGTTGTTGTTTCGCAGTGCCCCGCTCACGTTTCGCGTTACGCTTTCATTAATGGTGATGGCCTGCTGGTCTTCAATGAGGCGCTGATCAATCTCCTGAATGTTCTGCGGCAGCTGCAACAGCGGGGTACTCAGCTTCAGCGCAGCTGAAGATTTGTTGAGGTTATACCTGCGGTAATAACGCGAGCTGACCCTGACTTCATCGAGTACCTTTGCCGATGTATCTGGTGCAGCGCTCACGGTATCCTTTTTTACCTTTGTTTTTTGCTGGGCACTTACCCCAACTGTTAAGGCTAAAAAACATAAGCCTGTAATCACTATTCTTTTCATTTAATCTTTTTTGTCGCTACAAATCCCTACAATGGTATGGAAACAGTCATGCACCTGTTTAGCCCAGCTAAAATCAATTTACCCTCAACCTTACGCTTAATGAGTTTATCCGGCGTTGCGCTTTCCAGGCCGCGCTGATGGATAGCGGGGATGATTCCAGGCCCCGAAAATTCGGCCGGTATGACGCATTTGTGCAACAATATTGCACTTTCCGGGAGCTCATCAGCACGCTTCTTTACCGGATCGCAGTTTCCTGCTGCTGCCGGATGAAAGGTCTGTGAAATGATGGCATGAAAATGCCCCGATGCCGGCCATTGATCAAAGTTATCCTGCGCCCTGAGGTTAAGGGAAAACAGGATCATACCAAGGGTGATGACAAATATTTTTTTCATTATTTTAATGTGAATTATGGATCTCAAAGATTATTTGTGTTACTAAAAGCTGTGTTTTTATATTAATTGAGCATTCTTTTTGTCCTGGCCGGACAGGCTTCTTTCTTTTTGACGTCAAAAAGAAACAAAACCGAGGCACTGCCGAGCTCATTAATGCAAATGAAAACGGTAGATAACCCATTAATAAAACGCCGGCTGAAAATTTTTCTATTAAAGGCAGGGAATGGGCTTTGACTGTGCTTCCCGAAAAATTTGTTAGGCCGGTGATGCAGAGAACGAAGATTTTCTGCTTTGGCTTAGCCAAACGTTCATTCCTGTAGGTAAAATTAAGACCCATAATTCACGTTATTTTATTTTCCGATATATTTTTTGGGTTCTGCTACAAATTTATTTTTGCAGCCTTCCGAGCAAAATCCGTACACCGTTTTTTGATATATGGCTGTTCTGGTATGGCCCGCTTTTACTTTCATTTTGCAGACCGGATCGGTGGCATCCTTTTTCAGCGTGTCTGTTTGCAGCGTTACCACCATCATCTTTTCATTTGCCTTTGCGGCGGCCATACTCAGCAACAGTACCACCCCTGGCAGGTATATTATTTTTTTCATGTTTTTTATTTTTTTTGTTCAGGCTTCGATTGGTTATTTCTCTTTCAAAAGAATATCCATGTCTGCCATAAGCTTTTCTACCTGATCCTGCTTCGTTCCATCGTACGCTTCGCGCACCCTCCGGTGCTTATCGATCAGCACCAGATAACCCTGGTGCACATAACCTCCGGCTGCGGCCTTGTCTTCGTTGACCGAAACCAGGTAATCCTTTTGGGCCATGGCGTAAACAAGCTCCTTAGCTCCCCACACAAACTGCCATTGTTTACCTGCTGCCCCAAGCCTGCTACGGTAAGCCTTCAGTCTCGATGGAATATCATAACGGTAATCAATCGTGTGGGATAAAAACATCACCTCCGGATTGCCCTTATATTTTCATACACCTTTAAAAGGTTGCGGTGCATGATGGGGCAAATGGTTGGGCAGGAAGTAAAAAAGAAATCCGCTACATAGATTTTGCCGTCGAAATCTTTATTGGTCACCATGATGCTATCCTGGTTTAAAAAGCCGAAATCCGATATGGTTTTGTAAACCGTATCAATCACGGGTTTTCCATCTACCATGGTCTGCTTCACCCCATCCGGTATCAGCGGCAATCTGCGCGCGGTTTGCCCGCACGAGCAGACTATGCCTACCACTGCAAGCAGCAGCAGGCACTTTAAAGTTTCCTTTTTCATCGCTCCGCTTTTTAAATCAATGTTTACTGTGGTCATGTTCAGCCGCTGTTGAAGCAGGTTTCAGGTTAAACTTTTCCAGGTAAGCATCCGATTCATCCAGCGCCTTTTTGTATTCACCATCAAGCTTTTTAATCCTGATCATCTCACCCTGAAAATACTTCACCGCCGCTCCATTACTCTTTCCCTCAATATCTGGCTGGAAATCATGCATCCAGTCCATCATGTTATCATCTGCCTTGTTCAGCTTTGCAATCAATAAACTGATTTTATTTTTTTCCTCCGTGGTATCAAGATCGGGCTTTGCCTGCTTAAGCTCCTTTAACCTTACTTTGGAAAGGGTATCCAGTACCATTCTGTTTTTCACCGCCTTTTCCCCGTCTCCCATTACCTTATCATGAAGATCCATCACTTCCTGGCGTACGGTTTTATAATCGGGTTCACTTTTACAGCCAATGGCCATTGCTGCACAGAAGGTAAATGCGCCTAAGGCACCTAAACTTTTTTTGATTAAATTTTTAATATCCATAACTTGAATTTTAGATTGTGTATTTAAAACGGAATACTCATGTGTACCATCAGGCGGTTTCCGGCATATGCCCTTCCGCCAGCCAGGTCCTGCGATCTGACGTTCTGGTAATTGGCGCCTACCGAAAGCCCTTTCATGGCAACCTCCAGGCCTGCAACTGCTGAAAGCGAATAGCCACCAGACACGTCGACCATATATTTTTTGTTCTCCACATCCTTGTCCGCAGTCTCATAGAGTAGCCCTGCATTTGGCGCTATGGTTACGGTATGGGCGATACGGAACTTATAGTACACCAGCGCGTTTGCGGTAAACTTATTGCCGTAACGGTACGCATATTGGTTTTCGGTATTTATTTTATAGTTGGCATTCAGGTTCAGTCCAAGGTCGTTATAGCGGATATCATAAGCCGCATTTACTGTAAAATCGGTACTTGCGGTACCCAGCTGGAAGTTGTTGGGCGATTCCTGAACGGCCAGGCGCTCGGCAGGTTCATATTTTCCGGTAGGCACCTTAATCCCAGCACCCACCCAAAGCGACTGGACAAGTAGTTTTTCGCCCAGGGTACCAGTATGGTTGAACAGGTTATAGTATCCCATCACCGCAATATCACCCATTCCGTTCTTTGTACCATTTGCTTCCTGGCTTTTGCGCTGGTTGAAGTTATAAGGAACAAATGCTAAAACGCGGAAGTTCTTTCCAAAGTTCCATCCGCCCCAAAGCTCGGCGCTTTGGTAGGTCTCGTCTGCGGTCAGCGGCGTGCGCTCCCCTTGCGGCCCAAGGTGGGTGCGCAGGGACTTGTACTGATAGCGCAGCCCTAAGAACCGCTTGTTATATTCGGGCAGGATTCCGATATAGTAACTTCCTACCCCGCAGCCGCAGATATCGCAGGCCAGAGAAGGAAAGCCAAGTGCCATCAGAAAAACCCATATCAATGTTTTTTTTATGGTCATGCTTAAATTATTGTTCGGCCAGGGCCGGATTATTTATAAAAGTCTCATCGTTTAGTGTGGCTAAAAATGCCAGGAGTTTGCTCTTGTCCTCATCACTCAAGGCAATGCCCAACCTGGCGCCATTTTTTAGGATAGGATCCAGGTTTGGCAGGTCCTGCACCTGCGAATGGTAATGTTCCAGTACGCCGTCAAGCGTTAAAAACCTGCCATCATGCATGTAAGGTGCTGTATATTTCAGGTTTCGGAGTGATGGTACCTTGAACTTGTACCTGTCAGTTGCGATCAGCGTAGCGGTATATAATCCCTGGTCGTTAATAGGACTCAGAGAGAGCCCGTTATTGCGAAAAGATCCATCGGTGAACAAAGGCTCGCTGTGGCAAGAAGCACATTTCTCTTTAAACAGCATATAACCTTGCTGCTCCTGGGTGGTAAAGGATACACCCGCTTCCTTTCTCATCACTTTATCGTATTTAGAATTGCTGCTGATGCACATCACCATAAACTGCGATAGTGCTTTCATCATCCTTGCGGTAGTGATTTCCTCCGTGCCAAAAGCATTTTTGAACAGGGTAGTATACTTTGGAAGCAGGCGCAGCTTCGCCATCACATTCTCAACGCTTTCATCCATTTCCTCATGGTTGGTAATGGGCGCAACAGGCTGCAGGTCGAGGTCAAAAATGCCTCCGCCCCACATAAACGCCTTGTTCCAGGCCAGGTTCATAATTGGCGGAGAGTTCCGGGTACCCAGGCGGTCATCTATGCCATGGCTCACATCATGCCCGTGCTGCGTAAAAGCAGACGACTGGATATGGCAGGAGCCGCAGCTTACCGTATTGTTTCTGGAAAGCCTGGCTTCATAAAAAAGGCTTCGCCCCAGCTCAAAGCCTGCCTTGGTTACCGGATTGGCAGAAAGCTTGTAAACGGGCGCCGGAAAATTGGCCGGTTGCTGAAATCCCAGAAAGGCCTCCACCTGCTCTTGTACCATATCACTCTTCTTGCAGGCGTACACAAAAAGGCATAGCGAAAAAATAATCAATATCTGTTTTTTACTCATCATGCCTAGTTTTCGGTGTGGTCGTGTCTGAACATAGTGGTCAGGTTTTTTGCAATGTTTACGCTATAATCGCTGAACATCACATTGGGATGAGCGGCGATACTAAAACCATTGGGCCGGTTAAAAACCTTCATCGCATCTACAAAAAGGTGAACGTTACTCTGCCTGTCCTTTCTCACTTTGGCAATCCCTGCAGTGGTCAGATCAACCGTGATGGTTTTGATATTGTTGATGGTCGGCGCAGCATAACCACCAAAGCCGCCGATGTGGTATTTGAATTGTTTCTTTCCGGTGGGATCACCATTTGCGTCATCCGAGATCACCCCGGCATTGCCTTCAAACCTGAAAAATATGTACCCGGAGTTCCAGCCCCAGTACATGCCCCCGCTATCATGATCGCCATTTGCTGCCGGGTCAAGTACTCCTGTACGCTTATCAATACCCATCGTACTTCTCAGGCTATCTACGCCTAAAGTAAAAGTCAACCTGGTATAATCGCCCTCAGGCACACGTACTTTTGCAAAACGGGTAGCTTTGTCTGATGATCTGATCAGAAAATAACTGCTATCCTGTTTTACTGCGTATTCTTTTCCATCTGCGGTAGCCACCTTAATGTTGCTGATGAAATACTGCAGCATGGAAACGGTAAACTTTTCGCCGGCTGCGTTGGTATAGGGCGCAGCGGTATTATTGAAGGTAAGCGTGCGGTCGCCGATGATGTTATCGAACTCTACTGAAAAAGGCGCCAGATTGGTCTCCATAAATTCCGGAGCGGGTTCATCACCTTTTTCACAGGAGGCCAGTATTGAAAAACAGGCCAGTAGCAAAATTAACTGATTATATTTTCTATTAAATTTTTCCATCATACATTAATTAGGATTACTGAATTTTTTATTTTTTGTGAAAGCATCATCCGTAAGGGCGGATAGGAAAGCTTTTATGGCCGCTTTTTCTGCCTGCGAGATCGGAATACCTAAATTGCCATCATTTTGATACAGGGCCCGATCTACAGTTGCTGAATAGGTAATTCCCGAACGATAGTGATCTAACACCTGGTCCAGGTTAATGAATCTTCCGTCATGCATATACGGAGCGGTGAGCATCACGTTCCTTAATGAAGGCGTTTTGAATTTGCCCATATCAGCCAAATCAAAGCTCACGCGGTACCTTCCCTGGTAAATTCCTTCCAGGTCGTCTGGAAAGATGGCATCAATGCCGTTGTTGTGATAGCTGTAGTCGGTAAAAAGTTCACCCTGGTGGCAGCTCCCGCATTTTGCATGTACCAGTGCAAGTCCCTGTAGTTCCTGGCTGCTCAAGGTCGCGCCAGGTACTTTCCTGATGTAAAGATCGTACCTTGAGCCTGCAGAAATCAGTGTCCTTTGAAACTGTGCCAATGCCTTGAGCACATCTGTTGAGGTGATTTCCCTGTTAAACACCAGTTTAAACCTTTTAACATAATCTGGTACCGCTTTAAGTTCCCTTTCCAGCTCATAAAGATCCTGATGCATTTCATCCTCGCTGGTTAATGGTCCTAAAGCCTGCGATTCGAGATTCTTTGAGCCACCGTCCCAAAAAAGGCCGCTTTTTGCCCATGCCAGGTTAAACAGTGTTGGTGTATGGCGGTGAAGGGGTTTAGCCGACACCCCGATACTGGTCAATGCGGTTGCATCAGAAAAGGCAATATCCTGCCTGTGGCATGATGCACAAGACAGTTTGTTGTTTCCTGATAATCTTGCGTCATAAAATAAGATCCTCCCCAGCTCAATTCCTTCAGCACTAAGCGGATTGTCCGCATCGTCTGCTACCTTCGGCAAATTACCCGGCACTTCCAGTCTGGCTGGTGTCGGTGCCGGGAAATTTTCAACCGGGCGGTGATCCTTTTTACAGGATATCACCGTGCCCGATAGCAGCATCAGGGCAGAAAGATGCAGCACTGCATATTTGCCGTTCATGCCAGTTAGTTTGCAGACTTAACTGAAAAAACTTTACCACCGTAATTGGCGGCTACAGCACTCATCACAGCAGCCTGCGATGCGCCGACAGTTGGCGTAGCCATCACATCAATGCCGTCAAATGCTTTTGAAAGGTCTACGTTAATAACAATGTTTGCTGATTTTGAAGCGCCGATTTTAATGCTTTGTGGAAGATTCAATGCCACCGTTTTATAATTGGCGTTTAAGCCTGTTTCTACCTTAAGCGTTTTGCTGGCAGTACCTTCTTTAACGGTTCCTGTAGCCGAGGTAAAGATATAGCTGGTCAGCCACATCCACGATACGTTGGTCATCCCGTTCAACTGAGAAAGCTCACCCGACTGAAGGCTCATATTATCGTTATATTTCTGGTCTACACCAACGCCGAACTTAATGGCTTTATAATCACCAGCAGGAATTTCTTTCAGCACTACGTCTTCGCGTTTTGTTGCCGGATAGATGGTTGCGGCATTATCGTTGTTTACCCCTACCAGGTTTATGGCACCTGTTTCCTCCAATAAATAATAAGATCCCGGAACCTTTACTTCTTCGCCTGCTGCATTTACCAGCGTTACGTTGCTCACCCAGTACCTGAACTTTGTAAAATTAAAGGTTTTGGTACCCAGGGCAAAGTCTTTGTTCAATGCAAAATCACTGCCATTAAAGGTAGCATCAAAAGTAAGGGTAGTTTTGCCAGCACCATCGGCCACGGTAACCAACTCATCTTTTGAACATGAAGTAAATAAAATTGCAGATAATGATATGATGGTTAAAAGTTTTTTCATTTTTTTTAAATATAATCCGTTGGGGCATACCTATTGCATGCCATTACGGTATGGGTTTGTCATTTGGATTTTTGGGCAACATGCTCCCGAAAATAAAACACAGGCCTAAACGCCAGCGCTGGCCAAAAAAAACGGCAACGATGGATTAGCATTATACGCAAGCCAGGCAATCAGAAAATTCCTGAATGCAACCAGCAAAAAAAGATAAAACAATTGGGTTTAAGCCTGAAGACTTAAGGCTTTTGGCGGCTGGAATATAGAAAAGGCACGGTGCATGGTACCCGGCACCGAACGTTCCGGATAGATCATTTTAACAGTTGAGCGTTTAAAGGTAAAAGACCAGGCAGCGGCAGGCAACGCCTCCATGTAGTGGCTTCGCTGGTTTTCCCTTTCCTGTTTTTTCTCCTTTTCCTCGGCCTGCTTTAATTTCTTCATCAGAAAACATTTCCCATTACAGTGCATCCACGGGCGGTTCCTGTTCTCGCATAGTTTCTCTGTTATATACTTCTGGTTTACTTCGAAACCGGCATAGATAAAAAAACGCGAAAAATTGGATCCGATCAGTGCAAATAATAAAGATATGGCAACAAACCTGTTCAACATTTCGCCGCAAAGATAAGGATAAACAAGCCCGAAAAAGAAATAAAACAGATAAATTATAGGGATATTGCTTTTATAAAATGTGCAAAAATGAATTAGCCACAGAAACACAGAAATCACGGAGTAGATTAAATTTTTCCGTGTTTTTCGTGCTGCCGTGGCAAACATAACACTTAGGCATGCGCAGAAAGAGCTGGAAACCAATAGAGAAAAGTTAAAAGCGATTTCCCTGATATAAATTACCACAAAGCCCCTACAAAAAACAGCTTTGATGTGAAAATTTACTGGCTTGAGTCGTTTATCCCCTTAGTTCAGGAATGCTTTATTTTGTTGCGCCAGCGTTAACCGGCTCAATTGATATCTCCGGGCCTTATGTTAACAGCAAAAATAAGCCTGTGCAGCGTTTACCCCCTGGCTGCACCAGGGGAACTCAACAGGCTTCCTCCATTTTTATTAAATAATCTAATTGTGGTGTTGTTGATGGCCTTGCCAGCGGTATTTGCTTGCAGCCTTTCCTGATGCTGGTTTTTACGATTGGCGGTTACCTGCTTTTTCTCCTTTCCGTACAACTTTTTGCTCTGGTCATCTATCAGAAACTGAGCGATACATTAGCTCTGATACTGAAAGGCGTTCCCGGCGTAAAATCAATCTCCTCAACTGGCAGGGGCTCATTCTGCAACCTCGATTCGGTTGCAAACTGCGTTTCATTCCATACCCTGTTAAAAATGTTTTCGGTAATAATGCCAAAAGTAAAACGCTTCCAGGTGTAGTTCACATTGGCATCGGTAATAAAATAACCCTTTGCAATAATTGAGTTATCGCCGTTAGCCGGACGTGAGGCAAGATAGCGGGCCTTAATGCTTCCGGAGAAGTTATTCAGGTCTTTCATGCTCAGCCCCCCGGTAAAGGTAAAAGGTGGTGCCAGGGGAATGTAATTTGCCCCTTCCGGCTCATCCAGTGCCCTTCCGTGGTTGTAGGTCATATCGCCATTTAAGAAAAACCAATTGTTTAACTGGTAGCGCAGTCCAAAATCAATTCCCTTCCTTGATGTTTTTCCACTGGGCTCAATTACCCCTTCATCACCAACATATACAAATTCCTGTTGCAGGTAGAGATACCATAGGGCTGCGTTTAGTATCAAACGTGGTGCCGGTTTCCAGCTTGCCCCAAGGTCAGCTCCATAAGCAGCCGGCAGGATTTCCTGAGTCTTCTTTGCTATCACCACGCGTGAATCATTGCTATGAAATCCCTTCCCCATCTTCAAAAAGAACTGTAGGTCTTTACTCTGGTTATATAGAAAATTCAGCTTAGGGCTAAGCGTAGCCTTTCCTGTACGCGCAGCAAAATTACCATTCAAATGATCAATATACTTAAAGTTAAAATAATCCAGGCGCACGGCAGGATTGATCAGGAGTTTACCCATATCAATCTCTGTATTCAAAAAGGCATAAGCATTAATTTCAGAAACATCGCCAAACTGAACCTGTTCAAGGGTAGTTTGCCGGTTTAGCGTATGGGAAAGCTCAATATCTTTAACCTGGTCTGCCCTTAAGCCGGCACCGAACTGCATACCGTAGTCAGCAGCTGATGAACTGTATTTCTTACTCAATACCGATTGCAGCCCATATATGTTCCTGCCCTCTTGCTGTTTAATCTGGTCTCCGTTCACCGGATCATTAAGAAAAAAAGTAAAATTGCTGTAAAGCCCGAAATCATAGCGGCTATAAAAGGCACTGGATTTGAGCGAGGTGCTTTCATTAATGAATTGATCATACTGCAGATTGAGATTACTGCGGCTGGTTTTTCCACCCTCATTGGCATCAATAGCCCCAAACCGGGAAATGAGTCCCTCATCTACCGCACGTTGTGGAATCTGACCGGAGGCGAGCCATGAACTATTAAAGTGCATTACAGAAAACGAAAGCTTATCGAGGTTATTGAACAACCGGGTATATTTTCCCATCAGGTTGAGCCTTTTAAAATCCTGGCTAGCCTCAAAAGGACCATCGGTTTTCATGTAACTCCCAGCCACATAGGCCGCCTGTTTGGCATCATTAACCAGATTGATAAGTCCAAGTCCCTTAAAGGTATTAAACTTTCCGCCCTCGAGTGTAAGGGAGTTGTGATCTAATCTGTCCTTGGTCTGAAATCCGACGTAGCCGGCGGTAGCCAGGTTACCTTTATCTGCATGATAGGGGCCTTTATCAAAATCAATCTTTTCCACCAGTTCAGGAATCAGGAAATGCAGGTCTGCATAACCCTGCCCGTGTGCATGACTGACCATGTTTACCGGCATACCGTCTACAGAAATGTTGATATCTGTTCCATGATCCAGGTCGAAGCCACGAAGAAAAAGTTGTTCTGCCTTTCCCCCGCCGGCATGCTGGCCGATAAAGAGGCCGGGTACTTTTCTTAAAAGTTCCTGCGAAGAATTTACCGGGCTTGTAGCGAGATCCACAGCCGCTACAGACGAGAGATGGTTTATACCTTCCGATACAACCACTTCATTGAGCTGGAAATTAGCGGGTGATAAACTGATATTCATTACAAATCCGTCTACAACTGTTGTCACAGGTAAATAACCCAGCAACGTTACCCGGATGGAATCGCCCCTTCTTACATCTTTCATCAGAAAAAAACCAGCCTCATTAGTATGTGCATGCTTTTTACTCCGCAGGTTCTGCAGGTAAACATCTGCTAAAGGGAAATCGCCGGTAGTGCTTATCTTACCCTTTAAAACTTGCGCAAAAAGACTCGTTGAGCATAAGCTCAGCAGCATCACATAGAAAATCTTCATCGGGGGCGAAACTACTAAATGTTATAAATTATTTCGCATTAGCTCATCCCTTTCTAGAAAAAAACGAATACCAGAGAGTTGGCACACCCTGTGTTTCGGAGGGGAGTTCATCTTTTTTAATAAAATCAGGTTTCTTTTTGCAGGATGAAAAATTTAAAGCCATTAACAATAGTGCTGCTTGCTGCATTAACGCCGCAAACGACCATGAACGAAATTGAAATCAGTAAAAAGATGAACTGTTTAGTGCGAAGAATTTTGCCTGATCAGAATTTCATCTCAACAAAGATGTGGCAAGCCGCTAAATTCATAGCTTTGTATTCGAATGATCATAGATGAACTCGCATAGAAGTAAATTAGCATACATCTGCCTGAAACCCGATGAAACGCTGCAACCCTTTGTAGAAAGCATCTGGATGGTAAAAAACCACTCTGACGAAGAAAATGCAGGTATTATTGTTCCGGATGGGAAAATAGATTTATTTCTTTTCGCAGATAGAAATGGAAACTTTGAGCTATTTATTTCCGGTATTTGTTCTGAGCCGGTGGTTAAACCGCCCTT
Organism: Pedobacter suwonensis; assembly: GCF_900111825.1. GTDB lineage: Bacteria > Bacteroidota > Bacteroidia > Sphingobacteriales > Sphingobacteriaceae > Pedobacter > Pedobacter suwonensis. The sequence continues at coordinate 624,430 of NZ_FOJM01000001.1, forward strand.
TCCACAATCCACTATGTTTGCCATCAGCTTTTATCCCATTGCAGCCGAATATGTTTTTAAAGCATCTTTTGCTGAGCTGCAAAATACAAGAAAGATACTACCTGCTGATTATTGGGGATTTTCAAAGGATGACCTGGACGACTTTCAAACCTTTCAACAAAAAGCCGTCAATATCGTTTCTTCTCTGTTGCAGGAAGATATTGACGACAGGAAAATCAAGTTGTTCGAATCAATTTATGCAGCCAGGGGAGAAATTACGGTAAAAGCGCTGCAAGAAAAAATTTACTGGAGCAGCAGACAGATGAACCGTTATTTTAATAAATGGTTTGGAATAACCTTGAAGTCATATCTTAATATCATCCGGTTCTCAAATTCGCTGAAGCAATTGAAAAACGGTGATTTTTACCCGCAACTCGATTATGCAGACCAGTCGCATTTTATAAGGGAAGTGAAAAAGTTTGCCGGGGTAAAACCGGTTATCTTAAATAAAAACGAAAACGACCGATTTATCCAATTGAGCCTGATGCCGGAAAAGTAATTTTGTTCTGTAATTAATACACGAATAAAATGAATCTGAACCACATCAACCTCGTTGTAAAAGACGTTAACAATGCTGTAAATTTATTTATAAAACATTTAGGTTTTAGTTTAATCGTCAATCGAAACAGCAAAATGGCCGTTCTGGAAAACGGCAATCATTTCGCCCTGGTTATTTGGGGACAGGAATTAAACCATAAGGAAAATGCCCCTACATACCCTGACAACTTCCACATCGGATTTTATCAGAAAAATGAGCTAGCCGTTTGGGAGATCTATGAAAAGTTAAAGACAGAAGCCAACTTATCATTTGAAAGCGAACCTAAGAAAATCAGGAATACGTTTGGTTTCTATTTCTTTTTTGAAAAGCTGATGATCGAAATCAGTATTACGCCATTTCAGGATAATATTGCATAACATTGCCTGCCGGCTGCCAACAGGCCACTTCATTTTAGATCGCACCAATAAAAATTACCATAAGCTATTTTAGGGGTTGGTTATAGCCAGAAAAACCGTAGCCGTACTTCTTATTTGGTTTTAAATTCAGCCGGTCTCATATTGGTCAGTTGTGATCGCAGTTCACTACATAATCGCGGTTATCCTGTTCAACGCCCAGGTCTTCCAATGCAATTCTCGGCCGGTATTCATAAATTCTTCGTTTTCTGCAATCAGTACTTTTTTAAACACATATCATTACCTTAAATTATTTACTTTTTAAGGCTCCCGGCTTAAAATTAATCAGGATCAAACATGATAAATTACGGTTTCCCTTTCGGATATTCTACTGATGGTTCTAATTTACAGGCATTACAATTCGGTTCGGTCCTGCTGTTTAAACATCAGGTAAAAACTCACCAGCAACGGGAAGTGTGCTGCCCGAAAGCGCTGAGTGAGTTTTACGAGCGGGATTTGCAAGGCACCGCTTTTCTGATGATGAACTGAGCCTTATTACCGTTCTGCAACAGTACTGTTGGCTTTGGTCAGTTCTTCATCAACCGTCATTTCCGCCATATCCAGTACACCAGGCCAAGCAGTAACAACGCGCCTGCGCCAATCAGGCCGGTAGGCGGCTTCCAGCTCTTATCAACCTGTTGCAGTTTTGTTTTTAAGTTGGTGCTGCCTGAATTAACATTCCGGACCTGAAGCTGACGTCCTTTTTGCTGTTGCCCCTGCAGCATGCGCCTGTTGTTGGCCTTTCCTTTAATCACCACCTTCTCGGCCATCCCTTCAAAACCTTTTTCCGCACTGTAGAAAAATTTCCCCAATGGGGTAATTTGCACCACATATTCGCTGTTGCCGGTATCAAGCAAAAGGGTATTGCTTTTTGCCCAGCTTTGCTCAATGCTGCTTTCCCGGCTGTCATGTTTTACCTCAAGGTCCTGTTCATGCAACACTTTTTTGCTTTTTAGTGTTGCACATGCCGAAAGCAATAGGCTAAAGGCCGCCAGGTATTTGATCAATTCAGTTTTCATCTTCCACTCCTTTCCTTTTGGCCCAGTCGGCAAAGTATTTAACGGCTTTTAAATGCCTGCGTTTACGGTACACCCCATCTCCTTCCCTGCTTCCTGCCGGGTTGGTATTGCCCTCAATGGTAATAAGCCAATCTCCATCACTCCGTTCAGCAAACCCGCAATGGGCTATGCGCTTTAGGTGGCTAAAGTAAATGCCAAACACTATTCCCGGCCTAATGTCTTTGGTGCGTTTGCTTAGCGGGAATAAAGCGGGGCTCCAGGCGGTGCGCGGTACCGGGTAACCGGCCTGGCCAAAAACCCAGCTCACAAAAGCTGCACACCAGGCACTGCCCTCCGGTACATTTACATAACTGAGGTATCCGGCAACGCGCGGGCCATCGTTTTTGCCCGAACGTTCGCGCACGCCGAGTTCCTTTTCGGCCACCTGCAACAGCCTTTTCCTATCGGCAAGCGCGGGGTCTTGCCGCAGGTTTATACTATCGCCGCCAGGCAGGCTATCGCTGCCAGCAAGAGCAAGGCAAACGATGCCCAGAAAAAACTTAACTGTTGCCATGAGGTTAACTGTTTAAATAGTGAAACCATATCTGTTAATTTATACAGGCCCAGGCTTTGCCAAAAGCGTTGCAACAGCCACCACGATAGCTGCAACAGGGCAGCATAACAGAGCAGGGCCAGCAAGATCAGCTGCCATATGCCTGCATCAAGCAGGGCCGCGGTGGGCTCAATGGTTCTTAACACTTTTGGGAGGGTATGCCAGCCCAGCACCAGTATTACGGCCAGCATCAGTTTTTCGAGGATCTGCTTTTTCGGCAACAGCGCCGTTAAAGCCGGTTTTAAT
>NZ_FOJM01000011.1 GCF_900111825.1 Pedobacter suwonensis
TCATGCATTTCCGTATAGCTAGGCCATAGCACCGTATCACCGTTCTACTTAAAACCGGCCTAATAAATTTTTCGGACTGCACTGTTCTAGCCATAACACTGGCTTTGAAAGAAAAATTTTCAGCCGGCATTTTTTGTTACTTTTTGATGCCAAAAAGTAAGAGCCCTTCGGCGGCGGTGAGCCGAGGCAAGAATTGTGCGAAGGAAAAAACGTCAATCATATTGATTTTTATATCATAAATTATCCCTCAGGATGACAATCGGATTGGATATAAATTGTTAACTGCTGAATTGCTAAAGACTGGAAACTTAAAACTGCAAACTCAAAACTTAAACCGCCGGTTCCTGCTGACTCAAACAGTGAAAACTTCCCAATCCCCAAATAATATCGACTGAGTTAATACCAATCACCTTGCGATCGGGGAAACAGCCCTGGATAATATCTAAAGCTTTTTGGTCGTTCACATCATCAAAAACAGGCACAATTACAGCCGCATTAGCAATGTAAAAATTAGCATAAGACGCTGGCAAACGGGTATCATCATAGATAACCGGCGAAGGCATAGGTAACTCCACAATATTCAATGAGCGGCCATCCTTTAATTTCATCGCCTTTAACGCGTCTAAATTTTCCTGTAATAAAATATAGTTTTCATCCAAGGGATTACTTTCTACAACAGTTAAAACGGTATCCTCGTTTACAAAACGGGTAATATCATCAATATGGCCATCAGTATCATCCCCCACAATGCCATCGCCGAGCCATAATACCTGATCCTGACCGTAATATTCAAGCAGGTACTTTTCAATCTGTTCTTTGGTTAAATGTGCGTTTCTGTTCTCGTTCAACAGACATGCAGTAGTGGTTAAAACTGTACCGGCGCCATTAAACTCTACCGAACCACCTTCCATTACAATATCAGGATTGAATAATGGTAAATTAAAATGTTTTGCAATTTTAGTAGGCACAACATCATCCAAATCAAACGGTGGATACTTACCGCCCCAGGCATTGTAACCCCAATCTACTACTGCTTTTTCATTTCCTTTAACCACAAATGCAGGCCCATGATCGCGACACCAGGCATCATTGGTTTCGTTGAAATAAAATTCAATCTGCGTTAAATCGGCATCTGCTTTTTGAAGTTCGGCAACGGCAAAAGCTTTCATTTCTTCATCTTTTACATTGATCCGTACCTTTTCACCTTCGGCAACAGTTTTAATAAACTGACAGTAAGGTTCATAAATAGTTTCAATCTTACCAGGCCAACTGGCCTCTTTGTGCGGCCAACTTAACCAGGTAGCCTCATGTCTAGCCCACTCAGCAGGGAAAGCATAACCTTGCTGCTTAGGTGAATAATCGAATTGATTGATATTTAAATCTTTTCTTGGCGGAAAGTTTGACATCTAATTTTAATTTATAAAATGAATGGTTCGTGAGGACACGAACCATGGATTTGGATGTTCGTCATCTCGATTGGAGCGCAGCGCAATGGAGAGATCTATTGATAAAAATTGAAGATTAGATTTCTCGTCTCCGTTTCACTCGCTCGAAATGACGATTTTGGACGTTTATTAAAATAAACAATCCTCCATAGTTGTTCGCTTTAAGCTTTGGTCTTTAACCTTTCCGCTTAGTCCCCATCAATATACCTTTTCGTAATCGGCTGGTAAGAATCAATTCTTCTGTCTCTTAAAAATGGCCAGTGCTTGCGCATAAAATCACTTTCATCGAGGTTCAGCTCCACAACTTCGGTTTCTTCCTGATCATGTGATGCTAAATAAAGCAACCGACCCTGTGCATTGGTTGCAAAACTGCCGCCCCAGAATTTCATGGCACCATCTTGTTCAAAGCCAACACGGTTTACACTCACCACCGGAACGCCATTGGCCACAGCATGGGAACGTTGAATGGTTTGCCAGGCATTGTATTGATCCTGGTTGGTTTCCTCATCCTGATCGGTAGCCCATCCAATTGCTGTTGGATAAAACATGATATCGGCCCCCATTAATGCGGTAATGCGTGATGCTTCAGGATACCATTGATCCCAACAGATTAGAATGCCGATCTTCGCAAATTTGGTTTGGAAAACCTTATACCCCAAATCACCTGGGGTAAAGTAAAATTTTTCGTAGTAAGCCGGATCATCAGGAATGTGCATTTTGCGATACTTACCTAAATATGATCCATCGGCATCTAAAACAGCAGTGGTATTGTGGTACAGACCTTCAGCGCGTTTTTCAAACAACGAAGCAATAATTACTACACCCAATTCTTTAGCAATTACCTGTAAAGCATCGGTTGACGGACCTGGAATAGCTTCTGCAAGATTGAAATTATCGTAATCTTCAACATCACAGAAGTATAAGGATGTAAAAAGTTCCTGCAAACATACAATCTGTGCTCCTTTTGCAGCGGCTTCCCTTACTTTCGTAATCGCTTTATCTAAATTTTCCTGCTTATCTTTAGTACAACTCATCTGCACTAAGCCAACTTTTACTTTCTTCATGTTTTCTGAAATGAGAGAATGAGAGAATGATTAATTGAGAGAATGTTATTGTAATTTTAAACTACATTCACTCCTTCAAAAATTCAATCATGCTAAATTAACATGCAAAGTTACTATTTGTTTAAGAGTAGAACGGCATAAAATTGTAAATATTGGGATAAATCGGCTTCAATCATTTATGTTAAGATGAGGCATTTTGTTTTTAAAATTCAATGCCCAAAAAGCAAAAAAATATGCTGCAAGTGCTTCATTTATTTTTTTGAGGCATTGTGCAGCATACTTAAATATTTGGTATTCAGACCGAAGTTATTCGCCCTCTTCTCCTCCGTTTTTCATTTTCATTAAAAGTGCATAAGCATTTTTTGTCACCACAGTGCCCAGCTGTTTATTGGTTTTAATTTCTATAAACCCATCCACTGTTGTTCCAATTTCTACAGGAACCATTTTGTACAGCCTAGTACCAACTTCCTCAAAAATGTAATATTTATTTTCCCATTTAACTATGGCATCTTCCGGCACGGCATCAACGGTTTCGTTGCCAACAGAAATGGCCGCATTTAGAAATGAGCCTGGTAATAGTTTATGATCTGAATTTTGAATATCACAGTGTACGGTTGTGGTCCGGTCGTCTTCAATATTAGGCGTAATCAGATGTATTTTAGCGATATATTTCTTTTCGGGGTTTGTTGTCGTATTGCAGATCACTTCTTGTCCTTTTTTTAAACTGGCCGCATCTTTTTCAAATACAGTAAGGTTTGCGTGTAATTCTCCCGGACCAATTAATTCAAATAAAATATCGGCTGCATTAACAAATTTGCCCGTGTTTACATTAACCTTAGTAACGTATCCACTAATGGGCGAATAAATTTTAATATTACGGGTGATCGAATTTTCATTTAAAATTTCAGGATTAATGCCAATTAGCCTCAGTTTTTGAGCAAGTGCTTTTACCAAAACTTTTTGGTTATTATAATCGCTTTCAGTTTGCTGAAAGATTTTATCACTCGTTGCCTTGGTTTGATTTAGTCCCTTTTGCCTGGTATAATCTGCCGCCAAAAACTTCAGTCTGTTTTGAGAAGTTAAGTAATCTTGCTGGAGTTGGATGTACTGCTGATCTTCGACGGTAGCCAACACTGCTCCTTTGGTAACAAACATTCCGGGCATCATAATCATTTTCTTAATATAGCCGCCCATAGGCACACTTACGGAATAGGTATTTTCTGGTGGCACATCTACAACACCATTAACATTAATGGTACTATGCATCGTTTTTTGTGTGATTTTGCCGGTTAAAATCCCCGCATTTTTAACTTGTGCGTCGGTAAGTTGTACCTCGTCTGTGTTTGCTGCTACAGGTTTTTCTGCCTGTACGGTTTCTTTTTTATCCGCACTGCTGCAAGCCATTAGAAGTGACATGCAAACCAATCCTGCTAATATTTGAGTTCTCATTTTATCTTATTTATCTGTGGCTGTAATACGTTCAATTTCAAACGCAGCTTCGTTAAATTGCTGCACTTTATCATAATATTCTGCTTTGACCTGTATAAACTGGTTAACCAGGATCACCCAATCCAGATAGGCAATCTCGCCGGCATTGAGTTTATCAGATGCCGTTCTAAAAATATCACCAGCATTCCTTAAAGCGATTTTATGGTAAGAGCCGATCAGTTTTTTAAGCCTGTTATACCGTTCAACCGAGTTTATTAAATTATTATCCAAAGTTTTTTTTGTTAAGGCCAATTCTTTTTCACGCTGTTGGATGAGGATGCCATTGGCTTTGATGCGGGAATTTTGCGCACCGAAAAAGATTGGAATTCCAATGCCAACACTAATTGAAGAAAACCTTTTACTTTTGTCGAAATATTGCTCTGCCCCAATACTGTTGGTTTGCCAACCAATAATACTCGAGTTATTATAACCAAAACTTAAAGAAGGCAGCAGTTTACTTTTTTCGAGGGCCTTCTGTTGCCTGGCCAACACCAACTGTTCCTCTCCCAATTTTAGTAAAGGATGGCTGATCTCTTCCTGTTTCAATAAAGGCCTTGTGGCGTAAAGCAAGCTATCAGCCTCCGGCTGCAGGTTTTCATTGCTGTTTAACAAAAACTTAAACCTGTTTTGCACCAGTGCATAATCTGTTTTAAGCAACTCAAGTTGATTGTTGATTTGCTGCTTTTGATTTTCTGCAGTACGAAGTTCAAGCAAATCCACATCGCCTGATTTAAAACGCTGGGTAGATTTATCCAGAAATGCACCATAAACGCTATCGGCCCAAAGCAATAATTTCTCTTTTTCACTTAATAACAAAAGGCTGTAGTAGGCGGATTTCACTTCGGTTTTCAAGTCGAGCTGGCGCGCATCAACTTCAATCTCACTGATGCGCAAATTTGTTTTATGGGTAGCAAATTGCCTTGCATAAACAGTCGGGAAATCGAGTGTTTGTACAACAGAAAATTTATTGTCATTCTCCAGACTGTTGAATTTGCCATAATCGAAACCAATTGCTGTTTTTGGTGCGTCAAAGCTACTTTTGGCAATTTGCTGATAATACTGAACGTTGGTTTTGGCAACCTGCAACGAAATGTTGTTTTTAACGGCCGTATCTAACGCCGCTTTTAAGCCGATGGACTTCTGCGCATTCGTATTTAAGGCTCCAAAAAGTATGATGAGTACAGTTAACGCAAGTTTATTTTTAGGTTTGAAATAAGAAAAGCCCTTTTCAAATAATATGTATAACATGGGCAAAACAAATAATGTTAATAACGTAGAAATTAATAAACCACCAATAACCACTGTAGCCAATGGTTTTTGAACTGCACCGCCTGCACCGGTACTGATGGCCATGGGAATAAAACCAAGTGATGGGACCAATGCCGTCATTAAAACGGCACGAAGTTTTGATTTTGTAGCATGGATGACAATTCTTTTTACATCTGTCCAACCCTCTCTTTTTAACCGGTTAAATTCTGAAACCAGGAGAATTCCGTTTAATACGGCTACACCGAAAAGGGCGATGAAACCTACACCGGCCGAAATACTAAAAGGCAAGTCCCTGATCCATAAAGCAAATATGCCACCTGTTGCGGAAAGTGGAATAGCGGTATAAATTAAAAGTCCTTGTTTAACAGAACTGAAAGCAAAATACAGGAGCAAGAAAATTAGCAATAAGGCGATCGGTACTACAATTGCCAATCGTGATTTCGCTGCCGTCATATTTTCAAAAGAGCCGCCATAAGAAATGGTATAACCTTTAGGTAAGTTAAGTTTTGCAGCTGCTTTCTGCTGTAGTTCCTCTACAATCGACTGCACATCCCTATCCTTCACATTAAACCCAACAATGATCCTGCGTTTGGTATCTTCTCTTTGAATCTGGTTAACTCCTTCCACTTCTTCAATATTAGCAACCATACTTAAAGGCACCTGATTACCGGATTTGGTTAAAACCATCAGGTTTTCTACATCTTTAATATTTTTCCGGGCTGCTTCGTCAAGGCGTACCACCATATCAAAACGTTTTTCCCCTTCATAAACCTGACCTGCTACCTGACCTGCAAAAGCAGTATTAACCACCCGGTTTACATCGCCTACGTTTATGCCATATTTAGCCATTCCGACGCGGTTGTATTTTATTACTACCTGAGGCATTCCCGTAACCTGCTCCTCGTAAACATTGATAACTCCTTTAACGGTACCGATTATGGTTCCTAAACGTTTGGCATAACCAGCCAGCGAATCCAGGTCTTCACCGAATATTTTACAAACTACATCCTGCCTTGCTCCGGTCATCAGTTCGTTAAACCGCATTTGTACCGGAAATTGGAAACCCACGGTAATACCAGGAATTACTTCAACCGCTTTGGTCATTTTGGCACTTAATTCCGGAAATGATTTAGCAGAAGTCCATTCTTTTTTGGGTTTTAAGATTACCATCATATCCCCTGCTTCAAAGGGCATGGGATCTGTTGGTACCTCGGCACTTCCTATTTTGGTTACGATCTTTTGCACCTCAGGAAACTTATCCAACAGAATTTTCGATGCTTTTTGTGTCGTTTCAATCGTATTATTCAGGTTACTACCGGTGAGCAAACGGGTTTCAACGGCAAAATCGCCTTCTTCCAGCTGTGGAATAAATTCCCCACCGAGGGTACCCATTATAAAAATAGAAATAGCGAACAAGGAAAGTGTAACGACGAGAATGGTTTTTGGAAAACGGAGTACCTTGCTCAAGATGGGTTGGTATTTTCTCTCTATCCAGGCCATCAGCTTATCGGTTAAATTTTTCTTGTGGCTGATGGTTTTATTCAGGCATAAAGCCGACATCATCGGTACATAAGTGATGGACAAGAGAAATGCGCCAAGAATAGCAAAAGCAATGGTCCAGGCCATGGGTTTAAACATTTTACCTTCAATGCCTTCCAGCGATAAAATAGGCAGATAAACAATCAGTATGATAATCTGGCTAAATACTGCCGATTTAATCATTGATCCGGTTGATTTTTCCACCTCATTATCCATCTGGTTTTGGTCTATTTTACCGATAGCCCTAAAGTGTTTACTGTGCGAAAAGCGGTGAAGAATGGCCTCTACCACAATTACAGAACCATCTACAATTAAACCGAAATCTATCGCTCCAAGCGACATCAGGTTTCCGCCAACTCCAAACTTATTCATCAATATGATCGCAAAAAGCATAGATAGCGGGATCACAGAGGATACGATCAGGCCTGCACGAAGATTCCCTAAGAAAAACACCAGTACAAAAATCACAATCAGCGCACCTTCCATTAAGTTGGTCTCTACGGTACTAATGGCATTGTCAACCATTTTTGTTCTATCCAGAAAAGGCTCGATCACCACGCCATCGGGAACCATTTTTTGAATTTTCGCAATTTTATCTTTAACCCGTTTTACTACCACAGAAGAATTTTCACCTTTTAACATCATCACCACAGCACCTGCAACTTCACCCTGGGCATTATAAGTCATCGCGCCATAACGTATGGCCGAGCCATACTGAACCTTGGCAACCTGGCCCATTAAAACAGGCATTCCGTTATCAAGCGTTTTTACCACAATCTTTTCAATATCGGCCAGATTGGTTGTTAATCCTTCGCTTCGGATATACAAAACAGTTGGTCCCTTTTCAATGTATGCCCCGCCTGTATTTTCATTGTTTTTTTCGAGGGCATCGAATATTTCGGCAATGGTTAATCGATAGGCTTTAAGTTGGTCTTGCCGCACCGCAACTTCGTATTGTTTCAGCCTGCCGCCAAAACTAGATACTTCCGCGACTCCGGGCGTACCTAAAAGTTGCCTTCTTACTATCCAATCCTGAATGGTACGCAATTCCTGTTCATTAAATTTGCCTTCGTAACCTTTTTTTGGCCGAACTACATATTGATATATTTCGCCTAGGCCTGTTGAAACAGGAGCCATTGCCGGCGAGCCTATGCCCTGTGGAATTTCTTGCTGCACCTGCTGTAAGCGTTCGGCAATTTGCTGCCTTGCCCAGTAAACATCGGTTTCTTCAGTGAAAACGATGGTAACCAAAGAAAGTCCGAAACGTGAAAAACTCCTGATCTGTTTAAGTCCTGAAATACTGCTACAGGCTTGCTCAATGGGAAATGTAATGAGGCGCTCAATATCCGGTGCGCCCAATGATGGAGAAACGGTAATAACCTGCACCTGGTTATCGGTAATATCAGGAAGTGCATCTATCGGTAATTTAGTAACCTCGTAAGTACCCCAACCAATCAGTGAGCATACGAACAAAGCAATAATCAGTTTATTCCGGATGGAAAAACCGATGATTTTATTTAACATCATAACTTAAATTAAAATAACAGACATATCCAGAAGCCATGGGAAATGGTTCTGAAAAAATTTGAACAATAAATTTTAAGCTATGGCAATGGGTGGGCGAAACAGGCTTCCGAAAGCAGGATTACTATAGGAATTGGTGTAACTGAAAGTTTTCCTGGTATGTATATTCAGGCATACTGCTTTTAGTAAAATAAATTTTTCTGCCGGAACACCGATTGAAATGATATGATGACCATCAATTTTTTTGAAAGGAAGTTTCATATCCTCTTCATCATCATGATCATCCAGGTCATGCCCGAAGTAATGCATTTCAAGAAAGTCCATAAAACTGATTTCAGCATTGAGCTGATGGTGTTGTAAAAAGTGAAGAACAAGTTGAGGTGCCTTTATTACTTCGCGAACGGAGGTATTAAAAACGAGTACCGGGAAAAGTAGCAGAAGGACAACTTTATTCACCTTGCAAAGGTAGCAAAGCTTTCAAAATAATTCAAACCTGCGCGTTTATAATATCTGTTACTTACCGGAAAAGAATGATAACTAAAGCTGGTATTCAAAAATGTGTCAAAAATCGAAAAATGTTAGCAGAATAGAGCCAGTACAGCTCAGAAACCGATATCAAAAAAAGCAGATGAACATTTTTAGTACTGTTCACCTGCTTTCTTAAAATTGTTTAGGGATTGATATTATCCTTTTTCGGTTTCGCGTTGGTTTCTACAATTTCGGCAACTGCAACCACTTCCTTACGTTTTTCAGGATCCATTAACTCCATTAGTTTTAACCCTAATAAACCATCCATTGCTGAACCGCCCGCACTGGCATTTCCACCAATCAATACATCCGGGATAAGTTTCACATTGCCTTTGGATAACTCTTCAGTAATTTTGTAACGGGTAAAGTTTTCGCCTCCCAAAGCTTTAACAGCAAGTTCGTAAGCTTCTGCTGTAGATTTACCTACCGCTAAAATTTTACCTGCTTCAGCGCTACCGGTTAACGAAATCTGTTCTGCTTCTGCTGATGCCCGTAACTTAATTGCTTCAGAATCGGCTTGTGCACGTGCTTTCGTAGCCTCAGCTTCAGCATGAGCACGCATTTTGGTAGCCTCAGCCTCTGCTCCTACCGCTAGTTTTACTCCCGCTGCATCACCTTCCGATTTTTTCACTGTTGCACTTGCGGTACGCTCAGCAATCTCCACACTTTGCTGTGCCTTCACAATATCTTTTTGCATATCGGCAATGGCAGTTTCTTTCTCCATTCCCTGGCGGGTTTCCTGTGCTTGTTTTTGAGTTTCGTATGTGACTTTTTGCTCCTCCGCAATTTTACGGTCGGTTAGAGTTTTCATTAGCGATTCTGGTGGAACAATATCACCAATCAACGTATCAACCGCATTTACGTTATATTCATCAAGTACCTTACGGATATGCTCTTTTGCCGATTCCTGACGTTCTTTACGGGTACTTAAGAAGGCAATTACATCGCTGCCCTGCGCCGAGTTACGGAAATAGTTACCGATGGTAGGCTCCAAAACCTGCGAAACCAGATTCACCATGTTTCCAAAACGGGCAATCACTTTTGGCGCTTCGGTAGTGGGTACATGGATAATCTGTGCCACATCCAGGTTAAACGGGAAACCATCTTTGGAGCGCACAGTTATAGTTGATAGATTTTTATCCAGGTTATGTGCTTCACTACGTGCCGATGCCCAGTTGAGTACCAGATTGGTTGTAGGAACCAGCTCTACCTTCATAATGTATTTGTTAATCGGATATTTTCCTGGTCCAAGCGGTTCCAGCCAAACGCCTTTGGATCCTTTAGCCACAATATTACCATGTTTAAAATCAGCACCGGTTAAATCATCACCTTCTTTACCAATAAACGAAATCACCACGCCTACATAACCTATGGCAATCTCAGTCATGGGAATTTCTTCTAACTGGATAGCCCAGGGGTTTAAGTTGTAAGAACCTGCCAGAATTACCTGCGGTTGCAAACCGCGATTACCACCATGCCTTATAAAGGCATCAAAATCCTGAAAATTATTGTGGCCTTCTACCAGTTTACCTGCAATCTGGTTAGCTTCGATCGGCAAACCATCCAGCGTAGTTACAATTCCCACCATACTTTCCTGAATGCGGACCATATCGGTAACCGAAACCTGAAACAACATGGTATTGATCCGGTACGAACCGGAAGTAATGTAAGCGGTTTGCCTCCCCCGCTGACCACCGTTTTCGAGGAACTTTACGGCATCCTGAAAATTATCAGATTCTACTTTTTGCCCCAGGATATTGCCTGTTGGGATTTCGGCCCCGTCTTTAGCCATAATAAGTCCGATTTTCCCTTCAGGGATGATGGTAAATTGCTCCATGCTTACACTGTACTGCCAAAACCACATCCCGAAATATAAGCCCGGCGCCAAAGTTTTTCCCTGGAAACCTGCCTCGCCTCTAATCGCGATAATACGTCCATCCGGTAATTCCCTTGCCGACCCAAAGAGTACAAATTTTTTGGTAATCAGCCCGATCCTGTCTTCAGGTACGATGACCATACCGAATAGGAAACGTAAAATATATTTGTATAAAACAATGCACAACAGTGCCACTAAAACCCACCAGTAATTAGAAATGAGCGCTTCCATAATCTTTTATATTTTTCTTTTTTTTAAGCCTGATAAACCATTTATCAGGCGCGATATGGATATCAAATGATGTGCTTTATTATCATTTTCAGCACTTAATTTGAAACTATTTTTTATTGATTTTAAGGCCTCAAAAACGACTCAGGATCAATTGAGTGCAAAATGTCATCTGCAGATGACATTTCCTGGAATAAGCTGACCGAACGCTTATAATGAGCAAAATTCAGGCATTTTGATTTGTACAAATAGCCTCAGAAATTTTAAATGTATAAATTACAATTAATGCGAAAAAGATGTCCTTTTTTTAGACCTAAGGAACCGACCTAATCGCAGGACAATGCTCATAAAGCTGGACAATGGAAACAATATGGATATTAGTTAACCGAACGCGTTTTTGGAACAACGTTATCAATGCGTTGGTGTTTAGCCAAAGACCAGGTATATAAACTGGAAAGCAACAATTAATTAAAAACTTATACCCCTATTGCTTCTCTGTATTCCTGTTGCAGTTCGAACAGGCATTTGGCACAAAGGCAGCCATCGTAGAGTTCGGAGATATACTGTACTTCGTTAATGCTGAGTTGCACCACACTGCACTGGCATTTAGTATAGGAATTTGCCTTGCATTCAATAGCGCTTCCGCATCTTTCGCAGGGAATGATTTCGTGTTTGCTATGAGTAGAGGTATAAGGCATGAGGTATAAGGTTTAAGTAAAACCTATTGTAATACAAAAATATAAACAAAAAATAAGGTTTTGAGCGTTTGCCCAAAACCTTATCTATTTTATTGCTTTATGATGAGAAGGGGTCGACTATTGCATTAAGATTGCTTCGTGCATCACAATGACGGCGCTAGCGACCTTAAACCTTCTGCCTTCTAACCCGCTACCTTAACCTGAGCAGCTAATACAACCTTCTTCCATGGTACAAACCGGGCCAGTGATGATTTCTTCTGCTACCTGATCTTGTGGAATTTCAGCAGGGATAACAGCTTCAATCGCTTTGCCGCCCTGGTTCTCTACGGTAAACTTAACCGCCTGAGAAGCTGCTTGTGTGCGCAAGTAGTACATACCGGTTTTCAAGCCTTTCTCCCATGCATAGAAGTGCATTGAAGTTAGTTTTGATGTGTTTGGTGCGTTTACGAACAGGTTTAATGATTGCGATTGGCAGATATAGGCACCACGGTCAGCAGCCATATCGATGATATTACGCATCTTGATTTCCCAAACGGTTTTATACAGTTCTTTAATGTAATCAGGAATTTCAGGAATAGCCTGGATTGATCCGTTGGCCAATATGATTTTGTTTTTCATATCATTGTTCCATAGACCTAAAGCGACTAAATCTTTCAATAAGTGTTTATTTACCACCACAAACTCTCCGCTTAATACACGGCGGGTGTAAATATTAGAAGTATAAGGCTCGAAACACTCATTGTTACCTAAAATCTGCGAGGTAGATGCAGTTGGCATCGGAGCAACCAATAATGAGTTGTACACACCATCTTTAACTACTTTTTCGCGCAATGTATCCCAATCCCAACGGCCGCTATCTGGCTTTACGTTCCACAGATCGAACTGGAATTTACCTTCAGATAATGGCGAACCTTTAAACGTTTGGTAAGGACCATGTTTTACTGCCAAATCGTGCGAAGCCGACATCGAAGCAAAATAAATGGTTTCGAAGATATCTTTGTTTAAACGTTTAGCCTCATCGCTTTCGAAAGGTAAACGCAACAGGATAAAGGCATCAGCCAGACCTTGCACACCTAAACCAACCGGACGATGGCGCATGTTGGAGTTTTCGGCTTCCTGAACAGGATAATAGTTGTGATCGATGATCTTATTCAGGTTTAAAGTAGCCTGATAAGTTACATCATATAATTTTTGGTGATCAAAAGCACCGTTGATTACAAAACGAGGCAATGCCAATGAAGCTAAGTTACAAACCGCAACCTCATCTTTAGAAGTATACTCGATAATTTCGGTACACAGGTTAGAACTTTTAATGGTACCTAAGTTCTGTTGGTTAGATTTGCTGTTCGCGGCATCTTTAAACAACATATAAGGTGTACCGGTTTCGATCTGCGAATCTAAGATAGCAAACCAAAGTTCCTGTGCTTTAATGGTTTTACGGCCACGCCCCTCGGTTTCATATTTAGTATACAATTCTTCAAATTCCTTACCGAAACAATCTGCCAAACCTGGTGCTTCGTGCGGACAGAATAAGGTCCAGTTGCCATTATCCTTAACACGTTGCATAAACAAGTCGTTGATCCACAAGGCATAGAACAAATCGCGTGCACGCATTTCTTCTTTACCGTGGTTTTTACGTAAATCTAAAAATTCGAAAACATCTGCATGCCAAGGCTCCAGATAAATAGCAAAAGCACCTTTACGTTTACCTCCACCCTGATCTACATAACGGGCGGTATCGTTAAATACACGTAACATTGGAATGATTCCGTTACTGGTACCATTTGTACCGCCAATGTATGAACCGGTAGCACGGATGTTGTGGATGCTTAAGCCGATACCACCTGCACTTTGCGAAATTTTAGCAGTTTGCTTTAAGGTATCGTAGATGCCTTCGATGCTGTCATCCTGCATGGTTAACAGGAAACATGAAGACATTTGAGGTTTTGGTGTAGCCGCATTGAACAACGTTGGTGTTGCATGTGTAAACCAACGCTCGCTCATTAAATTATAGGTTTTAATGGCGCTTTCGATATCTTCTTTGTGGATACCAACCGAAACACGCATAAACAAATGCTGAGGGCGCTCCACAATCTGACCGTTAACTTTTAACAGGTACGATTTTTCCAGAGTTTTAAAACCAAAATAATCGAAACCGAAATCGCGGTCGTAAATGATCGAACTATCTAAAATATCCTTGTTTTTTTCAATGATCTCATAAATATCGTCAGCGATAAGAGGAGCCTCTTTCTGCGCTTTCGGGTCGAAATATTCGTACAACATCTTCATCGTACCCGAGAATGACTTGGTGGTGTTTTTATGTAAGTTGGAAACCGCAATGCGCGAGGCCAGCAAAGCATAGTCAGGGTGTTTTGTGGTTAACGAGGCAGCAGTTTCTGCAGCAAGGTTGTCCAACTCCGACGTGGTTACCCCATCGTATAAACCTTCAATTACCTTTTTGGCAACGTCAATCGGATCAACAAGATCTGAATTTAAACCATAGCAAAGTTTTTGAATACGCGCTGTGATTTTGTCAAATTGCACCGGTTCTTTCCGGCCATCTCTTTTTAGTACGAACATATTTTATGAGATTTAAATTTTGTATTAGGTAGCGTGTATCAAGTATCAAGACTTGATGATCGCTTTATATTTTTGTAATTTAATTAATTGGTATTAAGTAATGAGCCTCAGGTATCGAGATTACAACAACCTTCCACCCTCAACCGTCTAACCTTTAACCTTAGAAGTCTTCATCTAAAGAAAACGCCTGTGCTTTGTTATCTGCAGCAGTTAATACACCGCTTTTCTGATAATCGCCAACACGTTTTTCGAAGAAGTTGGTTTTACCCTGCAACGAAATCATTTCCATAAAATCGAAAGGATTGGTTGCATTGTATATTTTTTTGTAACCTAATTCCTGTAACCATCTGTCGGCCACAAACTCGATATACTGGCTCATTAATTTTGCATTCATGCCAATCAGGGCAACCGGCAATGCATCGGTAATAAATTCTTTTTCAATCTCAACTGCATCGCTGATAATGCCATGCACTTGTTCTTCACTCAATTTATTGCTCAACATGCTGTACAACAAGCAGGCAAATTCGCAGTGAGAACCTTCATCTCTTGAAATCAACTCGTTACTGAATGTTAAGCCCGGCATTAAACCACGTTTCTTCAACCAGAAAATTGAACAGAAACTACCGCTGAAGAAAATACCTTCAACCGCAGCAAAAGCTACTAAACGCTCAGCAAAGGTTCCGTTATCAATCCAACGTAAAGCCCATTCGGCCTTTCTTTTTACTGCCGGAACAGTATCAATAGCATGGAACAAACGATCCTTTTCTTCCGGATCTTTAATGTAGGTATCGATTAATAAAGCGTAGGTTTCTGAATGGATATTTTCCATCATAATCTGGAAGCCATAAAAACAGCGCGCTTCCGGAATCTGAACTTCGCTCATGAAATTTACTGCAAGATTTTCGTTTACAATACCGTCACTGGCTGCAAAAAAGGCTAAAATATGAGATATGAAATGCCTTTCACCGTCGTTAAGGTTCTCCCAATGCTTCAGGTCATCAGAAAGGTCGATTTCTTCGGCAGTCCAGAAACTGGCTTCCGTTCTTTTATACATCTCCCAAACTTTCGGATACTTAATCGGCAAAAGCACAAACCTGTCTTTGTTTTCTTGTAGTAATAATTCCTGTTCCATACGCTGATGTTTTTAAATCTTATTTTTTTTCAGAGCCGACGAAGACATGCATCCATCAATTTTAATATGATGATTGTAATGTCTTGATCAAAACGCTGCTGTGAAAGTGTTAACCCTATTGCCTGGCAAACAACTGAGTTTTTAGTTGCGAAAATTTAGAATGGTAATCTGAGAGATCTACTTATAATTAACTAAAAACTAAGCTTTTATATTTGTTTCCAAACGCAAGAAGTTAAAGAACTTTGTTATAACAAATATATATACGGAGGCTATTTTTTGTGAACCAAAGTTGTTAACACACCACCCAATTGCTGGGGAAAAACGATCAGCCTAATATCATTTTCAAGCAAAAAAAAAGCTAATTGTTTCTTTTCAAGGCTTTAACAAACAAAAATGAGTGTTAATAACTTAAATTTTAGGAGTATTTTGAGCTGTAAATAGAGCTAAAACGAGTATTATTCAACCGTATAACTGAGTTCTACTTTACCTATGCCTTTACGATAAATACCGATCTGTTTTGCAGCACGTTCAGACAAATCTATAGCCAATCTTTTGGAGAAAGGGCCACGGTCATTTACCTTAACTACCACAGATTTTCCGTTATCCGGATTGGTTACTTTAACCATGGTGCCGAATGGCAGGGTACGATGTGCAGCTGTGAGTTTTTTCGACCGGTACTTGGCGCCGCTGGTGGTTCGGTGCCCTTCGAATTTTCTGTGGTAATAAGTCGCGAGAACTGTTTTTTTGATACGATCCGGTTCATTTGATGAACCAGAATTTTGTGCTTTACCTTGTAAAAACAGGAAACAAAAACTTAATAACAGCAGATACTTCATAGGCTAAATTTTCTTTATCGAGCCAGCAAATATAAGCATTTAGTTTATAATCAATAATTTGTGGAAAAACAGTCCATTTTTGTGCATTAAAAAAGGCGTAAAGCTTATCGCCTTACGCCTCTACCTAACCCATCTACATCCACCTTATTTTTGATCCGGCACAAAGTTCATGGAAATCGAATTTACGCAATGACGGGTGTCTTTATTGGTAAATCCCTCGCCCAAAAACACGTGACCCAGATGCGCACCACAATTGGCGCAAACAATTTCTGTACGTGAGCCGTCGGCATCCGGAATACGCTTAACAGCGCCTTTAATTTCATCATCAAAAGCAGGCCAGCCACAATGGGCATCGAACTTACTTTCTGAGCGGTATAGCGGGGCGTTACAACGTTTACACGTATAAGTTCCTTTATCTGTAGTATGTTCATATTTACCTGTACCAGGATATTCGGTACCCTTATGTACGATTACCCTTTCTTCTTCGGGCGTTAATGGATTCCAGTTCATCTTTTTCTTGGGTATAATTTGTGTCGCTTCTTTTGCCTGTTTTGTTTCTTTCTTATCCTGCTTTTGTGCACAGGCAGATAGCCCTGTAGTTAAAACAACAGCAGAAAGCAAAAATAGTTTATTTAACATCGTTTTCATACCTCAATATACGCTATAGATATTGTTTTGGTTTGCTGGTTTAAGGGTTTGTATTAGTGTTTACAAAGGAATGATAAATGTATCCTGGAGTTTTCTGTTATATGATTGCTTTCAAAAACCTAAAAAGAGCGTCTTCACTTTTTGCCACGGAAACACAGCTCACACGGAGGCATTTTTCATAAAACAACTCGTCGGATCTCCAAAGTTGGTTTACCGAAATTTAAAATCAAACCAACGGTACAGCCGGAGTACTTTAAATAATTAATAGTTTGGGCCAAATCTTCATTAGCAATTCCACTTTTAGATTTGACTTCTAATATAACAGAATCAAAAACAACGAAATCAGCGTAGAAATTATGTGGCAGCAAAATATCTTTATAATAAACAGGGTATTGCTTTTCACGTTCATAATGATAGCAACCCTGTGGCTACTTTGTTTCCGGGCAATCTAACCAAATAAAAAAGCGCTCCGAACCTAATCGAAACGCTTTTCTTTATGTAAATTTTAAAAATCTTACTTTGCCAATTCTTCTGCCATCGCAGCACCGATTTCAGCAGGACTTTCTACTACACGGATACCACACTCGCGCATGATTTTCATTTTTGCAGCTGCAGTATCATCGGCACCGCCAACAATAGCACCAGCGTGACCCATTCTACGTCCCGGAGGCGCAGTCTGACCAGCAATAAAACCAACAACAGGTTTAGTTCCGTTTTCTTTGATCCAACGTGCAGCTTCAGCTTCCATTCCACCGCCAATTTCACCAATCATGATGATACCGTGCGTTTCAGGATCGTTCATTAATAATTTTACGGCTTCTACGGTTGGGGTTCCGATAATCGGATCACCACCAATACCAATCGCCGTAGTAATACCTAAACCAGCTTTAACCACCTGATCTACTGCTTCATAAGTTAAAGTTCCTGATTTAGAAACCACACCTACATGACCTTTTTTGAAGATAAAACCTGGCATGATACCAATTTTAGCTTCATCAGCAGTAATTACACCAGGGCAGTTAGGACCGATAAGCGTCACATCACGATCTGCAATATATTCTTTAACCTGAATCATATCCTTTGTCGGGATACCTTCAGTAATACAAACAATAACTTTAATACCACCTTCGGCAGCCTCCATAATGGCATCAGCAGCAAAAGCCGGCGGTACAAAAATGATCGATACATTTGCACCTGTTTGATCAACGGCATCTTTAACAGTATTAAAAACAGGCTTTTCTAAATGTAATTGCCCACCTTTGCCAGGTGTTACACCACCAACTACGTTTGTACCATAGGCCAGCATCTGCTCAGCGTGGTAAGTTCCTTCGTTTCCGGTAAAACCCTGAACGATAACCTTAGAATCTTTATTTACTAAAACGCTCATGTATCAATATTTTTTTGTGCAAAGCTAATATTATTGAACTGGAATTCAAATCTAAAACCATATTATTTAGTCCGTTTTTTCAGTAAAATGTAAGGAAATGGTTTTAAGCTGAAAGGGGAAAGATTAAAGCTAAAAGCCTAAAGCAAATCAACGATTGTCTTACTGTCATAAAAAAGATGCTATCGGGTTATTAACATCAACCGTAGCTTCCTATTTCTTCTATCGGAGTTACGGTGTGGGGCAAGGTTAGAGACCGAAGAACCACAAATCGCTTATTTAGAAAAAATATTGGTTCTTTTGATGAGGAAATGAGCAGTCCCGTTCTTTTGGAGGGCTTCAGCTCCGCTCCCGTTCCTGCTCGGATGAAAATCCTACAGTGTGGACACAATTAATTATGATATTTTTCTTCCGCTCTATGCCACGGTGGCATGGTACTTTGGAGCGCCAAAGTACCCAAAGCGCTTCGTCAATCCAGCAATGAGCCTTTTGCACAATTCCATGCGCATCAAAAAAACAGCGGCACTTCGTTTTGTGTTCAATCTTTTTTTAAAAATTAAATCATCGTTATGAACACAAAACCACTGCGTTTAGGTTTGTTGGTGCAAGTTCATCTAGACTGCTACTGTTTTTTTGATTCCCCCGGCTCTTGGGATTGACAGCGTCCTTAGCTAAAATCAGTGCGTTATTAAAGTTGATTAGCAAAATGCCCATACCATTTCTAAAAAAGATGTGTCCACACGATAGAATGAAAAATCGGGAGCATCCACTAAGATCCCTTAGGTTTAATAACAAAGGCCAGGTGCTTTTTGGCAACAGATCCCTAAGCAGCCCCCTCGGCAATAAACCTGACAGCAGCGAACACGTAGTGCAACGGAGTAAAGCGGATGGCAGGGCTAAAGACCGCCAAGAATTACAGCGCGTCCGTTTCCAAATTAAAAAAATATGCTTAGGGTAAGGGACGATGAACAGCCCACAAAACCGGGGCCACTCCAATCACGTTTAGTAACAAGTTTAAGTGATATTGGCTACAATAGGACAAAACATTTAAATTTACCTTAAAGACCAAAAACTTAAAGCGGGGAAAGATAAGCTTAAGCCAATAACCTACATAAAAATGAGCCACAAGAGTTACCGGACATTAGCCGTACTATTTTTTATCCTCTTTGTTTCAATTGCCGCGAAGGCTCAAACAACTGATACCAGTAAATACATTTTACAAAATGATACTGAGGTAGCTAAGGAAGAAACAGGAACCCATAATGGCGGAGGTAAAACCATAGGCTTTAACTTTTTCTCCAATGCAAAAAACCTGAAAACAGCCTTTAGGAAAAGAATTTTGAAACCGGGCTCATCGATTGGTTACCACCTGCAAAAGGAGGATGAAATTTATTATGTGATCAGTGGAAAAGGAACCATGCAAATGAACGGAAAAACTTTTGCCGTTAAACCTGGCGATGCCATTTTAACCCGTCCGGGCAGTTCGCACGGGATTACGCCAGATCCAGGCAACAACCTAACCATTTTGATTGTTTATGAAAAAAAATGATTGGCAGTTTTCAGTTGGCAGTTTACAGTTGGCAGTTGGCAATTTTCAGTAAGCAGTTAATGAAAGTAATTGCAAAAAAAATGCCGAATGATGATATCCACTCGGCATTACTGTATCATCTGATTGGATTATGCAGCCAAAACTAACAACACCAAACTGCGGACTCCAGACTCAGACCTTCCATCCTTTTACCCATTCATCCTGTGCTCTTTCATCCTGAAAAGTCCAGGCTACAAAGCGGCTTATTTTCTGGCCCTGACTCATGATAACGGTACGCACTTCAAAAGCATTTGCTTTAACCAAAGCGTTATAAATACTTTTTAGGTTTGCGCTTTTTGAAACGAGTGAACTGAACCATAACACCTGGTTTTTAATCTGCGCACTCTGGATAATCATCTGCTCCACAAAGGCACGTTCGCCTCCAGGACACCAAAGCTCGGCCTTATTGCCTCCAAAGTTTAATACATGTTTTACTTCTTTTTCATTTCCGCCCAGGTTGCGCCATTTTTGGCGGGTACCCTGTTCAGCTTCTTTTAAGGAAGAATGGAAAGGTGGATTACAAACCACGGCATCAAAACGCTCAGTTCTACCTACAATCCCCCTGAAAATACCCATTTTAGATGATTGCTGGCGGATTTCTATTGCACCCTGCAATGGTTTGTTGGCTTCGATAACGCGTTTTGCCGATTCAACTGAAAGTGGATCAATCTCCGACCCTACAAAACTCCATCCATACTCCTGATGACCGATAATCGGGTAAATGCAGTTAGCGCCTACACCAATGTCCAACACGTTGATTTTAGGTCCTTTGGGATTTTTACCTTTATTGCTTGATCCCAGCAGGTCGGCAATGTAATGAATGTAGTCTGCCCTGCCGGGAATAGGCGGACAAAGAAAATCCTGTGGAATATCCCATTGCTGAATATCGTAGAAATATTTTAACAGTGCCCTATTTAGTGCTTTTACGGCATTTTGATCAGCAAAATCGATTGAATCGTCGTTATGTTCGTTTTTAAAAACAAAACGTCTTAATTCTTTTGAAGCGGCAGTAAGTTGTTTGAAATTGTAACGCGAACGGTGTTTGTTGCGTGGATGTAACTCGCTTTTTTCTTTGCGGTTACTTTGTTCTTCTTGAGCCAATGTATTATGGATTAACTAAACAAGCTGTGTTGCCTGTTTCTGCTGCAAAGATACGGAAAAAGGTTGAGGGCGGGAAGGTTAAAGGCTAGAAGGCTTGAAAAACAATCGAATTAGCCTGGAGTTGGGCGTTTTTGGTTGGACTTAGCAGGCAAATCAGACACATAAGAAGGTTGAAGGCGGGAAGGTGAAAGATTGGAAGACTTGAAAAATAATCGAAATGGTTTGGAGTTGGGCGTTTTTAGTTGGGAGTAACAACTGCAGAAATAAAGCGATTGCCACTTTGATCCGATAGCTGTTGAATTTGTTTCAATAAATAAAAAGGTTGAAGGCGAGAAGGTTTTACGGATTGTCGTATGCTGAATTTATTTCAGCACCTCTCTGTCTATTAAGACCCTGAAATGAATTCAGGGTGACGACCATTTCAAATTAGGACCTGGTTTAGGTTCCAAAAGGGTACACCTATCGAACTCAGCTTAAAAATCACTTTTTTTGGAGCGCAAGACCTGTAGCTACAATTAAAGTCGGTTCCCGTGTTTCGCTATATCCCTAGCTGCGCTTCGGGGATACCGCTGCGCCCGGGGCTATATCGAACTGTTAATGCAAGTCACAAAGTACAAAATGGCTAACAATTTGCAAATCGTTGCTTGGTTTCTTAAAAGCCCCACCTTCAATAAACCTTATTGAAGCGGCTATCCTTTTTGGTGCAGAAACAAAAAATGTGCCTGCAAACCCTCACAAAAAGATAATAGCGGAAAGAAGGACTGATCTAACCGAAAGGCAACAAACCCTCATTTACAGAAAACCTGATTCGTCAGTATTTCTCTAATAGTAAAGATCCTGAAATAAATCCAAACCATCGGATCAGGGGGACGCCTCGAGGGAGAACTCCAAACTAACCGTTTGCTTTCGACTTCCTGATCGCCTTACGCCAAACGCTCAACTCCAACCTAACCTTCCTCACCCTTTTCTATAGTTACAGGTTGAATGGCCTTCAGATATTTTTCTTCATCAAACTGGTTTTCACTTTTGGCAATCACAATAGTGGCCACGCCGTTTCCGATTACGTTGGTAATGGCCCTGGCCTCGCTCATAAAACGATCTACACCAATTAAAATAGAAATGTGCTCAATCGGCATTATTTTTAAGGCCGTAAGGGTTGATACCAATACAATAAAACCACTTCCGGTTACACCTGCTGCCCCTTTTGAAGTGACCATAAGAACCCCTAAAACAGTAATCTGCTGACCTAATGTTAAATCGACATGAAAAACCTGGCAGAGAAATATCACTGCCATGGCCAGGTAAATGGCTGTACCATCGAGATTAAAAGAATAACCCGTTGGAATAACCAAACCCACCACCGATTTATCACAGCCAATGCTTTCCATTTTCTGCATCATACTGGGCAAAGCTGATTCTGAAGAGGAGGTACCCAATACGATTAATATCTCCTGGCGGATGTATTTAAGGTATTGCCAAAGACTGAATTTATAATAGCGGCAAATGGCATTTAACACAATAAAAATAAATAAAATGCAGGTTAAATAAACTGAGCCCATCAACTTTGCCATTCCGAAGATACTTTCCAGACCATGCGTACCAATGCTAAAAGCCATCCCACCAAAAGCTCCGATTGGCGCTAACCGCATAATCAGCTTCATAATTTTGAAGAGTACTTTCGATATTTTATCGAAGGCGTTTAAAACACTTGTTCCTTCTCCGCCCAATTTATTCAGACCATAACCAAAAAGAATGGCAAACAGCAAAATCTGTAAAATATTTCCTTCTGCAAAAGCAGCCATTACATTATGTGGAATGATGTGAAGGAAAAATTCTCCCCAATTCATCTCTTTCGCCTGCTCGGCATATCCTGCGATTTTTGTAGCATCACCAGTTTTGGCTACCATTCCTGCACCCGGTTTTAAGATATTCGCCACCAGCAAACCAATGGCAATGGCAACAGTGCTTACAATTTCGAAATATAACAATGCCTTACCACCAACCCGGCCAACCTTTTTCATATCGCCCATGTGTGCGATACCCAACACAATAGTAAAAAATATAATCGGGGCAATTAACATGCTAATGAGGTTGATAAACCCCTCACTAATCATTTTGGCTGTTGGTGCGAAGCCAGGAAAGTAAGTACCCACGCAGATCCCTATGAAAATAGCGACCAAAACCTGAACTGTTAAATTGGAGAAAATCTTTTTCATTTCTGATTTAGGAAAAATGAAAGATAAGTTAATTTTCCTTTTGTTAAACAGTTTGTTAATATTTGAATTAAAAATAAAAGACTACCTTAATTTCTCAAGATAGGCTTTCCCTGAAAGCGATGGAATCGCCATGTTATTTGCGCACTCGTAAAAAAGCGAGCGCAAACGCATTAAGGCTTAATATCAATTACATCACCTGCGGTAAAAATACCAAAATCGGCCTGTTTAAATTTTAGCAAACCTTTACCCGTTTTTGTAAGTGATTTTGGATTGGCCAGACGAACGACCTGACTTTCGCCTGCAATTGTTGCCTTATTGCCGTGAACGACGATTGCAGTGCTTTCATCAATACCTATGCAAACCATATTGGGATGCGCTGCCAAAGCAGAAATTAACCGGTTATAACGGTTACGTTTTAAAAAATGCTGATCGATGATAGTATTTTGCAACAAACCCATTCCTTCAGCAAATTCGATATTTTTATCCCATAGTTTATTGAAGGTTTCTTTATAAACGGTATCTAAAAGTTGTTTGCCGGTAATCATATACTTACTCATTACCGCAGCGCCAGCACTTGTTCCGGCAATAGTAGCTCCGTTTTGATAAGCCTTATGAATAGCAGTGTAAACCGGGGTATTCAGCACCGATTTCATAAAACGGTTCTGGTCTCCGCCTAAAATGTAAATCAGTTTTGCCCCGGCTAGCGAATCAATCCAGTTTTTATCATTCACATCATGTTTGTTGAAGTTAAAATTCCTGATCGCCCTGTTGTCAAGCTTCTTTAGCTGAGTAGAAAGGGTTCCGAAGCCTACATCAGGCACCTCGCTAGCCATTGGCAACACAATAATATAATCGTTCGCTTTTAGTGAAGCAGTATTCAGCATTTCTTGCATCAACGCATCGGACCGATCGCCACCTCCGATGATAAATAGTTTACCTTCAGGCTTTCCCTGGGCAGGCGCCATTAATGAAAGGCTGACCAGACATGTCATCAAAAATAGTTTCTTCATTATTTGTAAATATTTACCTCAATTTTTCCATCTCCGGTGATGGTGCCTCTGTACATGCCTTCAGTATTAAAAGGCATGGCTACATTACCTTTTTTATCTAATGCGATCAAACCGCCGTCGCCGCCCATTTTACCTACTTTATCCAATACAATTTTCGAAGCTTCTGCTACCGAAATACCTTTGTATTCCATTAAATCGGAAATGGTTTTGGCTACCACATTGCGGATGTAAAATTCGCCCCAGCCGGTACACGAAATACCTGCTGTTTCATTGTTACAATAAGTTCCTGCACCAATAATCGGCGCATCACCTACCCTTCCGTATTTTTTGTTGGTCATACCACCTGTTGATGTTCCTGCCGCCAGGTTGCCTGCCTGATCTAAAGCCACACAGCCTACAGTGCCGAATTTATAATCGTGGTTTTTGATGCCAAGCAATCCTGATTTTTTACTGCCATGATCTAAAACTGCTTTAGTAGAATCCTCTTTAATGGCTTCCTGCAAACCGTTCCAACGTTCCTTTGTCCAGAAATACTTAGGATTTACAATTTCCAGTCCGGCATCTTTTGCAAACTGATCGGCCCCCGAACCCACCATCATCACATGTTCTGATTTTTCCATTACCGCCCTTGCTGCTGAAATGGGGTTTTTAACGGTTGTGACACCAGCAACGGCTCCTGCCATCAAGGTTTTTCCGTCCATAATGGCGGCGTCCAGTTCATTTCGGCCATCATGAGTAAAAACTGCACCCTTACCGGCATTAAAATGCGGATCGTTTTCCAAAACATGGATGGTTGCCTCAACTGCGTCGAGACTTGATTTACCTGCTTTAATTTCTGCATAACCGGCCTGCAAAGCCTTTGTTAAAGCGGCTACATAGGCAGCTTCTTTCTCTGGGGTCATGTTTTTCTTTAAAATGGTACCTGCACCACCGTGAATCACCATTACATATTTTTTCTGTTGTGCATTAACATTCAATGCCCATACAGTACATAACAATACTGTAAATAATTTCAATGCTTTCATTTTATCTATTGATCTTTTTTATTTAAAACTCCGTTATCTATCCACCAGGCGTACCATTTGCCACCGCTGGCTTCATTTACTTTAAAGGTAGCAACATTAAAACTTCCACCACCATTAACCGAGGCAGCAATTTCATAAACAGAAAAAGCTTTTCCGCCATTGTTCCAGTTTACACTTAGGTTTGCCTCAAACCGCTCCGGCTGTTTAGTCGCATCAGGAACAATAAAATATGCATAACTATAAGCCCTTGTGGCCGAATAATCACCAAAAACCTGTGCTTTTCCATTTTGATCAATACAAACAGCTGTGCGCTCATCAACAGCAATACATTTAGCCTGAACCGAAAAGTCCTTATTAATCCTTCCTAGAAATACCAGAGACCTTCCCTCACGATCGCGGGTTAAATAGTGCTGGTCGGTAATTACATTTTGTAAATAAGGTGCTTTCAGAAAATCGTTATTGTACAAGGTAACATTAGCATGGTACGGATTTGTCAATGCCTGCGCAGAAGTTAGCCCTCCGGTTTCGCCACTGTAATAAAAACCGCCCAAAATAGCACAACCTGCACTGGTACCACCAACTGGTGCTTTTTTATCGTTTAGCAGAAAATTTAAGGCCTGTTCGGTTTTGGTGCCTTTCCAATATTTCATATAGTCAGACTGGTCGCCACCGGCAATGAAAACCATCTCTGCATTGCGGATCATGTAAGCAACGGTATCGTTGTTCGCCAGTTCTCTCGTATTAATAAGCAGCGTCTCTACAGAATTGACACTTCCCAAACCATTGATGTACCGGTTGTAAGCGTCTGTTCCTGTAGCACGTAAAACCACCACATCGCCTCCACCGTTTCTTTCCATCATCCATTTAAAAGCGGCATCCACATCAGTTCCGCCACCCATTAAAACCATACCGCCATTTGTTGATCTGACCACATTGGCACTATCACCAACAATTCCGATTGATGCTGGCCTACGCTTTACAGCAGGTGTACCGCCACCACCTCCACCAGTTGGTGGTACAGGGCTATCGGTTGATTTGCTACAGCCCATTACGGAAATACATAAGGCCATAAACAGAATGAAAAATGAATGTTTCATATCTATAATAGATAATCCCGGCAAATTACCATGCATTTACCGGGATATGTTTTTATTAGTAACCAGGATTTTGAACGGCATTTTTATTTACCGAAATCTCTAAAGCCGGCAATGGCAAAGCATATTGTGCCTGTGTTACAGGTAGCATCACAGCACCTGAAGCATTTACGGCATCTGCCGCAAGCCTTTCTACAGATAAATTCCTTCTTTTCAAGTCGAAGAAACGGTGACCTTCAAAAGCCAGTTCTTTATATCTTTCATCAAGAATTGCTGTGATCAAAGTTGCTTTATCGGCAAAAGTAGCATTGGTATAGCCATTAATACGGGCTGCACGCAAAGCATTTAAATCGCCAGCGGCATCACCAGTTGATTCGGCTTCTGCTTCTGCTTTAATCAGGTACATTTCACCCGTGCGGAACAATTTGATATCGGTTAAGCCTGGTGCGGTAGAAGTTCCGCCAATGTATTTATTTACCAGGTACTGCGATTTTGTACCCGTACGCGTAGCATCAAACTTAATGTAAGCCGGGTAACGCAGGTCGTTAACCTTATCAAAAGTATTGATCAGTTTAAAAGCTGGCGCATATAGCACGATTCCACCGGTTTGGCGAAAAAAGAAATCGCCCATACGCGAATCGGTTGTACCAACACGTTTGGCTTTCCAGATTACTTCATTATCGTTTGCATCGGTCCAAATACCGGGAAACTGTGCCTTGGTGGCCAAAGGATAAGCCGCAATGGCCTCATTGGCATAGGTAATGGCTTCTCCCCAGTTTTTCTCATACAATGCCAACCTAGCCTGAATGGCCGAAACAGCAGCTTTTGTAATACGGGTTTTATCTGTAAAAGTTGTTGGGATTAACGGTTTAGCGGCTACTAAATCGGCTTTTGCATTGGCCACTACTGTTTCAAAATTATCTCTGGCAGGATATATAATGGCAGAAACTTTCATATACTTAACACCCAAAGCGCCTGGCTGGTACGAAGAGGCATAATTACGCAAAAGTTCGAAATGGAAGTAAGCGCGTAAGGCCAATAATTCTCCACGGTAGCGTGCACCGGTTGCGGCGTCAGCACCTGTAAGTTTTAAAGCATCTAAACCTGCCAGGGTTCTGTTTACACGGTCGATGGCAGTATAGTAGCTTGCATAATTAGACGTTACCGAGCCATTTGCAGCAGTATAAATCCACCTAAAGGCATCGCTATTGCCTACTGTATTTTCGGTTGGATAGGTAGCTTCATCCGAAACGGTAGCAACCACGTTCATTGTAGATCCATCTACCAGGGCGTAACCACCCAACAAACCTAAATTAATGTCGCTGATATTCCTGAATGCCTTATCGGGCGAAATGGTATCGGTTGGCACCAGATCCAGTTTGGTACAGGAAGCAGTAAGGATGAGTAGTGAAAATATAAGCGTGTATTTCTGATATATCTTATTGATCATTGCTGTAAATATTAAAAGTTAACATTAAGACCTGCAGTATAAGTTCTGGTATTCGGATACTGGAAACGGCCATAAACAGCATTGTTTTCCGGATCTAAACCTCTCCATTTTGTCCAGGTAAATAAGTTTTGTCCTTGAACGAAGATTTTAACACCTCTGATGATTTTGGTTTTTTCCAATAAACTTTTTGGTAAGGAATAACCCACATTTACATTTCTCAATCTAAGGAATGAAGCATCCTGAATATCTTTTGAGGTGAAGTTTCTTGGAAGATCGAATTTTTGTAAAATCGCGTCATTTCCTGTATCTCCAGGAACCTGCCACCTGTTTTCGAGCATCCTAACCGATTGGTTACTGGTGGCGTATCGCTGGTTTTCATTATAAAAATCTTCGTTGTTCCATCGCATTACGTTTGATACGAAAGAAAACAACGCTGATGCAGTAATGCCTTTGTAGCTTAATGAAGTATTAAAGCCTCCCGTAAATGTTGGGTATAAACTTCCGGAATTGGTATTGCTTTGTGTGTTTACATTATAGGCTGTTGTGATCGATCCATCAAGGTTATAATATTGAGGTTCTCCTGTTTGTGGATTTACACCTGCCCAATCTGGCGCGTAATAGGTACCATAAGGTAAACCAACCTGTAAAATGCGGGTATCGCCATCAGGATAGAAATCGGTAATATCGGTTACATGAAGAATTTTGTTTTTGTTATAACCTGCGTTAATACCCAACGACCACGTAAAATCTTTAGTTCTGATTACATCACCATTCACCTCAAATTCGATACCTCTGTTCCTCATTTTACCAGAACTTAGGCTCAACAAAGGGAAACCAGAAACAGGTGATGGCGGTTGGTCAATAAACATATTGGTGGTTAATTTATAGTAATAATCGGCGGTAATGCGTAACCTGTTTTTAAAAATGGCCAGATCGAAACCAATGTTCGATTCTTTTACATATTCCCAGTCGTAATCTGCATTACCCGCAGTTGATGGCCTGATGGCTGCAGCACCACCATACGAAGTACCCACAGTATAGGTTGGCAGATAGGTAAAATCGCCACCAAAAGGACTTGCTGTTATACCATAACTACCACGAACACGTAAATCGCTGATTAGGTCGGAATTTTTAAGAAAATCTTCTGCCTTTGCATTCCAGTTTAAGCCAAAGGAGTAAAAGCCATGCCATTTATTTTCAGGTGCAACCCTGGTAGAGCCATCATAACGATAACTTGCCGTAGCCGTGTATTTATCATTGTAAGTATATCTGGCTACGCCCATGATAGATGCCAGGGCATTTTTAGTTTTTCCACCAGTGGTACTTGGCAAAAATGTCGCGCTGCCATTTGTTGCACCTGCCGGTGTTTCCGGTAAACGACCATCGATACCGTAAGCACTAAAACCAAATGAATTGTAATTATTGTAAACGTATTCATAAAAAGCAGAAGCTTCAAAGTCATGAAGGTCATTGAATTTCTTCGCGTAAGTTAAACCTGTAGTTGAAATAATATTAAAGTTTCTTCTGCTCGCATCAGTTAAACGACCTTTTCCACCTAATGTATTGGCTACACTTCTTGATCCATAATAAGAATCCGGATTAATGAATTGCTGGTCAGTTGACTGACGGTAATCAATACCCGCCCTGGTCGTTACTTTTAATTCAGGTAAAATCTGATAAGCAAAAGCGGTGCTGATGATGGATTTTAATTGTTCTGTTTTATCTGATGAATTCAGTAAACGCTCTAGAGCCTGACTTCCTTCACGCTGATCTAAGATGAAATATTGGGATCTGTTTCCCGGGTGTACCAAGGTACCGTCAGATGCATAGGGTTTTTCGTAAGGCAAAGCATAATAAACCGAAGCCATAGCCGTACCAGCGCCTGTTCCGCCCTCACCTTCAGTAAAGCTTGATTGCGAATAGCCAATAGACACATTGGTACTTCCGCTAAATTTACCATCATTAAAATCTAAATTACTTCTTAATGAGTAACGATCCAATCCGGTACGTTTCGCTACACCTTCCTGACTATAATAGTTTAATGAATTGTAAAAGCGAAGTTTATCATTTCCACCGCTAATGCTCACTTGTTGTTCCTGAAACTTACCGCGCTGGAAGAAAATATCTCTCCAATCGGTATTGATCTGCTTTAAACTGTCGATGATATAATCAGCACGTGCACGTGATGCTGCGGTTCCTGCAGCGTAAGTTGGGTTTTTAGGAGAGTATGTCCAGCCCGGGCCGAGATTACGACCGAAAGTTGCGCCAATTTCTTCTTCGAACTGTAAACGCTGAGCAGTATTCATCATCTCGAAATTTGGCCTGCTTAAATTAGAGAAACCATATTGTGAAGTATAATTAACCGCAATTTTACCTGCCTTACCTTTTTTGCTCGTAAGCACAATTACGCCATTCGATCCTCTTGAACCATATAGTGCTTTTGCGGATGCATCTTTCAACACCGTTGCCGATTCAATATCTTCCGGGTTAATGGTTTGGAAATAGCCGGCTTCGATCGGCACACCATCTAAAACGAATAATGGCGTGGATGAACCGTTCACGCTTCCAATACCGCGAATGACAACTGATGCACTTTGACCCGGCTGTCCGGTGGTGGAAATTACACTCATTCCAGGTACACGGCCTTGTAAAATCTGATCGACTGTTAATCCCGGAACTGTATTAATTTTATCAGCAGTAACCAAAGAACTCGCAGCAGCTGATTGTGTTTTAGTATAGTTGGTATAACCCGTCACCACCACATCACTTAAGGTGCCTGCGGATGGCGTTAATTTCAACGTCCCCATCTGTGATTTTGCCATTACTTCTTTATCCGTGTAACCAATGTATGAAATAACCAATACCGCATTTTCGCCTACATTTCTAATGATAAAATTTCCATCGCTATCGGTAACTGAAGCAGCCGGTTGCCCCTTAATCTTTACCGAAGCGCCAGGCATGGGGTTTCCATTCTCATCAACAATTTTACCTGTTACATCAATCGCTTTACTATTATTATTGTTGCTCTTGGCAAGGGGAATAATTAAAATGGTATTTTCTTTAATTTCCCAGCTAAAAGGCTGCGATTTTAAAACCTGTGCAAGTACCTCTTTGATTTCGGCGTGTTTAACATCAACTGTTACCGGTTTCGCCAGTTTTTCAATCAAATCTGCATCATACAGGAAAAAATAACCGCTTTGTTTCTTAATTTCTTTCAGAACATGTACAAGAGGCACGTTTTTTTGGTTTATGCTAATGTTCTGGGAAAATGCCGATGCACTAACCTGTAAGCATAAAACCGTTATTAAAACAACAAAAAGTTTCATTGTTCTCATACAGATTAGGTTAAAATAACTTGTAACCAGCCCTGCCGCCTTTAAGGCATTGGACCGATTACTTTGAGTGTAAAAGTTCATACATTCAGTTTGGTTTAAATTTAAATTGATTAGGTTATTTGTGGGTTAATTGAGAAAGCTGTTCTGGGATAGGCAATTATTTTTCTGGCAATACGGTTAACTTCTTTCCCTGGCCTATTTCGAACCTGATATTTCCGGTCTTCTCCAGCATTTTTAATACTTCAGATAGTTTGGCCTTACGTGGAACCATACCGTTATATTTTTTATTCGGGATACTACGATAATCGATTTGAACATCGTACCACCTTTCTAATTGCTTCAGAATGCTTTTCAGGTCGGCATTGTTAAATTGAAAAAGACCATTTTTCCATGCCGTCTCGTCGTCTGTATCTACATCAGTTGCCAGCCTGACACCGTTACCCGAAACCTCTGCAATGGCTTGCTCGCCAGGTTTCAAAATTTTTACGGACTGGCCATTGCTGATCCGAACACGGCCTTCGAGTAAAGTGGTTTTAATGGTATTGTTGTCTAAATAGCTATTGATATTAAAATGTGTACCCAATACTTCCACATCCTGCTGATGACTTTTGACATGGAAAGGTTGTGCCTTATTTTTAGCTACTTCGAAATAGGCCTCTCCCATAAGTTCTACACTACGTTCGTTCCCGCTAAATACTTCCGGATACCTTAAAGAGGATGCAGCATTTAGCCAAACTTTTGTGCCATCTGGCAAAATCACCTGGTATTGACCACCTTTAGGCGTTTGAATGGTATTGTAGGCAATGGTTGATCCTGATTTTAGATTGCTTTGGTTTAAAACGGCATATACCAATTGGCCTTCTTTTGTCTTTGAAATTTTTAGACCATCTTTCTCGCTAATATTAGCGGCAGTATGTTCATCTAAAACAACTTTTGAACCATCAGCGAGGGTTAAAACAGCTTTATCCTTACCTGGGAGGACATCCAGGGATTTTTGAGTTACGAATTCCGGCTTGAGCAATGGCCTGGTTTGATGAAAAAAAGCGAAGGTGAGTCCAAAAACAATCAGCAAAATAGCCGCTGCTGCGCCATACTGATATAAACGGATGGTTTTACGTTTTTGATCTACATTAATTTTAGCATTAATCGCCGAGAAATTATCAGTAGCCATTTTAGCTATTTCTTCGGCATCAAGCTGATCAAGAATATCAGCATTTTTGTCTAAATACTGATAGTATTTTTCTACAAAAATAATTTCATCTGCCGTAGCCGTACCCGACACATAACGCTGAATGATTTTTTGTAATTCTTTTTGAGGTTTGAAGGCGTTCATTTTTTCCGGCTTTATATAGATGTACCGGAAAGCACAAAATATCCCAAAAGAAATTTAAAATATTTCAAAGAAAATTAAAAAAGGAACTTAAACTTATCAGGAAATGGCAGCGATTACAGCCGAAACAAACAAAAAGAGATGTGTAAGCCTTAAACGCAGTGCTTGTGTGGCGACAGTCAACTGATTTTGAACAGTTTTTTGCGAAATATTAAGTTCAAAAGCAATTTTGGCTGTAGATAACCCGTCAAAATAATGCATTACAAATATTTTACGGCGTTTTTCAGGAAGTGCTTTGATGAACAAGGTTATCAGTTCGGCCACTTCTTTTTCTAATAGTATGCCATCGGTCTGTAAAGGAGAAATTAACTTATTTTCGAAAGATTCCCCAAAAAAGCTGTTTTTTGGACTTCTGGCAATATGTTTTAACACCTGAAACCGGACCGCCGTATGCAGATAAGCCACCGGATTTGCTAAATCGAGTTCAGCTTTTCTGTTCCACAGGTCGGTAAAAATATTCTGAATGATATCCTGGCATTTTTCTTTTTCTGGCAGGCGCTTGTAGGCTGCATTATAGAGTTCGATCCAATACAACGTATAAATTTTGCCAAATGCAACCTCATCTCCTTGCTTTAATAAGTCAAAAAGGTCATGGTCATGCTCATTATTTCTTTCGATATTCAATGATTAGGTGGGTTGCAAAACCAAACATAGTCATTTTTAAGGAATTATATCATGCTTCCAGACGGGAATTGAATATCCACAAACATGCAAAACATTATTTTCTTAGGCGATTATCTTTTTTAGCTGAACCAATGGTCCTGCCAGATTCGATAATTGCCTGGTTAATTTCCCTTACACGCTTGATATCCATTTTTTCCAGCTCACGATCATAGGTAAGTAAACCATTTATTTCGTGTTCAACGTCTGTAGTTTGGGTGTAAACGGCTGTGCTCAGGCCTTTATAAAGCATTAACTGCTCAACCTGCTGCATCAGCAGTACATAACGATCCGTAAGCGCACTAACAGTCGGTTCGTATCCGTATGCATTATTTTCGACCGGCCACATGTGCCCCCTCACAAAAAGTCCGACGCCACCATATTCTCCCAATGAAGCGGCGCGATTTTCATCTGGTTGTGATGCCCCGTTCGGGCCAATATAGATATGCGTATCTACAAAATCGCCATTTCCAGGGTCGCCCAGCGGTTTCTGATACCCAGGATTATTGTTAAACCCGGAATTGCCGTTAACCAGTCTGGATGGATCATATTTTTTTACCCAGGCGGTAATTTCCTTAACATCAAATGCACCCCAGTTTTCATTAAAGGGTACCCAACTGATAATTGATGGTGAATTGTAGAGATCATCCATTACCGCTTTAAGTTCTTTTCTGAAAACGCTTCGATTTTTCAATGTATCCTCGTTTTGGTACCACATGGCGGGCATGTCCTGCCATACCAGTATCCCCATTTTATCGGCCAGATAATAGAACCGTTTAGGTTCAGTTTTCATGTGTTTTCTGATGAGGTTAAAACCTGCATTCTTGGTAAACTCAAGATCAGATTTCAGCGCTTCTTCAGTTGGTGCGGTTAAAATCCCATCTGGCCAGTAGCCCTGATCTAGTAAACCCACCTGCATCTCAAACTTCCCGTTCAGCAGCGGCCTTACTACACCATTTACTTTACCCAGCCTAATATCACGCATCCCAAAGTAACTCATGATCTCGTCGGTTACTTTCCCGTTTTTATCTTTAAGCACAATTTTCAGGTCGTATAAAAAAGGATCATCCGGCGACCACAACCTAGGTTGATTTATCGGGAGAAATAACCGGGTTCCTGCTGCCCCCTTTATCTGCGAAACGGCTTTTTTTCCCTCAAATGCGGTAGCCTCAATCTGGCCATCAACTGCTATAACTGAAAGAATAAGCCGCTTATTTTCCACATCGGGCGTAATGCGGATCTGTTCGATATACGTATTGGCAACTGGCTCCAGCCACACACTCTGCCAGATACCTGAACTGAAAGTATAATCGCCGCGCGGACCGTTCTTGCCAGAAGGCGCTTTTCCATCATTGGGATCATAGGCTGCTACAATCAGTGTATTGGAGCCATTCTTTAAAAACGTGCTGATATCAAAACCAAAAGCATCATAAGCACCTGAATGGCGGCCGGCAAG
This sequence comes from Pedobacter suwonensis, assembly GCF_900111825.1. GTDB lineage: Bacteria > Bacteroidota > Bacteroidia > Sphingobacteriales > Sphingobacteriaceae > Pedobacter > Pedobacter suwonensis. The sequence goes on from NZ_FOJM01000011.1 coordinate 34,565, forward strand.
TTTTCCGTTGACGAATATCGTTGCATTGTGATCCACACCATCAAAATGCACAATAACTCGTTTTCCTTTCCAGTTAGCAGGGATCTCAAACTCCCGTTTATACCACATATTAATTTCCTGCTTACGCTCAATGCCAGAGAGAAAGGATTCGGGACAGTAAGGCACCAGGATTTTTTCAGCTTTGCCAGAAAATCCTATGGCCTGCTTAGGCGCCTGGGCCGATGATGCATTCTTTCCGCCAATGTAATCCCAGCTGCCGTTTAGGTTGAGCCAATCTTTGCGCTGCAGCTGTGGACGTGGATAATCTGGGAAAGGCACTTTTGCCGTAGCAGCAGAAACCGTCCATTTGGTTGGGAGTTTAGCTTCCTGTGCCTGTAACGTTATTGAAAGTAGCAGCGTTAATGTGAAAAACAGGTATTGTCTAAAAATGGATATCAAATTTATCATCAGAACATCTTGAAATATCAGGGATATGTTAGCAAGCCATCGCTCGCTACTGCAAAGTAATGATAATGAGCTTGTAGGTCAAATTAATTTCAAGAAATGGATTGCAATTGTTACACTTTGGCAATCCCTTTTGAAGAGAACTGAAGATCGTAAAGCTTTTTATAATAACCGTTTAATTTTAACAACTGCTGATGCGTTCCTTTTTCTTTGATTTCTCCTTTATCAAGCACAATAATCTGATCGGCTTTTTGAATGGTTGAAAGGCGGTGGGCGATTACAATTGAGGTACGGCCCTCCATTAAATTATCAATGGCTTTCTGGATCAATAACTCGGTTTCAGTATCCACCGACGAAGTGGCCTCATCTAAAACCAGGATAGCCGGATTATGGACCAATGCACGGATAAAGGAAATTAACTGCGCCTGACCTGCAGAAAGTGTGGCGCCTCTTTCCATCACATTATATTGATACCCGCCAGGCAAACGTTCAATAAAATCGTGGGCACCTACTTTTTTGGCTGCATTTACCACGTCTTCTATCGTAATTTCAGGGTTGTTAAGCGTAATGTTATTCAAAATGGTGTCTGAAAACAAGAAAACATCCTGAAGAACCGTGGCAATGTGATTTCTGAGATAATCGAGTTCAAAATCTTCAATATGGATACCATCAACAGTGATATCTCCTTTTTTCACTTCGTAAAAGCGGTTCAGGATATTAATGGTAGAAGATTTACCGGCACCAGTCGCCCCAACCAGGGCAACAGTTTCACCAGCTTTAACCTCAAAACTGAGGTCTTTTAGTACATAGTTATCGTCATTGTACGCAAACCAGACCTTCTCAAACTTAATATTTCCTTCCAGTTTGCCAGGTTTTTGTTTACCGTTGTTAGGGGTAGTTTCGTCCGTATCTAAAACTTTAAAAACACGTTCTGCACCCACCATACCCATTTGCAGGGTATTAAATTTATCTGCCAGTTGGCGGATGGGCGTAAAAACCATACCGAGGTACATAATAAACTGTGTAATGGTACCGGGCGTAACATCCAGCGGTTTGGAAAGAATGCTTTTTGCACCATACCATACCAATAAACCCAATGACATGGCCGAAATCAGCTCAACTACAGGGAAGAATATAGAATAATACCAATTGCTACGGATATTGGCATCGCGATAACGTTTGTTGATGGCATAAAATTTTCGGTATTCCTGTTTCTCCCTCGCAAAATACTGCACAATAGAAACGCCGGTAATGTGCTCCTGCAAAAAGGTATTCAGGTTTGAAACCTCATTTCTAATTTCCTGAAAGGCAACCTTAATCGCTTTCTGAAATTTCCTTGTAGCCATAATCAGCAATGGAATGGGCAAAAGCACAACTAAACTTAATTCCCAATCGGTGTAAAACATCACGCCAACAATAACCACTACCTGCAAACTGTCGCCGATCATGGAAATTAAACCTTCCGAAAAGATATCAGCAATGGTTTCGAGGTCTGAAACCGTTCTGGTGATCAATTGACCTATTGGTGTTTTATCGAAAAACTTGAGCCGCAACCTGGTAATGTGGTTAAAAACACTGATCCGCAGATCGCGGATAACAGACTGCCCTAATGTATTGGTTAACAGCGTATGGTTATATTGGATCAAACTCTGCAAAACGAGCATAAAAACCATCAGCATGGTCATATTTACCAGGCCATCGTAATTTCCATTTAAAATATAATGATCAAGTGTGTATTTGATGAGAAACGGGCGTACGGGTGAAATGGCTGCCAGCAAAATGGTTAAAATAACCGACCACACAAAAACGGCACGGTAAGGCTTTACATATTTAAAAATACGTTTCAGTAATCCGGTGTTATATACGTCGCCTGTAACTGCCATGTTTAGGGTTTAGGGCGTAAGGCTTAGGGTATAAGGCCTGACACCTTTTTAATAATTTTAAATTATACTATCTTTTATCACTATTTCTATAACGGTCGCTGCACCTTCCGCCTTAAACTTTCGGCCTTCTACCGCAAATATGGATATTCTATTTTTACTAAATACAAACCACATGCAGGTACCGATTGCCCGGCCTTGCTACGGTTTTTACTTTCTATTATTGCCTTAAAAGCAGCTAAATTTATTTCTTTTTTACCAACCGACACCAAAGTACCCATAATGGCCCTCACCATGTTCCGCAAAAAACGATCTGCCTGTATGGTAAAAACCAGGCCACCTTCCTGTTCTTCAAATACCGCTTTAGTGATTTTACAATTGTTGGTAAAAGTTTGGGTATTTGATTTACTGAAACAGGAGAAATCGGTATAATTTAACAAAACAGCAGCAGCCTCATTCATGGTTTCCACGTCAAGCGGATCTTTTACCAACCATGACCTGTTAACCTTAAAAGGATCTTTTGCAAAGTGGATATAATATTGATAAGCACGTGCTGTCGCATCAAAGCGGGCATGGGCATCAGGATGTACGGGCATTATTTTTTTTGCAGCAATTTGATAGGGCAACATGGCATTGATGCCAGCAATGGCATTCAGTACCTTAAGTTCTTCTACATCTTCAACATCAAAATGTGCATAAAAATCTGTGGCATGCACTCCGGCATCGGTTCTTCCACAGCCCAATGTTTCGATAGGCTGCCGAAAAAAAACAGACATCGCCTTATCCAACAATTCCTGAACGGTGATCGCGTTAGGTTGCGTTTGCCAGCCATGGTATAAGCTGCCATCGTATGCCAATTGGATGAAATACCTTTTTTTACTCAAAACAATGCAAAAGTACAGTTTAACAGCCAAAGGGCAAAGCGCGAAGGCCAGAGTTTGGAGTTGGGCGTTTGGAGCTCAGCGAAAATTCCCGTCACAAACAGTCATTAATGCTTCTTATATACGAATCCCACTCCTATCCAGTAACTTTAATCTTCTTTCTTTTATCAAAAAAGGCTAGATTTGTTCTAATATATTTACATTCATGATACAAAGAATACAATCTATCTGGCTTTTTTTAGCCACTTTAACCCTTATTTTAATGCTTTTTTTACCAATCGCAACAAAAGTTGTCAGTGGTGATGAAAATCAGGTATTCACAAATGGCCTGCATTACTTTGTTAATGGAAAAAGCGGAAAGGTACTAAATGTTGACGTTTTCCTGCCCTTAATCATTACACACTCCGTACTGATATTGCTGTGCTTCATTAACATTTTCAGATTTAAAAAACGTACTCAGCAAAAACGGATTGCAGTATTTACCATTGCAGCTATTGCCGGGTTTGCTTTTTGGTGCAGCATTTATGTAAAAGAACTTCCTGGCGGCATAGAAGGTGCTAATTTTGGTGTTGGCGCTTACCTGCCAGCTGTAGCGATCCTCTTTATTGTACTGGCTATTTTTGGCATCAATAAAGATGAAAGGCTGATCCGTTCTGCTGAAAGATTAAGATAGTTTAATCGATTTCATGATGAAAAACCGAATGTTATCTACAGATCGAACCCGTGAATTGCTTAACTTATTAAAGCAACGTTTCGAAAAAAACATGAACCGGCACGAGGATATGGAATGGCAACACGTACTGAATAAATTGGAAGCCAATCCACAGAAACTTTGGGCGCTGAATGAAATGGAAGAAACCGGTGGAGAACCGGACGTAGTTGATCTTGACAACAAAAACGGCATTTATCTTTTTTTCGATTGTGCCGCTGAAAGTCCAAAAGGACGTAGAAGTGTGTGTTATGATGCCGAAGCGCTGGCATCAAGAAAAGAACATAAGCCAAAAGACAGCGCCATTAATCTTGCAAATGAATGGGGTGTTGAACTTTTAACCGAAACACAATATCATTATTTGCAGCAATTTGGCAAGTTTGACAGCAAAACCTCCAGCTGGATCAAAACACCTGATGATATTAGAAACCTGGGCGGCGCATTGTTTTGCGACTACCGCTATGGAAAAGTTTTCACTTATCATAATGGCGCAGAATCTTATTATGCAGCAAGGGCTTTCAGAGCTTGCTTAAGGGTTTGATTTTAAAATGATTATTAAATATCTATCTTTCAGTATTTCGATTGCCTTTATCTCATGGATTGTCGGCATGTTGATAAACGCTTTCATCAGAAAAACTGATTTTTACCACAATCACCTAAATCACCTTAATTTTATTAAAAGTGAAAAACTGAATAAAATTATTGGATTGCCTGTTTTTAAATGGATAGTGAAAAATACTTTTTTCAAATTTTTCAATCAAAAACTTAAACTTAAAGGCAAGATTGACGAGGCTGGTTTAATTAAATTACGTGCTGAGATGACGACATCGGAAACAGATCATTTAATTGCGTTTATTTTTGTAACTTGTTTTGCAATTGTTGCTTTTTACAATTTCAAATTTAAATCTGGCGGCATTATCATGTTTGTAAACATAATTATGAATCTGTATCCGTCTTTACTGCAGCAAGAGAACAAAAGGAGAATAGATCAATTTATCAATAAATTTTAGATTTATCTCCACTCCTTATAAATATTGTAAAAGGAAATTAAAAAGATTACAATGAAGGTAACCCCGGAGCATAATGAAAAAATAGCTAAAATGACTTTTTCATCTGTTTACCCGCATTATGTTACAAAAGTTGAGAAAAAAGGAAGAACAGTTGAAGAGCTGCACCAGGTAATTAACTGGTTAACAAGCTACAAAGAAGAACAAATCCAAAAACACATCCAACAGAAAACAACCTTTAAAGACTTTTTCGAACAAGCTAATATCAATCCGAAAGCGCATTTGATTACCGGTATGATTTGTGGTTACCGGATTGAAGAAATTGAGTATCCATTGACCAGACAAGTGCGTTACCTGGATAAATTGGTTGATGAATTGGCTAAAGGCAAAACGATGGAAAGAATTTTGAGGACTGATAACTAATTAAAATTGATCGGTACTGATCAAATCCTAATTTCGGCGACTAAAGAAATCAAGTTTTAATGCGGTAATCCGTTTAAAGGTTTTAAGCGACAATTTGCCCTTTGCCAGCCTGCCATTTTCTTTCTATTTTTTTAACCACCCTATTTCGTCCTTATTTCCAAACATTTAGCCTAAAAAACTATTTACTTGATTCTCTGTGAAATACAAAATATTAACCGTACCTTTGCGGCTCAATTAAAATAAATAGACGAATGACAAACCCATTTCAATTATTGGGGATAAGTGATGACGTCGTTAATGCCGTAAAGGACCTTGGATTCGAAAATCCAACGCCGATTCAGGAGCAAAGTATTCCTGTACTGTTAGAAGGCACTAATGATTTTGTTGGTTTGGCCCAAACAGGAACAGGAAAAACAGCCGCATTTGGTTTGCCGCTGTTAGAACTAATCGATTTTAAAGTTAACAAACCACAGGCATTGATTTTATGCCCTACCCGTGAGTTATGCTTGCAAATCGCTAACGACCTTAAAAACTTTTCTAAAAACATTGCTAATGCCCACGTGGTTGCCGTTTACGGTGGCGCGAACATTATGCAACAACTACGCGAAATCCGTCAGGGAATTCAGATCGTAGTGGCCACGCCCGGCCGTATGTTGGATATCATTGGCCGTAAAGCCATCGATTTTTCAAATGTTAAATATGTGGTGCTTGATGAAGCTGACGAGATGTTGAACATGGGTTTCCAGGACGACATCAACGACATTTTATCAACCACTCCTGATGACAAAAAAACCTGGTTATTCTCGGCTACCATGCCGTCGGAAGTTCGCCGTATAGCTAAAAACTATATGGATAACCCTGTAGAACTAACCATGGGCACAAAAAACACTGGTAACGTTAACATCGAACACGAATATTACATCGTTCGTGCACGTGATAAATACGCTGCCTTAAAACGAATTGTAGATTTTAACCCTGATATTTTTGGCGTTGTTTTCTGCAAAACGAAATTAGATACCCAGGATATTGCAGAACATTTAATTAAAGACGGCTATAATGCTGATGCTTTACACGGCGATTTATCGCAACAACAACGTGATAAGGTAATGCAGCGTTTCCGTGAGCGTAACATGCAATTGTTAATTGCTACTGATGTGGCTGCACGCGGTATTGACGTAAACAATGTAACGCACGTAATCAACTATTCTTTACCTGATGAAATTGAAAGTTATACCCACCGTTCGGGCCGTACCGGCCGTGCAGGTAAAACCGGTATCTCCATCTGTATCATCAACTCTAAAGAACTGGGCAAAATCCGTCAGTTAGAGCGCATTATCGGTAAACAGTTTACCAAAGCCGAACTGCCTACAGGATTTGATGTTTGCGAAAAACAATTGTTCTCACTGGTACACAAAGTACACAATGTAGAGGTTAACAACGAACAGATCGATCAGTACATTCCTCGTATTATGGATGAATTTAAAGATCTATCTAAAGAGGATGTGATTAAACGTTTTGCTTCGCTGGAATTTAACCGTTTCTTAGATTATTATGCCAAAGCGCCTGATTTAAATGCTGCTGTAGGTGAAGATCGTGGTGAAAGAGGTGAGCGTGGCGAAAGACGCGGACGCGGTAGCGAAGGCTATACCCGTTTGTTTATTAATTTAGGTTCTGTAGATGAATTTACCCGGGGCGATATGTTATCTTTTATCTGTAACAACGGTAAAATTGGTGGCAAAAGCGTTGGTAAAATTGATTTAAAAGGTGTTTTCTCTTTCTTTGAAGTAGAAGATGCTGTTGCAGACAAAGTTTTTGAAGGCTTTAAATCAGTTGAATTTAACGGTCGCCAGGTACGTATCGAGAAAAGCGGAGATAGCGGTCGTGGTGAAGGTGCTGGCGAAAGGCGCGGTGGCGGTGAAAGACGTGGCGGTGGTTTCGGCGGCGAACGCAGAAGCGGCGGTGGTTATCGTGGTGGCGACAGAAGAAGTTCTGGCGGCAGCGGAAGACGTGAAGGTGGAAACAGCGGTGGCGGTTTCAGAGATTTCTCTGGTCGCAGCCGTGATGAAAAAGGTGGAAGCGGACGTAGAGAAGGCGGAAACCGTGAAGGTGGAAGTGGCGAACGCCGTAAAAAATGGTAAAACATAAACCAAATATTTATAGCCGTTCTGATTATTCAGAGCGGCTTTTTTTTAAAAATAAGAACTGGTTATTTATTACCGAAGTACTGTTCCTAACAAAGGTTAACTATTTATGCTTTTCAGCTCCAGGAAAAAGCAGTATAGGCTATGTGATTAGCATTCATAAATTCGCCAAACAGCGAATAGGCCTTATTACCACTAAACCGCTGCTTTAAAGCGAATAATAAACCAGACTTATCCCCTGGTGCTAAATTAAAGATTTGATAAAACTTATCTACCTCTTCTGGTTCAAGGGTATAGGTATATTCATAATCCGTATCTCCCCAGATGGCTTCAATTGATTTTCCAATATCATATCCATCAAAGTAAAGTTGATCACGATCAGTAAAATACAATTCCATCGATATTTTGATATCGGGTTTTTCCAGGTAAAATAAGGTAGCTTTTTCCAAGGTATTTAATCTGTTTTAGGCTAGTGATGCCGGAAGATAACATCCGGTACGAAATCTAACTGCAATTTATAAATTATACAACACCAAAAATAAGATAGTAGGATTAGCTCTTTTTCGTTTCAACATATCGCGGAATGTCATAAATGCGCATCTTTTAAACCAAATCACTTTCAGAATATTATCTTTAACGTTAGCTATACTAAACAACATTATGCGTTATTTAAGGTTTTTCTTTGTTTTATTCCCATTACTTATTGGCAATAAACTTTATGCCCAACCAAAGGTACCTGATCAAAAAATGCGGTGGTTTGCCGATGCTAAACTGGGCATTTTTATTCACTGGGGCATATACTCCGTAAATGGAATTTCCGAATCCTGGTCGTTTTTTAACAACTACATTAATCATAACGCTTACATGAAACAGCTTGATGGTTTTACTGCAGCTAAATACCAGCCCGCAACATGGGTAAATTTAATAAAAGAGAGTGGTGCCAGATATGCCGTAATTACAACAAAACATCATGACGGTGTTGCACTTTGGGACAGTAAAATGCCAGGTGCTACCACCACGGTAAAGCATAGTGCAGCCAAAAAAGATTTAATTACACCATTTGTAAGTGAACTTAAAAAATCAGGTCTTAAAACAGGTTTATATTTTTCATTACCAGATTGGAGCTATCCTGATTATGACGGTTTTACGCGTGACAGAAACCGTTACGAATATAAGCAAGACCCTGCCCGGTTTAAAAAATTCCAGAATTATTTTCATGGACAGCTCAATGAACTTTCCAGCCAATACAATCCGGATTTAGTTTGGTTTGATGGCGATTGGGAACATAGCGGCGAAGAATGGCAGGCTAAACAAATATTGGAAAATCTGCGTAAGGCGAATCCAAATGTTATTATCAATTCGCGTTTAAATGGCCACGGCGATTACGATACACCGGAGCAGGGTGTTCCGGTGTTAAAGCCTGCATCTCCAGAGTGGGAATTGTGTTACACCATGAACGATTCGTGGGGATACCAACCTTATGACAACCACTACAAATCGCCGAATATGATTATCCGTACACTTGTTGATTGCATTAGTATGGGTGGTAATTTGTTGCTTGATATCGGTCCGAAAGCGGATGGAACCATTGCGCCTGAACAGGTTAAAATTTTAAAAGGTTTAGCTCACTGGACACAAAAACATGCTGAAGCCATTTACGGTACGCAGGCTGGAATCCCAAGCGGCCACATTGTCGGAAAAACGAGTTTATCCAAAAACAAAGATGTGTTGTATCTGTATCTGGACTATAAAACAAAAAATGGCATTTTGCTATCAGGTATCAAATCGAAAATCAACAAAATTGAAATCGTTGGCAGCAAAGCGCAGATACATTCAATCAAATTAAATGAAACTGATTATTTACTTAATTTAAAAGAACCTGATTTCGACAGCGATGTAACCGTTATAAAAGTCTCCTTAGATGGCCCTATCGAACTTGCGGATAGTAAACAAGCCGCCCTTTCGCTGGCAGACCTGTATGCCGCGCCCAAAGAAAATGAGTTAACCAGCTTAAGCCTGAATAAACTGGCCGGTAATTTAAACGCCGGCATTAATATATTTCAAAATAGCAGCTTACCTGCCGACGGTTTAGACTTTGACCCAGGCATTAAAAATGCGGATCAAAAAGTTAGTAACTGGGTAATCAAAAATGCCGAGGCCCTTTACAAAACCGGAAAAGGAATCCCTGGCGGGCATTACCAGGGCAACACCGCACTTTCTGCCGATAAACAAACGCTTTATTTATTTGTAGAAGGCACACCAACTGGTCCCATTGCCATTAAAGGCTTAAAAAACGACATCAGCAGGATCAGGATTGTAGGTGAAGGCACTATGCTTCCGCACGAAATTTATAACAAACTATATTGGAGCAAGATACCTGGTATGGTTTACATTCCACTACCTGAAGATAAGCTGGATCCTGAATTAACCGTAATTGCTGTACTTTTAGATCGTCCGGTTGACCTGTACCGTGAAAAAGTTGGTGCGATTGAAAGCAATCTTTAATAGAGAATCGTCCTCTCCACTGAAGCGCAATCCCGAAAATTAAGTCGGGAGAGCGATTTTTCAACATAGCTAAAATATTTCTTCGCTACGGTTGAAAGGACGAATCCACGAAAAACAAATCATTATTTTTTTTATTTTTCCGTAACTGAGCCAGAACTATGATTATCCTGATTACTGTGACACCCTGGCAAAAATTATTTAACAATTGTAAAATAGTGGCGCGACTTTATAATTATCCTTAAATTGCATTACTTTCGCAAATCATGCAGGCAAAATATATTTCCTATCAGGAAACCGGATCATTTTCAAAACTGGTTTTAGATTATATTAACGACGAAGAACAGCTGAAATCTTTTTACAGTTACCGCCCGGATATGGAGGGTTTAGCCCATGCAATTGAACACAGAAATTTCCATGGAAACCGGACTACTTTAGTTCAGGTTCTGCAAGATCAATACCGGCATTTAAAGCCCAATAAATCGGTTACCAAAAATATAGAGCTTTTAGCGCTTGATAATACCTTTACGGTAACGACCGGTCACCAGTTAAATTTATTTACCGGTCCGCTTTATTTTATTTACAAAATCGTAACGGCCATCAACTTAGCTATTGAGCTGAAAATGGCCCATCCCGAAAAAAACTTTGTCCCGGTTTATTGGATGGCTACCGAGGATCATGATTTTGATGAGATCAATCACGTTAATGTGGATGAGAAACATATCAGCTGGATCCAGAAAACCAATGGTGCTACCGGAAGATTAAGTACCAAAACAGTTGCCGCAGCAGTAACCGCATATAAAGGATACCTTGGTATCTCAAAAAATGGAAAACGGATTGCCAAACTGGTAGAACAGGCTTATTTGCAACATGATAATTTAGCCGATGCTACCCGGTTTTTAGTGAATAACTTATTCGAGAAATATGGCCTGGTGATTGTAAATGCAGATGACGCTCAATTAAAAAAGCAGTTTGCGAATATTATTACCGAAGATATTATTCAGCATAATAGTGCGAAAAATATAGATAACAGCTCTAAAAATCTCGAAGAACTGGGTTATAAAACACAGGTTAACGGTCGGGACATTAATTTCTTTTACCTGATTGATAACCTCCGCGAACGCCTAATTTTTGAAGATGGTAAATATATTGTCAACCATACCGAAATCAGCTTTACCGAAGCTGAATTAAAAGACGAAATCGAATCTCATCCTGAACGGTTTAGCCCTAATGTGGTGATGCGCCCCATGTACCAGGAAGTGATTTTACCTAATATTGCCTATATTGGAGGGGGTGCTGAAGTATCTTACTGGATGCAGCTGAAAGCAAATTTCGACTATTATCAGGTAGATTTCCCGGTATTATTGCTACGCAATTCTGCTTTACTGATCGACAAACGCAGTGCTGAAAACCTGTACAGACTGGGGTTCTCATTAGAAGATATTTTCCTTCCCGCAGAAGAACTGAAGAACATCTGGGTAAAGCGGAATACAACTGCCGAGCTCAGTTTAGCCGATGAAACCCGCGCAATTAACAGCATTTTCGACCAAATTAAGTTAAATGCCTATAAAATAGATAAAACCCTCTCTGTTTCTGCAGATACGGCAAAACAAAGAGCCAACCGTTTGTTAGCAAACCTGGAAAAGAAACTATTCAGGGCAGAAAAAAGAAAACATGAAACAGCTTTGCAGCAGATTGATAACGTAAAGAAGAGACTATTCCCAAACGGCACATTGCAGGAAAGGATTTTGAATATTGCACCCATGTATGTTAATTATGGAGAAGATTTTCTATCATCTTGCGTAGAGAATTTTGAGCCATTAGGCGGTGACTTTACGGTTTTGTTGCCATAATTTATTTTTTAGATCCGTCATGCTGAACTTGTTTCAGCATCTATTGAGACCCTGAAATAAATTCAGGGTGACGACAAATATTACTAAATGAACTTCATCACTTTTACTGAAACCAACCTACGAACCTTTACCTATCATGTTTTCAAAAAAATGGGCTGTTCAGATGAACATGCAGGTTTAGCAACCGATGTTTTAGTCCGCTCAGATTTACGCGGAATTGACTCGCATGGCGTTGCGCGCTTAAGTGGCTACGTACGCCTGTGGGAAAAGAAACGAATTAATGCTACTCCAAACATTAAAATTGTTCATGAAACCCCTACTACTGTAACAATAGATGGCGACGCCGGGCTAGGATTGGTGGTGGCGCCCTTTGCCATGCAGGTTGCTATCGAAAAAGCAGAAAAGTATGGTAGCGGCTGGGTATCAGTTAAAAATTCCAATCACTTCGGCATAGCAGGTTACCATGCCTTAATGGCGGTAGAAAAAGACATGATCGGTATCAGCATGACTAATGCAAGCCCTTTGGTTGCACCTACTTATGCCAACGAACGTTTACTGGGTACTAATCCCATGTGTTATGCTTTCCCCGCAGGTAAATACCCACCAGTAGTGGTAGATATGGCGACTGCAGCTGCAGCTAACGGTAAACTGGAAATTGCACAGCGCGCCAACAAAAGTATCCCGGATGGTTGGGTTCAGGATAAAAATGGGGAAAACTCTACCGACCCTAACGAATTAAAAAACGGTGGTTCGCTTCTTCCTTTAGGGAGCGATAAAGACCACGGAAGCCATAAAGGTTATGGATTGAGTGCAACGGTCGATATTTTATCGGCGGTATTATCCGGGGCAAATTATGGTCCATGGGTACCTCCTTTTGTAGCATTCCTGGAACCCTCTGCGAATCCGGTTGGTGAAGGACTTGGCCACTTTTTAGGTGCTATGCGTGTAGATGGTTTCAGACCAGCTGCAGACTTTAAAAATCACCTGGATAATTGGATAGAACGCTTTAAAAGTGCAAAAACAGTAGATCCCAACAAACAGGTTATTATACCAGGAGAGCCTGAGCACGAATTTGAACAAGAAAGAAAAATCAGCGGCATTCCGATCATTGACGTAGTGGTAAAAGACCTGAATGAGTTAGCTATAAAATTGGGTTTAGCAGAATTGAAATAATTGATTTTTGTTTAACCGCAAGGGACTTTTTGCGATCGTTGAGTTAGAAACTCAATCTTATTCAACATCCGTAGGAGACGCTACGCTTAACTCTACGAACAGAAGCACAGAAGCACTCCAGAAGCACTCAAAAAATAGTCATCTCGACTGAAGTGCAGCGCAGTGGAGAGATCTTCATTAGCACACGATCTGTTTAGCGTTCCATGGGGCTATACGGATTGAATAATAGAAAAGAGTCCGTATCAAAATAATAAATCTGGAAATAGTAAAAGAATTAAATTGGGCGTTGTCGTCATGCTCAGCTTGACTGGGCATCTTAATGCTTTGATAGGGATCAATTTAATTGCCTTTTTATCGTATTAAGGTTCCCGTTTTCACAGGAATGACGAACTGTCAAAATATAATGCCGGCAAACGAATCTCCAAAATCAATGCCGGAACAGCCTTGGTTCGTAATCATAAAGATTAAAACTGCAGCAATATCCACCAACCTTAGAGGTACTATGCTTAACTCTACGGATAGGATCCGGTTAAAAATCTGCGCATAAAAAAGCCGCAGATTTAACCAGAATCTGCAGCAACTATTTCCTTGATATGGTTTATGCCTTAACCATCAGCCTAGCTTCTTTATGGCTTAACGCTCAAATTATCTTTTAAATAAAGTGCTTTACTTGATGATCCGATCATTATTCTATATTCCCCAGGCGCTACTTCCCATTCATTTTTTATATTAAGTGTTTGAAGTACAGCTTTATCCAGCTTAAATGAAATATACTTGCTTTCGCCAACTTTTAAATGCACTCTTTTGAAACCTCTTAAAGCCAGAACGGGCTGGGCTAATTTGCTGATCAGCGGCCTCATATAAAGTTGTACCACTTCTTCACCATCGTAATTACCTGTATTTTTTAACTCGAAACTTACGGTAGCAGTTTCATTTTTAGCTATACTTTTACGGTCGAACTTTAAATTTTGATAAGAAAAGCTGGTATAACTCAGTCCATATCCAAATGGGAAGAGCGGCTCGCCACTTAAATTATTATAATCATCGCCTCTACCGGTAGGCTTGTGATTATAAACCAATGGCAATTGCGATTCATCAACCGGGTAAGTAATTGGAAGTTTACCAGATGGACTTACCTTGCCGAGCAATACCGCTGCAATGGCGCTGCCGCCAGCCTCGCCAGGATACCAAACATTTAAAACTGCGCTTACTTTATTTAACCAGGACTGCATATTAATGGCGCTTCCACCAGTTAATACCACGATAACAGGTTTTCCTGTTTTTACGATTTCTTCCAACAATAATTCCTGGTTGCCGGGCAGATTGAGCATTGCCCGATCTAAAAACTCGCCTTCTTTTATTCCGGCCACAAATACGATTACATCACTATTTTTTGCCGCAGCCACAGCAGCTGCTATTTCATTTGATTTTTTGATATTGTAATCCCAAATCAGTTTGATTTTACCATTGCCTTTAGGTTCAAAAAATTCGATCCGGATGGCATATTCTTTATTTTTTTCGAAATGAAAAGGAATTGTCTTCGTACTAAAGGACTTTTTGTCCCAGTTGTCGATCAATAATTGATTATCAAGATATAACCGGTAACCATCATTACCTTCCAATCCGATATTAATATCTGCATTTTGTGGCACTTTAATTTTACCATCCCACCTTACCGAATAATCATCCAGTTGGAGCTGTTGATCAGGTGGGTATAATGTCCAACTGAAATTAACTACCTTATCATTAATTTCTTTAACTGCTTTTCCAGAGAGCAGAAGTCCTTTGTAATAAGTCCCTGTTAATCCTGTTTTCCCATTCGTGGAAAGAAACTGGCTATCAACTGGAAGATAAGAATGTAGTTCTCTGCTGCTGCCTTTTAAATAATTAACCTGAACATCATTAGATACTGCGCTTTTCAGGCCATCCAGTATATTGATCTTATGGTTTCCTGTGCCGCTGTAGCCACCCAATCTGGCTTCGATCGCATCCTCCCCAAGGAGCAGAATTCGCTTTGCACTTCTTAATGGAAGCGTGTTATCATCATTTTTTAAAAGCACGAAAGATTTTAAAGCGGCTTCTTCAGCTAACTGATGATTACTTTGATCGCTCAACATCTTTTCAGCAATGCTTTCATCTACGTAAGGCTGTTCAAAAAGCCCCAGTTCGAATTTGGCCTTCAACACCCTTGTTAAGGCATCATCTATTCTCGATTTGGGAATACTGCCATCTAAAAACGCGGGTAAAAAAAGTTTGTAATGGTTATAATCTACCTGAAAAATTACATCAAGGCCTGCATTAATAGATTGTGCCGTGGCATCTTTATAATCTTTGGCCGTAAAATGCAATACATTGGCACCTCCAACGGCACCTGCATCAGAAATAACGAACCCTTTAAAGCCCCATTCCGATTTTAGCTTATTAGTGAGCAACCACTTATTGGAAGTTGCAGACCTACCGAAAACGCTGTTGTAAGAGGTCATTAATGAACGGATGCCTACATTTTTAACGCCGTCTTTAAATGCCGGAAAGTGTATTTCTTCCAGAAAATGTTTGTCCATTTCTATTGGATAACTATCACGGCCACCATCTCCTACATTAGCAATAAAATGCTTTGGCGTAACAATAATATTCTGTTTTTCTATGGCGTTCATAAAAGCATGACCAAGAGCGGTGGTTAGATAAGAGTCTTCTCCATAGGTTTCTTCAACCCTGCCCCACCTTACATCTGTAGCCATGTTGATTACGGGTGCCAAAAGATCTCTCAAGCCACGCGTCCTGGCTTCACTACCAATAGCTGTACCGATCCGGCCCACCAAACCAGTATCAAAAGTTGCAGCCAAACCAATTGATTGGGGAAAAGCAGTAGCGCCCTGCCTGACCAAACCATGCAAAGCCTCATCGAACGGGATAATTGGAATGCCCAAACGCGTTTCTTCAACAAAAAATTTTTGTATCTTATTAATTTTTTTTGCCAGGGATAGTCCGTCTTCAGCGGTATTGTAAGTTAACATCTGTTGCGCATTGCCGGTTCCCTGCGCAGCCGCACTTACCTGTAAACCAAAAATACCATGCCTAAATTTATCTTTATTCTGTTCGGTTACATCGCCAGGAATCATAAATAACTGCCAAAATTTTTCTTCAGGAGTCATTCTCGAAATCAGGTCCTTTACCCTTAAATCGACGCTTAACTTTGGATTTTTATAGGGAAAAAATTGGCTTTTCTTCACCTGGGCAAAAAGGCTGCTGCATAAAAACAATGCAGGCCACAAGCATAAGTATCTTCTTTGCTTCAACATTACTGGTTGGTTTCAGGCGTAAAAGAGAAAGTTAATGCAATTTTCTCATCAGTGTTTGGAAGATCAAAATGTACTCTGCCATCTATGAACTTCCATTTTACTTTTTGCTTATTGCTTAATAAGGTAATGGTTGTCCCTTTTTTGGGGATGCTACCCTTCCAGGAAATTTCTTTAGGTGCAGTACCATTCAATAGCGTGATGCCATAGATGGTTTTGCCATCTTTACTTTGGGTAAACCAGTTTTGCCCGTCATGGTAGTTTTTGGTACTCCGTGTTCCATAAATGGCTGTACCATTTTTTGAAGTCCACATCCCAATTTCTTCTAATTTTTTAATCACATCGTCAGGCAACGTCCCATCGGCCTTAGGTCCAACGCCCAAAAGCAAACTTCCGCCTTTAGCCACTATTTCTACCAGTTTATGAACCACTTCTCTTGCAGATTTATACTGATCGTTAGGTACAAAACCCCAGGCTCCGCCTAATGTCATGCAGCTTTCCCATGGATAATCCAATTGTTTTTCAGGGATTTTCTGCTCAGGCGTCTGGTAGTTTTCAAACTGACCATGTACTGTTCTGTCAACCACAATCAAACCAGGTTGCACTTTTCTGGCATCAGCTGCAATTTTAGGCATATCAATATCCTGGCTCCATTCCGGAATCGGCGCACCCCATGAAAGTACCTCATCATTTACGCTGGACCGAGGGCGAACCCACCCGCCATCTAACCATAAAATATCGATACTTCCGTAATTGTTCATTAATTCGTTGATCTGGTTCTGCGTATAGCTTTTGAACATGTTCCAACGCCATGGATTCTTTCTGATATCGTAATTGTTATTTCTATTTGCTGTAGCGTATTTATCCCACCAATAATATTGAGAATGCCAGTCGGGTTTTGAAAAATAAGCACCGATCATGAAATTCTGCTTACGGAAAGCGTCGAATACATATTTGGCCACGTCTTTTTTAGGATTATTGGCAAATGGACCTTTTGCAATGCTGTAATCGCTTTCCTTAGTATCGAACATCGCGAAGCCATCATGATGTTTGGTGGTAAAAACCAGGTACTTCATTCCCGCATCTTTACCTGCCTTTGCCCACTGCTCGGGGTTAAATGCTGTTGGATTAAACTTCTCACTTAATCCCCAATACCATTTTTTATAATCATCGTATTTCATGGTACTGTCTCTTTCAATCCAGTCTTCCGAACAGATTGACCAGGATTCGATAATTCCCGGAACTGCATATATGCCCCAATGGATAATCATGCCAAACTTTTTGTCTTGCCAGTGTTCCAGTTTCTTTTTTACTAAGGAGTCAAATGGTGCCTCATATTGTGTGGACTGGGGCATGATGTCATTCTGTTGGCTAAAAGAATTATTAGTATAAAATATAAAACAGAAAAAAAGGATAGATTTGAATTTCATGAGGATATGATTATATAGTTGACAAAAAAGGGCAGGAAATTTCCTACCCTTTTTAAAAAGAATAATTATTTTTTAGTTGATATCCCAAAATAACTTGGTAGTTAATTTATCTTTCGACGCAACAGCGCTGTAGTTTGCAGCATTAAAAGAAATTTCCTGTGCAGGGTATACCCACCTGAATGGAGGCTGTTTTTGTTGACTTGAATTATCAACCTGATAGGTTAAAACTGGTAAATCTAACCTTCTCAACTCCGCCCATCCTTCAATAGGTTCGATTACATTGTAATGCAGCCATTTTTGATCTGCGATTAAGCCTAACTTTAATGCATTAGAACCTGCCCAGGCAATAGCTGGCTGTGCTATGTAAAGGTTTATTTCAGTATCACTAGTTGGAGCCAAAGTTCCTGCAGTGTTATCATTGCTTAACGTTCTAACCCAGTAATAGAAATTAATTGATTGCTTAATGCCTGCTTCATAAGTTGATTTTGCCAAAGCATCATTATTTGATTTTAAATAATATTCTGAAAGTAAAAAGTTTACTTCTGCCGCAGTAATTAATACACCTGGAAAAAATTGATTTCGACTAACAGTAGAACGGTTATAAATTGAGATTGTACCTCCATTAATTAATGTAGTTTGTGCCGTGGCGTCTAATGACTGATCTAAGCCGTTATATACTCCAGCTGCATTTAAACCTGGCTCAAACAATGCTCTTAAACGTGGATCGGCGTTGGTTTTCATGTGGTCAATCATTCTTTTTCCGGCAATATTTCCATTCCAATCTTCTAAACCGGTTTGAAAACCCTTTGCATTAATATCGCTGGCGAGATCTTTAACTTTTAAGAGAATATTATCATCATTTACTAGCGATAGCGGATATTTCGTAGGATTTGCAAGGATAGAAGCAATTTCCGAATTAGAACGGGCTGAAAGGCTACCTACTGCAGAAATCCGGGTTAATATCCGAAGGCGTAACGAATTACAGTACTTTTGCCATAAAACAATATTTCCTTTATTAATTAGATCTTGTGTTTTAAAAGCTGCTAACGGGGCTCCTGAAACTGAGATAGTTGATAAATCATCGGAGAATTTCTTCAAATCATCTAGCATAGTTAAGTAAATACTTTCTGCACTTTGATATTTGGCATAGGATGTACTGTAATCACCACCGTTAGAGCTAAGCTTTCCCGCATCTGCCCATGGAATATCACCATGCAAATCCAAAACTTTTTGAGTATGATCATAAAAGTAAATTGCTGCTGTTATCATAAAGATACGATTGTCTGCTTGTTCAGCAGGTGTTGACGCATTGTAAATTTTTTGAAGTTCTCTATATTGAGCCAAAAAATTATAATAATTTGACCACCTATCATTCACGCCACCAGAAGGCGGAACATACTGACCAATTGCATTCGCCCAACCCACCGCTTGGGTATACTGATTAACCGAGGTTCGCTGTACCACAAAATAATTCCAGTAACTAGGCACCACATATTCACGGTTGGTATAAATTAATCCGGCAAATTGCTTGGCTACTGTTGATGTTGTTACCTTTGACGGATCTCTGTAAGCGTCTCCAAATTCGGATTTTTTACATGATGTGATAACTAAGGCTGAGCATAAAGTTATCGCAATATTTGATAATATCTTTTTCATTTTAATTTCTTTAAAATACCATTGATTAAAATCCTGCTCTTACCATAAATCCAAAAGTTCTTGTTGCTGGATTGGAACCGGCATTTGTAATGGTTTGTGTCCACCTTGAACCTGAGGTTAATTGCTCTGGATCCAAATCCTTAATTGTTCTGTATAAATAAAATAAGTTTCTTCCAAAAGC
Source organism: Pedobacter suwonensis (assembly GCF_900111825.1). Taxonomy (GTDB): domain Bacteria; phylum Bacteroidota; class Bacteroidia; order Sphingobacteriales; family Sphingobacteriaceae; genus Pedobacter; species Pedobacter suwonensis. The sequence continues at coordinate 54,141 of NZ_FOJM01000011.1, forward strand.
AGATACCTGCAAGTTTTTGGCGCCTATTTTTTTAGCTACGGTAACCGGAATTTTATAGCCAAAGGTTATTTCACGCATTTTGATGTAGTTATTTTTAATTACATAAAGTTCGTAGCGTGATGAACTATATTGTGGACCTCCCCAATTGTACGTATTCCAGTAATAATAAGACTGGGAAATTACATTGGTGTTTGCCTGACCATTTTCTAATACACCCTGCATAAGCATACCATCATGATATACTTTTTCTCCATTTGGGCCTTGAGTTCCTGTGGTTTGAATTCCAATACCTGCTGCATTTCGGTAGTAAGTTAAACCACCACTTTCGGTATCCATATAATTTAAGCTTTCTTTAAGCAAACCACGGCTAATCATCCAGTTAATACCAGTCGGCATTACATGGCCACCATACCGGAAGTCCATCACAATATCCATAGAGAAATTTTTATAGGCAAAGCTGTTGATAAAACCACCTATCACTTTTGGCATTGCATTGCCCGCTTTAATCATATTATTTGCATCAATTTTGTATAAGCCATCACTGTTGATAATTGCATTTCCATTTGCATCTCTTGCAATAGGATGTACGTATATATCACCCATAGGCTGTCCTACAATTGATTTTAACTGAGCTGCATTACCATCGTAATCTGCATGAATTAGTTCGGTTGCACCATTGGCTAATTTCTCTACAACATTTTTGTTGTTAGAAAAATTAATGGTAGAATTCCAACTAAAATTAGTCGTTCTTATTGGTGTAGCACTCAATGCAACTTCTAAACCTTTATTTCTCAGGGTACCAACATTGGCTAAAATAGATGTTGCTCCCGATGATGAAGGGATCGTTAATGGTAAAATTTGGTCGTTAATCTGTGCGTTATAATATGACATATCCAAACGTAGGCGGTCTTTTAAGAAACGCATTTCCAATCCAAACTCAAGTTCTTTTTTACGTTCAGGCTTAATGAGTTCATTCCCAAATGAGGTGGGAATGGTAGTATAAAGCACTGAATTTGAACCACCTTGTGTACCCAAAGTATTTTGTGTGTAAGCAACGTTAGCCAAATAGATTGAGGGATAATTACCCACGATACCCCAGGAGGCTCTCAATTTACCATAGCTGATTGCTTCAGGCAATTTAAATGCTTCTGAAAACACGAAACCAGAGTTTACAGAAGGATAAACAAAACTATTCTCGTTAGGATTCATAGTAGAGGTTCTATCTCTGCGTACTGTCCCTTCAACAAATAGATAATCTCTAAAACTAGCATTCAATGTTCCTAAAAGAGCATCCTTAACCAATGTTCTACGATAGTTTAAACCATTATTAAAAGTCGCCATGTTATTCGATGCACTTAAATCATACCAGTTTTCGACACTTAAACCTCCATTAGTTTCGCGTTGTACTGAGTTATAGGTTTCACGTGTGGCTGTGTAACCGCCCATCGCAGTAATACCTATATCTTTAGTAATTTTCTTTGAATAAGTAAGCAATGCATCTCCATAAAGGATTTTGCTATTGTAATTCATTAAACCGAAAAATCCTGAATTCGGATTAAAGGCAATTGGAACTTCATTTGGTTTTGAAGTTTCAGTTTTTTGTGAAGTGATATCCGATGAAACACGTGCTCTTAGTTTTAAATTATCAGTAATACTCAAAGTATTGGTTAAACTACCGATAATACGATCACTGAACTCATTTTCATTATTTTCTCTGACATTCCAAATATAATCGGCAACATCAGCTTTAAACCCTGGATAGATGATGTTTTCTGATGGAGTTAAACTCTGATTGGTACCAGTTACAAACTTATAGCCTCTACTGGTTTTATATCTGGCATTGTACCATTCCGGATTATCAAACCGACCGATCATCCCTGTAAAGTTATTAATCATTCGGTCTACCATAAATGGCCTGTTATGTGTGTATTGATTGATGTAATTAACAATCAGATCAGTTGTAAATCTTTTTCCTAACTTAAACGATGTATTTAAATTGGCAATATTCTTTTCGTTTTTTGTACCGTAACTCACGCCTTGATTATCTTGACGTGTTAGCGATAGGCGAATGTTTGAGTTATCCGTCGTATTCGATATGGCTACATTTACATTGGAATTATTTGCAGTTTGAAAAAATTTAGCGTAGTTATCAATCTGAGCTTCATAAGGTCTAATTTGTCCGTCCCAAGTAAGCGTAGGTTTTCCGTCAAATAAGGGACCAAAATTGATGCTAAAGGCACCAACACCTCTAGTTTCTTTACTACCATTTCCATCCAAATCCTGGTAGATAAACCCATCTGCTGCCTGGCCAGCGTTTGAGTAAAAAGGGTCAATACCAGGACCACGAACATTCTGATATCTGGGCAAATAAGCTACTTTATCATGAGTGTAATTAGCATTAAAATCAACACTAAATCCTTTAGCACCTTTGCCACTCTTAGTGGTAATTAACACAACACCGTTCACAGCTTCTGAACCATAAAGAGCTGCAGCAGAGGCTCCCTTTAAAATAGATATGCTTTCAATATCTTCATTATTAATATCCAATAAACCGTTTCCTCTCATACGCTGGTCTCCCCAATAATCATTATTAGCATATTCACCATCACGGATAGGTACACCATCTAAAACAATTAGGGGCTGCGTTTTATTAGTAATTGAATTTACGCCTCGAATATTAATATTTACACCACTAGTTGCCCCACCAGGTGCTGATGCAATTCTAACTCCAGGTGCTTTACCGTACATTGCGCTTGCAAAGTTTGTTGCTCCCGCCTGGGTAATTTCCTTTGAAGAAATTGTGCTAACTGCATATCCAAGAGATTTAGCTTCTCTTTTAACACCTAGTGCAGTTACTACAACCTCACTTAATGCATTTGCGTCTTCTATCAATGTTATGCTGAATGAATTCTGCCCATTGACTGTTACTTCATTTCTACGGAAACCTACAGCAGTAAACACGAGTATATCATTCTGCTGTACATTTATTGAAAATTTTCCAGAAGCATCTGTTTGTGTTACTTTGGATGTTCCTTTAATAGAAACGCTTACGCCAGGAAGGGGTCCTGATGCGTCTTTTACCGTACCGGTAACATTTTTCTGTGCAAAAGCACTTATTGTTATAAAACATAACAATAATATACTCAAACACCTTAAGTACATTTTTTTCATAATTTTTAGTTTAGTTTTAGATTAGTTTAAATAATTGTTGACTTTACAGTGAGCCTCTTTATTTCTTCATATCGAATTGGTTTTGGTTAAATATTGATCTTCTATTTGTTAGCTATCCAATTTAATGGAACTGGTTATATTCGATTACCAAACTTCCAGCGGCCAATAATTCGGCTTCATCTGTTAGGGTAGAGAGTTTTATTTCGGTTTGTTCGGCTATCCGGGGAATACAAAATTCATGAATGGCTTGTTGTATCGGCGGCAAAAGCATTTTACCCGCCTTTGCGCCCCGCCCGCTTAAAACAATACATTCAGGATTTAACAGATGTATTAAAGTGGCTACTCCTTTACCCAATTGAAAAATCGCTTTTGCCAAAACAGATATGGCTACCGGATCTTGTTCACGTACAGCATGTAAGAAATGATCTGCAGGATGTTTACTTTTATCATTGAACAATGCCATCATACTCGATTCTGCACCTGCAGCTATGGCCTCTTCTGCTCGTTTAGCCATTACTAATAGAGAGGTATCAACCTCTAAACAGCCTCTTCTGCCGCAAGAACACAAATTGTCGCTGTCAGAAAGCGGAATATGACTAAATTCACCGGCATTGCCGCCACTACCCCGGTATAATTTGCCATTTACGATGATTCCCAAACCTGTTCCCCAGCCAATATTGACAACCATCACATCTTTTAAATCAACGGCTTCTCCGAAATTTAATTCGGCCAGTGCAATCAAACTGGAATCATTGTCGATATGTACCGGTAAATTGATTTTCGAAGAAAGGTATTTTTGTAAAGTTGTTCCCTTTTTAACTTTAAGAAAAGAGTGGTTAACGCCCTCATCAGCATTGACAAAACCTGGCATACCTATCCCAACTCCTAGAATGTCTGTTCTGTTGATTTTAGATTGATCGATACTGCTATTGATGAAATCAATAAGGTCTCCAATATTACACTCATTTGATGACAGCTCAAATTCTAAAGTCTGAATAGGTGTAACCATTTTTCTCGAAAGGTTATAAATGGTTAGCCTGGATGTAAGCTGATCCATTGCAATGGCAACAATATATTTCTTCAGATTCGGATTAATCAGGAACATTGCCGGCCTTCTGCCACCTGTTGATGGCGCAAAACCCTCTTCTGTAATATAACCTTCAGCTATTAAACCATTAACAACGGCGGTAACCAAAGGCAAACTCTTTTGCGTTAGCTTACTCAGATCTGTAAGCGAAAGCGATTTTTTATAATACAAATGCTTGATAACACCAGCCCTAAGCAGCTGATTTTTAGCGACAATTACAGACATGATATTTGATTACAATTCAAACTTAAAAAATATTTTTAAAACATTAGTATACTTTTTAATTTTTTTTAAAAGTTAATTATAAATGCTTTGTAAATGAAAAGGGCGAATAATCTTTGATTATCCGCCCTCTTTAAAGAATTATATTCTATTAATGGATCCCCATAAACAGCCTGCTCCACCTTATTTTATGTAAAAAAGATGCGGTGCTATCCCAGCTCATCCAAACAAATAAAGCCTTACCCACAATATGATCTTCAGGCACAAATCCCCAGTAACGCGAATCGGCTGAATTATGGCGATTATCCCCCATCATCCAGTAGTAGTCCATTTTAAAAGTATAAGTTGTGGCTACTTGATCATTTATATACCAAACCCCGGCCTTTTGTTCAACTTTGTTTCCTTCGTAAGTTCTGATTGCCCTGTAATATAATGGCATGGTATTGCTATCTATTTTAACAGTCCAACCCTTTGAAGGGATTTTAATCGGTCCGAAGTTATCCCTGTTCCATACCCTGTTTGGATCGTTTGGAAAAACGCCGCCCGGAACGGCTCCGGCAGGGTCAGGACTCAATGTCACTGATTTTACAAAGTCAAAAGTTTTTAGCTTTTCAGCAATTTCGGGTGTAGCATCTACGATGTAAGTATTCGCAGCTACTGCAGGTACACTTCCCAGGTTTAAATTAAACTCATCAAGGGCTGCGTAATTAAAGTCCATGGTTTTAAACTCAATACGATACGGCATCATCCCCGTACTTTTTAAAGGTTCATCTTTACCATTTACATTAGCAATGCCATTACGCATCGAAATGACATCACCCGGAATACCAATACATCTTTTAATAAAATTCTCGCGCTTATCTACCGGACGGTCTACAATGGTATAGGTACTCCTCACCTGTTCCCGGCCCATGCTCCGTACCAAAGCATAATAACTTTCTGCCTGGTTTTCTACAGCAACGGTATCTCCTTCAGGAAAGTTAAATACCACGACATCGTTTCTTTTAATTTTAGACAAACCTGGCAAACGGTGATATTTCCACTGAACACCATCCCAGTAAGCTTTGGTAGATGTGGTTAAAGGCATGGTGTGGTGAGCAAAAGGAAAAGCAACCGGCGTCATGGGAATACGTGCGCCATAATTAACCTTGCTTACAAAAAGGAAATCGCCAATCAGTAAGGATCGCTCCATCGAACCGGATGGAATGGTATAGGCTTCGATAAAAAACACACGGATGATCGTTGCGGCCACGACGGCAAATACAATTGCATCAACCCATTCGCGGGTTTTCGTTTTTTTCTTCTTTGGGGCATCTTTTTTTCGTTGCCAGAATTTATAATTCATATGTCTTATTTTTGGTTTAGCGATTTATCAAATCGGCCACCGGTTATCTGTAATCCTTTACTGTCGTTTCACAGTTTTATTTCCTGATTGGTTAATCTGTGAACCGGAAACTTTAACTGCTAACTGAAAACTTTTGCTTATTCAAAAATATCAGTAATGCTGAAAAATCCTTTTTTATCTTTCAACCACTCTGCCGCTACAACTGCACCTAAAGCAAAACCAGCTCTGTTATGCGCGGTATGTTTAATTTCTATTTCATCTACCTCGCTACTGTAAATCACCGTATGCGTACCTGGTATGTTTTCGATTCTATGCGATTCGATCAGCAGTTGTTCGGCTTTCGGAAATAATTCAACATCAGTTCCTACTACCTCATTTAACCACTCCTGTTTCCTATCCAGGTTATCCACGATTCCTTCTGCCAGGGTAATGGCTGTGCCACTTGGTGCATCAAGCTTTTGTGTATGGTGAATTTCTTCTACCTGCACATCATAAGCGGGATAATTATTCATCAACCTGGCCAAAGTTTGATTAAGTTTAAAAAACAAATTCACGCCAATACTGAAGTTAGACCCATAAAGCAAAGTATTGTTACTTTTATCGCAATCATCTTTTACTTCCTGCAATTTCCCATACCAACCCGTTGTTCCTACAACCACGGGTACATTTGCATCAAAGCAAGCGTCAATATTTTTTAAAACCGAATCAGGCGTGCTGAAGTCGATAGCCACATCAGCTGTTTTCAAATTTTGTCTGGTTAAATCTTCCTGATTATCAATCGTTATTTTGAGAATAATTTCATGGCCACGTTCTACTGCAAATTTTTCGATAATCTGCCCCATTTTGCCATATCCTAAAAGCGCAATTTTCATTTCGTTATGTTTGTTTTTTCAGTTATCATTTTAGTAGGCAACCCTAACCGTCCAGGTCGCAATTATCGCGATCTTAATATTTGTTCTTTTATTGCTATCCATGATCGCTTACGGCATTAGAACGTCAAAGATAATTTTAGCGCCGGCGTCAAATTGAAACCGTACATAGAATCGGCACCCATTACAGCCGGCATTACCCTGAAAGAAAGATTGTCATCAATATTAAAGAAATGCAGGCGGGCTGCAACATAGGCATCTATAATGTTGGCTGCATACAGCAAGCCGTAAGAAAAATACACAATCTGCGAATTCCGCTTGTATAAACTTTTCCCATCCAGAATACCTTGATTGCTGTATTGTGTCAAATCTAATTTTTTGCCAGGATGATCCTCACGGTATTGTGCTTCTGCCAAAAAACGTTTATAATTTTTCCGGCTGTCCATTAGCGATAAAGTAAGTGCAGTGGCACCGCCGTAAATAGCCGCGATTTTACCACCTGTGTAAAGCTTTTGAAAAAACTGGCTTTTTCCGGCCCTGGTACCATAACCATCATTAAGCAATTGAATATTATACAATTGCCCCCAGCCGGGTATAATCATCGATCTGAAAACAGCTTTCCTACCGGCAACTTTACCTGGGTTAACATACCTGGCTTTCATCGAATCCTTTCTGGTTATCGGTTTTTTAGCCACGGTATCTAAAGATTTGGATAATTTGATCTTTGAGGTATCAGCGGGTTTTATCAAAGTATCCTTAACCTGCGCAGCGGCAAAGTTCACCAGAAAAAATGCAAATGTAGCAACCAGTATAAAAAGCTTAGTCTTTTGCATTACCAGTCTAATAATTCCAGAATCCGGTTTAAGTCTTCATCGCTCATAAACGGAATTTCTATTGCGCCCTTACCGTTCTGACTTACCTTCAACTTTACACGGGTAGCGAATTTAGATGCCAGATCATCCTGTAATTTCTGATATTGAAAGGAAACCGCTTTTTCCTTTGGCTTTTCGCTGGCTTTTAAAGGAATATGCTGCAAATTACGCACGAGTTCTTCCACTTTACGTACGGATAAGCCTTTTTCTAAAATTTCCTGGTGGATGAACAATTGTTTGTCTACCCCGTCAACATTAATCAATGCTCTTGCATGTCCCATGCTAATTCGCTGATCGCGGATGGACGCCTGAATTGCAGGCGGAAGTTTTAACAACCGCAGGTAATTGGTAACCGTAGTACGGTTTTTACCCACCCGTTCGCCTAATTGCTCTTGTTTTAAACCCACTTCATCAATCATCCTCTGAAAACTTAGTGCAACTTCAATGGCATTTAAATTTTCGCGCTGAATATTTTCGATCAGGGCCATTTCCAACATCTGTTGGTCGTTGGCACTGCGGATGTAGGCAGGCACTTGCGTTAAACCAGCCAGCTTCGAAGCCCTGAACCTGCGTTCACCTGAAATGAGCTGGTATTTATTAGCCGACAGTTTTCTAACCGTAATGGGCTGTATCAAACCCTGCACCTTTATCGAATCGGCAAGTTCATTTAAAGCTACCTGATCAAATTCGGTACGGGGCTGGTAAGGATTGGTTTCAACTTCAGTTAAACTTACGTGACTGATATTGCCAATCTGCTCGGTTTCGCTCACCGCATTTACCTGTTGTTTAGGCGGATGAGTAGATTCGCTATCATCTAAAAGCGCACTTAACCCTCTTCCTAAACCTGTTTTTCGCTGAAAAGATGTCATCTATAATTTATAAAGTTGCTGTTCCAATGTTTTCTTCTTCCTTTAAAAGGCCGTTTTTCTTTACAATCTCACGGGCCAGGTTCAGATAGTTGATGGCACCTTTGCAATTCGCATCGTGCATAATCACCGAAACACCATAACTTGGTGCCTCACTTAAACGGGTATTACGTTGAATGATGGTATCGAAAACCAATTCGTTAAAATGCGTTTTCACCTCTTCTACCACCTGGTTTGATAAGCGCAAACGAACATCATACATGGTTAATAAAATACCTTCGATTTCCAGGTCAGGGTTTAAGCGGTTCTGAACAATTTTGATGGTATTTAACAATTTGCCCAAACCTTCCAGTGCGAAATACTCGCACTGCACCGGAATAATAACCGAATCGGCAGCAGTTAACGCATTAATGGTAATTAAACCTAAAGATGGCGAACAATCGATGATGATAAAATCATACTGATCTTTAACTTTCTCCAAAACCGCTTTCATTTTATACTCACGGTTGTTGAGGTTGATCATCTCGATTTCTGCACCCACCAGGTCGATGTGTGCCGGCAATAAATCTAAATTTGGGGTATCCGTTTTCTGGATGGCCTGGAGCGGATCAATATCGTTAATGATACACTCATAAACACTATCTTTGATATTCCGTGGATCAAAACCGATACCTGAAGTTGAATTGGCCTGAGGATCAGCATCTACCAGTAAAGTTTTGTATTCCAGTACGGCTAAACTAGCAGCCAGGTTTATAGATGAAGTTGTTTTACCAACGCCACCTTTTTGATTTGCTAATGCAATAATTTTGCTCATCTATGTATCAGAAATTTACTTAACGTTTATTTGGGCTGTGTTATTTATGCGTTTAAATTGGCAAAAAAGTTCTATTTTTGCGTTATTTACGGCCTTTTTCACAATCAGCTAAGATACAAACTATATGGCAATTTTAGCAAGAAGCATATTTGGGTTTTACACATCTTATTAACAATTATCCATGATCACGATTATAGCTACAACCAACAGGCCTAATAGCAATACGCTAAAAGTTGCTAAATATTACCAAAAGCAATTAAAAGAAAAAGGAGTCGATGCCAATCTGTTCAGTCTGGAACACCTGCCTGCAGATGTTTTGAACACGGATATGTATGGCAAACGATCGGAAGCTTTCCAGGAAATCCAGAACATGATCAACAGCACCGGAAAGTTTTTGTTCATTATGCCGGAGTATAATGGAAGCTACCCAGGCGTACTAAAAGTATTAATCGATGCCTGTAATTTCCCGGATAGTTTTTACGATAAAAAAGCAGCTCTGGTTGGCATTTCTTCCGGTAAATACGGTAATATCCGTGGTGTAGATCATTTTACAGGCGTTTGTCATTACATCCACCTCAATATTTTACCCTTAAGGTTGCATATTCCGAATATCAAAACCGAATTAGATGAAGCAGGCAACCTCCATCAGCCTGATACGGTAAAATTTACCAATGAGCAGATCGAGAAATTTATTAAGTTCTAGTGCTTTCGAAAAAATAATCTAATTTTTTTTCAATTTGGAAAGCAAAACCTGTATTCCATGGCCATGTTTGCCCCTGCTCTCCGCTTTACTCCGTTGCATTCCGTGTTCGCTGCGATCAGGTTTAGGCACAAAAAACAGTGCTGGTAAACCCATGTAGATTTTAAAGGCATAGTAGATTATGCGTTTGGCAACCCCAAATCTTCTTATTTGCCCTGCCACCCAACACGATCCGATAACCATCGGATGATCGGAATAGCCTGGAGCGCAGCGAGGACTATAAGCGAAAGCGGGACTAGAGTAACCCAAGTGCTTCGAAAACTGCTTTCCTTAAAAAGACCCGCATTTAAAGATTTTCTGGCTTTTGGAAAGCAAAACCTGTATTACATATCAAAGTTTGTTCCTGCTCTTCGCTTTACTCCGTTGCACTTCGTGTTCGCTGCGATCAGGTTTAGGCACAAAAAACAGTGCTGATAAACCCATGTAGATTTTAAAGGCATAGTAGATTATACTTTGGCAAACTCAAAATCTCCTTATCGTATGTGCCACCTAAACACGATCCGATAACCATCGAATGAGCGGAATAGCCTGGAGCGCAGCGAGGACTATAAGCGAAATTGGGGCTACAGTAACCTAAATACTCCGAAAACTGCTTTCCTTGAAAGGCCCCACATTTAAAGATTTTCTGGCTTTTGGAAAGCAAAACCTGTATTCCATATCAAAGTTTGTTCCTGCTCTTCGCTTTACTCCGTTGCACTCCGTGTTCGCTGCGATCAGGTTTAGGCACACAGGACAATGCTGTAAACTCCTAAAACAATCCTAAACACATAACATTTGCACCCTGCAACCCTAAATTTTAGTATCGGCTGCCGCCACCTAAACCCAATGGAAGCGAGCACGAAGTAAAGCGGACAGTGGGACTACAATAACCTAAACGCTTCCAAACCTGCTTTCCTAAAAACAACACGCATTTATATACTTCTGTGTCTTTTGAAAAAATAATTCCATGCTTTCCGCTTTGGAAAATAATGTTTGCATCTGCTTTTCATTGCATTATGTTTTATCTGCGATCAGGTTTAGCCCTACAAAACAGCGACGTAAACTTTCAGCAGCAACAGTTCATATTGACAAAAACCCTTCCAAAATGAAAAGGTTTCTTCTGTTCATTGAAACTAAAAAACAACATAAATAATTATAAAACAACAGCTTAAACAAAAAATCATCCTACTGGCATTACTATTGGCTATGAGCTAAACGGCTGCAGATGATCTAACCTTTGTTATTTAATTTAGTTCATTAGTAAACAGATTTAATTATAAGCTACTTTTACCACGAAAAGAGAGGAATGCTTTGTAACCTTTGCAAAAAACTTTTCGCTCTTTGCGGTTAATTTAATCACCATGAAAATAAAAACCAAACTCCGCCTCGGATTCGGCTTTCTCTTTATCATCGTTTTATCGTTCGGATTAATTGCGCTCTTTTTTTTAAATGAGCTTTCCGATAAATCAAAGGTAATACTTAAAGACAATTACAAATCTTTGAAATACGTTGCCGCCATGCGCAATGTAATCGACCAACATGCTTTTCCCTTAAGCCCTACGCAGCTGAATATATTTGCTGAAAACTTAAAAAATGAGGGTTTGAACATTACCGAACCCGGAGAAAAAGCAGCTTTCAGGAAACTAAAAGCAGCCTTTAATGCGCTAAAAGACTCAAAATCAGCAATCATTAAAGAAAGTAATATTAAAAATCTGCGTGTTGCACTTCAAAATATAGAACAGGTTAACATGAAAGCCATTTATGATAAAAATGAACTGGCGAACGAAACTTCATCGCGCGCAAATCTTTATATTATGATCGCCGCAACGCTGAGCTTTATCATCCTTTTTACCTTCATTGTTAACTTCCCTGGCTTTGTGGCCAATCCGCTCGCCGAATTTAGCGCTGCGATTAAACAGATCAGTCGTAAAAATTATAAACAGCGTTTGCATTTCGAAAACGGGGATGAGTTTACAGAACTTGCCCATTCCTTTAACAAAATGGTACTTAAATTAAATGAATGGGAAAACAGTAATTTATCCAAAATCAAATCTGAAAAATCGCGTATCGAAGCCATTATTGCACAAATGCAGGATGCCATTATTGGTTTAAATGAGAAAGGCGAAGTACTCTTTCTAAACCATCTGGCTGCAAAGCTGATGAGTTTGGATGAGGATAAGGTTATCGGTCAAAATGTAGCCGAACTGATGCAAAAAAATGAGTTGCTTAAACGGATTATTAAACCTGAAACCAATGATAATACCTTGAAAATTTATGCTGACGATAAAGAATCCTATTTTCTGCTGGAAAACCGTGAAATTATTATCCCAAATTATGAAGAGCAAGATGATAGTACCCTGATTGCCTCATCTAAATCGGCTGGCAGCGTTTACACCTTAAAAAACATTACACAGTTCAAAGAGCTTGATGAAGCCAAAACAAATTTTATAGCTACTGTTTCGCATGAATTAAAAACGCCGCTTTCATCAATCAAAATGAGCTTAAAACTGCTTAATGATGAGCGGGTGGGAATGATGAATGAAGAGCAGCACGAGTTGCTTCACCACATTAAAGAAGATAGCGACAGACTGCTAAAAATCACCAGTGAATTGCTGGATCTTTCGCAGGTAGAAACCGGCAATTTAAAACTCAATTTTGCCCTGACCAAACCTGAAGAAATTGTGAATTATGCCGTTGATGCAGTTAAATTCCAGGCAGAGCAGAAATCGATTCAATTGGTGCTTAACTGCGGCGAAAACTTACCAAATGTAAATGCCGATATCCAGAAAACGGCCTGGGTAATGGTCAACTTTTTATCTAATGCCTTGCGCTACAGTTCAGAAAGATCTAAAGTAATTATCGATGTTTTACAAAAAGGCAATTTTATCGAATTCGCTGTGCGCGATTTTGGAAAAGGCATTGACGAGAAATACCAACAACGATTATTCGACAGGTATTTCCAGGTGCCAACTGATGGCCAGAATAAATCGGGCTCCGGACTGGGCCTTGCTATTTCGAAAGATTTTATTGAAGCCGAAAACGGTAAAATATGGGTGGTAAGTGCCATTGGCGAGGGCAGTACGTTTTGTTTTAGTTTACCTGTTGCGGAATAACCTTTATTTCTTAACCGCAAAGTGCGCAAAGTTAGTTACCACATCATCCGATGATTTTATCTCAATCGCAAAGTGCACAATGTTCTTTACAACAGAGGACAATGAGTTTTTCACGGAGGTTCACAGAGAATCAGGTGTTGACATGACCGCAAACTCACTCCGTGTACTCGGTGCTTTTACTCTGTTTCTCTGTGGTCAAACCTAAAATAAAAATTCTAAAGGCGAAGGGCGCCAAGTTAGTTACCACATCATCCGATGATCTTATCTCAATCGCAACGTGCACAATATTCTTTACCACAGAGGGCAAAGAGTTTTTCACAGAGGTTCACAGAGAATCAGATATTGACATGACCGCAAAACTAACTCCGTGTACTCGGTGCCTTTCCTCTGTTTTCTCCGTGGTCAAACCTAAAATAAAAATACTAAAGGCGAAGGGCGCAAAGTTAGTTACCACATCATCCGATGATCTTATCTAAACCGCAACGTGTACAATGTTCTTTACCACAGAGTGCAAAGAGGTTCACAGAGAATCAGATATTAACATGACCGCAAAACTCACTCGTAATCAGTGACTTTCCTCTGTTTCGCTGTGGTTAATGATAAACGCCAACCGCTCAACACTCACCCCTACACAATATACGGTTCCATTTCCTTATCAATGCTTTTCCGTAATTCCATTAATTTTAGGGCATAACCATGCATGGCTATTTCTTTTTCGGTCTTAGGTTTAAAAGCCGGAATTGGCTTCGGCTGCCCATTGTCATCTACTGCAACAAAAACAATAATGCAGTGCGTATTTTTAACAAAATCGGTTTGCGCTACCGGTTTTGAATAAGCATCAACAGCTATATGCATACTGGTTTTACCGGTGTAAATAATGCGTGCTTCCATCTTCACTAAATGACCGATGTGAACAGGATGAAAAAACCGGATTCCACCCACGTAAACGGTTACACAATAGGTTTGGCTCCACTGCAGGGCACAGGCAAAAGCAGCCTGATCAATCCACTTCATCATCATCCCGCCATGTACCTTACCTCCATAGTTAACGTCAGACGGTTCGCTTAAAAATTGAAGTTCAATATGGTTTTTGATTTTGGGCATGAGGAGATTGTTTGTTTAATGCTTTGCTAAGATATTATAAAATAAACTATTTTTCTGCTGTTTCGTATTCGAATGTAGCTGTCAGTTGTTACCAACTGACAGCACTAATATTTAACCACAAATAAAAAGGATAAACACAGATAAGTATTCAGATCCGTGTTCATCTGTGTCTATCCGTGGCTAAAAACAGCAATAAAAAAGTCGTAGCGAGACGCTACAACTAATAAAAGCACTAATATCTAACCACAGATAAAAAGGATAAACACAGATAAGTGTTCAGATCCGTGTTGATCTGTGTCTATCCGTGGCTAAAAACAGCAACAAAAAGTCGTAGCGAGGCGCTACGACTAATAAAATAAAGTGTCAGTTGGTAACAACTGACAGCACTAATAAGATATTATAAAATAAACTATTTTTCTGCTGTTTCGTATTCGAATGTAGCTGTCAGTTGTTACCAACTGACAGCACTAGTATCTAACCACAAAAAAAAGGATCAACACAGATAAGTATTCATATCCGTGTTCATCTGTGTCTATCCGTGGCTAAAACCAGCAATAAAAAAGTCGTAGCGAGACGCTACGACTAATAAAATAAAGTGTCAGTTGGTAACAACTGACACCACACGATAACTGAAAACGAAAAATCGGCAGACTACTTTGCAATAATGCTAATCGCATATCCACCACCCGGAGCACAATACTGAGTCAATTTCGTTTTATTGGTAACTTCCATTTTTCGGATGGTATAAGCTTTGGGATTGATTTCATAATGGGCATCCTTTGCGTCAGCATAAATGGTTGCAGTATATTTTTTACCTGGATCTAAAAAGCTGAAGTCAATTTTGGAAGTGCGGGCTTCCTCATCATTGGTACGACCCACAAACCAATTATTTTTACCTTTTGCCTTACGTGCAAAAGTGATGTAATCGCCGGGTTCTGCTTCTAACACTTTGGTATCGTCCCAATCTACCGCTACATCTTTAATAAACTGGAAAGCATCCATATACTTGTTATAAGTTTCCGGTAAATCGGCAGCCATTTGCAGAGGGCTATACATGGTTACATAAAGTGCCAGTTGGCGCGCCAATGTACTGTGTACAAAAGAGGTATTTGCCGGATTATACGCACTTACCCTGGTTTCAAAAATACCAGGGGTGTAATCCATCGGGCCACCAATTAAACGGGTAAAAGGTAAAATAGTGGTATGATCAGCATTATTGCCTCCAAATGCTTCGTATTCGGTTCCTCTTGCCGATTCGTTTCCGATTAAATTCGGATAGGTACGTGCCAAACCTGTCGGACGAACCGCCTCATGCGCATTTACCATAATTTTATATTCGGCCGCTTTCTGAATGGCGTAGAGGTAATGATTGTTTAACCACTGGCCGTAGTGGTGCTCTCCTCTTGGGATGATGTTTCCCACATAACCACTTTTAACGGCATCGTAACCATTGGCTTTCATAAATTTATAAGCCGTATCCAGATGACGCTCATAATTACGGACCGACGAAGAAGTTTCATGATGCATAATCATTTTTACACCTTTACTTGCCGCATAACGATGCAGTTCTTTTACATCAAAATCAGGGTAAGGGGTAACAAAATCAAATACATAGTCTTTTGTTTTACCAAACCAATCTTCCCAACCTTCGTTCCATCCCTCAACTAAAACAGCATCTAAACCATTTTTAGCAGCAAAATCGATATATTCTTTCACATGCGCAGTGTTAGCGGCATGTTTTCCATTGGGCTTTGTTTTCGAATAATCGGTTACGCCCAATTGCACGCTCGTTAAATCGTTATATGCCCAGGTACTTTTCCCTGTAATCATTTCCCACCAAACACCAACGTATTTAATTGGTTTTATCCACGATACATCTTTGAATTTTGTGGGCTCGTTAAGGTTGTAGGTAAGCTTTGATGTTAAGATGTCACCAGCTTTATCACTAACAATAATGGTACGCCATGGTGATAAACAGGGTGCCTGCATATAACCCTTGTCGCCAACTGCATCTGGTGTTAACCAGGATTCTAAAACCATGTTTTTGTCATCCAGATTTAACGACATTAAAGAATAGTTAATGAGTGCTGCTTCATGTATATTGATGTATAAGCCATCTTTGCTTTTCATCATCAAAGGCGTTTGTAAGCCCGTTGGCGAAAAAGTAGTTTGAGAGGCATTTGGTGTTACAGCAGCTTTCATTTTTCCACGAACTTCCGACAAATTTGAAGTTACCGTGCTGTACTCCTGTGTATCATAATCTCCGGGAAGCCAAAAAGCCTTATGATCGCCAGCCAGGGCAAACTGCGTTTTTTCCTCTTTGATTACAAAATAATCGAGATTTTTCTGTTCTGGGAATTCATATCTAAAACCCAAACCATCATTAAACAAACGCAGGCGGACGATAATGTAACGGTTTGTTTCTTTCTGGGTTAAGGTTACTGCAAGTTCATTGTAGTGATTTACAATTTCTTTTACTTCGCCCCAAACCGGCTTCCAGGTTTCGTTGAATGTGCTGGTCTTGGTATCGGTAATGGAGAAACCGTTCATTAAAGATTTACCCTCTTTAAGTTCCAAACCTAACTTACTCGTTTTAATTACATCTTTTCCTTTGTACTTTAAGCTATAGGTAGGCACCCCTCCTTCAGTTAACGCAAAACCGGCCACCAGGTTCCCATCAGGCGATTGTAACGTCGTTCCGGAAACGTTCCCGAAAGCATTCCCGAAAAATAGCAAAGCGCATATTAAAGTAAGGATTTTAGAGCCGGTAAAAGATTGGTTAGTTTTCTTATTCATGTTGTCGTTTATTTATTATTATTTTATCATATCAGTAACCGCAGGTTTTGATTTCAGTTTGCAATTTACACCTGCCGAGGGGCAACCCGGCCCAGTCAAATAGATCCTGAAACAAGTTCAGGATGATGATACCACGGATTATTCCAAAAGCAAGGTATCATCATCATCAGTTAAGCTCAACTGCACACTATCGCTACCTGCAATTCCTTCTATTGAGCCACGGATATGGGTCGCATTCAGCAATACTTTTTCCAATTGCTTTTCACGTGCTTTCCATAAACGTTCCATCGCATCGCGCTCGCGCTGTATGGATAGTTTCATACTCATAAAACCTTCTCTAATGGCCTTCCACTGTTCCGAAAACTCTGCACCCATTAAATAATCGTATAACATGTGCATTTTTTCACCACGGTTTTCCTGCGATTTTACTGCACCTGCCAAACGCAAAATACCCTCACGCAAGACATAGGCCACGGCATTTACTTCTTCGAAAGAACAAATCCAAACCCCATCACGCTGCCCGAAACAATTCATGCCTTTTGGGTAACACTGACTCACAATTACGGCTACATCAATGCCCATGCTCCGCATGTCTTTTTTTAATTTTTCAATCCAGTCGCCACCGAAATCTTTGGTACGCTTGCTCTCGTAAATTATTTTGCCGCATTCCTGTCCGAATTGATTACGCACAACCTGCACACAATCTGCGCCTCGCACTCCCTTGCCTACTTCTTCAATCAGATCGAAAGGATAATTGGTACGCAGCAGTTCTTCCAAAATCAACTCCTGCACCTCGCCCTGCAATTGCATGCTCCCCTGTTCGGCTTTGCGTTTCATCTCTTCGGCCAACTTTTTCTGATCGTCTAGCTGCTTTTCCAGTTCCTTTAAACGCAGTTGATGTTCGGTATCTTTAATGCTATTTTTTTCTGCCTCCTGTTTACGGATTTGTTCTACAAGCTCACTCCGCTGTTCCTGCATTTTACGTTGAAAAGCAAGTTCCATTTCTTCTTCTTTCACCTTCAGGCTTTCCTCCCGGCGTAAAAAGTCGAGTTCTTTTTCGCGTGCCAGCTTTAGTTTTTCGGCATTCTCTTTTGCATTACTTTCCAGGATCTGCAGTTTGTTTTCAAAATCGGCTGAAATACTTTTACGCAGGTTTTCCTCCAGGTTATCTTTGAGCCTGGTTTTCTCCTCCGCAAGTTTAGCTTCGAAAGCTTTTAACTGCTGCTGTTTTTCTGATTCAAAAACCTGCAGTTTACGCTGATATTCTTCATCTTTCTGTCTGGCATAAGCGGCCGCCTTCTCTCTTAACTCTTTCTTATAATCTTCAGCCATAGCTTCTTCCATCGGAAAAACATGGGCACAATTGGGGCATTTTATTTCAGTCGGCATAAAATTATTTTTAACGCAGCAAATACTGGGGATTACAAAGATAATTAAAGCTTTTTATGATTGCATGAAGTAGTTTTGCACCATCAGTATAACTAAAGTACGCTTGATCTGATTTCATGACCAGCAGCCAGCATTTTACTCACCGGACATTTTGATGCAATTTCTTCCAGCCTCAATTTCTGCTCTTCGGTAAGCACACCCGTACAGGTAATTTCTTCCAGGAAGATCGTTTCGCCGTTTTCGGTATCTACATTAACTTCCACCTCAATTTTATCAATTGGCCATTTTTTTCTATCAGCATACATCCTTAAGGTAATGGCTACACAGGAGGCCAAAGAAGCCATTAATAATCCCTTAGGCGCAAAACCTTTGTGGGTACCACCCAATTCTATCGGTTCGTCCACGATAATGTCATGCGAACCGTTTGTAACCGAACAGGCGTAATGTTCTTTATTTATTGTTGCTTTTACCATTTCAATTCGTTTTAGTATGCCAAATATTGTGCTTTAACTTTAAACATATGTAAAAGTCTGGTCTTTTTTTAAAACAGGTACTGCAATTTCTATAACGCTGTAATCTTCGGCAATGTTATATTTCCAAATGCTATCCAGAATGCTTACGAAGTAACTAACAGGTATCTTACATATTATGGCGACAGACGCTTAAAATATGCCTGCTTTGAAGCCACTTCAGAAAATTTGAAATGAACTGTAAAACGCCTATTTCTTGTTTAAATAGTGACCCCACTGTTTTCTCCAGGTAAGCTTTACATTCCAATGGCAACAACTTATCTGAACATCTGCATCGATTCTTTGATCTCATCCTGGATAAAAAAGCGCACTGGTAACTGAATTCCAAATCAAAAAAACTCAAACATTATAACATACAAATTGTTGCTTAGAAAAACATTACCTTATGAAATACAGAAAGTTAATCGGAAGATATTTGAAGCACGAATCAGATAACAGTGCAAAAATAGCCCTGGCCTTAGTAGCTGGCTTGGCAGCTGGGGCAGTAATCAGTATTTTATTTGCCCCTGATAGCGGTGCGGGCACCCGGGGAAAAATTGCTGGTGGCGCTAAAAACCTTCGCTATGGTTTCCAAGACAAATATAATTTACTAAAAGAGAAAGTTTTTGGCGTAGAGGCTATTGAAGAAGATATTGTGCAGCATGAAGTACCCCATTTTAAGCACACGGTTACTAAAAAACGTAAATCAGATGTGAAAGAGATTCTTGAAAATGCACATGAAAATGGACAGGTTCAGGAAGGGCAGGGTTAAACAAGCAAAACCAGGTTTTTGGCATGGATTAAGTATTACATGCCTAGATTTTTAAAGTTAAAGATTTTGAACTGCTTAAATTGTTGCTTTCATTAATCTGGCGCAGATACATTTTCTGCACTTAACTTTTGCAATAGCATCAAAAAATCAATAGCAGAAATACCAATTTGATAGTCGGGAATATAAGAAAGTTAAAATTACTTTTGACTGGTTTGACTTGACCTGCATCCGAAATTGGCAATTCTACATCCCGGATAATAAAACAGCACCCATTGGCAATGTTGCCAATGGGTGCTGTTTTTATATAATATATTGTATTATCGATTGTAACCAAAACTGTTACTCCCTCCTAATTATGAAAATCGATATGCAAGCACATCTAATTAACCATACGAAAAAGTATTTTAACTTTACTTACGTGCATTTTTTAATATACTAAATTTGTATATATTTATAGTATTAAATCTATAAACGAAATGCTCACAAAAGAAAAACAAACCCAAAAATTTTACTGGTTAAAGTACGAAACCAGCGCTATCCAAACAATGATCCAGCATTCGCCGGGTATTGATCAATTTGTATTCTGTTATCTCTTTCCAGAAACAGATCAGCCGGATAAGCCGTTAAAGCTTATCGCTTATGGGTATATGGCCTCGAGTAACCAGTACAGCAGTTATTTTGATCACCTTGAAGTTTACAACTATAGTGCTTTGAGTTTAAGCGGACCGATTATGATGAGCAATAATATTATATCGCTCACCAATATCCTATCTCTGATCAACACACCGGATGAGAACGGTGATAAGCCAGATTATCTTGTATTTATTCCAAACGTTAACCGTGGAAATGTTTTTTACAGCATTAAGTCCTTTAAACGGGTTGATATAGGAGATGTAGAGCTATTCCGGGAAATCAACGCCAACCCAATTTTTACCAACCCATCACCACCGGCTACTATAAGCGACTTTTAACCTATTATCAGATGCTTAAGTTATTCCAATACATTATAGATTGGTCTGAAGTGTGGGCACTGTTTATCCCTTTATTTATATCATTAAATAAAAAACAACCAAGTCATCTTAAACTGGTTGTTTTTTATATATGGATGGCATTGGCTATAAATCTTTCGATTGATTTTATCTGGAAATTCAGAAACATACTACCCGTTGCCTTTAAGTCAAATAATTTTTTGTACAATATACATTCCATCGTTCGCTTTTATCTTTTTAGTGCTTTCTTTATCTGTTTAGATCAGCCTTTTATAGTTGCGCTTAAAAGAGCCATCCCTGTCTGTTTTACCTTATTTCTAATCGTTAATTTCATCTTTTTCGAAAACTTTTTTGATTACTGGAAACTGAGCAGCCGTTTACTCTCTACTGAAGCCATTTTACTCTTGTTTTATGTGATCCAATACTATTTATTCGAAATAAAAAAGAATGTTACCATCAAGGTTACCAATAGTAGTTTCTGGATCATTACAGGCCTGGGAATCTTTGTTGCATTAAATTTCTTCATTTTTCTGCTTTACAACGAACTCACTATACATTTTCAAAATTTTGCTATTAACCTGTGGAGCCTGCATAACATCTCATACATTATTTTTAATTTGTTTATAGCCAAAGGATTTTATGAATCAGGAAAACAATAAAATCATATTGATGTTAATGGCGGGTATTGCTGCAATGCTGATGTTATTTATAAGCTTGTTACTTATTTTCATCTTTATGCAGCGCAAAAAGATCCAGTACGGGCTTAATTTACAAGCATTACAAAATGACCAGAAAAATAAGCTGATAGAAGCGGCTGTAAGAAGTGAAGAAATAGAGCGCCACCGCATAGCCGAAGAACTACACGATGAAGTTGGGGCTATCCTCGGATCATCAAGCCTTCATTTTTATGGGATTAATATTAATGATTGTGACGATATTAGCAAGGAAATGTACCATAAAGGTAAAAGTTTACTGGATGAAGGCATTCATAAAATCAGGAGCATTTCTCACAATCTTCATTCCAGCATTTTGCAAGAACTCGGATTAAAAGAGGCTATTTCTCATTTTTGTGGAAACATCAGCCATAATAATATCATTAAAATCGATTTAAATTTAACCGACAAATATAGTACAAAGGCAAGCCATAAAAATATCAGTATTTACAGAATAATACAAGAACTGGTTCATAACATCATTAAACATGCCAGGGCTAAGCACATCCACATACAGTCATACCATATCGGCAATAACCTGGTATTTCATATATCACACAATGGCGATGGACTTACACATCAACAATATCAGGGATTACGTTTTATTAAAAATGGATTAGGGCTTAAAAATATCCAGAACAGAATAATCCTGCTCAAGGCAGAACTTCAATTTTCACATCATCTTGACGATTATCTGATCGAAATTAAAATACCTGTCGACCAAATAGATCAACCCTGATTAAAATCTGGATTTAAATTAATAATACAAATACGTAGTATTAAAGATCATTAAATATCTTCATTTCTTATCTAAGATTGTTAATTTTATGTGTAATTTATAAATAGAGATGCTAAAAATCAGAATAGCAATAGCAGATGATTACAGTATTTTTAGAGACGGATTAAAGGTTGGCTTTAACCGCGATAAAAATCTGGAAGTATTATTTGAGGCTTCAGATGGACAGGAACTTATGCAAAAACTCGAGCAATTACAGCCCGATGTGATTGTAATGGATATCAAAATGCCTTTAGTAGATGGTATAGAAGCTATGAAATTGATCCGTAAAAAATATGCTAATGATATTAAGATACTTGTTTTAACAATGTATGATGACGTCAAATTCATTATACACCTGATGGAGAACGGCGCCAATGGCTACCTACTGAAAAATGCAGACCCAAAAGAAATTAGAAAAGCCATTTATTCAATATATGAAAGTGACTATTATTTTAATGATCTTGTAACGAAGGCACTTCTTAAAAAACTTACTCTTAAAGGTCCGATCAAACCTTCGCTGAACCAGACAATAGCATTCTCTGAACGTGAATTGGATGTATTAAAGATGATCTGCAATGAGAAAACAGCTGCCGAAATCGGCAATGAGCTTTTTCTAAGTCCGCGGTCAGTTGAAGGCATTAGAATGCGTATAATCGAGAAAACCGGTGTTCGCAACACCGCAGGCCTGGTGATGTTTGCCATTAAAAACGGTGTAGTAGAATAACTCTTCTCTTTTGTTGCCAGCCACTTCGGCTATCCAAATCCAACATAACACACTGTATTTCAAATACTTTTTCTGCATTTTTGATGTTAAAATCATGCCTTTGACTTTCCAAAACTGCGTATAAATACGCTACTTTTCAAATAGGTATTTTCACACTACTGCGGAAACGTTGGTGTGCCGACATTTATATTGTGCAAACGAAGCTTCAAAACCAAGGCACACTAATCATTAATTATTTACCTCAAAAAGAAACAAAATGGCAAAGTCAAGCTTAACCAAGGCAGAATTAGCAGTTCTAGATGCCTTAATCGCCGACTTGAAAGGCGACAATGAAATTGTTGAATCAAATTCAGCAGCACCACTTTTTATTGCTGCAATTGCACGTACTGCTGTAAAGGCAGTTAAAGTAACTGTGAAAGCTACACCAGTAGTTACACAGGTTGCAGAAGCAATTGGAGCTGCAAGTTCTTTGAACGAAGAAGAAATCAGCAGTCTAGCTAAAGAAGCCGATAACGGTTTATCGTTAGAAAAACTGATCGAACTTCGCAAAAAATTCAATTAACAATCAGGGGAGGGCATGCATACGTGCTCTCCTTTTTTCTAACCTATTTGATGTTATGACACAGAAATTAGATCCTACAGTTATTTATGAAATGACAATAACTGCTTTCCTGGCCTGCTGGTTTATAGCAACCGTATTATGCCAATTCAAGGAAACGAAGATATCCTGGTTCATCAGGTATAAAATAGATCTTTTCAATCTCATCCCATTATGGACATTTTTTGCCCCCCACCCCGGCAAAAGAGATTACCACCTCTTATTTAGAGACAAGGTGACAGAAGCTGATTACAGCGAATGGCAGGAATTGGAAATTACCGAAGAACGTACGTTTTGGTCATGGTTGTGGAACCCTGAAAAAAGGGACAAAAAAATTTTATCTGACGTTGTACAGAGCCTTGTAGCCAGTATCCCCTCCTACCGCGAGCGAACAGGCAACCTTAATTTACTTATGTTTTCTACCCCTTATATCATCGTGTTACATGCGGTTAGTCAATATAAAAAAAAATCGCAAAACTGCTACCGTCAGTTTATGCTGGCCGAGTCATCGGGTTATCAAAAAGAAACGGAACCGGGATTAATTTTATTATCGGTTTTTCACCAAATATAAACTTATCATGATTTTATTTAACGATATATCGCAAACCGTACTCCTTATATTAAGTGTGGGCTTATTGATTTCTACACTCGAGTACCTCAAAAAAGTGCAGATCTTTTCTCCAAACGGACTGCTATCCTGGAATGTAATGCAGTTAAAATGGACCAAACACGATCAAAGATCGTTTTTAAAACCTTTTTTTAAATTGTTTAGTGCATCAGGCCTTACTGTCCTTTTCTCCATCAGGTGCCTACTAATCATTGGATTGTTTTTCTTTCCGCTACAAAGCCCAATCGGTTGGGCATTGATCAGTTTATTGGGTGCAAGTTTATTGATTTCATCGTTAGCCACCTATTATGGTAGCGATGGCTCCGACCAGATGAGCATGCTCATTATTATTACCTTGATTGTGTGCAATTTGCCGGTTTTAGCCAGCAGTAAATTAAGAGAAATTGGATTGTGGTTTATTGCCCTACAAGCTTGTCTATCTTACGCGGTGGCTGGTATTGCCAAACTCGTATCTGCTGAGTGGCGCTCGGGAACGGCTATAAAGGATGTTTTCTCTACTAAAACCTATGGCTCAAAAAAAGCGACAGGCTTTCTAAAAAAATATCCCGTAGCAAATCGCTTTTTATGCTGGAACGTAATCATTATGGAAAGCATATTTCCACTCTGTTTATTTTTACCCTGGGAGTTTGCCCTTATATTCCTGATATGGGGATTTATATTTCATTTTTTTACTGCGGTAATTATGGGACTAAATTCATTTTTTTGGGCTTTCATGGCTACCTACCCGGCAATCTATTTTGTTAATCACCAAATGTCATGGCATCTTTTTTAAATACGCAGAAAGACATTATCCTGTTTGACGGTGTTTGTAATTTCTGCAACAGTTATATCAATTACACCATCAGGCATGACCGGCTAAACAGGTTTCTTTTCGCTCCATTAGCCGGTGAGACTGCATTGAAACTTAGCCAGCAACACGTGGTTAATTTTAACAAATTTGATAGCATTATCGTCATCAGCGGCAACCGGTTTTTTAGCAAATCTGAGGCGGTTTTACACATCTTGAAAAACCTGGGCACCTGGTGGTCGCCAATCATAAATGTGGCTTATCTGGTACCAGGTTGTATACGAAACCGGGTGTATCAAAAATTCGCTCGTAACCGTTATGCTTTATTCGGTCAAGCCGATCATTGTATGGTACCTACAGCGGACGTGAGAAGCAGGTTTTTGATTTAATAACTTGTAGCACCCGCAAAGTAAAAAATGTTAGCTTAAAGCTATTGAATTAGAAAGACAATTTTGACGGTAATTACCCTTCAATTGCTTTCCAAAGCATATCTTTGAGTTCTAAAATATTTTTTTCGGCTACTGATGAGATAAATATGGAAGGAATATTAGGCAAATCCTGTTTCATTTCTTCCATCAGTTCTTCATCAAGCATATCTGATTTGGTAATGGCTAAAACGTGGGGTTTTTGCATTAATTCAGGATTATAGGATTCTAACTCGCTTTTAAGGATAGCGTATTCTTCCTTAATTGAGCGGCTGGTATCAGCCGGAACCATAAACAACAACACCGAATTACGCTCGATATGACGCAAGAAGCGGTACCCCAAACCCTTACCTTTTGATGCACCTTCGATAATACCGGGAATATCGGCCATTACAAAAGATTTCCCACCTCTGTAACTTACTATACCCAGATTAGGTACGATGGTGGTAAAAGGATAGTCGGCTATTTCTGGTTTAGCCGCAGAAACCACAGAAAGTAGCGTAGATTTGCCTGCATTCGGGAAACCGACAAGCCCCACATCGGCTAAAACTTTTAACTCTAAAATGTTCCATACCTCCTGGCCCTGCTCGCCCGGTTGCGCAAAACGAGGTGTTTGCTGAACAGCATTTTTAAAATGTGCATTGCCCAACCCCCCACGGCCGCCGGCTGTTAAAATCCGGGTTTCACCATCTTTGGTAATTTCGAAAAGTACCTCTCCGGTTTCCGCATCTTTGGCAATGGTACCCAAGGGAACCTCTAATATTTCATCCTTACCCTGTTTCCCAGATTTATGCGAACTACCGCCCGCTCCGCCATCTTCAGCGATAATATGTTTGCGATATTTAAGGTGTAATAATGTCCAGATATGGATACTGCCTTTAACGATAATGTGGCCACCACGACCGCCATCACCACCATCAGGACCACCCATTGACGTTAAAATATCACGATGTAAATGTGCCGAACCTGCACCGCCCTTACCAGAACGGCAACAAATTTTTACATAATCTACGAAATTTGAACCCTGTGACATATTTTATTCTTGTAATGTTAACTACGGAAAGTTTATATAACAATTCCATTAAAATTAAAGAGTTATAACGTTTTTAACATTATAACTCTCTGTATGTTTTATGATGATATCAGGTATTGCAATTAACCTTGATACATTTTATCTGGCACCAATTAACTGATATTTAATACCTGATGCTTAATGATCAGTTAAACTTTATACTGATCAATTACTGCGCAAAGATCTTTATAAATGGTTTCAATTTCACCAATCCCGTTTACTTTATTCAGTTTTCCCTGTGCTTCGTAATAAGGTAATACATGAATGGTTTTATCAAAGTATTCCGAAATCCTTTTTTTCAGTTTTTCTGCATCGTCATCCGGACGGCCGCTAATTTTATGGCGCTCAGCAATACGTTTGGTAAGTTCGTTTTGGTCAACATCTAAAGCAATAACACCAGCAATTTTACTGCCTTTGCGCTCTAAAAATAAATCAAGTTCCTTTGCCTGCGGAACGGTGCGTGGAAATCCATCAAATACAAATCCTTTGGCATCAGGATTTTTATCTACCTCTTCTTCAAGCATGGCAATGGTAATGGCGTCAGGAACCAGTTCCCCGTCAGCCAACAGTTGACTCACTTTTTTTCCCAGTTCGGTTTCTCCTTTAACATGTGCCCTAAAAAGATCGCCTGTTGAAACGTGTACCAGCTGATATTTTGCAATCAGCTTTTCAGATTGGGTGCCTTTACCCGCCCCTGGAGGGCCAAAGAGAACTAAATTAAGCATTCAGGTTGTTTAGGTTGTCTTCAAAAAATTAAAAAGCCTTATTCCTACGGCTCGGTCAGCAGTAATGTTTAAACCTCTGATTAAGAGGATTAGACATTGCTTACTTTCAAGGCTGCAAATATATAATTATTAATTTAGATGCCATTTAAAATTGATAATATATTTAAAAAACGGCCATTCTAATGACATTTATCTTATTCTAAGAAGAAACTTATGCTATTTTTATATTTGGCAGAATATTCGTCAAATGCCAGGTCTCATTATCCAAAGATTTTTTAAATTTTCACCAATTTTCTTTTGAAACTTCATATCTGCACCCTTTTTGCACTAATAATACGATACATTATTTTTATCTTCCTGAAATTAAACTGATATGCATTTTCGGGATGCCTAACGCCCGTAAAATTCCGTTTCTGCTTTCAACCAGTTTATTGTTTCTTCCGTTATAAAATTGTTATCTGCCCTCCATGCCCAGTTTCCTGATGCCTTGCCGGGTATGTTCATCCGCGCCGTTTCGTCTAATTGTAAAATATCCTGCATAGGGATGATGGCCATTTTGGCAATTGAGGCATAACATAGCCTGATCAATATGGCATTAACATTATTTTCGTTAACCGCTGTTCCGACATATCTGGATAAGCGCTGTTTAAGGTCTGTATCGGTTTCGTTTTTAAACCAGCCCAAAGTGGTATTATTATCATGTGTTCCGGTATAAGCAATGTAATTTTCTGAGCCAAACCGATGTGGAATATGTACCGATCCGGCGATATCTTCGCCAAATGCAAATTGCAATACCTTCATGCCAGGCAATTGAAATTGTTTTCTCAAATGTTCCACATCTTCTGAAATTTCACCGAGATCCTCGGCAATAAAAGAAAGTTTACCTAATTTTCTTTCTATTGTTTTAAAAAATGAGTCACCAACCCCCGTTTTCCATACGCCATCAACGGCGTCTTCACTACCAGCCACAACCTCCCAATAAGTAGAAAAGGCCCTAAAATGATCTAAACGGAGGAGGTTAAACAATTGCTGATTTTTCCTTAACCGGTTTTCCCACCAGGTAAAATCTTCGGCTTTCATCTTTTCCCAATTGTATATAGGCATACCCCAAAGCTGGCCCTTTTCGTTAAAATAATCGGGAGGAACACCAGCCACCACAGTCATACTGCCGTTTTTATCCAGCAGGAAATTTTCTCGCTGCGCCCATACTTCAACCGAATCATAATCAAGATAGAATGGAAGATCGCCGATCAGGCTTACACCTTTTGCATTTGCGTATTCCTTTAAACAGTACCACTGGCGATAAAAAATAAACTGCTTCCACTTTATTTCTTCGATTTCGTCCTGATTGCTTTTTTCGAAATCAGCGATGGTTTTTGGATCTTTTAACTTATACTTTTCTGACCAGTTAAACCATTCCTTCCCCTTAAAATGCTGCTTTATGCAAGTATAAACAGCGAAATCAACTAACCAGCTTTGTTCGGTTTTGCAAAACAGGTCGAATTCATTTACCAGATCTTCATCCCCTTTAGTTTTAAACCGTTGGTAAGCCCTATCTAACACCTGCTGTTTTATTTTTTCAGTTTTTTCAAAATCAATTTTTCCTGTTTCTGGTAATACGTAATCATTCAGGTCACTTTCGCTTAAAAGCGCTTGTTCAACTAAGCTTTCGGGACTGATAAGCATCGTATTTCCGGCCATTGAAGAACTGCTTGAATAGGGAGAATAGCCGGTTTCTTTTTTGGTTGGGTTAAGCGGTAAAACCTGCCAGTAGCGTTGTCGTGATGCTGCAAGAAAATCTACAAACTGATGTGCACCGGGACCTAAATCGCCAATACCAAAACGGGATGGCAAAGCACTGATGTGCATCAGCACACCTGCAGCACGCTGATTATTTTCAGGAATTAACTTTATCAACGCCAATTGAACCTGGTTAAACAACTGGCTGACCTGAATACCCTGATGTAACGGATCTTTATATTCTTTTTTTCCTGTAATCAGGTTTTGCCAACCCAATGGTGCCCCGTTTGGCAGCAATACCGCTGTATCTTCCCAGTCAAAACTATCGGCTGCCACATTTTGATCACTACAACACTTAGCAAAACCTAAAGGAACTACCGTAATTAGCCATTGCGCTTTATATTGTCTGGCAAACGCACAAATATGTTGACTATACTTACCCTGAACCTCCAAAGGAATATAAGCTCCATGTTCAAAAACATCGGCCTCGGCTTTTCTGATCTCCAGCAAAGTTTTGGTTAGCCACATTTTTATCTTTCCTGAAAATCTTTCTTTCAAAAGGTTTTTAAAATTCACAGGATGATCAAACTCTGCCAGCACACTGGCCCTGGTTTCATAGTCAACAGGTCTTCTGTTATCAGGGTCTACCAGACTTAAATCCCATAATTCCGTTCCCTGGTAAACATCAGGGATACCCGGGCAGGTAAATTTCAATGTGAGTTGCACTAAGCTGTTGACAACTGCAAAATCAGCGATTCGTTTTATAAAATTTCTGATTGAACCATTACTCTCCTGCGGTTCAGTTAATATCAGCTGCGAAAATTCAGTGAGTTTATCTTCATAATTTTCATCCGGATTTGCCCAGTCTGACCGCTTTTTCGATTCTCTTAATGCTTTTACAATAAATTCGGCCAAACGGTTTTCGATGTCAGGGTCATCATCTTCATGAAAGGGCAAAGCACCAATAATGGTCTGCAGGACTAAATAAATATCATTATCATGTAACTGTTCAAAAGCGGCATGCTCTTTTTTTAAGGCAGCAAAAGTTTTTTTCAACTGTTGCACCAACAGGGTCCACTCACCATGCAGATCGGTAAGCACATTTAATCTTGCCCTTACATCCTCCCCTTTTTTGGTGTCGTGGGTGGAACTTCCATTCATGGCAAATGGCCACTCCTGCTGTCGTTTATGCATTTCATCATGAAATTCATTCACCGTCATTCCAAAAGCATCCGGTGCGTCACCCACTTCTGCATGGCCTATAAACCGGTTGTAGGTAAACATGGCGGTGTCTTCTACCCCCTTCGCCATAAGCGGCCCGGTGAACTGCATGCAACGCTGGAAAAAATGACTCAGTTTTTGGTTGTAAGCCGTGTTTTTCTTTCCCGGGATTTCTAAAAATACCTGGTGCAAAAATTCTCCTGCTTTAGCCAGTTTTTTGTGCTCAAGAATGGGCTTAAGCAAGTTTTGAACACAATGTGCTTCAGCCTGCGCCAATGGGAAGCGAT
The DNA here is from genome assembly GCF_900111825.1 of Pedobacter suwonensis. Classification (GTDB taxonomy): domain Bacteria; phylum Bacteroidota; class Bacteroidia; order Sphingobacteriales; family Sphingobacteriaceae; genus Pedobacter; species Pedobacter suwonensis. Next base: position 84,496 of record NZ_FOJM01000011.1, read on the forward strand.
AATTATAATACCGGTACACCGGCATGGCAATCAGCATTTCGGCAAGCGCCCTTTTAAGATCGGCATTCTTAATGGTTGAAAAATCTCCCAGTTCAAGTGCCAGGAAACTTTCAAATAAATTATCCAGTTCGCCTTGCATGTGCTTAAACAAGATATTGCTTTTTTTCTCATAAATCAACTTAGCGGGATCGAGCTTTTTGCCTGTCACCTCCTGATAAAGCTTATTAAAAGGCTTTTCTGCCGCTTTATTGGTTAAAAGGTTATTTACCGTTGCCAAAAAATCGTAACCAGTTGTTCCCTGCACTTTCCATGTTTGTGGTAACACTTCTCCATGTTCGAGAATTTTCTCTACCACGATGTAGATGTCTTTACCTACCGCTTTCCGGAGCCGCTGAACATATTCTTCCGGATTGTACAGTCCATCAATATGATCGATCCTTAAGCCTTGAAAAATACCTTTACCTATTAGTTCAAAAATATAACGGTGATAAAGATCGAATGCTTCCTGACGCTGCATATTCAGACAGATTAAGGCATTGACAGTAAAAAACCTGCGATAGTTGATCTTATCGTTGGTTTCCTGCCAATTACATAACCGGTAATGCTGGTTTTGAACAATTTTAGTTAACGCTTCGGCATCGTTATTAATTTTTCTGAGGACTTGCGTTGAAAGCGTTTTTGCAGTTTCTGCATTAACCGGCCAATTGGATTCACCGTAATTCAGGTAGTATTTGTCCTTAATGGCCATCAACTTTAATTTCTGTGTCGCAATCGCTTCTTCAATATCTTCACCAAGAAAAGGGACCATCAAACGCCCATCTCCTTTTTGTAAATCAATGTCAAAAAAGCTTGCAAAATCTGAGTCTTTTCCTTTTTGCAACACGTCCATTAACCAGGCGTTATCCGGATGGTAAGCCATATGGTTGGGCACAATATCCTGAAGCCAGCTGATGCCGGCGGCCTTTAACTTTTTTGAAATCCTGATCAACTCTGCCTCTGTACCGATCTCTGGATTTATCTTCAGTGGATTTACCACATCATAGCCGTGCGTACTTCCTGGCATAGCCTCAAAAATTGGAGAAGCGTACAAAGTCCCGACCCCTAATGCTGTTAGATAGGGAATAATTTGATCAAGCGATTTGAGGTTAAAGTTTTTATGAAACTGGATCCGATAGGTAGAAGTTGGTTTATGCATCTGCTTTGTAAAGAATAAGAATCGATTCGGGAAATAAATTAAGCTGGCCTTCAGCCATTATAGGGTTTGATTCGGGGTTTGGGCCGTTCCACTGTGTTAATGAAGAATCTAATAACACCGAGGCATGTTGAAATGCGGGGTCAATGGATAAGGATTGCATCTGTTTGGAAAAATTTAAGCCGACCAAAATTTCTCCGTTAGCTTTCCAGCGCTTTAATAAGAGACAGTTTTTTTCTGGAAAGCTTTCTGTCTGTACATTTTCCCGGTCAAGGTTGGCAAGTACAGGATTTTGTTTCCGCAAGGCAATTAAAGTTTGATAATAATGGAGCATGGTCTTGTGTCCCGGTTCTCCAATTTTCGCCCAATTGAGCTTGGAGCGTTCAAAAGTAGCTTCTGCCTGTGGATCGGGTGTTTCACCATAGGTATGGAAAGCAGCAAATTCTCCCTTTCTTCCTTTTCTTACCGCTTCAATCAGTTCTTCATCGCTATGGCTTACAAAAAACTGGAAAGGATTGGTTTCTGCCCATTCTTCGCCCATAAATACCAATGGTAAAAACGGACTGCAAAAAACTGCTCCTGCCATTACCTTTAACATTTCAAAACTAACCAGGTTGCTACTTCTCTCGCCCAGCATACGGTTGCCCACCTGATCATGGTTTTGCGAAAACACAATAAACTTAGCACCAGAGGATTGTTGCAATGGCATTCCAAAATTTCTTTGCCGATGTGGCGAGTACTGGCCGGTATACACATAAGCATCCTTGTAGGATTTGGCCAGATCTGATACGCCATTGAAATCAGAATAATAGCCTTCTCTGGCTTGCCCGGTACAAACCCGAAGCGCGTGGTGAAATTCATCCACCCATTGGGCATCCATACCATAACCATATTCGCTTTGAGACCGGATATAGCGTTCGTCATTTAAATCAAGTTCAACAATTAATTGGTAAGGTCTGCCGCTAATTTCAGAAAGTTTATCGGTATGCGCTTTAATTTCTGATAGGATGTGTGCAGGACTAAAATCTTTAATAGCGTGTACGGCATCCAGCCTCAGGGCGTCGATATGAAAATCCCTGAACCACATCAAGGCATTTTCGATAAAAAAACTTCGCACGGCATCACAGCCTGCATCATCAAAATTAATAGCCTTGCCCCATGGGGTATGGTATTTATCAGTAAAATATTCACCAAAATCGGAAAAATAATTCCCTTCAGGCCCTACATGGTTATAAACGACATCCAAAATAACGGCCAAGCCTTTAGCATGGCAGGCATTAACCAGGTGCTGTAACGATGACGGCCCGCCATAAGTATTTTGCACGGCAAATGGAAATACGCCATCGTATCCCCAGTTTCTGCTGCCCGAAAATTGTGCTACCGGCATAATTTCTATCGCTGTAATACCAAGTTCGATGAGATAATCAAGTTTGGCTTCGATCGCATCGAAATCTCCATTTGACGTAAAGGTACCGGTGTGAAGTTCATAGATTACCAGATCGTTTAAAGCTACTCCCTTCCAGTCGGCATCCGTCCAGCTAAAAGCATTTACATCAAATGCGGTTGATGGTCCGCTTGGTCCTTCTTTCTGAAATAAAGAAGCTGGGTCTGCGCGTTCAAGGGGCTCTCCACCGGTTAAAGGCGTGATTTTAAAGCGATATTTATCGTGCTTACTAATCTGGTCTGTTTGCAAATGCCAATAACCATAGCCTTCATCAAACAGCGATAAAGTTAGTTCTCGCGCCTCTGTTAAAATAGAAACCTGTGCTGCCAACGGGGCCCAAAGCCAAATTTCGGCTACCCCGTATTCATTAAAATTTAATCCTATTTTTCTCTTTCGTATATCTATTTCCATTGAAGCACTTTAGCAAAAAACACGCAGAATGGCCTAAAAGTTTTGGACATAACAGGCTCGTTTATCAATGTTCAAAAAAGCCAAACCTTCTAAAATTTTATCTGGTTATATCTATACCTATTAAAAACATCATTATGGACGGAAAAAAAATTTTTACACGACGTGAGGCGCTCGGAGGCCTAGGCATCGGGTTGGCCAGTATGGCCATTGCCCCGACACTAACTGCAGCAACAGTAGACCAAACCTATTATTCGCCACTTGCCGCGCTCGAAGATCCTACAACCAAGTATCCGCGACCACCTTTTAACCATCAAAATCAGCCTTGGCCGGCCTTAGCCAGCAAAATGGAGCCAAGGCCAGATCATGGCGAAACCAGTTATAAAGGTTCGGGAAGACTGATGGGTAGAAAAGCACTGATTACCGGTGGCGATTCTGGCATGGGAAGAGCTGCAGCCATTGCCTATGCCAGGGAAGGCGCAGATGTGGCGATCAATTATCTGCCACAAGAGGAACCTGATGCCAGGGAAGTTGTTGAACTGATTAAAAAGGCTGGCCGTAAGGCCGTTGCCATTCCTGGCGACATCAGAGATGAAGCCTTTTGCAAAAAACTGGTCGATACCGCTGTAAGTCAGCTGGGCGGACTTGATATCCTGATTAGTAATGCCGCAAGGCAACAAAGCACACCTTCGCTTGCTGATTTAACCAGCGAACAGTTTGACTGGACCATAAAAACCAATATATATGCGCCATTCTGGATTATTAAAGCAGCCTTGCCACATCTAAAACCAGGCTCATCCATTATTGGAACCACTTCTGTACAGGCAACCGATCCATCACCTGATCTTTACGATTATGCACAAACAAAAGCCGCTACCACAAATTTCGTAAAATCCCTTGCCAAACAACTTGGGCCTAAAGGTATCCGGGTAAATGGCGTTGCACCTGGCCCGATATGGACGCCCTTACAAATGGGAGGTGGTTCAACCCCTGAAAAACTTAAAGAATTTGGTAAAGATACTGCGCTAGGCAGGCCCGGCCAACCTGCCGAACTGGCGTCGATTTATGTTCAGCTTGCTGCAAATGATGCCAGTTTTTCTACCGGACAGATATATGGTGCTGCAGGAGGAAATGGACAGCCTTAATGCTAGCTGACAGATAGTTAAGTATCGTAATTGCGAGAAGGCTTTTTCAGCCGACGAAGCAATCTTTCTGGCACAAGACTGCCTACGTGAAAGATTGCTTTGTCGTTCCTCCTCGGCAATGACGATCGCACTGGTGGATTTGTCAATGGTAGCGTCACGGAGATTTTTTTTAAACACATTAAAAGATCTCTCCACTACGCGTTGCTTCGGTCGAGATGACGAAATCTATTTGAAATCTGATATTGATATGGGGATAATATTATGATTTATCCACCGGTTCCTGTTGCTTACCCGTCTGTTCTGCCAGCATACTATCGGGCGTTATATTTCCCATGGCTACCTGTAATTTGTTTTTAAACCCGGAGATTACCATATCTTTCCCCGCAACCATGGCCTCATAACCATCTTTAGCTACATCTGCCGGATCTGCAAGTTCTCCCTCCTGTACCGCTTTGGAATCCAGCATATTTGCTTTTCTAAAAAAATCGGTATCTGTAGGCCCAGGCAATAAAGAAGTGATGGTAACCGGTATATCTTTAATTTCCGCGCGGACAGCCTCATTAAAGGAATGCACAAACGCTTTTGTTCCATGGTAAACCGCCTGGTAAGGCCCTGGTACTTTCCCTGCAATGGAGGCAACATTTAAAATCTTTCCGCTTCCGCGTGCTACCATTTCGCGGACAAACAACTTGGTTAAAGTTACTAAGGAAGCAACGTTAAGCTGGATGATATCCAGTTCCTGATTAAGATCAGTATCGATAAATTTACCATAAACGCCTTGCCCGGCATCATTCACCAATACATCGATCTGTATATTTCTCGCTTTTATCTGTTCATAAAGATTAAAAGCTGCGTTTGGTTCAAAAAGGTCGGCAATAACTGTAATGACCTGAACCCCTTGTTCCTCAAGCACCAGCGCAGTTTTTTGCAGGCTAGCCTCGTCCCTGCCAACAATAACCAGGTTAAAGCGATCTTTTGCAAAAAGCTTTGCCAGTTCGTAACCAATGCCACTGCTTGCCCCGGTAATCAGAGCGAAATGTTTTGTATTTTCCATAGTAGGTATTTTTGGCTTAGTGAAGCCTGGTGTAAATAATAATCCGTTTAGTCAGTATTGCTTTCACTGGTTTGCTTGTCTGCATCCGAATCAGATTTTGTAGCTTTTTCGGCCAGTTTCTCTGCTGCATCATCTTCCTGATGGGCACTATCTGCATCGCTTCCCGCTAGCTGGGAGACTGGAATAACGCCTACTTTTTCCTCATTCTGCGTTTCGTGATCTGTTTTTTTGTTTTCCATAACCTTAAGCTTATTTATAATTGACAAGAGCAGACAGATGAATTTGCCTCGATAATATTCAAAAATATTTCTCCCTGTAAATGCCCCTCCATTATAGAACCGGTTGAAACCTTTAGCAGTTTGGTTTATTTTCAAAAAAAGAGGCTGCATCATAAAATACTGAGTTGTCATCCTGAGCTTGTCGAAGGACCTGTTTTAAATACCTACAAGGCGTTTCGACAGGCTCAACGTGACAAATTAAAGTGGATTACGATTTATGATACAACCTCAAATGATGTAGAGAATATTTTGCTATAATTAACTTAGCCTATGCCGGAATTTTTCTCGGCACCTCCCGATCCCAGAATCGGTGCAGGGCAATCATTTTAGCGAACAATTCGGCTGATGAAGAAAGATCATCCGAAACCAATATTCCTTCGCGCAGAACGGTTTCCTGCGAATATTCATCAGGAAGCTTCTTATAGAAATAGGTGGCCTCTAAAACCTGTATGGCTGTAGCATCGGCGGCTATTGCCTTGCAGTGTTTAAAAGCTTCGTTCAGAAAATGTACGGCATTGGCTTCCGCTTCCAATGTAGCAGAGCTATTTATTCCTCCCGGAAGATAAACGGCATCGTAAAGTACAGAAGCGGCCGTTAAGAAACTTTCATCCACATCAATCTGCTGATCTTCCTGCGAAAGAATAGTACCGAGCTTTGGTGCTATAATATGAACAATTGCGCCCTGGGCTACAAGTGCATCTTTTACCTTACTTAATGATTGGTCATCAACCCCATCCGCTGCAAGGATGGCAATTTTTCTGGTGGCAATAGAATCTTTAAGCGTACCCGCCATACTCAATGCCTCCGATTTTGCAAGTTCACCTTCTTTCTGTTCCGGGGTATAATCTGCCGGATCGGCGTCTGCAGGGATACTTCCATTAAGTTCTGCTAAAGGGATGGTTGGAACATGAAGCCCAAGCGAATAAGCTACGGCTGCTGCAAGCCCTTTATCCACATGGTTAAGTAAGCCAAGCATGCGTGTTCTGATATCAACCATTTTTACCTTACCCAGTTCAAAACTAAAAGCATCAATCAGGTGATTTTTTTCGGCTTCAGACTGGCTATTAAAGAATAATCTCGCCTGCGAAAAGTGATCGAAAAAGCTCCTGCTTCTTGCACGGATTTTCTTTGCATCAATGCGCTCGTTATAACTAACAAAACCACCCTCGGCAGCTTTGGCTTGCCGCGGATCATTTGTAGCTATTCCATTTGGGCCATAACTGGTTTTACCCCGGTTTATGGTTTGGCGCATATAACCGTCGCGCTGGTTATTATGTATAGGCACTACAGGCCTGTTAATTGGAATCTCATGAAAATTTGGTCCACCTAACCTGATCAGCTGTGTATCTGTATAAGAAAATAACCTTCCCTGCAACAGCGGGTCGTTAGTAAAATCAATTCCAGGAACCACATGCCCAACATGAAAAGCGACCTGTTCAGTTTCAGCGAAAAAATTATCCGGATTTCGGTTCAAGGTCATTTTCCCAATGCGTTGCACCGGAACCAACTCTTCGGGAATGATTTTGGTAGGATCTAATAAATCGAAGCCAAACTTAAATTCATCTTCCTCTGCCACAATCTGAACACCAAGTTCCCACTCCGGGAAAGCACCTGCTTCTATGGCATCCCAAAGATCTCTTCTATGAAAATCGGGATCCTTTCCGGAAATATTTTGTGCTTCATCCCAGGCTACCGAGTGTACACCCTGCAATGGTTTCCAGTGAAATTTAACAAAACTGGAAACCCCAGATGCATTAACTAAACGGAAGGTATGAACTCCAAAACCTTCCATCATGCGGTAACTTCTCGGAATGGCCCTGTCGCTCATCAACCACATGATCATATGTGCAGATTCTGGCATAAAGGAAATGAAATCCCAAAAAGTATCGTGTGCTGATGCAGCCTGAGGAATTTCATTGTCCGGCTCTGGCTTTACGGCATGTACTAAATCAGGGAATTTAACTGCATCCTGAATAAAAAAGACAGGCATATTGTTACCTACAAGGTCAAAATTGCCTTCTTGAGTATAAAATTTTACCGCGAAACCACGCACATCACGGGCAAGATCAGTAGAACCCCTTGATCCTGCTACGGTTGAAAACCGAACAAAAACAGGTGTTTCCTGTCCCGGATCGCAGAGAAAAGCTGCCCTTGTGATGTCAGACATATCCTCATATACCTTAAACACCCCGTGTGCTCCCGATCCCCTTGCATGTACAACACGTTCAGGGATCCGCTCATGGTCAAAATGGGTAATTTTTTCTCTTAATATAAAATCTTCCAACAATGTTGCGCCTCGATCGCCAGCCTTAAGCGAATTCTGATCGTCATTTATTTTAACTCCGTGATTCGTAGTCAGTTTTTCACCCCTGTCATCTGCAACAAAAGCCTCTAATTTCGCGGTTTTATCGTTGTCCTGTTTTATCGGGCTGGTATCTTTTACCGTTGTTTTTTTTGCCATTTTATTTCTCCTTTCTTAAGCCTCATCAGCTGCCTGGTAGTTAATTTCATTTTCAGCAATATCAGTAAGCTTGGTATCAGCAAGTTTTTCTTCAGCAAGTGTTTGTTCGAGTAAATCTGCAACCTCTGTTAAGCCCAATGTGGTGGCCAATTGGAAAAGCCCACCATAAGAAGCAATTTCATAATGTTCTACCTTCTGGCTGGCTAGTATGATGCCCACATCACGTGTTGCGGTTCCGGCTTCCGTTTCTTCAATGATACTTTCACCCTCTTTACTCAATCCTTCCATCGCATCACATTTTTTTGCAACGGGCTTCTCACCAAGCAGCTCAAATACCTGTTCAAGTCTGGCTACATGTCCTTTGGTTTCTGTAAGATGAGATTCAATTGCGCTTTTTAGCGCTGGTGCTGTCGCACTGGCAATCATTTTTGGCAAATTTTTAACCAAATGATTTTCGGCCCAATAAAGATCACAGATTCCATCTTTAAAGAGTTCTTTTAAGGCCGGAGAAGCCTCTACCGTGGCTTTAGCACTGAGTTTTGGTTTACTGCCGCTGTCTTGTTTTTTCATGGTATGTTTTGTTTAAGGATGTTTCTTTATTAACCATCATCTATAACAACCCTATATTTTGCTATATAGTTTCCGTAATTTATCCGTGTTTTAATACGCATTGGGTAAAAAAACGGATACTTAACGCAACCTTCTCTTCAAAACCATTTTTAAAAACGCCTTGTTAATTAGCGTATATATCCTTCAATCGGATTATAAAGAAGTACGAGCCAGATTTTAGCACATATGAAAAGCAATAAAATGGATGCTGTGGGCAAAATGCTCATTGGTAAAAAGTTAACAATTGCCTTTGCCGAAAGCGCAACCGCCGGCCGGCTTTCGGCAGAATTTTCAATGATCGACCATGCAGGAGAATTTCTTAAGGGCGGAATTGCCTGTTATGATGCCCAATTAAAGCAGGATCTTTTACAGGTTGATCATACGTTGATTAAAACCTATACACCTGAATCAATGGAGGTAACCCGGGCCATTAGTTTGGGCCTTTCACGGTTGATCCCAGCTGATATTCATATCGGTATTACCGGGCTTACCGCTCCGGGAGGAAGCGAAACTGAAGAAAAGCCCGTAGGTACTGTATTTATTTATGCGACCAGCAAAGGTGGGCTGGTCTTTTCAGAAAGACTTAATTTTACCGGAGAACGGGAAGAAATTGTTTCGGCAACGGTAGAGGCCTGTGCAGATTTACTGATAGATTACCTCAGCGCTATAGACTAATATCACGATCATGAAAGCTAATAGCGTATTTCCTAAAAAAACCTGGCTATATAAAAACGGACTATCTGTTGTATTCATCGGCCTTTTTGTATGCTCCCTTTTTGCCCAGGCCCTTACCGGCTGGAATGAACACAATAAAGAACTTAATGAACATGGAGCACACAGCCTTAATTTAAGCACCTACCTGCGTTCAGGCCATTTCATCTCTGCGACCTTTGAGAATTTCGAAAGTGAATTTTTACAGATGATGCTTTATGTTTTGTTAACAATAAAACTACGCCAGATCGGTTCTGCAGAATCAAAAAAAATTGACCAGAAAGAAGAAGTGGATCGGGAACCCGTTCCCTCCAAAGATGCACCATGGGCTGTACGCCAGGGCGGATGGATTTTAAAACTATATTCCCATTCTCTTTCCATTGCTTTTATTTTACTGTTTTTGCTTAGCTGGTATCTGCATTTTTACGGCAGCTGGCAAGACCACAACATAGAACAGGCACTAAAAGGAAAACCTGCGGATACGATGGGCGCTTACCTGGGGCAAACCACTTTCTGGTTTGAAACCTTTCAAAATTGGCAGAGCGAGTTCCTGTCTGTTGCCGCTATCGTTGTACTCACTATTTTTCTGAGGCAGAAAGGTTCGCCTGAATCAAAACCTGTTGATGCGCCACACATGGAAACAGGGAAATAAGCTGACGAAGTGGAGCCTAGAGTTTCGAACAAATCTTACAAACAATAAAAAAAGTCAAAACTATCATAAATTTCAACCTGTTCTATACATAAAGAACCTATAAAAAATATAATTATGGCAACTACAAAAAAAACCGAAAAGAAAACCGCAAAACCTACAGGTAAAACAGGAAAAATGGAGAATTCAGAATTCCACGAGTTTTTTATTGATGAGTTAAAAGATATTTATTGGGCAGAGAAACACCTTGCAAAAGCGCTTCCGAAAATGAAGAAAGCGGCTACAAGCCCGGAACTGGCAGCAGCTTTTGAAAAGCATACCGAAGAAACAGAGCAACACATAAGCACACTTGAAGAAGTATTTAGCCTTTTAGGCGAAAAAGCAACTGCGAAAAAATGCGATGCCATGGCTGGATTATTAGAAGAAGCTGACGGCATTATTGCTGATACAGATAAAGGTACCATGATTCGCGATGCCGGACTTATTCTCGCCGCTCAAAAAGTTGAACACTATGAAATTGCAACTTATGGAACCTTAAGGGTATTTGCAGAAAATATGGGCCACAATGATGTAGCCGAACTTCTTACGCAAACCCTCGAAAATGAAAAGGCAACAGATGTAGCTTTAACAGAACTGGCGGTTAACGCAGTTAATGAGGAAGCAGTAGCAGAATAAATAATTTAAAAAGGCTCTTCGGAGCCTTTTGTTTATTTTATGCTATTTTCCCGTCGTCCCACCGTGATCTGATAGTTATCGAATTTATTTCAAGGTCTTTTCTATGGAAAAAGTACTAAAAAGCAGCTATAGAACAAAAAACCGATTGAAATAATCGGTTAAAATTACCACCAACAAGGAAATATTCTTTATTACATCCAGAGTAATAAACCAAACCTTTTCATTACAGCCACAGTTATGTTTACATGGAAAATTTAGACCAATTAATGATACCCGCAGCCAGACAAGGAGAAACGGAAGTATTAAAAGAGCTTATTAGCAGGGGTGCAAATGTGAATTTCAGGGATGAAAAAGGCTACACCCCATTAATCATTGCCTGTTATAACAACCGTTTATCATGCGCGGAAATACTTTTAACAGCGGGAGCGGATATCAACGCTGCAGATTTTGGTGGCAATACCGCATTGATGGGGGTTTGCTTTAAGGGCTACCTCCCCATTGCCGAATTACTGATTGCTAAAGGGGCAAAACTAGATCTTCAGCATGGAAACGGCGGAACCGCATTAATGTTTGCAGCCATGTTTGGCAGGAATGACCTGCTGAAACTGTTACTTGAAAATGGTGCAGACACTTCCATTACCGATGTACGCGGACAGCGTGCTGCAGAACTTGCAGCCATGCAGGGCAATGAAGAAGGGCTTGCCATGCTGCAGCATTAAGGCTTACCATCAAGCAACCCTTTTACAAGCAATTTCCATTGTGGATAGGATAAGCCCAGCTTTGCACTAAAACCGACAACCAGGTTCCGGGCCCTATCAATTAAATTGCCATCACTAACATTAGCCTGCTCATTCCTGCCATGCTCCTCTGCCCAGACCGTAATCCGATCTCTTCGGATAATAAAGGTAGAAGTGGCATGGTCTTTTAAAAAATGAGCAACCTCCTTATCTTGGTTTAAAGGCGAAGGGCTAGGGCGCACACACATACTGATCATTTCCCGGTCACCTCCATGCTCACTTTTAATTTCTTCAACCATCACCCAATCAAAACCATCACCCGATAGTGGACCGGGACCCGGGATATCGATTCTGATAAAATCTCCCTTTTGTGCTGACCGCATGGCTTCCTTTCCGTCAGGCGTAAAAACCTTAAAGTCTGATAATCCGGAGAGTTTGCCCCATTCATTCACGGCCAGTAATCTTTTTTCAGCAGCTGCAAAAAAATCCTGAGCCTGAATAAGGGTGTTTAATTTACGTTCTTCAACTGCATCCATCTGGCTTCCCACAAATTGTTGCGGAACCAAATCATTCTTCGATTCTTCCATAGTCTTTTTATTTAAAAACCATGTGTTCCTCAGCTTAGTTTCGTTATTTATCAAACAGAATAAAAATCGACATCAAGTTTAGTGAAATAAACACCCTGATCTGCTCCGGGCAGTTAAAGCGAAATTCTAAAACCTTTACGTTTGATAACAGGTTCTTAATTTATCAACTGCTTTGAAAATGAGAAATAACGAAACAGAAATAAACAGGAGAGATGGGGCCAATGCCAGTATGTGGCAGGCGGCTTCAATAAACACTGTTGCAAAAGATCATGCTAATCAGGAAGAAATATACGATACGCTGATTATAGGTGGTGGAATTACAGGTATAACAACCGCATACCTATTGCAAAAACAGGGTAAGCATTGTGCGCTGGTTGAAGCAAAAAACCTCGGCTTCGGCACCACCGGCGGCACAACTGCCCACTTAAACACTTTTCTGGATACTACCTACCCGGAAATAGATAGCGACTTTAGCAAAGAAACGTCTGGCTTAGTAGCAGAGGGAACAAAGAAGATGATCAAAATGATCAGCACAAACATAGAGGAATTAAAAATTGATGCTGATTTTGAGTTTAAAATGGCTTATCTTTTTTCGCAGAACGAAAAAGAAACAAAAGAACTCCAATCTATCCTTGAGTCATCGCAGGCTGCTGGTGTGGCAGTAAGTGAAGCTGATGAAAATGGTGTTCCGATCCCTTACGATCACGTTTTGCGTTTTGAAAGCCAGGCCCAGTTTCACCCATTAAAATACATTACCGCACTGGCGAAGGAATTTGAAAAACTGGGCGGTAAAATTATCGAACAGATCTTTATCCACAGTACAGAGCTGCGTGAAGACATCCACTATGCAAAGAGTGATAAATTTATAATACAGGCAAAAAATATTGTTTATGCCACGCATATTCCGCCGGGTATAAATATCCTTTCATTACGCAATGCACCTTACCGTAGTTATGTGCTTGCCGTAAAGCTGAACAGCGGAGAATATCCTGATTGCCTGGCATACGATATGCAAGAGCCTTATCACTACTTCAGGAGCCATGAAATTGACGGACAACAATACCTGATTATTGGTGGCGCCGACCATAAAACCGGCCACGGAGATCCGTTAAAAGCTTTTGAAGATCTTCAGGATTATGCAAAAAAATACTTTGACATCGGCGAGATCAGTTACAAATGGTCATCACAGTATTATGTACCTGTTGATGGACTACCTTATGTTGGTCAACTGCCTGGGGGCGATAAAGGAATTTATGTTGCAACCGGTTTCAATGGAAATGGTATGATCCTGGGCAGTCTTTCGGCTGTACTGATCAGTGATCTTATTCTGGGAAAAGAAAATCCCTATGAAAAACTGTTCAATCCGTCGAGGTTGAAACCCATTGCCGGATTTGCCGAATTTGTAAAAGAAAATGCAGATGTAGCCTACCATTTTGTGGCAGACCGATTTGGCGCAGAAATCATTAAATCTACCAGCGAACTGGGCAAAAGTGAGGGCAAAATTGTAGAATTTGATGGAGAAAAACTGGCCTTATATAAGGATAATGCCGGAAAAATAACAGCCTTAAACCCTGTATGTACGCATGCGGGTTGTATTGTAAACTGGAATCCAACTGAAAAGACGTGGGACTGCCCATGCCATGGAGGACGTTTCTCTGTTGATGGACAAGTGCTTACCGGGCCGCCTCAAAAAGATCTCGGGTCCATCCCATTGGAAGAGCTGGAATCAGTAAGGGATAAGAAATAAATCAACCTGAACCCCAGGTCACAATTTACTTTTATTAATACATTAAGATACCAATATGAACGGAATACCTATGAAAAAGCCTAAAGGAGAGCTGCATACGTTAAAGACAAAGTTTGATGCTGGATTAATAGAATCATTATGGAGCGAAAATGGAGAACTGATGTATATCATTAAAGACGGACTCGACCTGAATGAATACGCTTTGCTTGCCAAACAGATTCTTGAAAGTGAGGGTGATATTGCACATGATTTTACCGGAAAGGTAACCAATGAATCGAAAAACGAATTTGCCCGGTTTGAGTATAGATCGGGATGGTTTTTGGATGGGCTGGCGGAAGGTGAAATAGAATAGCAATATGCTATAAGATAACCGTGATAAGTATTTTAGCATAAGATAGGATTAAATGAAATCAGGTAAGGCTTTTATCGGTACATCAGGATGGAAATATCGTCATTGGGTGGGTACTTTTTATCCGGCAAATCTTAAAAAGAAAGATCAATTGCAATATTTTACCGCATATTTTGATACTGTAGAACTGAACAATTCTTTTTACCGCCAGCCAACGCTACAGAATTTCGAAGCTTGGGAGGCACAAAGTCCCGCGCATTTTACTTATGCCGTTAAAGCTAACCGGTATTTTACCCATTTAAAAAAACTGAATGTATCGCGAAACGAAATCGTAGAATTTTTAGATGCGAGCCTCGGGCTAGGGAAGAAATTGGGGCCTATCCTTTTTCAACTCCCACCAAAATGGCAAATTAATACCGAGCGGCTGGAACGATTTTTAGAAATACTCCCATCAGGATATCGTTATACTTTTGAATTCAGAAATGAGACCTGGTACCATGAAGCGGTATTTTCGCTGTTAAAACAATACAATTGTGCCTTCTGTATTTACGATTTAGGCGGGCATCAATCGCCCATTGTTGCCACTGCTGATTTTGTATACATCAGGCTGCACGGACCCGGAGAAAAATACCAGGGTTCATACAGCCGATCTGCCTTAACAAAATGGGCTGAGCTGTGTAATGCCTGGTTGCAGGAAAATAAAGATGTATACCTCTATTTTGATAATGACCAAGAAGGTTATGCTGCTTTTAATGCAATTGAGCTTAAGAAAATGATATAAATAAGTGCTTTAGATGCTGAGTTTAACTTTTAGGTGAACTTAATGCAAATTCATCATGCTGAATTCATTTTACAAGTAGCGTTAGCATTTCAATTGCCTTGTAGCTACTTCGTGGTCAGCATCATCAGGAAGAAGCCCCTGAAATAAATCCGAGAGCTATCAGATCAGGGTGACGACGGTAAACAAAAACATGTGTCAACTCCTTTAATTAAGCAGGGCGTTAACGGACTCTAAAATATTGTTTAAATCAAAAGGTTTGGCTATAAATTGATTGGCGCCTGCATCACTTGCTACCTGTTCACCATCTCTGCTGGCAGAAATTACAATTACTTTTAATTGTTGATGTGCCGAGTGCTTTCTTAGGTGCTTCAGTACCTCTTGTCCCGAAAGTCTAGGCATCCATAAATCCAGGATCAGTAAATCCGGTTGTTCCTTATCAATAGCCGCCTGTACTTTTAAACTGTCATTCACCGAAATCACCGTATGTCCCACTTCATCCAAAATCATTTCCAATACATCAATAATCCCTTCATCATCATCACAGATCATGATTTTCTTTTTATCCATTCGTTTCCTTTCCTGCCTTAGGTAAAGTAAAACTGAATATAGAACCTTTGCCTATTTCACTTTCTACCCAAAGGGTTCCATTATGTCTTTTAATAATCTGATCGCAAATATAGAGTCCTATGCCCATCCCTGGAAACTTCTTCTGGATTTCTACACCCCGGTAAAACCTTTCAAAAACTTTTTTCCTGTCTTCAGCACTCATTCCCAAACCAAAATCCTTAACCGATACCTTTACATAATCACTTACGTTGGCAATATTGACTTCAATTTTTTCCGAATCGGGTGCATATTTAATGGCGTTTGATAATAAATTGCTCACCACTTGAGCAATGTGCGACTCATCTGCAAGCACCTTTGCACCAGTTTGGCCATTTAGTATGATCTGATGACCAGGAACTGTTGTACGCATACCATCAACAGCTTCAGCAATCATGTTATCGAAATCAAACTGCGCCATATGCAACTCCATATTACCACTCTGGATACGCGAAACATCAAGCAATTCGCTAATCAGCGAATTTAAGCGTTCTACATATACCGATACTTTGCCAAAAGTAGATAGAAATTTCTCACTCGCATCTTGAGGCATGGCGCGTTCTAACAACTGCACATAACCTTTTATTGTAGTAAGCGGGGTACGGAGTTCATGACTGGCAATGGATAAGAAGTCGTCTTTTCTAATTTCCACCTCACGCCTTTCCGTAATATCTTCAATAGCGAGCAGGATTTGGTCTTTAAATTGCCCTTCAAATTCTACGCGGTATGCATTCAAGAGCATTAATTTCTTTCCAATATGTGGAAAATCATGCTCAACTTCGAAATCCACAACAGGATTATTGGTTGGCAGAATTTTAACAAGCAGATCACGAAGCTTCGGAATATCCCACTGGTGGTTACCTAAATCATATAACTGACGGCCAACCGTTTCTTCCTTACTTACCTTAAATGTCCTCAAAAAGTGATTGTTGGCACTAAGTACATTGAAATTAGGATCAAGTACCAAAAGCCCCTCGCGAACCGTCTCTATAATACTGGACAGGAAGGCTTCGCTTTCCCGAAGTTCTTTTGTACGCTCCTTGATCCGGTTTTCCATCACCAATTTTTGCTGCCGCAAATCGTGCTCCGCATTCTTCCTTGAGGTTACATCGTTCTGCACCCCTATAAAATGGGTTACTTCACCATTGGCATTTTTTACTGGCGACATATAGAGTTCGTTCCAGAACAGATCGCCATTTTTTTTATAATTTCTGATTTCTACCCGGCATTCTACCCCTTCTGCAATGCTTTTACCTAAAATTGCCCGTTCTTCTTGGTTTCGGTCCTGAGCCTGCAAAAACCTGCAATTATGTCCAATAATCTCCTTTCTCGAATATCCCGTAATTTTTTCAAAGGCCTTATTGCAATAAATGATTGGATTGTCTTGCTGGGTATTATCGGTAATGATGATGCCAGAAATAGAGGCATCCAATGCCATAGTCATCAGTTGAAAATTAGATGCACCTGCATTTCCTGAAAGTTCAAATTTTCTATTGTTAGATGTTTCCAATTGATCTGTATAAAATTGTGTGTATCTGACTTGTATTTTGAGAAGTGTTTAACCACTTCTAATTTCGTTTTAATTAATAAAATTCCATCATATAACCCCTTAATTAGTAATTTGTTTTATTTCTTTACAACTAAAATCGGTTACATTGATGCGTGTTGGAAATCATCTATGTGGAAAAAAAAGACAACTATAAATATTACTTCTCAACCCAGGTTAATTTAAAATATTATGCTAAACTAGTCTTTTTTTCAAAACAATTAAGAAAAGACCAATGTTATAACCGCACATCTACCTAAAATAAATAACTGTTCAATCAGTTAGTTGATGCGGCTACTGGCAATCCGGTAGTCGCTTTTTTTTAGCTAAGCAGTGTCTGATGCGCTTTGCTTTAATCTGCCAGCGGCAAGAAAAAATAAAAGGTAGAACCTACCATAGGTTCGCTCTCTACCCCTATGGTACCACCATGGCGGTTCACGATTTCTGCACAAAGGTATAAGCCGACACCAAATCCCCTAAAACCTTTATTTGCAGATTCGGTACGGTAAAACCGCTTAAATACATGTATTTGGTCTTCCTTTTTTATCCCAATTCCGTAATCCCGTATACCTATTACTGCTTGTTTTTCGTTTTTATTTACAGCAATTTCAATCTTCGGTGCTTCCGGTGCATATTTTACGGCGTTTATCAACAGGTTTGTGATAACCTGGCCAATTTTTTCCCGATCACCTCTTACCTGGAGATTATCACCACCGGTGAAATGGAGGATATGCGAAGGAGATGTAAATTGTACTTCGGCTGCAATTTCCTTAGCCAGTTCATCAATATCAAATTGTTCCCAATTCAGGTGCAACATCCCTTCATCCAGTTTACTCACATCAAGGAAATCGTCAACCATCCTCGCCATTCTCGTGATCTGGTAACCGGCCCTTTCTGCTGCATTGGCTATCAAAGGTTCATTAATTGTTGCAGACTTTTTCCCTATGAGCTGAATATAACCAAAGAGTGCGGTCAACGGCGTTTTTAATTCGTGGGAAGCAACGGCCACAAAATCGCGCATACGCCGTTCATTGTAAAGCCTAACCCTGTTTATTTTAATCTGCGCACGTACTTTACTCAGTAACTCCTGTGCAGAAAAGGGCTTAACCAGATAATCATCTGCACCTGCTTCCAACCCATCAATCCTGGCTTCTTCGCCTGCCCTTGCCGAAAGAAAAATAAGTGGGATCCAATGTTTTTCTTCTCTTTCCCTGATTTTTTTAAGCAAAGCTTTTCCATCCATAACAGGCATCATGATGTCACTAAGGATAAGCTCGGGAGTGAAAGTGCTGAGTTTTTGCAGGGCATCTTCACCATTAACTGCTGTGTAAACGTTAAATTCAGGTTCAAGCAAACGTTTCAGATAGGCGCGCATATCGTTATTATCATCAACAATCAGCACCTTAGCTTCGGGCTGGTGTACGTGGTCAGCCTTAGTAGGTTTGTTCTCCTTTACTATTTCACTATACTCTTCACCTAATAAGCCTGAAGCCTCTTGAAGAAAAGATTCTCTCAAACCGATCATCAGTCCCTGAAAACCTTTTTGATGCACTTGTTCTGCAGGCAGATGAGAACTTCCTAAAGGGATACGCAAAGTAAAGGTTGATCCCGTTCCAAAAACACTCTCTACAGCTATATCTCCGCCGTGTAACCCAACAAGCTCACTAACCAATGAAAGTCCGATGCCAGTTCCCTCATGGGTTCTGCCAATCGCATTTTCCACCCGATGAAAGCGTTCAAACATATGCGGAAGTTCAGCCGCTGGTATACCTACCCCGGTATCTGAAACCTTTAAGATCACATGATCACCCTCTTTAATCAATTCGACGGTAATTTTTCCTTCAAGGGTATACTTAAAAGCATTGGAAAGCAAGTTGAGTACAATCTTTTCCCACATCTGGATATCGAGGAAAACTTCAAAAGAGTGTAAATCAGCTTTAACAACAAGCTCCATACCTGCTTTCTCAATAATAGAGCGGAAGCTACTGGCGAGGTCGGTAGTTACCCCTACAATATCAACCGGCTGAAAAGCAGCTTTTACCCTCCCGGCTTCCACCCTGCTAAAATCGAGCAGGTTGTTAACCAGTTTGAGCAGGCGCATGGAATTACGGTGCGTAGAAAGTACAATCTCGCCAATTTCAGGATCGGCCATAATGGTTTTGGCCTGGAGATCTTCCAGCTGCCCAAGCATTAACGTAAGAGGCGTACGAAACTCATGACTGACGTTACTAAAAAAAGCTGTTTTCGATCTATCTATTGCAGCCAGCGCTTCCGCCCGTTTCTGTTCCTGCTCGTAGGCATATACGTTAGAAACCGCACTACTAAAAGTATTGGCCAAAAGCGAGTAAAAGCCCAGGTATTCTTCATCAATGGCTCTTCTGGCACTCACGCCAGCAACAATGTAACCAAAGGGTTTTTCCTTACCCGAAATGAATACCGGCAAAATTACTGCTGTAGTTGGTGTTTCAGGATAGGGCTGGCAGGCAAAATTACCAAACCTCAAAATCAAATCGTCTAAAACCAAAGGCGCATCAACTGCTCTTGCTAACGGCCAGGCTTGTGCGTTTCCATCAAATAATATTTCAGGAATAGCCAATGCCGGGGCAAGCGCTGTGCCTGCACTATTGATCAAAGTGGCAGATACGCCATCATCTGCTATACTGTAAAACAAGATAAAAGGCAAATCGGCAACAAAATCCGGCTGCTTTTCCACAATCAGGCTGCCTATATCTTCAATGGACTTTGCCCTGGCTAAAACCGATGCCAGATCGCGGAGCACCTGCGTTCTGCGGCCATTGAGCATTTTATCGGTAGTTTCGGTAATGGGGTGAAATATTCCGCCCACCTCACCAGATTCATCCCGTATAGGTGCAAATGAAAAAGTCATGAACGCTTCTTCCAGGTAGCCGTACCGAAACAAAAACATCTGTTGATCGGTAATGTAAGTTCCTTCTCCCTGCTGTCCGCGCGTAAATTTATCGCCAACCACCTCCAGAGCAGATTCCCAGCAAATGCGAAAATTCATGCCCATTGATTGGGGATGCATGGTTCCACAGATGGGGCGGTAGGCATCGTTATAAATCTGTATCGTTTCTGGTCCCCAGGCAATAAGGATCGGAAAAGTGGAAGAAAGACACAAACTCACAGATGTCCGAAGACTTTGCGGCCACGTTTCAACCGGGCCTAATGGATTATCAGACCAATCCATTGAGCGGATTAATGCGCCCATTTCTCCACCGCCAGATAAAAACTGTTCGTTAGAGAAGCTTTGATTATCCATTATTTTATTTATTTATGGCGATAAAGATAATACAAATAGCATCAACAAAACCTTAATAATCGAATAACTTACTTATGTTACCCTGCAAAACTGAAATACATCCAATTAGCCTGTTATCCGATCTCTTTCTGCTGTAACAGAGGTATAAAACATTTTGCAAAAATTAATGTTTATCTGCAAATAGCTCAACCCTTTCGAGGAGATGTAATCACCATTATCACGCACATATTGGAAAAAATAATCAACAAACCTGCATCAGGAAAACTTATTTACCGGCTTTTGCTGATTCTCGCATTGGGCATACTGCTTGTAGCCGAAGGCTTTTTTGGTTTCAGGCTACACGAACTATCTGAAAAACAGGAACAGATTAAACACGATTACTCACGGGTAAACAACATCACTTATGGACTGTTTTCTGTGCAACAATGGAAAGATAAGGTAGCAGATATTGTTCACCACCAGGTTTCTGGCCTCAAAATAACCCGCAAACAAAAAAAGGTACTACAGGGCGAAGTTGAACAGGTACTCCTTGCACTTATTGATAAGGCAGAAGCCCTGGTAAACAAACCCAAAAAAACCATTAGCGGGAAGATCCAAAAGTTTGCCATCAAAAATTTTGTTAATTCGGATAGTATCCGCGCAGAAGTGCCAAACTTCGCCAAAAAAATAATTGCTGAAATTGATAATCCTAAAAATAAAAAGCAACTGGGCCGTATGGCCCTGGGCGAGTTTAATGAGATAGCCAAAGAAGAAAGTCAGGATACCGCGTTTATAGCCAATAACGCCATAATGAAAAAAATTTACAACCGTTATGGCGTATCTGATAATCAACAGTTAAACCAGAAGCTAACTAGTTCATTAAACAGCATCAGGCAGCAAACCTACTACTACTGTTTTGGGATGTTAGGCTGCGTAATCATCGTACTATCATTCTGGTGGCTACTGCGCAAACGTAGGGATTTGCATACCACGCTTTTCATTATGTCGTTACTTTTTGCCTTTATGCTTTTAGCAGTCGGCCTAACCGCCTCTATGATTGAAGTTGATGCCAGAATCAGGTCTTTAGATTTTGTTTTACTGGGAGAACATGTTGTTTTTAATGATCAGGTACTTTTTTTCCAGAGCAAAAGTATAATGGATGTCGTGCGGGTACTCATCAGCCAATCGGCAATAGATTCTGTACTGGTTGGCGTATTGATTCTGGCTTTTAGTATTTTGTTCCCCGTAGTTAAGCTCTCGTCAACAGGGATTCACCTGCTGGGCGGCAAAAAGTGGGCAGAAAATGGTATAGTTAAGTATTTTGCTTTTCAATCAGGAAAATGGAGCATGGCCGATGTAATTGTGATCGCTATTTTAATGGCATACATTGGGCTTAACGGATTACTTGAAAACCAGTTGAGGGCCCTGAATATCAATAATGATTCGCTTACTATCCTCACAACCAACAACACCGCGCTGCAACCTGGTTACATTGTTTTTATTTGTTTTGTACTTTATGGATTGATCCTTTCTACCATCCTTAAATCTATTACCCCGCACGAGGTGCATTAAATCTAAGATGAATGAGCGAATTGCAAAAAGATAATATGAATACAAATAAGCAGGTTAAGCCAGATCAATCCAGGTCGGCATCTTTTATCCTGATTGCCGCACTTTTGCTGCTTTTAATGGCTGCAGCGTATTGTGGCTACCATTTCCGCGAACTGGCTTATGAGCAAAAACACATTAAGGAAGATTACAGCCTTTCAAACAACATTACTTTCGGCATATTTTCGGTAGACCGCTGGGGAGATAAAATCTCAGCAGTGGTTGATCGGAAGGTAAAGGGCTTTAACCTTACCAAAAGCCAAAAGGTGGATATGCAACAGGAAGTTGAAAAACAATTACATGGCATGGTAAACAAAGCCGTTGCTGAAGTGACGAGACCGCAGAAAGGACTTGGTGCCAAACTTAAAAAACTGGCGTTTAATACATTTGTAGATGTTAAAGAAATCCATGCATTGGTGCCATCTTTCTCACGTACCATTGTAACCAAAATAACCAGCCCCAGAAGCTTGAAAAAATTAAAATCTGTAGCAACCGGAAAACTCGACGAACTGGAAGCGCAGACTTATGACCGAAGCGATCAAACCATCTCATCCGTAGAGCATAGCATTTTTAAAAAGTATAAAGTAGATAATGCCAACGCTTTTGACAAAGTTGTAAATGCCAAACTTAGCCACATTAAAGGTTTGAGCTATCAGTATGCAATCGGGATGACTGCTTGTATTGTAATTGCCCTAATGCTTTGGCTTTTATTACGCAAACGAGTGGATAGCGAAGTTACCCTTTTTGTGATATCATTGCTTTTCGCGTTCATTTTACTTGCAGTTGGTGTGTCATCACCCATTATAGAGGTAGACGCCAGAATTAAAACACTTGAGTTTGCTTTGTTAGGGGAAAAACTGGTTTTCAACAACCAGGTACTCTTTTTTCAAAGCCAGAGTATATTGGGTATTATTGGCACCCTGATAGAACAACCCAAACCAGATGCGGTACTGGTAGGCGTATTACTGATGCTTTTCGTGGTTATACTGCCCCTGCTACGCCTCATTGCACGTGGATTGCAGGTATCATGCAGTAAATTATTAGGCAATTCAAAATTCATCCGTTTTCTGGCATTTGACCTCGGCAAATGGGATATGGCAGATGTGATGGTAGTTGGGATAGCCATGACCTATATTGGTCTTAACGGGATTTTAAAAAGCCAGCTATCCGGGCTCAATATCGACACCGAAGCGCTAAAAGTGGTTACGGAGAATAATTCTGCGCTACAGTTAGGCTTTTTTGTATTTGTTGCCTATGTGGCTTATAACATGATTTTATCCGCTATACTGAAACGCATAGATGAACAAAATGGACCTTGTATTTAAATTGAAAGGTATAATTGTGGATTGGCAATAGCGTAAACACGAATGAAGTCCTGCTGTTTGGGTCAACAATTGCAAGGTCAACAGATCAAGATTTAAAAAATGTTATTACGTTGGTAAATAGCCAAAATGATTACATTTGTATTTAACGGGATATAACATGCTAACCATAACCAATACTTCCAGTTTCATAACCCTGGCGCCAATCCCCATCTTCGTTATTGATCCCGATTCACTGCAACTAGCATATGCAAATGCTCAATTTTTAGCGTTAGTAAATGGAAGTCTGGAAGAAATCCTGAAGATGAATCTTCATGACATTTTGGGCCAAAACCTGCCTCCAGACATTTCTGATTTCTTCTTGCAGTTAAAAAACAACTTTACAATACCCGTACAGATTCCTGACCTGGTAAGTAGCGTATCCCCATTTTCTAGCTATCTTTATTTTGCAAGCAAACTAGAACAGGCTGCTGATCATCAACCAAAAATTGTGGTTTGGCTGATCGCGAAACCAACGCTAGCCACAGAACAGCATCAGCCTGTAAATGACCACGAGCTATCGGCAAACCTGAAAGCTGTAAATGAAATACTGCCTGGTACGAACAAGGGCGTTAACCGCCGAAATATAGAATACATGCAAACAACAGGCGAAAGCCTGCAATTGGAAACCGAACATGTGCTGCTTGCGAAGGATGATGTTCAAACAAGTGAAGCGGATGGCGTAACTTCAACGGAAACCTGGACAAAATTGGAAGCAAGCCGAGAATGGTTTAAAAATATGGTTCGTTCCTCTCCTGTTCCGATGTTGATTACCAAAGGAGAAAACATGGTTTTTGACGTAATTAACGGCCCAATGCTTAATCTGATTGGTAAGGACTCATCGGTTTTAGGAAAACCCTGGTTCGAAGCTATCCCCGAATTGGTTGGACAACAGGTAGTAGATGAACTATTTTATGCTTACCGCACGGGACTCAACCATCATGTGCCCGGTGTTGGCATATCACTGATCAAAAATGGCAAGCCGACATTAGGCTATTACGATCTGACCTATACCCCCTTGAAAGTAAACGGAAAGGTAATCGGGCTGATGCAAACCGCCACGGACATTACCGAGCATGTAATTTCAAAGGAAAAACTTCAAAAGGCCTATGAACAGATCAGGTTATCTAAAGAAGCTGCTCAACTGGGCACTTTCGATATGGACATGGCTACGGGCCACATGCAATGGGACGATCGCTGCAGGCTATTATTCGGGATCAGCCATTCGAATGAGGTTGATTTTGAGCGGGATTTTTTACAGAACCTTCATCAAGATGATTTAGAAAGGATTAACGCCGTTTTAGCTTATGTTTTTGATAAACAAGCCAGCAACGGCATTTACGACGTAGAATATCGCACTATTGGATTTGAAGACAAACGCCTGAGGTGGATCAGGGCCAAAGGGCAGGTTTATTTTGATGCCAGCGATAAACCAATGCGATTTATAGGTTCGGTGCTGGATATTACTGAGCAAAAGGAGGATGAACAGCGTAAGAATGATTTTATCGGTATGGCGAGCCACGAGCTCAAAACACCACTCACCTCGATAAATGGCTACCTGCAACTGTTGCAATACCTCTCGCGCCAGCAAACTGAAGACAGAATGCTCGCTACAATTGACAAATCGCTAAACCAGGTGAAGCGGATGACCAGAATGATTGATGGATTTTTAAATGTTTCACGTCTGGAATCAGGAAAAATAGCCATTGATAAACAACAATTTGAAATTACAGATTTATTAAAAGAGGTTTGTGAAGAAACCTTAACACTAACCACGGGTTACGAAGTAAAGCTGCACCTTGCCGATGAGGTAATGGTTTATGCAGACCGCAATAAATTAAACCAGGTGCTTCAAAACCTGATCGGTAATGCCATTAAATATTCTGATCTGGGTAGCAAGGTTAATATACAATATTCCGTTGATCATGATCAAATTATAATAAGTGTCGTTGATCAAGGCATCGGCATTAAAGCTGAGCATCAACAAAAACTTTTCGACCGGTATTACAGGGTTGAAAGTGACAGTACGATCGCCGGCTTTGGGATAGGCTTATACCTGTGCGCAGAAATCGTAACCCGTCATCAGGGAAAAATTTGGGTAGAGAGTGAATTTGGGAAAGGTAGTACTTTTTCTTTCAGTATTCCGCTGAGCAATGCCAGCTAAATAAAACTTCAAATATTACCGCCAACTCAACTTGCTTCATTTTATTTTATGAGATATCGATATCTCGCCGCCTGTACGGGCTGGTCTGTCCGCACAGGCGGGGACTCCGGGCATGGGTTTACTTCTATTGACCCTTATTTTTTCCCCTTTTCAATACACTCCATTGCATTTGCTACATATACCAATGGTGCATTCCAGTTGATGGCAATTTCATTACTCGCATAAGAATTGACATCATCGAGGTATGACAATTCTGGTTCGGAATCGTATTTTAATCCATCCTGTTTTTCCCGGTTAGGCCCACCAACCAGTAAGCCTGGAATGGGTTCAGCAATACCATCTGCAAACGACAGGCGATGATGTGGGTGCATAGGTGATTTGTAACCTATGCCGGTTACAAAAGAATAGCCGGTTGCATTTTTACCTAAAACGTAATCGAGATTACTGACCGCAGCATCGAGATAAGCCTCATTTTTGGAAAATAAATAAGCGTTGATGAGTAATATACTTTGATTCATTGCTGAAGAATTACTTCCCCATGCGAAATCGTCAAGCGAAGCGCCAATCACCGTATGGTAGGCACCTGTTTTGAAGGCATTTAAGTAACGATCAGCAAGTGTCAATATTTTCTTCTTCAGAATGCTGGTTATACTTTTATAACTTTCAGGCAGCTGCCGCTCACATCTAATTAATGTATAATACCCCAATATGCCTACATTGCTCCAACTTGGCAAGCTCACCGGAGTATTCAAACGCGCAAAAAAGGCATTATAATAGGCCTGCTCTCCGGTTGAGGCCAGCAGTTCTGCAGAGGCCCAGATCCATTCATCTTCAAAGTTCTTATCGCCGTAGGCACCTGTGTTTACTTTAAGGTCTGATGTTTTGTTAAGCAGATCTTGATCGTAAACAACGTTAGGGTTATTTAGTGCCCAGCGCCAGGCATTTCTGGATGCCGAAAGGCAACTATCTGCCAATCCGGGATATTGCTCAGGAAAATGTTTAAAAATGCGATAAGCCTGTGCGGCCACTGCGGCTAAGTTTAATGTTGCGGCAGTACCCTTTGCCACCACATAACGTTTTGATAAGGCCTGATCTGGCATCACCATACCGTCGAAATTCAGATTAGTACATTTGTGATAGACCCCGCCATCGCCAGGATCCTGCATTTTAAGCATCCATCGTAAATTGTAAACAGCCTCTGTTAAGACGTCTGGAACTTTGTTTTTGGTATGTGGAATATGCACCTCCTGCCCCACGAAATATTCAGGAAAATCTTCATAAGCAGAAAGTAAGGTTGAGGTAGAAATACCACTATTTACCACATATTTATTATAATCTCCGGCATCATACCATCCTCCGGAAACATTAATCTTACTATCAGCCTTACGGTTTTTAGAAGCGGCCGATGGATGAATATAAACTGAAGTGTCGGGATGCCCGGCAGCACGATACCATTTCCCTGCATAGGTTACGTCCAGCGCAGTTGAAGCACGCTGATAATAGAATGCCTTTAATGCAGCCACTGCTAAATCATGGTTCACGTGATCTGTAATTTTAAAAACCGGAGATTCAGGAACGCCATCCACGTAGATAATGTAATCGCCTGATTGATCAAAAGCACTAAAATCGGCTAGTTTTGTTTTAATGTTCGAATATTGGGTAGTTTTTAGTTCCGATAATACACCGGTGTACACCACTTTCCGGTCTGGCATGGATAACAACTCAAACTTACTTTCTGAAACGGGATTAAGTATAACCGCACTTTTTTCAAGCTTTGGATAATAACCAGACTGGTTCAGCACAATTTTAGGAGTTGCCACTTGCTGCGCAAAAACTGCAGTTGTAAACAGTAACAAACCGATTAAAAACAACTTACACATCACACCATTCATCATACTACAAATATTTTTCAAACTCCGATTGGGTAATTGCTTTTAAACTTACTTCATCAACGAACATCGTACCCGTAACATAGCCTAAGGCAAATAACAATTTTATTTTAGTAATGCCTGGTGTAACAATATATGCTTTTTCATATAACTTCCAGTCTTCATCTCCGGTAACTGAGGCAATGTTGATTCCATCTCCTATTTTAGTTTCCTGTTTATCAAGCGTTTCGAAAAGAAATAAGGCACCATTCCAGGCATTTTTTCCGGTACTCACACCATCTACTTTAATCTTCGCGCTCATGAGTATATACTGGGTATTTTTAGGCAGCGATACAATCTGGTGCATACCGGTCCATTTAGAAGAATCTGAAGAAAATAAGGCAGCACTCATTTTGCCGGCGCTATACATATAAGGAGTCACTTTTGCCGAATAATCAACCCAGCCCTCTAATTCATTTTCAAAACCACCGTTAAGCACCAGGTTTTTTTGTGCAGAAACAGTGGCACTGGTTGCCAGCATGATGATGATGGCAATGATGTATTGTATTAATTTCATGATAAATTATTTTAAAATTATAAATCTGGAAGGGTTGTGTCCGCTACCATTGATAGATTTAGAATAAAAGGATCGTCATCTCGACTGAAGCGCAGCGAAATGGAGAGATCTTCCGTGACAGATTTCTCGGCTGCGTTGCACTACGCTCGAAATGACGATAACTCGAGGAAGCTACCTCACTAAGCTAATATCCCTTCAATTAGTAAACCCCAATATCATCCAGGTAGATGGTTTCTGGCGCATTGCCGCTCAACTCCTGAAAGCCGATCCAGTTTAAACTGGTAGGTTTGCCCGGTTGGCTGGCGCTTTGGAAACGATCTATTGGAACCACATAATTTGTCCACTTGCCCGCATGCAGCACCACACTTACATTACGGTTGTCAAAATCACCCAATGCAACTTTTACTACTTTCCCTTCAGTACCTGTTGTCCCATAAATAGAAAACTTAACATAGGTTTTATCAGTTAAATCAACAGGTGTGTTACTGCCAACCGCATATCCGGCATAACTTCCTGTATAGGTTAATTTAATAGAATGGTTACCTCTTTTTACCATTTCAGTACTATTCACATCTGCATTCGCACCTCCGAAATTGAAGTCGTAGCCCGCTGTGATCTGATCGTCATAAAATAAATGAGTAAATCCGAATGGCAACAATATCGGCACCACAACGCCATCGTAAGATACATACGGACCAGTACCTGTACCGCCAGGGGTAGTCACACTTACTGCACCTAGCGCACCTGTAGGGACAGTTACCTTCAATTCCGTGCTCGTTGATGAAACGACCCTGGCATCAGTTGTACCAAACTTAACGCCTGACACCTGATCAAAACGTAAGCCGGTAATGGTAATGACATCGCCAGCATTACCTGCAAACTGGCTCAAATCACTAATTACCGGAGCTGGTTGTTTAATACTAAAGTTAAAGGAAGTACTGCCGTATGGGTTAGTCAGTATTAATTTCCCTGTTTGATTGATCCATGTGGCGGTTGCCGGGATCATCACGATAATGCTATTATCACTAAAAAGCGCTGTATTAAGATAAGCTGATGCTCCATTGAATTCTACTTTATTAGTCGATTTCAGATTTACCCCCTCTATAACATAAGTAACACCGACATCGCCCGAAGTAACTGTTGAATCCATTGGTGTAAGTTGAGTATCGCCCGGCCTTACCAGGGTACGCACGCGGGTAATGCTTGGTGCACCCTGTCCTTCTTTTTCCTTTTTGCAGGAGGTGGCAAAAATCAGCATGCAAAAGATGCCAACAAGATAAAAGGCTATAATATTTTTATGTAACGTTTTCATATAAGCTTATTTAAAATTGTAAGGCACCGGAGCCAATAGTAATTTTGGATTTAGAATGGTTTCTGTTGTAGGATAAGGCAAACGGAAATTGGCATCAGTTGGCGTATACTTTTGTCCCCAGATAACAACAGGCGTGGTGTTACTGTAAATTCCCCTTTCCTGATTGGAAATAATTGCTATTGCTTTAGGGTGTGAGGTTACATTAAAACCATCTAACCGGCCCAGATCAAACCAGTAATCAGCCTCAAAAACGAATTCCATACGACGCTCCTGATAAATATCCTGTATAGTGATTGATGTTTTAGGAATGAGGCCGGCCCTTTTTCTGATTTTGTTGAAAGGTACAAGTGCCGCATCGTCAGATGTACGTTCAGCACCGGCAAGTACTGCCTCTGCCTCAATCAACAATACATCTGCATAACGCATTAAATAAGTATTATTACCTGTAGAAAATGCTGCGCCTTTACCACCATTATCTGCAGGCGTACCCACCACATATTTTTTAATAAATGCCGGCATGCCCTGAGCAACCGCTCCGACAGGTAAAGTGTAACCACCTTTGGCCTGGTTAATTTCAGGGTAAACATCTCCCTGCATCATCACCGTTGGCTTTCTTCTTAAATCGCCGGGCTCGAAAGCAGTAAGCAAATCGATAGAAGGCGTAACACTTCCATAACCGTCTCCGGTACCCGTAATTTCAGAGTTAAAGGCAAGGAAGGATTGTAGCGCATTACCATGACCATAGGAAGATCCGCCCAACCATTGTATCGCGGCGATACTCTCTTCGTTATTATTATTGGCAGTTTTGAACAAATCAGCATAGGTTTTGCCCGAAATATCTATTCCATACAATTTAAACTCGCCACTATTGATTACCTGCTCTGCTTTTAAACGGGCATTCGAATAGTCGCGCATGTATAAATAAACTTTAGCCAATAATGCAGATGCTGATCCGCTGGATACTTTACCCTGGGAAACAGAACCCGTCCTGATCATTTTATCGCAATTATCTTCCGCAAATTTGAGGTCGTTGATCATGAACTTGTAAACATCAGTTACCGGATTGGTATTAATCTGGTAATTGTTCACATAATCAAGGCTATTTTCAATAATCGGCACATTTCCCCATGTTCTTACCAGATAAAAATAAGCCATAGCACGCATAAATCTCGCTTCGCCAATGGCATTATTAACCACAGATGCTGGCACGCTGGCTGGCACTTTTGCTTTCAGATTATTAATCAACGCATTAGATTGGGCAACTACGCTGTATAGCGAATTCCAGGCTGATGCCAACTGGGTATTATCGCCTGTTACCGAAAAATTACCGAAGTTGATCACATCCGGAGAATAGGTGTGTGCATTACCGCTTAGCAATTCTGAAATACACCAGGAAGCTTTGGCATTCCAGTCGAACCATGGTGAGTTGTACAGCGCAATGGTACTGGCCTGCACCTGTTCGGTGTTTTGGTAAAAATTATCAGCGCTGAGTGAATCCTGTGGAGGAATATTAAAAAAGTCTTTTTTACAGCCTGCGCTAACAATGGCGATAAAAATAAAGCTGTATATTATATATGATTTCATTTTGTTCAATAATTGTAGGTCACTAAAATTGTGCATTTACCCCAAAAGTGATGGTCCTGGCAATTGGATATCTTCCAAGGTCTATATTGTTTAAAATGGCACTTTGGTTCATTGCGCCGATTTCCGGATCATAGCCCTTATATTTTGTAAAGGTGTAAAGGTTTTGTACGCTGGAGTACACCTTTAAATTAGAAAATTTAAATTTCCTGATCCACGAGGCAGGTACCCTGTAACCCAAACTCACATTCTGTATGCGTAAGAAAGATCCACTTTCTACATATCGGTCTGAGACAAAAAGATTGGGATTATCAATACCAATTTTAGGCGCCGGAATATTGGAATCGGGATTTTGTGGTGACCAGAAATTACTATTTGCTGCATATTGATTCTGATATACAGCCGCCAGGTTCCCCATGGTGTTGTTTAACAGGTTCATAATTTTGGAACCGTAAGAACCGTTCAGGAACAAGGTAAAATCAAAAGCTTTATAACTAAAGGTGTTGGTAATGCCATAGGTGAATTTAGGATTTGGATTTCCGATCTCGGTACGGTCTTTCTCGTTGATAACGCCGTCGCCATTTACATCTTCGTATTGCACATCGCCCAACCAGGTGCTGTTGCTATTATTGGCAATGCCTCTACCAAACTGAACCGGAGCAGATTGAAGTTGCGCCTGTGTTTTAAATATTCCCTTTACTTTATAGCCATAAAATTCACCTACCGACCGACCTACCACGGTACGGGTAACCGGCGTTTGCAGGTAAGCATTGGTTACTGTCCCAAAAAGTTCGGTCAGGCCGTTACCAAGCTCTTTAACCTCATTATTATAATGTGATAGCACTACACTGGTATTCCATTTGAAATCGCCCTTTTCAAAGTTGCGCGAGTTAATATTCAAATCAAAACCTACGTTGTCAATCTTTCCAAGATTTACATACGGAGGGTTAATACCACCCAGATAATCAGGTCCACCCACCAAATATGCCGGAAGCGTAAGCTGGAATAAGAAGTCCTTTGATGTTTTTTTGTAAACATCTATACTGGAGCTAATCCTACCGTTTAAAAAGCTCATATCAACACCACCGTTGTATTGGATAGAGGTTTGCCATTTTAGTGATTTATTATCGATCCGGCCGGCAAGAAAACCAGTTCCCAAACCTGTTTGTGAAGACCTTAACAAAGAGCTGTAAAGATAATTTGGAACATCCTGGTTGCCTACCTCTCCATAACCCAGGCGGAGCTTAAGTCCGTTCACCACTTTATTGATCCCTTTCATAAATGGCTCTTCAGACAATTTCCATGATGCCGCAAATGAGGGAAAATAACCTGATTGTGAGCCTTCGGCAAACTTAGAGGTCTTATCTCTCCTGATTGTAGAAGTAAGGCTATATTTGGAATTGTAGGTATAAATGGCACGTGCATAGATTGATTCCTGGCGTTGTGTACCAATATATTCATCATTGGTAGCCGTGATGGCCTGCCCTAAATTCAAAGATTGTACATCATTACTATAAAATCCCTGACGTGTACCTTCGATTCCCCTCCAGTTTGACTGCTGAACCTCGTAACCCAAAATGGCACTTAAGTTATGTTTATCTCCAAAAGTCTGGTTATAGTTAAGATATTCTTTCCAGATCAAAAATGTACTTTGCTGGAATCTCTCTTTTAATGAAGCTGTAGGATTGGTAAAACGGCCCCACGAATAACTCGGTGTAAATACATTATTATCCGAGAAATTAAAATCACCCCCGAGTTCTGATCTTAGCGACAATGATTTGATAAACTTGATTTCGTTATAAATGTTGGTGTTAATGTTGGTCCTGTTCAGCTTATTCTTAATTTGCTGGGCCTGTGCAACGGGGTTTAATGCCGCTGCGGCAGCCAATGGATCAGACACCGGTGGCCCCGTATATGAACCATCAAGGTTTGTTACGGCTAAATCAGGCGCCTGCAATAAAGCGTTGTAAATAATCCCGTTATTATCACTGGTAACCACATTTTCTGCAGAGCGGCTTCCGGTCAAGGTAATGCCCAGCTTAAACCATTCTTTCACCTGGGCATCGGCATTTACCCGAAGGCTATAGCGGCGAAAATCGGAACCGATAACCGTACCATCCTGTCCAAGATATCCGCCAGAAATATAGTAAGTTAATCCCTCTTTGCCACCAGAAACAGCTACCTGGTGACTTTCTTGTGGCGCAGTTCTAAATATTTCCTTTTGCCAGTTGGTGCCCTCTCCCAATACAGAAGGATCTGCAAATTCAACCCTTCTGCCGGTACCATAAATATCACCCAGCGAGTTTTGAAGTACTGCGTATTGGCGAAGATTCATCACATCCATATATTTTGCAACACGCTGGAAACCATAATAACCATCATAATTGATAGCAGAATTACCGCTCCTCCCCCTTTTGGTGGTGATGATAATTACACCGTTTGAAGCACGGTTACCGTATATTGCAGTTGCAGATGCATCTTTTAGTACATCGATCGACTCAATATCATTTGGATTGATTAACGATAAAGGACTTACTGTGGTTTGCGAATTGGCATTGGAAGATGAAGCCTGTAAAGGAGATCTTCCACTGGTACTCTGGTTGCCTGCATCGCCTGAAATGGGTACACCATCGATTACATATAAAGGCTCGTTGCTACCGCTTAAAGAAGTTACGCCCCTTACACGTACCGATGTATTGCTGCCTGGCGCACCAGAGTTTTGCGAAATCGTTAATCCGGAAGCCCTGCCCTGCAGCATCTGGTCAATACTGGCCTGGGGTACATTGGCAATATCGGCCGCTTTTACCGACGAGATAGATCCATTAAGATCTGTACGCTTTTGTGTACCGTAACCAATCACCACCACATCAGAAAGTGAGGTGGTCTGTGCTTTCAGTACCACGTTGAGGATGCTCTTATTGCCAGGATTAATTTCCTGAGGCTCCATGCCTACAAAAGTAAATACGAGAGTAGTTGATCCCGCAGGAAGTGAAATCTTAAATTTACCATTAATATCGGTCACGGTTGATTGCTTCGTGCCCTTTACATTAACCACCACCCCAGGGAGTGTTACGCCTTTTTCATCGCTCACCGTACCCGAAATCTCGAGGTCCCGCACCGAAATTGTTGCAAACGGCGAATAGGCATTCTTTTTCAGGATAATGGTCTTCTTAATAATTTTGAAATCGAGATTGGTATTTTTCAAAACTACCCCCATAACCTGCTCAATGGGCATGTTGGTTACATTCAGGTTTACTTTATATTTATCGTCAATGTCGGCCCGTCTGAAAAGTAAATGGTAACCACTTTGTTTTTCTATTTGTTTTAAGATGGAAATGATGTCAGAATTATTCTCTTTAAGCGTTAGATTCTGACTGAAGCTGCTAGCGCTAACCTGCATCAGGGTAAGCGTAAGAAAAAGCACTACGAGTCTCATTTTTAATAAGATTTGGTAAGAATCACGGCGCAATAACAGCCTGATCCTAAAAAATAAATTCATATCTTTATGGAGTTTTGGTTAAATTATAATGTTGTCTAAATCGGGATTGTAAGTAACCTTTACAGTAACCGGATGTGCTGCGAACACGATCCGGTTTTTTTTATTAAAAAGCATGGTTACACCTTTACTTATGCAGTGTTGTAGTAGTTTCTCATGTTAAATAATTTATTTGGTTAAAATTTATTTTATTGTTTGATCTTCTTTAATCGATTATAATAAGCTGGTTTCCGTTCAATTCATATTTCAA
The DNA here is from genome assembly GCF_900111825.1 of Pedobacter suwonensis. GTDB lineage: Bacteria > Bacteroidota > Bacteroidia > Sphingobacteriales > Sphingobacteriaceae > Pedobacter > Pedobacter suwonensis. The sequence goes on from NZ_FOJM01000011.1 coordinate 118,948, forward strand.
TCCTGTGAATTGAAGCATATTTAACAACTCTGAAAGTTCTACGTCCTTGGATATGGTTCCGGTATAGGCTACTTTTGAAGGTGTTCCTCTAAATACCACCTGAATATCATACCACCTCGACAACTGCCTGGCAATTTCTTTGATCTCCATATCCTTGAAGATAAAAAGGTCGTTTCTCCAGGCCATTACCGCTTCCAGGTCACAATTGTGATTCACCTTTATCCCAGATGGATCTACAAGGGCTTGTTGCCCGGGTTTCAATAACTGAGAAAAATTACCAGATGATAAGTGGATGCTCCCTTCAAGCAGTGTGGTTTTCTGCCCGGCCTCATCGTCATAAGCCATTACGTCAAAATGCGTTCCCAGTACCTTAATTTCTGTTCCGCCAGATTGTACCTTAAAGGGTTGATTTGGATTTTTGGCCACTTCGAAATATACTTCACCCGTCATCTGTACTACTCGTTCAGCACCTTTAAAAGCCGTTGGAAACCGTAAGCTGGATTTTGCGTTTAGCCAGGCTTTAGTTCCATCAGGTAAAACAACACTATATTTTCCACCAACTGGTGTGGCAATTTTATTGTAACTTATATCAGAAGATGCAGATCCGGCATGTATTTTATAGCGGAGTTCGCCTTCAGCTGATTTTACCACACTCACATTTTGCTGGTCGGCCAATGCCCCTATTTTGGCTTCGGTTAATACTACCGATGAGCCATCGCCTAAGGTCAAAACCGCCCTATTGCCACCTGGCTTTATATGAACGGCTTGTGATTTTGCATTTTTGTTTTGCAGGTTTAGCGGTGCATGGTATCTCCAGATCAGCACCGTACCAAGTACCAGAATGAGTGATGCTGCTGCCCATAATATGGTGCTTATACGTATTGATTTTTTGGGAACTGATATGATTTTTTGCTGTTCTTTAGCTTCGATGTTGAGCAGAATGCGCTCAAAAATTCTATCTTCCACGAGCTTGCGCTGGTTATCAGAAAGGCCTACGAGCTCTTCAGGTACAGCATCCATACTGTCAAACCATTCGTCCACTTCTTTTACCTCAGCAACAGTGCAATCACCTGAAAGATATTTTTTTAATAAGGAAACGGCTATTGATCTGCCCATGTTGGTATGTAGTTATATTTGGTTCGTTAATAGTATAGTCGGGTAACCCGGGCCTTGCCCCCAAAAAAAATTAAAAAATTAAAATAGGGCTAAATGATCAGTTTAAATAGAGAACGAAAAAGTTAAGCGATGTTAAATCTGTTCATTAAATCCCCAGGGATATCGTCACCCTGAACTCGTTTCAGGGTCTTAACTATAGAAAGGGTCTCTCCCGTCTAAGATTAGTGAAACCCACATTTTTAATGCGAAATATGTGCTTGGCGATACAATCGCCTTTGCCCTTCATCCTCGTTTCAAACGAGGACGATGACGGTGCAGCGAGGACTATAAGCGATAGCGGGACTACAGCCCGCCATGAACATTAACCGCTCATTTCCTAACCTGAGTTTGATTTTGTTTCAGTAGCTTGTACCACCTTTTTGATAAGCAGCCGTCACCCTGAACCCGTTTCAGTGTCTTTCATACGGAGAAAATCTCTCTCCCGCTGACGATTTTTATTGAACGCTGTTATTTTACCGAATTAACCAGGCAAAACCGGAAGCAATCAAGATTACCTTGTAATGAACCCTGAAGTACTTTAAGGCATTGGTAATATGGTTTTCTACCGTCTTTTCAGAAAGTCCGAGTAATTGCGCAATTTCCTTATTGGATTTATGTTCCTTCCTGCTAAGCTCAAATACCTTTCTGCATTTGGCAGGCAACTTTGAAATCACCCCATCAATTCCGTTTTCCAGCTCTTTTATAAATATGGCTTCTTCAGTGGTATTTGTAGCCTCTTCATAACTAAAAGAAAGTAATTCAAGATAGTTGTGTCTCGTAGCCTCTTTAGCCAGATAATCAATAATAGAATAACGGATGGCAGAATGGAGATAAGCTTTTAAAGACCCTTTAATGTTTATTTTTCCCCGGTTGATCCAGAATGTAGTGAAGAAATTCTGGATGATCTCTTCTGCAGCTTCTTTCGACCTTAATCTTTTATTGGTCATGAGGTACAAGTCGTACCAGTATTTTGTATAAATTTTCTTGAAAGCAACCACTTCATTCTCCCTCAACATGACGATCAGCTCTTCATCGGTATGGTTATGTTGGTTGCGCATAGTCAGTAAAATTATAAAAAAAATTGAATCCATCTGTGGCGGCAGATGTTTCCATCTGCCGCTGAGCTGAACATGGCAGAACAAACCATTCAGATGAACTAAATTTAATTCCCTTTTCATACCCGCTTCAGGTCGCCAATGTAGCTTTGGATTATAAAATGATAAAATCTTAAAAAGAATGCATATGAAAAGTCAACTTAAAAAAACAGCCGTAACAGCTTGCCTGACGCTGATGAGTATCGTAACCTTTGCGCAAGTACGCCCAACAAATAACCTTCCGGCACCACCGGACAGCGCACCCGGCGAAATGCCGCCAGCTCCTGGTTTACACAAACATGGCATGGAAAGAGGACCAGGTTTAAAGGTGTTAACATCATTGACCGGAAAGGTAATTGCTTACCAAACGAATGACAGGTATATCTATAATCGTTTCACCTTGCAAAATGGCAGCCAGGTAATTACAGTGAGATTTCCGGAACAATTGGGCAAACAACTTATGAGTGCCGCAGCTAAGGGCAAATCGGTAATGGTAAAGGGCTTTACTGATAATGGGCCGGACGGTGTAAATGTATTCCAGATGGCAAGTTTAGCTGTTGATGGAACACAGATAGCAGATACACCTCCAGGTATACCTAAGACACCTGTTATTGAACCATCTAAAACGTTTACGGGAAAAATCAATGATTTCAAACGCGATCAGAGCGGCGCAATCCGTGGGCTTAGACTCGATAACATGGTAGAAATAGATTTACCGCCACATGCAGTTGAACAGTTACAAGCGCTATTGAAAGCGGGAGATAAGGTGAAGGTAACGGGTATTAAAGACACACCACCATCTGGTGTGGTATTGGAATCAGGTGCCCCAACCATTATTCATCCGGAGACCATTGAGATCAATGGACAAACATATTTGTTGAGATAGTTGTCAGATGTGGCTGTATCATAAGTTATAATTCCATTAGAACCTGTCACGTTGGGCTTCGCCTGTGCTGAGCTTAACCAAGTATCGAAATGCTCTACGGGGCATTCAGCGGTCCTTCGACAGGCTACCATTGACATAATCCATTAGTCCGGTCCGTCATTCTCGCGCATGCGGGAACCACGGAGTGCTCAGCGAAGCTAATCTTAATACAAGCCGCTTTAAGATTCCCAATCAAGTTGGGAATGACGATTCCTCGATGGAATATTACCTAGCAAAATTATCTGTCACTCATATTGATTTTTATAAAATAAACTATCACTCAGGATGACAATTTTATATTTATGATACAGCCGCTTATCTCAAAATAATTGTTAATGCGTATGAACTAATTGGCTGCTTTACTGTTAACTGATAAAATAACGATATTTTACAGCGCACATGAAAATGAAGCAAGATAATGACTTATCAGATGAGCCGATAGAAATAAAAAATTATCGCCCACTGCTGGTTGTCATCATTCTGTTACTCTTGGTCATTATCTGGCTGTTAGTCAAACCTCCGGTACCTGTATTACCTAAACCGCCATCTCATCATCATGAACCAAAAACGGAACGCGCAACTAAACAAAAGGTAATTACAGGAACCGTTATCAGGTATAAAAACAATCCTCATTTGGATATCAATGCCCTGGAACTGAAAACGGAAAAAGCCGGTTTAATCACAATTGATTTTCGGCCACATACCGCAGCGCGGGTAATCAAAATCGGTACTATTGGCGAGGAAATTGAGGCAACTTATGCGCTAAATCCCAGCGATGAGGTAGTCGGCTACCAATTATTAGCCATCCGGAACAATCGGACCGGCATCAGCCAGGTTCTCGATGACTTGCCTCCACCTCCGGATGTTCCCAATCAGCAAATAGAAAAATTTAACCTGGAAAAGCCTGCTATAATTACAGATCAATACGGTGGTATTGTGGCATTGAGAAAGAACAACCTGTTATTTCACTTTAAACCCGGGCTGGTAGATGATATTGCATACCTCATTAAAGAAAGCAACACCTTTAATCTTGAAGCGGTGAGGCGGCAGGATGATCAGGGCTTTATCAACATCAATTATGACAAAGTATACATTGTACTCCGCATCACGATAGATAACAAAACATTTCTGGTAAGATGAAAATATTATTAATAGAAGATGAGTTAAAGTTAGCGGGATTTATTGCTGACGGCCTTACACAGGCGGGCCATATCTGCGATGTGGTTGCTGATGGCAATAAAGGTTTGGAAACAGCAATGATTGGCCATTACGATCTTATTTTATTGGATATGATGCTACCTTCGCTTAACGGGCTGGAGGTTTTAAAAAACCTGCGTAGCTTTAATAACCAAACCCAGGTTATTATTATCAGTGCCCTGAATGATACGGAACATGTGATAAACGGACTTGACCATGGCGCTATTGACTATCTCAAAAAGCCATTTGAACTTGAAGAACTGTTGGCCAGGATACGTTCTGTACAGCGGCGATCATTTGCACAGGATTCACTCAAATTACAGGTTGCAGACCTTAAGGTAGACCTTTTGACCAGGGAAGTTAGCCGCGCCGGCAAAACAGTTATGCTGAGCAACCGGGAATTTGCACTACTGGAGTTCCTCCTTGCCAACCAAAATAAAGTGGTTACCAAATCACAGATCCTTGAAAAAGTGTGGGATATCAACTTCGACCCCGGTAGCAATGTAATAGAAGTACATCTTTACCAGCTTCGAAAAAAAATGGACAGAGGTTACGATGAAGAATTGATCCATACGGTTGTGGGGCGGGGTTACATTTTAAAAGGCGATGTAAAACAAGGTTAAATGAGAATAGGAAAGCGTCAGTTCGGTATCAAACTTAAAATTACGGCTGCATTTAGCCTGATTTTCATTTTGTTAAGTTTCTCCTTTAACCTTTACTGTTACCGGAAAATCAGGATGCTGATGATATCAGATAATGATGCTTATTTAATAGCGAGGGCCAAAACGCTTCTGGATAAAACGGAAGTATTGCCTGCAATTATTCCTTTGCCTGATCAGAATACCTCCATCAGGGTATTATATCATTCAGCAGGTAAACCCATTGTGGTGTTCCAGTCTCCGGGCATCATTAAAAACATCCGAACACCTGCAAAGACAGGCGTAACCGATACCTTAGGCATGAGGGTTGCATACGTAGTCAGCAATAATGAAGACAATCCGGCCGAACTGATGCTGGTACGCAGTGCTGATCAACTTAACGGTAACTTACAATACCTGCTCCTTTTACTTTTTACCTGCAGCCTGTTGAGTGTTTTACTTGCAGGTCTCATTGCCTATATTTTATCTTTTTACCTGCTACAGCCTGTGCAGCGCATCATTAACGCAGCCAAACTCATCAATGCGCATAAACTCCGCGATGTTATTCCAGTGAAAAAAACGAATGACGAACTGCAGGAATTAACTGAAACCATCAATACCATGTTGGTTCGGATCGATGAATCTTTACGGCAGCAACAAAACTTTTTTGCCTCTGCCTCGCACGAATTAAAGACACCGCTGGCCATTATGCGTGCTGAAATAGAAGTTCATCTATCAAAACCGGGGTTGACACCCGCATTGTCAAACCTAATGGAGAGTCAGCTTACGGAGATCAACAGGCTGCAACAGGTGGTGCAGGAGTTCCTGCTGGTAAGCCAGTTAAAAAGTAGCGGCATTACGTTACATCGACAACAGATAGATCTTTCGCTGGTAATACTCCGATTGTTTAACCGGTTCCAAACATTTATGCAGCAAAAAGAATTAAGCACAGATATTGATTTTGATCAGGATGCTGAAACTTTTCTAGTCATTGCCGATGATGACAAGCTGAATATCTTATTGATGAACCTTATTGAGAACGCGATTAAATATGCTGTCCCGGGAACGCCGATCAGTTGCGCTGTAAAGCAATCTAACATAAAGGATTATATCACCATTAGTTTTAAGAATGCAATTAACGAGGAAAGTTTCCCGACTGAAAATCTCCAGAATGCCTTCCATAGGGAGACCATAGAAGCCAACGGTGCAGGGATTGGCTTATGGCTGGTTAAAGCGATTACTAATTTACACAATGGAAAATTCAGTATAGAAAGCAGCAATTTTTTCTTTGAAGCAGTGGTTGATTTGCCAACTACGCTATACCCTGGTATGGATTTATAATCATTATTATTTATTAGTATGAAGAAAAATTAATTCGAGCATAAAACTAATTCAATCATCTGATTTACAAATAAATAACATAAAATATTCCTATTAAGTGTTTAAACAAAATATCGCACTTGGTGTTAGGAGACCTGTATGAGCAAACAAGCAGCTTTAGGGGTAACAGATAAGCGGATTATCTGGTCCTTACAATCTCTTAATTTTTTCATGGCCGACCTCCAGGCCGGTGTCGGACCATTTCTAGGCATCTTCCTTTTGGCACATGGCTGGAAAAGCGGGCTGATCGGTTCAGTGATGACCATTGGTGGAGTAGCAGGAATGATCATGACTATTCCGGCAGGTGCATTAATCGATGCCACTAAAAGAAAAAGGTTTTATGTGGTTATATCGGCGGTTTTCACCATACTGGCTTCTGGAATAATCTTATTCACCCAGGAGTTCTGGCTGGTGAGCATTTCGCAGGTGGCAACAGCTATTGCCGGGTCGGCTATTGGCCCGGCCATCATCGGCATTACGCTTGGTATAGTAAAACAAAAAGGATTTAACAAGCAAAATGGCTATAACCAGGCCTTCAACCATGCAGGCAATGTGGTAGGTTCTGCACTTTCAGGTTACCTGGGCTACAAATTTGGCATCACGGCTATATTTATTCTGGCAGCTTTTTTTGGGATACTGTCTATCATTTCAGTATTATTGATTCCGGCTAATTCCATTGATGATGACGTGGCAAGAGGGATGAGAGAGGGAGAGAAAGATGAAAAAGCCAGTGGATTCAAAGTATTGTTTCAATGTAAGTCATTATTGGTACTGGCGGGCGCACTGGCTTTTTTTCATTTGGGTAACGGCGCCATGTTACCGCTGTACGGCCTTGCTGCAGCAGCCAGTGGAAATGGTAATGCTTCCATGTTTGTAGCCATGACCATTATCATTGCACAGTTGGTTATGATCGGCACCTCACTTTTAGCCATGAAAATGGCTGACAAAAGTGGCTACTGGTTAGTATTGTTTATCTCTTTCTTGTCGCTGCCTATACGTGGTTTATTTGCTGCGTATATGCACAGTCACATAGGAATCTATCCTGTACAAATTTTAGATGGCGTTGGGGCTGGCCTGCAAAGTGTTGCTGTTCCCGGCTTGGTTGCCCATATCCTGAATGGTACGGGAAGGGTAAATATCGGCCAGGGCGCTGTGATGACGGTACAGGGCCTGGGAGCATCACTTAGCCCCGCAATCGGGGGTTGGATAGCACAGGGAATGGGTTACAGCAGTGCTTTTATGATTCTTGGTGCATTTGCCATTGGTTCCATCCTGTTGTGGACCATCTTTGCAAAAACAATTAAGGATGCCTGCTAATCCTGGCAGGTAATCAAAAAATGTATAGCGAAACAGCCAAGTTGAACACAACCGAAAAGCAATATCTTAGCGCGATAAAATATGGATAACATACTCATCTGGATTATTTCTTTCCTTGCCATAGCGGGTGTAATCATCAGGCCTTTTAAAGTTACGGAAGCTGTATATGCCGTTTTTGGGGCCGCGCTGTTATTATTATTCCAACTGATTACCTTTTCAGATGCCTTTTCCGGAATAGCGAAAGGTTTGGATGTGTATTTATTCCTAACCGGCATGATGTTGCTGGCCGAAACTGCAAGAGAGGAAAAACTGTTTGACTGGCTCGCCGCCCATGCCACTATAAGGGCTAAGGGATCTTCGGGACGATTATTTTTACTCATCTATCTGGTTGGTGTGGTGGTAACCACATTTCTTTCCAATGATGCCACAGCTGTTGTATTAACACCAGCTGTGGCAGCGGCAGTTAAGGCAGCTAAGGTAGAAAAACCTTTGCCCTATTTATTGATCTGCGCATTCATTGCCAATGCAGCTTCTTTTGTGCTGCCTATTTCAAATCCGGCAAATCTGGTAATCTATGGTACGAATATGCCATCCCTAATGCATTGGCTGAGTTTGTATCTGATCCCTTCGATATGTGCCATTACCGTTACTTATTTTGTGCTCCGGTTCTCACAGCGTGAGTGTTTTAAACAAAAAATCATAACAGAGATCAACTTGCCAGAAATAAGTCCGGGCGGTAAAACAGCTTTGATTGGAATATGTGTAACTGCAACTGTTTTATTAGCTGCTTCTGCCATGAACATGGAACTGGGGTTGCCCACATTGATTACGGGGATCATCACAAGCGCCGTTGTATTGACCCGCGCGAGAAAAAATCCGGTTAATGTGATTAAAGGAATATCATGGACAGTGCTTCCCTTGGTGGCGGGCTTATTTGTAGTGGTTGAAGCATTAAATAAAACCGGAATGGCACAACATTTAAGCGCCTTGTTAAATGATGCTATAGCACAATCTGAAACAGCAGCGGTATGGCTTAGTGGTACGGTGACTGCGATAGCCTGCAATTTAATGAATAATTTACCTGCCGGACTGATAGCAGGTAGTGTATTGCAAAATGCCCATGCACCCGATCTGGTTAAAAGTGCAGTATTAATTGGTGTAGACCTTGGTCCCAACCTCTCCATAACCGGTTCGCTGGCCACTATATTATGGCTGGTGGCTTTAAGAAGAGAGGGACAGAAAGTAAGTGCCTGGACATTTTTAAAATTAGGAAGCGTAATTATGACGACAGCATTGATAGCTGCTATACTATCCTTATGGATTTAATTTTTTAACTTGAATTGATAATTATTTAACAAAATAACTTTTTATAAAAGCGCTTATTAGACTATTCGTCATGCTGAATTCATTTCAGCATCTTTTTAGCACGAAAGACGCTGAAACAAGTTCAGGGTGACTACCGTGCATACAAGGCGCCAAATAACACAAGTTAAAGCATATTATTAATCTAGCTTAGGTTATTAGCTATCCTGCTAGGCCATGACTTTAATCCTGTAGTCAATTGATTTGTCCAAAACAAATGATAAAAAAAATGCAGGCGACATCCGTCAACCTGCATTAATCATCATTAACTATAAGATTTTTTACTTGGCGCGTCCGTCAAATATTTCTTTGATTTTCGACTCCAGTGCCGGACCTCTAAGTTCTTTGGCGATAATTTTTCCGCTTGGATCGATTAAAAAATTCATAGGAATAGCTTTAACCTCATATCTGGCCGCAGCCTCATTTTCCCATCCTTTTAAATCACCCACCTGTTTCCAGGTCAGTTTATCGTCTGCTATCGCTTTAATCCATTTCGCTTTATCAGCTGCTTTATCAAGCGAAACACCTAAAATTTCAAATCCTTTTGATTTATATTGCTCGTAAACCTTAACCAGGTTTGGATTCTCTCTACGGCATGGCGCACACCATGAAGCCCAGAAATCGACCAAAACATATTTTCCGCGGTAATCAGAAAGTTTAACCATTTTTCCGTCAACATCAGGCTGTGCAAAATCCTGGGCCTCTACGCCCTCCTGTGTTTTTTTGAAAGTAGCGATGCGCAGGCCAACCTCTTTACCGAAATACGAATCTCTTAACTTCGGATTGATGGCCAGGTATACTTTTTCCATTTCCACCGCGTCGAAACCCGGAGCTAAAGTGGAGTTTAAAGCCATCAGCGACATGAAACTATCTGGATTATTTTTCACATAACTGATTTTAGCGTCAACAATTTCTTTTTCTATAGCATTTGCCCGTTTTTCTAAATCCTGGATAACAGCTTTATCCTGTTTTTTAGCTTCAGGCATATCCTGGTATTCCTTATTCAAGGCTTGCAATTTGTTATAAAGGGGACGAAGAAGATCATCTACACGTCGGCTTTCTTCGGTCTGTGCAGATCCTTTAACCACAGCCGTTTTTAATGAGTCTTTACCGGTAATGGTAATGTTTTCGTTATCCAATATCAAACTCACCCCATCTACATTTATTCTTTTGCCCGGAATCTCAATGGCATCATCATGTTTCAAACGCACGATTGCTTCAATAGGGGAAGAAACCTTGCCTTTAAAGGTAAAGCTTCCATTTACCAGCGGAACTGAATCCAGAATCTGCTTGCCATCAATTTTGGTTAGCAAAAAAGCTTTGGCAGGCTTACCCAACTTTCCGATCTGACCTTTTATGGTATATCCGGTTTGTGCGGTTGCACTCAGGGAATAAAGTGCAGCTATTGCACCAATTATTAATTTTTTCATGTTAGTTTTTTTTCTTTTGATTAGGAGATGATTTACTGGCAGTACTTCCTGCCAATAATTTATTGTAAGTGGCTTTTGAGTTGAGAATAGATAAGGCCGTATCAAAGGCGGCGCTGGCTTCGTTACGAACGCGCAGGGCATAACCCTTACCTACATATAACATATCGGCTATGCCGGCTTTTAGTTCTATCCGGATGGTTTTTCTTGCAACCTGATCTGTTTTTGCAGGCATTTTGATCCGAAGTTTTTCCGCGGCATCAAAAATCCCGTCAACCATGGTTTCGTCCACTTTGAAACTCTTATCGAAGGCTTCAAAATCAGGATAATTAGCGGTTAGCTGACTACGATTCTGCTGCACCAGCTCAAAGGCTACTTTATTCACTAAACCACTGTTCATGGTCTGATTCAGCCAGGTGCTATATAATGCCGTGTCTATCGAAACAAACTGATCTGGCATGATACCGCCACCACCATACACCGTTCTTTTATGATTAAGTGTAGTATATTTAAGCGAATCTGGAAAATGATAATGCCCTGCCTCCTTCAATTCACCTGAAGCCATCCTCCGGTTAAAATCTTCAAAATAATCAGCTTTGCCTTTGGTGTAAGGTTTCTGGATAGATCGGCCTGAAGGCGTATAATAGCGAGCGGCTGTCAACCTGATTACCGAACCATCACTTAATGGAAATCCTTTCTGCATCAATCCCTTTCCAAAAGTTCTGCGTCCAACAATTACGGCCCGATCCCAGTCTTGTAAAGCACCGGTCAGGATTTCGCTTGAAGAAGCAGTAGATTCATCAACCAAAACCACCAATTCGCCATCCATAAACTGCCCGTAACCGCCGGTGAGAAAATAATCCTTCACACCTGTATTGGTAACTGAATAAAAAACAGTTTTTTCAGGAGGAAGAAATTCATCCGCCACGCCAATAGCCATGTCTACTATGCCTCCCCCATTCATCTGTAAATCGAGAATAAGTTTGGTCATGCCCTGCGCTTTCAAGCTTTTTAAGGCGGCATCCATTTCCCGGCGGGTAGACTGACTGAAAACAGACAGCGCAATATAACCGATCTGTTTGGTAACCATGTAACTGGCCGTAATGGATAACTCGGCAATCTGCTCACGCATTACCTTGAATTGTAAAAGCGCTGGCTGTCCTTTACGCCTGATAGCCAGGTCAACAGCTTTTCCTTTCTCTCCCCTCAGTAACCGCATCACTTCCTGGTTTTTCAGGTTTTTGCCTAGAATTGTCTGACCATCTACGTTTACAATCTGATCGCCTACTTTTAAGCCTGCTTTTGCCGCAGGTCCATCCGGATTGACACTGATGATAAATGTACTGTCTGAAATCATTGCAAAACCGATTCCAATGCCAGCAAAACTTCCTGACATGGATTCGTTCATGGCCTCTACCTCTTCGCGGCTGATGTAGCTGGAATGAGGATCAAGGCTGCTCAACATGCCCTTGATGGCGGCATCGACTACGGGTTCATCGTTAACCGGATCTACATAGTTATCCTGGATTAGCTTTAAGGCATCCTGCAGCTTAATCTTCGGATTCATCTGTGCCTGAACGGAAAGCCCTATCCAGAAGGAAAAAAAAGCTGTAATTATCGTTTTTCTTATCATTATTTCTCTGCTCTTAAAATCTCAATGGCGGTTGACAATTCATCGCTTAACTGGCTCGGGCTACCGGAATATCCTTCAGAAGAATAGCGCACAACGCCGTTTTTTACGATGATTTTACGTGGAATGGCTGACGACTTAAATAGCGGCTTTAGGCTTAAGAAAACCGCTGCCTGCTCTCCATTAGGGAGAACTGCATCATGCAAAAGGTTAAAACGATAGCCCTGGCTCTTAACAAAGTTTACCGATTTGGCTTTATAATCACCAAATTGCATGGTACCAATCATATAAACCGCAACATTTGGATCTTTTGCATATTGATCTATCAGCAATTGCATGCCAGGAAAAGCTTCAATACAAGGTCTGCACCAGGTGGCCCAAAAGTCAATTACTACTATTTTATTTCCCCAATCATTAGAATTTACCATTTTACCATTGGCATCTTCCAGGCTGAAAGGCTTTAATGGATAATTGACCATGTTGGCCATTACATGCCCCCTCATTTCTGCTTTTTTATCATTTGGCATCAGAGATGATAAGTATTCCTCATAGCCTTTTTCCTGGCCCTGGTGTTCGCTTCTATACAACTCTTTCAACTTAGCAAACATTTCTGGCGTAACTGCATTGGCTGCCACACTATTTTCCAGTAAGGATTTGATGGCCTTGTCATCTTTCAGTTCGCTTAATACACGAAGATGCATCGCATTCATGTCGGCATTACTATAAGTTCCGTCTTTAGACAGGTATTGGAAAAAGTTCTTTGCTGCGGCAAAATCCTTTTGGTTAATGGCTAAAGCAATATGGGTAAATAAGCGATCGTTCATTTGCTTATCGGCGTTTTCCTGGGCTTTAACCGCATCCCTACCGAAGTCGGTTAGATAAGACTGATCACGCTGGCGTTCCAATAAGTAAGGAATGATCTTTTTGCTCAGCTCATAAAGTAATTTATAATCTGCTTTACCGGACATGGACATTTGATTCCGCGTAATGTTCCAACGATAAATTTCGTTGGCTGTTCTAAAATCAATATCCTTAAACAGGGATAAGAACTTATCTATCTGATTACCATCAAAGTATCTGGTAGCCAACCCTCTATAAATTTCATAATATAAGAAACCTTTATCATCGGGATTTTTCTTCCATTCTTCATAAGGATATTTTTTAAGAAAATCTTCGGATGCCGCCTGATAAACCTCTGGTGAGGCTCCTTTGGTTGCCGCACGGAAGCTTAATAATTTTGCAGTTCCGCTTTTGGGCTGATATTGGAAAATCAGCTTTTCTATTTCCTTTGCTTGCTGATCCCTTTTCTCCCGGATATAATAACCATGGGCTTCTGCTAACAAGGCGTCGCTGAACTTTTCTTTCTTAAGCATAGCCTGTATGGTTGCATCAGCAAAGGCGTCAAACTTTTCTGGCGGCATTGTCAAACGTTTCAAATCAAGATAGGTAAAGAGTAACGGGCCAGATGGTTTTCCAGAAATCTTTTCTTCCTTTTTTAACAAAGAATCAGTGGTTTGGGCATTTTTTGCCGCCGAAACAAAATCATTTAAACTCCAGTCGCCAGTTAAGTTAGACCGCAATGCAGCTTCTGCCAGATAACTGCCACGCTGTTCCTTGTCGTTGCTACCTAAAACCTTTGTAAAGTAACCTTTACCCTGGTTATTATCGATTGCTTCCGGCGTCATTGAAGCGCCCTGGTAAAATTTAAGCGCCAAAAAAACGGCGTTATTGGGCAAGGTATAACTTGCCTGCCACTGATCATTTTCCTTTTTCAGTGTTAGCGGTACAGATTCCCAGCGTTTGCCATTAAAATAAGCCAATGTTGCTTTTGGTTCATCGCTAAATTCAAGGTCGCCACCTTTTGCCTGATAATAAAATGTAGCAGGTTGATTTTGCCTTAACAATTCTGGTTTCCAGGTTAAGGTCTGGGCAGCCAGCTGCTGCCCAAAAAAAGGGCAAAGCAGTAGCAGACCATTCAGTAAAAGATTTTTTTTCATAAGCTCTCCGTAGATTATCTCGGATTTTGTTGCAATTCGGGGTTTAATAAAATATACTTATCACCTATCGGATAGATATAGCGATTAGAATTTGGTGTGAGCGTATAATCTATTCCTTTATAATTGCGGGTTTTCGTTTGGGTAAAGGCATCATCAAGCGTTAATCTTTTTTGATCAAACCAGCGTAAACCTGTACCAAACAGCTCCTTTCTTTTTTCTTCCACTACAATCCGAAAGGCATCAGCAGCAGATGAGGCTGTTAAAGGCACATAATTGGCATTATTAAAACGCTTAACCCTTAAGTTATTTACAACCGTCATGGCATCTGCAGTTTGGCCTGCTCTCGCTAAGCATTCTGCTTTGATGAGCATGATTTCTGGTACCGATGGGCCGTTACTGATCGAAAATTCATTGTAGAAATACTTGCTGGAAGCACGACCTGTAAAGCTGGTGCTGAATTGCCCGCCGAAACGGCTTCTGGTATCGGTAAATAACTTATAACGCAAATCTGTTGTTCCCATAGCAGAAAGCAGGTCGTTGCTTAACGAAATGGCCTGATAGGTTACAGCCGCAATTTTAGAAAATATAATTTCCGGATTATTCAACCTTAAAGGAAGGGTAGCTGGTGAATTTTCATAATTCTTCAGATCGATCAATGTATTTTGTAAACGCAACGTACTATCCGCATATAATGAGGCATTATTAAAATCACGAAGATTAAGGTATGTTTTAGCCAATAAAGCATAAGCCGATACCTTTGCCGGCCTTACGTTAAACTCAGGAAGATCAGGCAGGCGACTGATGGATGCCTTCAGGTCTTTCACTATGAGGTTATATACTTCTGCTACCGGTGTACGGTTAAGTTTAGTATATAAATTTGGTGTGGTAAGCAAGGGCACGCCCAAATCTGTGGTGGCGGTAGCGCTGTTGTATTGCCTGGCATAGGTGTTAACCAGAACCAGGTAAGTATAAGCACGGTGTACCAGTGCTTCAGCATAAATTTTCTGCTTCTCTTGCTCCGTTCCGTTTTGTGAATTTAACACACCATTGATTACCTCATTACAGGTATAAATGGTTTTATATTGTTTATCCCAATCCGCGTCACTTTGCGTATCAGCTGTATAAAGTGCTGCCCAGCTGTACACATTACCCAGAATATCGCCCAGGTTGTTTTGACGGGTGGCATCCGTAATTTCTGTATCGTCGCCAGATAAGATTGGATAAGAGAAACTACCTTCCAAAACCGAGTTATTGTTCATGGTATACCGGTAATCGGATGTATATTTTAAGGTACGTACAGAAAGTTGATCAATTTCTACATACTTTCTGCAGCCTGCGAAGGCAACTGCCAACGCAAACAGGATGATGATATATTTTGTCTTCATGTGATTATAGCGTTGCATTGATTCCAAAAATGTAACTAGGTGTAGGGCTTACCGTGCCAAAATTGCCATTGCTAACAAATTCAGGATCGATACCATCTTTATTCGCCCTCCAGATGATACCCAGATTTCTGACATTGGCAGAAATTGAAATCGATTTGAAAGTATTTCTTGGTAAAAAACGTTTTGGCAATTGATAAGCCAGGGAAATTTGCTGTAAACGGATGTTATCTGCCTTTCTCACCAATGCATCAGAAAAGCGGTAACGATTAATACTGTTAAAGTTTACGTTAGATAGCCCGGGAACATCGGTGATCGCCTCATCACCTGGATTTCTCCAACGGTTGGCCAAATCTTCCTGCCTGCCCAATACACCTGGGTAGGCACCCTGAAAGTTTGGATAATTGGTGATTGCATTTTTCATAAATACATGCCCGAAATAACCCGTAATCTGGATTCCAGCTTCAAATTCGCCGTATTTAAAGGTGTTAAAAAAGCCTGTTGAATAGGGTGCATAAAGTACACCTGCTTTAACTAGGTCTTCTTTTGTAAAGGCACTGGTTAAATTGGTGGTATTATTGATGATGTTATTGTTGCGGTCGTAAATCTGTGATTGGCCCTTGTTATCTAAACCTGCCCATCTATATACGTACAATGTGCCTAAAGTAGCACCATTTACTATTGATCCTGACCCGGCCAGGTTGTTGGAATTATTTTCATACCTGGCTTCTGTTACGGTATTGGTTGTATAACTGAAATTGAGCAAAGATTTCCAACTGAATCTTCCTGCCCTTACTGGCTCACCATTTATGCTGAACTCGTAACCGTGCCCTTTTAAAGTACCACTATTAAACAATAGGTTAGACCAACCATAAGTAGCATTGTAATTAAAACTAGCCAAAAGACCTTTGGTGTGTTTGGTATAAACATCAAAACTTGCATTTAAACGGCCCTTTAAGACACCGAAATCTAAACCAAGATTGCCTTGCTTAGTTGTTTCCCATCCTAATTCAGAATTAGCTGGGTTGTCAATATTGGCAATGGGCTGGCCTGTACGGGAATCGCTACCTATTGTTGTAAGAATAGGAATATTTGACCCTCCCTGTGGTACCACTCCGGCAGTTCCAAGGGTTGCCCTTAAACTTAACAGATTGATCCAATCTAGCTTCCTGATAAATTCTTCCTGATTGGCATTCCACCTTAAACCTACAGACCATAGTGGAATTGCTCTTTTTCTGCGGTCTACCCCTATCATACTGTAATCATCAAATCGGGCACTACCGGTAAGGAAATACTTATCTCTGTAACTATAGGAGGCGTTACTGTAATAAGACAAAAAGCGCTTTCTGGATGCACCCAAACTACTTAGGTTATTGCCTAAGGTTTGGGAATAACCATACATGGTTACGTAAGAAACAGTAGGGTTTGCAATGCCCACAGCTCCGGTATCTTCGTTATAACCATATCTGACTTCCGAATTACTGGCTGATTGGGTTTCCCTCAATTCAGTTCCGGCAATGGCAGTGAAATGATGATCTTTAGTAAAAGCTACATCTGCATTCAGCTGTCCTCTAAATGCTGTTTCAGATGCATTATTGCTACTGGTGTAATAGCGCCCGCCGTAAGGTACATTGTAAACCGGTTTACCATTGGTAATTACCGTACCCGTATTCACCAAAAGTCTTCCCACATAACTATTTAATTCATTCAGGAGATTGTTTGAGCTAAATTGACGTTGATTTGAAATGGAAATATCCGCATTTAACCACTTCGTAATTTTACCGTTAATTCCACCATTCAGTCTGATCACATTACTTTTGGCGATGGAGTTGGAATAATTGAGTTCATCAATTGCATTGTAACTGAAAGGCAGATAGCCTTGTGCCATCATGGTATTGGCCAGCGATTGGCGGAAGATAACTGTTCTGCCTATACTATTGCCATTGTCATCATATAATAAATCGTATGGCCTGAGCGCTGTTGTACTAACCGAAAGGGCGTCAACTGCAGCACTGTTAGATTGCGATTTGTTATATTGGTAATTGATTAATGCCCGTAATGTAATTCTCTTATTAAATAATGCGGTACTGGTATTGGCATTAATAAAGGCATTTTCAGCAAAATTACTTTTATAGATGGGCACATCTTTCGTGTAGTTTCCAGAAATATAAAAGTTACTATTTTCAGTACCACCTGAGTAAGAAAGGTTATATTGATGATTGACTGCATTTTGCAACAGGTTTTTTTCGATCTGGCCTGCACCATCACGCATGGCAATTTGTGCTAAAGCAGCATCGCGCTCGGCAACGGTTGCCGTTCCACGTTTTACGCGAAACATCCATTCAGTAGCTTCACTATTGTTTGGTGTATAAATGGCATTTCCTGGTGTTGCCGAAGCCGGATCTACCAGAAAACCTTTGTCAACCATTTCCTGTTCCAGATCGATATATTGTGCGGCATTCATCCAGCGCTGACTGGCAATAGATGGATTTTTGGAGATTCCGAAAACGTAACTGAGGTTAACCTGAGATGTACCATTGCGACCTTTTTTCGTTTCAATTACAATTACACCATTGGCCGCCCGGGAACCCCAGATGGAAGTAGCAGAAGCATCTTTTAAAAATGTAATCTGCTCAATATCCGCAATGTTAATGTTACTTATAATTGAATTTCCATAAGTAACACCATAGGTTTTTGTTAGTTGTGCCCTGTCGCTTGGGTCGAGTAACGGAAATCCATCCACCACAATCAGTGGAGTTCCTGAACCGGCTGCATAATTATTTACACCACGGATCTGCACGACATTACTTTTAACATCAAATTTTACGCCTGGTATTTTACCTTCCAAACGCTCCATAAGGTTAACCGCGGGTGTTCCTTCCAGTTCCTTTCCAGAAATTGTACTATAGGCACCGGCAGCCCGCTCTTTACTAATTTTCTGATAACCGTTAGATACTACACTAACCTCTTCCAACGCTGATGAAGCCGCCGTTAATCTTACGTAATAGGTAACGGTCTTTCTATCCACAAAAATCTCCTCCCCTTTATATCCTATATACGAGATCAGTAATACATAACCATTAGCCGGCACATCCTTAATCAGGATATCACCTTCTTTATCCGTAACGTACATTTTGTTAATGGTTTTATTGTACACATTAGCTCCGGGAAGCGGACGTCCTAACGAATCTCTGATGCTTACCTTAACATCAATGTCTTTTACCAGATCTACCAGTTTATCTGCCATACTTCTTTCCTTGATTACAATGGTTTTGCCATCAACAGAAAAAGTAAGCGGCTGGTTATTTAACGACTTTTGAACGGCTTCCAAAACATTAACCTGGTTCACCTGTATAGATACCGGCTTGGCATCGAGGATCAGGTTAAGATCATAGATAATATTATATCCGCTTTGTCGGCGAATTTCTTTTAATATGCGTTCCAGCGGCGCATTTTTTTCGACAATGGAAACTTTTTGTGCCTTGGTTGATGCACTTAATTGCATTAAAGCCGCCAAGAAAATCACAGCCGTCAGTCGCATAACGAGTAGCAGTTTGCGGAGCTGCCTGTTGGGCAACCCTAGTGAAGTAAAATTTTTATACATTTGTTTGTTTGGTTTATTGCATTTGGCCTGGGCTTCGAAATCAAGACCTTATGCGTGATTAGTTGATTATTTATAGTCGACTGCCAATTATTCAGGGGTGCCGCCAAGCACCTCTGTTTTTTTTGGAATCGTTTTTAATTTATTTAGAAACGATTACCCTCCTTCCTTCAAGTTTAAAGTGAACTTTTCCGGTTAACTGAATATGGTTGAGTACTTCTGAAATATTAGTACCTCTCGACATCCAACCGCCAAGCATCAAATTTTCTGGTGCAGTCTCGTCATAAACGATTTCCACATCATACCATCGCGCTACCTTTCTCATCGCACTTCTTAAATCTTCCCTGAATACAAATTCTCCGTTTTTCCAGGCAACCGCCATTTCCGTATCTGCCTGTTGTACCTGTATGTTTTCATTACTTAACCTGGCCAGCTGCCCGGGTTTAAGTAATGTAGTCTTGTTATTGCTTAAAGCAACCTTTACACTTCCCATTAATAAAGTAGTGTTAATAAAAGGTTCATCAGCATAAGCATTGATGTTGAAATGTGTACCTAACACCTCCACTTTTTCTGATTGCGTTTGGTTTTTAAGTACGGTTACGGTAAATGGCATTCTTCTTTTAGTCCCTTCCATATGCGCCACCTCAAAGTATCCCTCCCCTGTTAAGGTTACATTTCTTCCACTTGCCGCAAAGGCTGTTGGATATTTTAAAGACGACCCTGCATTTAGCCAAACTTTTGATCCATCAGGTAATATAACTGCGTATTGCCCGCCAATAGGCGTGGTAATGGTATTAAACCCATCACTTTTGCCTGTATTTAAAGTTTTATAAACCAAAGTTCCATCAGCAGCTTTGGTAATTTCAATACCGGCTTCAGTAGCAATTTTCCCGACAGCATCCTTATTTAAATCGATTACCTTACCGTCAGATAAAGTCAATATGGCTTTATCAGTACCAGCAGGCAGGTCATATTTTTTTGCGATAACAAACCGGTCTGGAGTGGTATCGTTATTTTTAAGTGTCAAATAACCTATGCCAGCTATCAATAATATGCTTGCGGCAATTCCTATTGAAATTATTCTTTTGTAAGGCCTATTCAGCTTCTGAACTTTAGGCAATTCCGCTTCGGTTTGCGAAACATCAGAAAGAATTTTATTCCAGATTTTTGCTTCCAATTTCTCGTATTCTATTGGCGAATCAACCGACTTATTTTCTTCAGCTTTTAACAAATACCAGGTTTCAAGCTGGGCTTTTTGCTTTTCATTAAGTTTATTATGCAGATAATCTCTGATAAATCTGCTTATAGTTTGTTTGTTCATGTTTTTTATAGGTAGTATAATAGTAATGACAGGCAGCTCACACCAATGTTGTATGCAACATTAAAAAAAAGTTACTTTTTTATTAATTTATTGGAAAAAGCGCTACAACGCGATAAAAAAGGAAGGCAAATGATTACCAAATTTGCTTCTCAGCGTAGAAATAGCCTTATTCATCTGTGTTTTAACGGTGAGTTCAGAGATATTCATAATACCTGCAATCTCCTTGTAGGAAAGATTTTGTTTTCGTTTTAGTTCGAAAACCTCGCGCATTCTGGGAGGAAGTTTTTCAATTTCCTCTTCAATCAGCTTGGCCAGGATCCGTTCTCTAATGAGATGATCGGTAATCTCCTGTGCCTGATCCAAAAACTGACCAAGGTCTGTCAGATAGGCATGGTGTACCTGATTTTTACTAAAAAAATTCAGAATCGCATTTCTAGTAGAAACATAAAGATAAGCACCAATGGATGTATCAACGGGTAGTTGAGGTGCTTTCTGCCATAACCTGGTAAATACTTCCTGAACCACATCCTCACTCTCACTCTCTTCTTTAAGCATTCGAAAGGCATGTCTGTACAGTAATGGCCAGTATCTGCTATAAATTTCTGAAAAAGCCTTGTTATCCCGGGCTATTAATAGCGAAAGTAATCTGTCATCACCATATGTAGCATAGTCCTGGTCCATTGATGAGTAAAAATAGGACTTATTTGCGGTAAATAGAAATAGGAAAATGGAACTGGCTACGTTATAATGCACATTGAGGTCATTTTGTAAAATCGTGTTGAGGAAGCAGAGGGTGATAGTGAAAAGATGTAAAGTATGTGACTGCGGTTGCTCCTTTTGTACAATATGATAAGCAATAACAACAGGATCAGCCGGTTAGGAGAACTAACCTGACACAAGTCTCTCAAATTACTATTTACCTGAGTTCGATTATTAATATTGCCTCTCGTTAGCTTATATCGGCTTTTTGATTAAGAGGCCGTCACCCTGAATTCATTTCAGGGTCTTTCCTCCTAAGAAGATGCTGAAACAAGTTCAGCATGACGAATCGGCTAGGGATGGGTAGTTTATTATGCACCTGAGTTCGATTTATAATTTTTAGAAAAAATTAGTCAATCAAAGTAATTATGCTTATATTTAAGTATCTGACATTCAAATATTTAAACATAAAAATAGATGATTGACTACGCTAAAATTAGTGATATTTTTTGTCTTGTAGATGAGTTCTGCAAAGATTTTGATCAAACCACAAGTCCTTTTCTTTTGGGCAAGCCCTCCAAGCGTCCTGCGACCATGTCTAAGAGTGAAGTAATCTCTATCTGTCTGTTCTTCCATCTGAGCGGGTTCAGGTTTTTTAAACACTTCTATCTGTTTTATATCCAAAAGCATATGCAAAGTGAATTCCCAAATACTGTGTCCTATAACCGCTTTATTGAACTCAGCCAGAGCGTGCTCATGCCAATGACGATATTCCTGAAAACCTGCTGTCTAGGTCGCTGTACGGGTATTTCATTTGTGGATTCCACCCCCATTCGGGTCTGCAACAACAAGCGTATAAAAAGAAACAAGGTATTTAAGGGGATAGCGGAGGTGGGAAAATCCACAATGGACTGGTTCTATGGATTTAAGCTGCACATCGTAATCAATGACAGGGGAGAGATATTAAATTTTGCCATCACCCAGGCCAATGTGGAAGATAGGGAACCATTGAAGAACGAGCGCTTTTTAAAAGCTGTGTTCGGAAAGCTTTTCGCCGACAAAGGGTATATATCCGAACAGCTAGTCAAAATACTGTTCGTCAGCGACATACATCTGGTTAACAGTATAAGGAACAATATGAAAAATAGCCTGATGACCATGAGCGACAAAATTATGCTCCGTAAAAGGTCTGTGATAGAAACCGTTAATGATGAGCTTAAAAACATATGCCAGATAGAACATTCAAGACATAGGTCATTCGCTAATTTTATCTCAAATATTATAGCAGGCCTAATCGCATACTCATTCTTTCCTAAAAAGCCAGCTATTAATTATCAGACTAAAAAATCATCTCAGATTTTCGCATTTTGATTAATCGAACTCAGGTTATTTATATAACTTAGTGACCAATAAAAAAAGGGAAGATTTTTCAATCTTCCCTTTTCAGTGCACACTTGGGGACGCCACTTGAACAAATAATCCCTTTACTAACACTGTTGATAATGTGGAACGTAGGCAAAAATAGCCTATTTGCGGTAGTGAGAAGGCTGTTTCTAATTTTTTTCCTTTGAACCTAAAAAATTGCAATGTTATATTTTAGACCAAATAAACACCAAATAAACACCTAAAAAACGTCCAAAAAAAGCGAAAAAATGCATTTTTGGGATCAGAATTGAACCCCATTTAAACAACAATAAAATATGTTTTTGAACCATTCTACAATTCAGTATGCGATTTTTTCAAAAACGTCCAAAATTGGGCACAAACTAAGTTTTGTGAGATTTTACTGATCACCTACATTTATAAG
Organism: Pedobacter suwonensis; assembly: GCF_900111825.1. Lineage (GTDB taxonomy): Bacteria > Bacteroidota > Bacteroidia > Sphingobacteriales > Sphingobacteriaceae > Pedobacter > Pedobacter suwonensis. The sequence continues at coordinate 141,880 of NZ_FOJM01000011.1, forward strand.
TACTTCGCTACCACCTCATGGGGGATAATGCGGAACTATCGTGCTATTTTGCAGAACTTCCAAATAGAGAACCCAATTGTTTGATGGACAGAACTTTCGTCAGTGACACATTAAAAAGTGGAACCTGTTTTGTACGCAAAAACGTTTCAAAGCCGAGACTAAGCCCTAATGGACTTAAAAGTGTTCCTTCAGCCCTAAGTCTAAGGGACGCACTACGCGTTGACGAAAGGATTTCCTGGCTACCGTCTATGCTCTTTCTCAGAGATGTTGGATAAAATCCATTATTGAATCCGCCGATGGCACTGAACCGCACATCAAAAGTGTCATTGGTCTGCTTATACATAAACCCCACCCCAATATTGTAATTTAGCTGATGTCGAGTATAATCCGAAGCAAGAGGGTTAAGCCTAAGGATTTCGCCGGGGTTACCCCTTGGTATTGCTGTTAGCTGTGTGGTCAACACGGTATTTTTATATTTTGTCCTAATGGTCTGGTAACCGACATAGAATTCGCCGATTCCAAATAATTTATCATTGGTCGAATTATTTAGCTCATACAAGTAAGCTACACTGGTAAACAGGTTATCCGTCACCTCTTCGAAGCTTGTTTTGTAAAACCCACTTTTTAGGTAAGTACTGTCTTTATGGAATTTATTTGTATTTAGGTCTGAATAGGAAACTCTTGCGAGCGAATCCGCCCCACTTGCATACCGTTCTTTACCTGCGTTGATATAGAGCCAATGTTTGGTTGCCTTGTCATTATTTTTCATGTTAAGCAAAAAAGAACTTCTAAAATAAAGTTCCTTTGGCTTTATGCCATCAATGAAGTCTATATTTGTACCAGTGTAAAAAAGAATATTGTCAGACTTGTTTAAGCCCTCTGAATTAAGTGGCTTAATCAATACCAACAGTTCACCATTGCCCAAAAGTGCATTTTTGTCTGCTCCTGCGACATCTGTAACAGTGAGCTTAAAGCCGATATTCTTGTCGTCCGTAAAATCCCGCTTTACCCTGATCTTGATATTATCCTCTGTTTGCTTGTCTATCATAATGACAGTATTTACAGGCATCATAATACTATCCAGGGGAAGGCTAGTTTTGGAGCGATCAAGCTCAACATTAATTTTATATCCCTTGTAATTAGCCGCCGAGGGAATTGTAACTATCACTTTATATTCTAACTCTTTGTTTGGGCCCGAATTGACTTTATCGGTCCTTTTTGAGAATGTAGCCACTGTCTGTGCATTGACCACTCCAGTCAGAATCATCAAAACTAAAATGTAAATGTATTTCATGAGTGTATTAAATTTAGATTTGTATAGAAAAACTGATAAGCCTACGTTAATAGCAACCTTTAATAGTCTTAGAGAACATCTATCAAAACAGATCCGCTAACCGGTTCTTAACAACAGGACATCACCGGAGCTAACGTGGTGAATACTGATAAGCAGCAATTTGTTTGATGAATAAAAATAATCGACGAAAAAATGAAATGCAATACTTACTATTGGGTATATCTCAAATAGCTATAATCTTATAAATCAACATAAACCAATATTCATTAAACGTCATAGTATTATGAATAATTATTGTATTGAGTAGGGCTTTGCCTAGCCAACATTATTTAACTTACTATTAAACCATCTGATACCAGCTACGCTCGATCGATGAGGCATGATGAGCAAGAGCTGAGGATAGAGTACCGGATCATTCTTGAGTGAAAGCGGAAGATCTTTGCCCTCGCTTTCCTTCGACTGATCAATCAATTCCTACCATTCTTGCTTTAACTTGGGCAAAACAGAATGCTCCTTTCCAAGCTTGTTACGCCAACAATAAAAATCACTTGTTTCATTTAACCGGAAATCTTTGAAAACGAAATAACTTATATCGCGCCATAAAAACCTAATTTCATTCTTGTAATTCTGCAAAACAAGAAGGTTAATGAAACCTTCGAGATAGTAAGAATGCTTTTTATCAATTTCAACGGTATCCTGATTGAGGAAATTATGCAGTGCACAATCTTCAACACCATAATAGGGATTTGCAAGCCCATCTACTTTATTTACTTCGATTATGCCATTAATCAACGCCTTTAAAAATTCTGCACTTTTATCTCTCGCATCAACTTTCTTAAAATACCAATAGGTACAAAGCGTATACGCGTGGGCAGATTCACCCCAAATCTTGGTTTCATAAAAGTGCTGTTCGATGAAATGGGCCAATTTATGATGATCAAATTTAGTTCCCGCAAACAGGTGATGCAGGCCCAGAAGACTCATTGCTCCCAATAACATCATTTTTTTATACCCATGAAAAAAAGAGTCTTCTAAATAGTTTCCAGTTAAAAAATCTTTTCGTTCCTGGATCTCAGTCCACAATTCCTCCAGCGAATCAATAGTCATTTGCTTTGCAAGCTGATATTCGGAATGGTACAATGTTACAGCCAATTGGTTCCTTTCTGCAAAGCGCATTAGATAGGAAAGGTACATCGTCCATGCTTCAAAGATTCCAAAATGATTCTGTTGTGCCGTAAAGTTTGAGGAAATAACCGAAACCAGTAAAGCTGCATTGTTTATTTTTTCCTTGTATTTGTTCTGGCTGAGTTCTTCGTCTTTCAGGGCCAGTTCCAAAAGGCCGGCTAGTTTTTCTTTGTTCAACATTCCCTTTCCATCTTCCAAAAGAAACTCTAGCAGAACCTTAAAATCATATATGTACCAGCCTTCATAAAAGAGTTACCAAGCCGGTGAGCCATATTTTTCATTTGGCCGCCCACAATGGTATGAAGTTGATTATAGGGTTGATTTCGATCTTTATGTTGCTGATTAAAAGCCACTATGGCATGTGATACCTCTTCTTCTATTTCCCCATTGGTTACAAAATAGGACCGATGATATCGATTATCAACCACTGAAGGATGGGAAATCGGGGTAAAGATGAGCTGAAGCACTTGCCCATGGATTTCTTGTTTCCAATCCCGCAATTTGATCTTTGCACCCGCAGCCCCTTTAAGCTGAAAGGCACACAGGTTCCCCTCCCGGTCATAACTAATGATATCCTTCCCGTGCTCCATCCCACAGTGACGGGTCATATGGATAATGGTATGTCCCTGCTCGATCAATATATAACAGAAAGGAACTTGAAAAGCCTTTTCAGATGCTTTATCCACCCAGTTTTCTATTATTCTCTCTATCATTCCATTCAGTTTTTTTTCTGTTAATTAAGTCCTCATATTTTTTCTTGTATACAGGATTTTCTTCGAATTGCTGAAGTGCATGCTCAGCCTCTGGCACCAAGTGTGGACCGAGATAAATCTTAGGCATTTGCAATGTTCCGTCTTCATTGAATGAAATGGCTATTTTTTCAAACATTTCCAGCAGGGTTTCTGGGGTAATCTTGCCCGGCCTTAAAGACTTATTACCTGTTTTTTCTGTGACCTTTGAAACTGCCTCAAGCATGATCATCCCTTTGTCCAATGCAACTTGCTGTGCCATCTTGTCCAGAAGATCAAAAGCGAGCAAGGGATTGGCAATAAGGGTGTCTATGTTAATACTTTCTCCCACTTCAATTTTTTCAAGATCCATCCCATGCTCGAAATCACTGTCCTGATTATCAACTGTTGTTCCTGTCCCCTCGTGGATAATTCGTTCCTGAACCTCAGCAAATTCGGGACCGTGAAAGGCAATTTTTTGCTTTAAAAATTCATTGAATTTTTTTCGAATCTCTGTCTTAGCCCTTGAAAAATCTGGAAGCATGTTAGTCTTGTATTAAAAAATGTAGGGTCTAAAATATCAAAAAATATCTTCAAAGATATTGGTCAGTGTCTTCAAAACGAGAATGTTGATAATTACTGCACCATCCATCTTTAGCTAGTTTTGTTATTAACCTGAGTTCGATTAATCAAAATGCAAAAATCTGAGATGACTGTTTAGTTTGATAATTAATAGCGGGCTTTTTAGGAAAGAATGAGTATGCGATTAGGCCTGCTATAATATTTGAGATAAAATTAGCGAATGACCTATGTCTTGAATGTTCTATCTGGCATATGTTTTTAAGCTCACCATTAACGGTTTCTATCACAGACCTTTTACGGAGCATAATTTTGTCGGTCATGGTCATCAGGCTATTTTTCATATTGTTCCTGATATTGGCAACCAGATGTATATTGCTGACGAACAGTATTTTGACTAACTGTCGGATATATACCCTTTGTCGGCGAAAAGCTTTCCGAACACCGCTTTTAAAAAGCGCTCGTTCTTCAGTGGCTCCCTATCATCCACATTGGCCTGGGTGATGGCAAAATTTAATATTTATCCCTTGTCATTAATTATGATGTGCAGTTTAAATCCATAGAACCAGCCCATTGTGGATTTTCCGACCTCCGCTATCTCCTTAAATACCTTGTTCCTTTTTATACGCTTGTTGTTGCAGACCCGAATGGGCGTGGAATCCACAAATGAAATACCCGTACAGCGGCCTAGACAGCAGGTTTTGAGGAAGATCGTCATTGGCATGAGTATGCTTTGGCTGAGTTCAACAAAGCGGTTATAGGACACAGTATTTGGGAATTCGCTTTGAATATGTTTTTGGAGATAAAAAAGATAGAAGTGTTTAAAGCACCTGAACCCGTCCAGGAGGAAGAACAGACAGATAGAGATTACTTCACTTTAGACATGGTCGCAGGACGCTTGGAGGGCTTGCCCAAAAGAAAAGGACTTGTGGTTTGATCAAAATCTTTGCAGAACTCATCTACAAGACAAAAAATACCGCTAATTTTAGCGTAGTCAATCATCTGTTTTTATGTTTAAATACTTGAATGTCATGCACTTAAATATAATCATAATTACTTTGATTGACTAATTTTTTATAAAAATTATAAATCGAAATCAGGTTACTAAACATTCTTTTTCAGGATAACATAAAGTCACAAAACGGCATTCATGCGTTGATAACAGTTCCTTTTAAGCGAGTAATAGACAAACCAATGCCAATTTTTTACCCGAAAAAACCGAGGACTGTTGGAGAACAATTGATGAAGAAACGAGTCGAATTGAAGCTTTTACAGAGTGATTTAGCTAAAATTTTGGGTGTTAGTTCAGACTCTATAACGTATTGGGAAAACAATAGAAGCAAGCCTTAAATAAAACATTTTTCCCGCAATCCACCTTTTTTTAGGTTATAGTCTTGTCAAGTTTAATGAAGACAAATTTGAGTGAAGATTAAAGGCGTATAGGTGGCAGAATGGATTGAGCTATAAACGGCTTGGAGAAATGTTAGGGGTAGATGCCAGTACGGTGGGAAGCTGGGAGAAAGGGGAATCAATTCCTTCACCTAACAATTTAAAAGGTCTTGAATCGCTCCTAAAAAAGAAACAGTCAAATTGCATTTAAACTTAATTATGTCCGAAGATTGGCTATTGTAGTTTAGCAATAGTAGCCCATCTATTGCGGGGCAAGTGGAACAAAACTTTTAAAATCAGATATCAGAGTAAAATAATTAACCTTAAAAATCAACACATTTGGACAATAGAGTAGTTGAGCTTTCACAGTGGTTTGGTATCCTGCTGCACCATCCTCAGGTCCAGGATGGTAATCCATTGATTGCCTTTCCAAACCTATCTTTTCATTCTGGCATCGTATTTTTGAATTGTACTATATCTTATAGACCAATAATAAATTAGGAAGCACATCTCTAGCTTGATTAAAATACCTCAGTTTAATCGATCAAACACGACGCAAGCCTCTACCAATGCAGGCAGTATGAGATGATAAAAAAAATTAGATCCCTTTACCCTTTCGATGTAACTATATATGCCCTATCATAACAGATTGGTGTAAAATTTTGATTGGTCTACATCCTGAAAAACAGGGGGTTGATGTAAAAAAATTCCAATTAAGTAATGCATTGGGTAACATCGAATATCAGAATTAACGGAATCAAACTATCTATCTCTTATGAAAAGATGCGCTCTTATCATCACTTCATGCCTGCTCTTTTTCTTTAAAACTTCCGTTGCACAAAAACTGGCTTTCAGTTACGATGCAGCAGGAAACCAGACCGAGCGTCGCTGGGTATGCATTAATTGTCCTTCTGCCAGGCAGATGGCAATGGATAAAAAAACAAACAACCTGCCACCCGGTGAGCTGGGTGAAGGACTTGTTACCGAACGGGGCATCAAAGCTTATCCGAATCCGCTGAAGGAAACGCTCAACGTATCCTGGGGCGCTCCTGATAAAATTTACCTTAAAAGCATCCAGGTTTACAGTGTTGGTGGCAATTCCGTTTTCAAACGGAATTACAATACCGAAGAACGGCAAACTACTATCACCTTTCAGCAGTTGCCACCAGGTACTTACCTGCTGGTAGGTCAATACTCAGATGCTAAAACAGAAACCATTAAGCTGATCAAAAATTAACCCCTCACATTCTTGCCTCGCTCTATGAATCCTTTTCGCACCCTTGCCCTTGCCATAGTGCTCTTTGGCATTCAGGCTACTTCTGCCCAGGTAAAAAAAAGCAGTATTAAAAAAGACAGTACCGGTAAATCAACAGATATCACCCGGAAAGCTATCGGTACCATAGCACCCATTATTTCTGAAGAAATTAAAATAGTGAAAGGTGCGGTACCGCAGTTCTCGAAAGATAATGTAAGATCGGGCGCTTCACAGAATAAGGTAGCCTACCCGCCTGTGGATCCCACTGATCCAGGATATCCGCCAGTAGACCCGGGAGATCCTCCGGTAGATCCAGTCGACCCCGTTGATCCCGGCCCATCCGGATCACCGGAAGCGGGACGCACACCTTCTAGTATCGATGTCTCTGCAGGCGGCTCATCGCTATTTAATATCCCCTTTTCCCTACCGCCCGGAATAGGAAAAAATATACCAGGGGTCGGACTTTCCTATAACGCTCAATCTGGAAATGGAATTGCGGGTTACGGCTGGAATATCACTGGCATGTCTTCAATCACACGCCTTTCGACAACTGCTTTTCACGATAACAGGATAGACGGGGTAAACCTGAATGCCAATGATCGTTTTGCACTCGATGGACAAAGGCTGCTATTAAAATCAGGCGTTTATGGTGGTGACGGTGCAGAATACCAGACTGAACACTATTCCAATATCCGAATTTTTTCAAGGGGCACCAGCAGCTTTGGTCCGCAGTATTTCGAGGTATGGAACCCGAATGGTTCAAAAGCCTATTATGGGGTCGATTATAATTCCCGTACGCCGATGGAATATGCGATCAGCTACAGCGAAAGCCCGATTGGCGCACGGATATCTTACAGCTACTTTCAATCGGACAATACCATTTACTTATCCCAGGTACTTTATGGAGCAATGGGCACCGCTAGTGCTATCAATGCTATCAATTTTCAGTATACTTATGCCGCAAGGAGCGAACATAGTTATATAGGTGGCCAAGCCTCTATTCGTGACAGAATACTCAGCAGCATAAATATTACCGCCAACGGCAGCAATTTCCGTAACTATACTCTCACGCATACTTCCATTACTCCTTTGAACTATCAACAGATCAGCTCCTTCAAGGAATCTGATGGCAGCGGTTCAAAGTCTTTTCAGCCTATTTATTTCAGCTATGGTTCAACGGGAGATATCATCACCCATTCGACAATATCCAATTTGAGCCTATCCGGCATTGCCAGTAATAATTCGGAAATGGTGACCGCAGATTTTACGGGCAACGGCTCAATGGATTTTTTGCTTTACCCCAAGTATAATAAAACAAAATTCTGGGCCTTTTACGATATGGAGCCTGGATCTCCTTACTACCAGATGGGGTATGAAGTCAATACAGGCCAGTTCAGAGAGCTGTTCCCGGCCACCTGGCTCACCTGGAATAACAAGATCCTATCAGGACAAGGGATGATCATGGTAAAAGATCACTCCTACAACCAGTTCAAGTTCGATGTGATGTCCTCTGGAACGGTTTCTCCGGTTTATGCCCAATATGATCGCATCTGGAATACAGTACCCATGGGGCCCACTTATTATTCCCAGTGTGACTATCAGGATCATTCAAGCCCCCTTTCATGGAGCTTCGTGTCGGGCGATTTCAACGGAGATGGATTAACCGATGTAATCGCAATTAATGACTGTTCCGCGTTGACCTCAGAGAACCCGCAGGCTTCTGATGATCCCATGTATAATCCTGGCAATTGTGATTACGGCTATAGCGATATCGGATCCAGAGCCTATTTGATCAACCTTGACCGGCGTATCACCTCGGATTTCGTTACCGATCTGGGTGCATTATCTCAGTCCTATTCATACACCCACAAGTTATTTACAGCCGACGTGAACGGTGATGGCAGAACGGACATCATACAGGTGACTTACGGTCGTATGCTAGTCTACACGATGAACAGCTCCAACACGCTGGAATTGCTATGGCAAACCCCTGATACCCGGATCGTTCTGGATAAACCGATACTACAGGGAGATTTTAACGGTGATGGGAAAATGGATATTATGTTTGCCACAGGATTCAATTCATATTTTGCTACCTTCCTTTCGACAGGTAAATCCTATACTAAATTTGAGCAGTACCAGCCCTTTTCCTATGTGCAGGATACTTGGGACGGCAGGCCAGGCGTAGAAAGGCTGCAACAACATTACCTTATCGCCAATGATATAAACGGCGATGGAAAAGCTGATATTATTTCCGCCCAGACCACTACTACCAATGGTAGCTCCTATGGTACCATTGATGTCACGCTGCATCATAGCAGTGGGATGTCTGGCTATTCAGGTCCAATGTTCAGCAGCGGCACGCCTAGTAGCAGGTACACCAATCTACGTCATAATCCTTTGCCAATCTTTCTCAATCCAACAATGCCAAACCTGAACCTGGAATTTGGTTTTATGAGTAATAACAGCATTTCACTGTTCAACTTCAGCAAAGATCAGCGCAAAGAAGCACAGCTGGCCAGCGTATATCAGGATGGAATCTACCATACCATCGAATACAAAACGCTCCGCAATAATAATTATCAAAACGATATTACCTTTTACCAAAGTGGTTACCAGCAAAGCTATCCATATGTCGATCTCCAGGATATTCCTGGGCTGTCCGTGGTCAGCAAACTGTCCAGAAGCTACAATGGACAAGTGGTTAGCCAAATATTCGGATACGGAAAAGCAGTCAGTCATTTGGGTGGCCTGGGATTTCAAGGCTTTGGAGAATTCATCCGCAGTACCTGGCATACCGGCGGTAGTGACAATAACCGCATATTTAACATCACTATCTCCGATCCACAGCTCAGGGGGGCTATCGTTAGAAATTTCAATACTAAATCTACCTATATCAACCCGGCTGTAAAGGACTTGGCCCTGACACCAGCTGCTACTTCGGATGGAGCATCATTGAATGATTATATCAGCCGGACAGATCAGGCCTACAATACACAATTGCTATCCAATAAGGTGTTTGTGAACGTTCCAAACGCCACAGTAACCAAAGATATGCTTAGCGGCACTTTTACTACGGAGGCAATTGCATATGATGGTTATTACAATGCTACTCAAAATGCAAGCAATTTCAACGGGACGGCCTCAAAAACAATCGATATCACCTATGATAATAATACTACAGGGTACTATATCGGGAGGCCACTTACCAGTAAAACAACCTTGAGTAACGGGTCAGATAGTTACAGCACCGAAGAGGAATATGCCTACAGCGGATTTCTGCCAACACAGATAAAGAAGAAGGGAAACAATACGGGATGGACAATTGAAAATATAAATTATGATACCTTCGGAAATATAACCGGTAAGACCGTGACTGAACCCAATGGTGCGCAACGGTCTATCTCTATGACATATGATGCATCAGGAAGGTTTATGCTTGGTATTACTGATGTTGATGCGATGACTGTAACGAGCACTTACGATGCCGGCACAGGGAATGTACTTACCAAAACGAATAGCTATGGTCAGACAACAACTAATAGTTACGATACTTGGGGAAGATTAATACTAACTACCGATTACCTTGGAAAATCCAGTGCCAGATCATACCAACCTGCTTCTTCGGGAGGAGTAAGCATAACGGACAGTAATGACGAGGGAAAATCGATTGTAACCAATTTCAACGCCTTTGGACAGAAAATAGGGGGATACGTCAAAACAATATTGGGATCCAACCTGTCCACTGAGACCGAATATGACATTTACGGGCGCGTCTCACGCCAGAGCGAACCTGCAGTGGCGGGTTCTGCCAGTCAGTGGAATGAAACAGTTTATGATGAGTACGGCAGGGTAAAACAAACGACCAGTTTCACTGGAAAGGTAACCAATATTACTTATAGTGGTTTGAGTACCACGGTAAATGACGGAACAAAGAGTGTAACAACCAATAAAAATGCGATTGGTGACGTGGTCAGTCTACAGGATCCGGGCGGTACGATTAATTACAGCTACTTTGCTAATGGTAATCTCAGGACTGCAGATTATGGAGGCATCATACAAACGGTAGAGCAGGACGGTTGGGGCCGCAAGACCAAACTAACCGACCCTTCAGCGGGTATATATGAGTACCAATACGATGGCTGGGGACAGCTGACCAAGGAAATAACTCCTAAGGGCATCACGGAAACGACCTATGATGGTGCAGGGAAAGTAACGCGTAAGAAACTTACTGGAGATGATACCAATATGCAACAGGACTATAACTATGATAGTACTACGAAGCTGCTGACCGGCATGACGCTCACCAATGCCGATGGAAATAATGCGACCTATACGTACAACTACGATGCAAATAAGCGAATAAGTAGTACCATTGAAGATAACCTTCATGCCAGGTTTGTGAAAGGTTATACTTACGATAGTTTTGGCCGGATCAGCACGGAGCTTTATGAGGCTAAAAACAAAGCTAATAACACGACAGCCTCCAAAACGATAGAGTTACAATACCAGAATGGGGAGCTTTTGCAGACTATTTTACAAGGTACCGGGCAGGTCTTGTGGAAGGTTGACTTACTTGATAGCCGTGGAAATTTAACACAGGCCATGCAGGGAACCGCCTTAAAAAACACTTTGCAATATGATAGTTATGGCCTGCCACAACAGCGTTTATTGCAAAATATATCCGCCACGCCAGTTACACTGATGAATCTTGGATATAGCTTTGATGCGCAACGGGGATTGCTTAGCAGCAGGAGCAACAGTGCGTTTAACTGGAGCGAAAGTTTTAGTTATGACAGTCAGAACAGATTAACGGGCTTTAATGACAACGCCGGCAATAACAGCCAAGCCTATGATAATCGTGGCCGCATCACCGACAACAGTCAGTTGGGTACTTACGCGTACGATGGCAACACTTATCGCCAAAGCGAACTAGCGCTCAATGCAGGTGCAAACCCCTACTACCAGAATGATCATTCTCTACAGCAGGTCAGCTACAACGCCTTTAAAAGTCCTGTCGAGATTACAGAGCAAGGTAAAGAACGTATTAGTTTTCAATATAACGCCTCTCTAAGTAGAGCACATATGTATTATGGAGATGAACAGGCTGATAAGATGCTGCGCCGCTTCAGAAGACATTACAGCGAAGATGGCGGTATGGAAATCACTAATGACCTGCAAACGGGTAAAACCAGTTTTGTTTTTTACTTGGGAGGAGATGCCTATGGTGCTCATGCAATTTGGAAAGAGCAATATTCCGGCGGCAGTATCCAGGCGGGCAATCTGTACTACCTGCATCGCGACCATATAGGTAGCATCGTCATGATCACCGACGATCAGGGTGGAGTAGTCGAGAAACGCCAATTCGATGCATGGGGCAATATTGTAAAACTACAGGATGGTTTTGGAAATGACCTAACTGCTTTTGTGGTGACTGATCGCGGTTTTACAGGCCATGAACATCTACTCGGTGTTGGCCTAATCCACATGAATGGCCGACTATATGATCCAAAGCTGCACCGCTTTCTCTCGCCGGATAATTTTGTACAAGATCTTTATAATACCCAAAATTACAACCGTTATGGCTATGGCATGAATAATCCATTGATCTATACAGATCCAAATGGTGAATTTCTGTTTGCATTTTTGATTCCCATAGTTGGCAAGCTTGCCGCGGCCATTATTGGTGGAGCAATCATCGGAGCTGCAGTCGGTGCTACAACCTATACGATAGTTGGCCTGGCAACAGGCAATTTTTCTTGGGGTGGATTAGGTAAATCAGCACTTATCGGAGCTGTTTCAGGCGCAATATCTGGTGGACTGAGTGGCATTGGCGGACTTTCCTCAGCAGCCGGAAACGCCAATTCTTTCTGGCAGACATCTACATGGGGATTGTTAAGAAATTCTACCTCGCAGTTTGCAACCGACGTAATTTTTGGAAACAAGATAACTTGGGGTGGAGTTGCAGGCGCTGCTGCCGGTGGCCTTTTAAGTGCTAGACTGCCTGGTTGGAAAGGTGTAAACGGAAACTGGCTTGGAAACGCTGCCGGAGAATTGGCTGTGAATACATCAAGAGGTGCCGCATCTGGTTTTGTTTCAGGAGCCATATCTGCAGCTATTGACGGTAAAAACATCAAGGATGGTGCATTATTGGGATTACGGAATGGAGCATTGGGAGGCGCGGCTCAGTCTGTGGCTATGATTGGTGTTTTTGGGCCAACCTATAAACCTAAAGTTGAAGGCTTAAAAATACCGGATGGCGTTGTGTTCAGACAAGGAGGACTTTACCAACAGATAGTTCCCGAGAGGGACGTAACTTGGGGAAATAATATTGTTACTAACGATTATACAGACTTGACGGCTTACAGGCATGAATTGGTACATTTTTCGCAATACCTAAAACAAGGCTGGGCTATTTTCCAGGGAAGGGGTATTTACGAACAGGTAATCAATTCCGCCTTTGGAATAGAGGTTTATGATTATGGCAAATACGGTTTTAAATATCAGGAGTCACAGGCACAATATTATCAAAATCATTAAAATTTCAGAAATATGAAAATTCTCATTACTGGGCTGATGCTATGCCTTTTTACTTCTTGCCTCATGATAGGGGCGCCCAAAACAGCAGTGTTTAAGTCGCGAAACATCGCTGCTGATACAGTTACGTTGAGTGCTTACGAGCTGGGGACGATGTATAGCTATAAAGCAATACGTAAACCGGATAGTGTATTCCTTTTTTTTACTACGGACGGGAAGTATAAAAAAATGCGATTTTTTAATGATAAAGAATATACTTACTCACAGAAGGAAAGCAGGGAAAATATAAAAAAGGTAAAAGAGCTAAACGAAATTTACCTCAAATTATACCTCAAAAATACGATAACCTATGATACCCTCGATGTATCACCTGACCCAGGCAAATTAAGGTAATGCTTGGATAGCAAATCATGTTCAAATATAAATCAATAGTCAATCTTGGCTTCGACCGCTGATGAGACAACTGAATGTATCCTTATTTATTGCATCGCTGGTATTAGCGGTTCTGATCAGTCACCCTTCCTTTGGGCAATCAGCACCCCCTGTTCAGGCGGATGGCAGCAGGCAAAACAATGTGTTAACCTCCGTCCCGTTCTTGCTTATTACACCGCAGGCGCGTAGCGGAGCAATGGGTAACGCTGGTGTGGCAGTAGCGGCAGACGCCAATGCTGCTGCAATCAACATGGCTGCTATGGCTTATTTAAAAGAAGGAAGCTATGGCTTTTCGGCCAACTATAGCCCCTGGCTCAAAAATCTGACACAGGGAATGAGTATATCCTATCTCAGTGGATATTACCGGTTAAATGAACGCAATACTCTGGCTGCTTCGTTAAGATACTTCGCCATTGGCGAAGTAAACTTTTTCGATCAGAGCCAACAGGATCTGGGTGTCTTTAACCCCAGCGAATTGGCAGCTGATGTGAGCTACGCCCGGAGCTTTGGTCCGGGATTTTCTTTAGGAGGTAGCCTTCGTTTTATCTACAGCAATCTGTACAGCGGACGATTTAATGCGGACGGCCAGACTGGTGCAGGCAAAGCGGTAGCAGTAGATGTTTCAGGCTTGTATAAAACAAATGGCTATTTATTGGGAAGTCCGGTTGAATGGTCAGCCGGGATCAATCTTTCCAACATTGGCACTAAGATTTCATATAACATCGGTGATAGCCCTTATTTTCTACCGGGGAATTTAAAGTTGGGCGGCGCTGCGACCCTCATCGGCCAGGAAAGTAAGCTCATCATCGCCCTTGACTTCAACAAACTACTCGTTCCCACCCAGCCTGTCTATGATGTGAATGGTCATATCGTTAAAGGCCAGGATCCTAACCGGTCGGTACCTGCCGGTATTTTTGGCTCGTTCAGCGATGCGCCCGGAGGATTTAAGGAAGAATTACAGGAAGTGGGTGTATCTACGGGGCTCGAATTTTCTTTCAAAGATAGGTTTGCGGTCAGAGCAGGTTATAACTATCAAAACCCTAATAAGGGAAACAGCAGCTACCTTACTCTAGGCGCAGGCTTTAGATATAACGTACTAACAATCGATTTTTCCTATCTCGCAGGAGCAGTGAACAACAACCCTCTTGCCAATACCCTTCGTTTTGGCCTTCAATTTAATTTTGGTAAGCGAAATTGATAAGGACTACCCTAGCTGTGTATTTCGGTGAAAGTGACCCTTCTGTTTCGGACCAACTGGCCACCAATTTGATTACCGGATGATGCACATCTAAGTTCCTTTCCCTCTGAACAAATATACACTTCAGATCCTAATCCATTTTCCTCAGGACTTTTCGGTTTAATCCATCTTACTGCCGGATTTATCCTCAATACTCTATGCTGTAGAAGAAAAGTGGATTAGAAATAAAATCGACCAAGAGACTTACCGAAGGTAGTATTTAAAGTACAAGACCAATATAGACGACCTGGAAATCGCTATCGTCAGTTTAGGCACTAACCACGGTGAAGCCTATTAAAATACTCAACAACCTCCTGGATACATTTACAGACATAAAATCCGTTTACCATGAATTTGATACCCTGGAAAAGCGTGAATTTATTGAGCTGGTGTTCGACTCTAATCTCTACTATGAAAACGGCATGTATCGAACACCTACAATGATGAATTTATTATCGATTAATTACCTGAAAATGAGAGAATTAGTAGTTTTGGATGTAGATAAAAAAAGGGAAGATTTTTCAATCTTCCCTTTTCAGTGCACTCGTAGGGATTCGAACCCCAAACCTTCTCATCCGTAGTGAGATGCTCTATCCAATTGAGCTACGAATGCGTTTCCGTATCGTTAACGGACTGCAAAGGTATAACTTGATATTTTAATTTCCAACTAAATTTTGAAAAAAATATAAAATAATTCTTTGCTGGTTATGCCTTATGCACTTAATGCATCATTAATCGCTTTGAAATCAGGCAAATCCTTTGCATCTTCCAAAACTTCAGCATAAACTATTTTTCCATTTTCATCGATTACAAATGCAGCTCTTTTCGACACACCTTTTAATCCGAAGAAAAATTCATCATAAAAAGCGCCATATGCTGCTGATACTTCTTTATTAAAATCAGATAATAACGGGAACTGATAATTTTGCACTTCCTTAAATTTAGCTAACGAGAACGGCGAATCTACAGAAATGCCAATTACCTGTGCATTGATACCTTCGTAATAACTGAAATTATCACGCATGGTACATAATTGCTCAGTACATGTTCCGGTAAAAGCCATCGGAAAAAAATGTATAATTACTTTTTTGCCTTTAAAACCTGAAAGGGAAACCTCTGTTAAATCAGAACTGTATAATTTAAAATCTGGGGCGGTATCGCCAACTTGTAATGCCATTGGTTTTTTATTTAATGTATAATGTAAAGTGTTTTATTGTTTAATCATTTTAAGACTTACGACTCCGGACTAACTCTCATCTGCTGCTCCAAAATTAGCAATCCTTCTTCAAAAGAATGTGGGTTATACCCTAAATCTTTAATGGCTTTATTAAGCACAAATCCCGTTTTTACAGGCCGTTTAGCCTTTTGGTTTAAACTTACTGAACTGATTTCATTAATGTACGACTGATCCAGTTTCCAATAATTGGCAACTTTTCGCACTAAACCGGCAATACTCATGTAATCTTTGCCAGATATATGGTAAATCCCCCTGGCATGATGCTCAACAGCCAACAGGCAGGCTTCGGCCAGATCTTCGGCGAGGGTTGGCATGCGCCATTGATCGTTCACTACATTTATGGGCGATGCTTTCTCTAAGGCACCTTTAGCCCACAGCACAATATTGCTCCGGCTCATGTCGTGGCTAATACCATATACCAATATTGTTCTTAAAATGGCATAATTTGCTTTTGAATCTTTAATCAGCTCTTCAGCCATCACCTTCGATTTGCCATAATAACTAACCGGATTTACCGCATCTTCCTCTTTGTAAGGTCCGTTTTTTCCATCAAAAACAAAATCGGTACTCAGATGGATCAATTGAATATTTTTTTCCTCGCATATAGACAACAAAGTCGCAACGGCCTCAACGTTTAACTGACGGCAAAGTGTTTTATTTTCCTCACAGGTATCTACATTTGTCATTGCAGCAGTATGGATAACTGCATCGGGACAATATCTTTCAATAACCGCTTTTACCTTTTCAGGATTTAGTATATCCATTTCTGCGTACTCATACCCTTCTTTTAAAGGATAACGGTTTGCCCCTACTGAACTGGCTATGAGCTTTACCCGCCCTTCGGCAAGTACTTTTTCTGTTATTTTCTGACCTAAAAGTCCATTGCTGCCGGTAACCAGTATTTTTTTCATTCTTTATATTAATTTATTATTTGTCATTTACCACCAACTGCAATAGCTTTATGGTAAATTGCGCATTAATCAATCCGAGACCCAAATATAACGATGAAACCCATTTTAACTGCTCTATTATTTCTGATTGGCTTTAAAGCTATTGCCCAGGATTCAACATTGACACAACCTTACCTCAAAAAAAACAGCATTTACGCCGAACTCTTGGGAAACGGAGGTGTATATTCAATCAATTACGACAGGATCTTTCAATTAAGCAATCAAATAAAGATTGTACCTAGAGTCGGTTTTTCAACTCTCGAGCATGTATTGATTTTTCCACTCGAGGCAAATCTTCTCCTAAGCAAAAGTAGTACATCTAAAAATTTCTTCGAAGCAGGTATTGGTCTAACCGTATTGAAGCCGCTAAGTGGTTTTTCAGGGCAACTGCTTACCATCAACGGATATGATTATAATTTTCATAACAACACTGTAAATACCCCCGTAATGATAAGGGCTGGTTTTAGACACCAGAAGCCAACAGGAGGATTGATGTATAGAACCGGCGCACTGCTGATAACCGGTGATGAAACCCTATTAACCGTCGGAATTGGACTGGGTTATACTTTTTAACGTCGCATTGGATTCGTTAATTAAAAATGATCGGTTTTTGTGAAAATTTTTCGCTAAAAATTGATGAGTTTTATGCTGTTGAAAAATTTTATAATATATATTTAAAATTCAGCAAGAATAACTTAACTTTGCCAACCGAATTGGAGCCCCTACAAACAGCTTTAATTCATTGACTGTAATAAATTTACTCACAACAGATATGCCTAACTTAGGAAAAATAGCACAAATTATCGGCCCTGTGGTTGACGTTAGCTTTGCTGATGATGCCCATCTACCTAAAATTTTTGATGCGTTAGAGATAACGAAAGAAAATGGACAAAAAATTGTTTTAGAAGTTCAACAGCACTTAGGTGAAGACCGCGTTCGTGCAATTTCGATGGACTCTACCGATGGTTTGGTTCGTGGTATGCAAGTAGTTGATACTGGCGCTGCGATTAAAATGCCAGTTGGCGACCAGATTAAAGGTCGTTTATTTAATGTGGTTGGAGAAGCGATTGACGGTATCAACACAGTTGATAAAACAGACGGTCGTCCTATCCACGCAACCCCTCCTAAGTTCGAAGATTTATCTACTGAAACTGAGGTGCTTTTTACAGGTATCAAAGTAATCGATTTATTAGAGCCTTATGCTAAAGGTGGTAAAATCGGTTTGTTCGGTGGGGCTGGTGTAGGTAAAACGGTATTGATTATGGAGTTGGTTAACAACATCGCTAAAGCTTATGCTGGTTTATCAGTATTCGCAGGTGTTGGTGAGCGTACTCGTGAGGGTAATGATTTACTTCGTGAGTTTATCGAGTCAGGTGTAATCAACTATGGTGACGATTTCTTACACTCAATGGAAAAAGGTGGATGGGATCTGAATGCAGTTGATACTGAGAAATTAAAAGAATCTAAAGCAACACTGGTTTTCGGTCAAATGAACGAGCCTCCTGGTGCACGTGCACGTGTAGCCTTATCAGGATTAACTGTTGCAGAATATTTCCGTGATGGTGATGGCGAAGGCGCTGGAAAAGATATTCTTTTCTTCGTTGACAACATCTTCCGTTTTACGCAGGCAGGTTCTGAGGTATCGGCTTTATTAGGTCGTATGCCATCAGCGGTAGGTTACCAGCCAACATTGGCAACGGAGATGGGTTTAATGCAAGAGCGTATTACATCAACAAAACGCGGATCAATTACATCAGTACAGGCAGTTTATGTACCTGCGGATGATTTAACTGACCCGGCTCCGGCAACAACTTTTGCCCACTTAGATGCTACTACAGTACTTTCGCGTAAAATTGCCGAGTTAGGTATCTATCCTGCGGTAGATCCGTTGGATTCTACTTCACGTATCCTTTCTCCAGCGGTTTTAGGTGACGAACACTATAACACGGCACAACGTGTTAAAGAAACGTTACAACGTTATAAAGAATTACAGGATATTATCGCCATCTTAGGTATGGACGAATTATCTGAGGAAGATAAATTAGTGGTATCAAGAGCACGTCGTGTTCAACGTTTCTTATCTCAACCGTTCCACGTAGCTGAGCAGTTTACAGGCTTAAAAGGTGTATTGGTTGACATTAAAGATACCATCAAAGGATTTAACATGATCATGGATGGTGAAGTTGATGAGTACCCTGAAGCTGCATTTAACTTGGTTGGTAGCATTGAAGATGCCATCGAAAAAGGTAAAAAATTATTAGCAGAAGCGAACTAAAAGAGACGTGAGACACTAGATATGAGATGTGAGAGAGACTTAGTCTCAAATCTCATATCTCTCATCTCCAATCTAAAAAAAATGAATTTAGAAATATTAACTCCAGATAAAAAAGTTTTCGAAGGCGAAGTAACAGCAGTTACGGTTCCTGGTACTTTAGGTTCTTTTCAGATTTTAAGAGACCATGCAGCTATCATCTCAACTTTGGAAGATGGAGAAGTGATTATTAAAGCAAATAAAACCGATGAGCAACGCTTCTTTATCAAAGGCGGTGTAGTTGAAGCTATCCACAACAAAATCGTGGTTTTAGCCGAAGGTATCGCTTAATCAAAATAATCAACTCATTTGGAAAGCCTTCTGATTTAAAATCAGAAGGCTTTTTTTATTATTTTATTTTCGAAATCTTGTACCGAATAACCCTCAACCGGTTTAACTAACGCGGTCATCGTGCTAAACTTGTTCAGCATCCTTCTTGTTAAATAGATCCTGAAATGGTACAATAGCCATGAGATCAGGATAGATCCTGTTATAAAGATGTAACAAGTAGTAAATACCTATAATAACCTTTTGTCTTCCTAAGTGGTAACTGCAATTTTTCGTTGTTATTTCGTGACTAAACAACTCCAAATTTTCAATTTTTAACGCACTTCTACTCATTTTAGGCAGAAAATCAGAAAATTTATAATGCAAGCATAACAAACAGACCATATACCGTTTTGATATTTGGTCTACAACGGTCGGCATTAAATCACTAATTACACATAAATTAAGAATTATGTTTTGATTTTAACAAAAATTAAGAAATTATATTCCGATTTAACTTTTTTTTGATTTCTCTTGCATATTAATGAACCAAAAACTAAATTGGTTTTATAAACAATAAGATAATCATGACGATTGAAAATCACACCTTTAACCCAAAAACATTAGCAGCAACAGTTGTCAGCGTGGTGTTGTTTCCTGTCATTTTACTTAACCTTCTACTCCTAAATATTTTAGGCAAGAAGCGGACGCAGTTTAAATAGATTTTAATAAACTAAATATATCTAAAGCGTCCCGAACAAACGGGACGCTTTTTTTAAATAACAAAATAGAGAGTATTATGAAATACTACAATTCTAATACGATTATTTACCTTGACGGAGCTTTTGAAAAAGCTGTAAATAGCAGTACTGACCTTTACGGCCAATCACTACATTACGGTTATGCCGCGTTCGAGGGTATTAGAGCCTATAAAACACATAATGGTAACCGAATTTTCAAAGCTGCGACCCATTTCGACAGGTTGGAGCGTTCTTGTCAGTTGGCAAACATTCCTTTTCCGTGGGATAAACAGGAGTTAATTGCTGCAACCTATAAATTGCTTCAATTGAACAAGCTGAAAGATGCTTATATACGCCCGCTGGTATTTTGCCACCCTAACATGAAATTAAACGAACCAAGTGGCGTTTCGATTTTAATATGCGCTTGGGAATGGGATGCATATTCGGGTAACAAATTATTAAAATTAACCGTTTCTGATTACGAAAGACCAAATCCAAAATCGGTTCCGATGGAAGCAAAATTGAGCGGGAACTATGTTAATTCTATCTTAGCGACTACAGCAGCGAACATTAAAGGTTATGATGAAGCATTGCTTTTAGATATGCATGGTTTTGTTGCTGAAGCATCTGGCGCAAATATATTCCTCGAAAAAGATGGCAAATTATATACCCCATCGCCAGGCAATATTTTACCCGGTATTACCAGAGCAACAGTTAAAGAACTTTGCAACGTTTTGGATATAGAATGTGTGGAGAAAAAGCTAACCACAGAAGACCTTAAAAAGGCCGACAGTGCTTTTTTATGTGGAACAGCAACCGAAATAGCAGGCATTGCCTCTATCGATGATATTGTTTATCGCCCATTATGGAGAGAATCTATCGGTTATACCATACAGCGTGCTTATAAAAACCTGGTGCTCGAAAAAGTAAATTATGAAGTGATCATTTAAATGGGCTGATAGCTCAGCGCCAAATGGCTAATAACAGATTAGCATAAATGCTATTAACCAAATGACCGTGAATAAGCAGCAAAAAAATTGAAATAATAACGAGCAACCAATAACAGATGACGGAAGAAATCAATCAAAATTATCCAAAGGCATACCAGCAGATCAATACGGCTACTATGGCATCAGGATTTAACATGGCTTCGGACGTATTAACCTGTTCTTTGCTTAAGACACTTGCAGCGTCTAAACCTTCCGGCAGTTTTCTTGAACTTGGCACCGGAACCGGTTTATCAACAGCCTGGATATTGGACGGTTTAGATGAACAAAGTACTTTGATATCAATAGATCACGATGCTAAATTTTTAGCAATTGCAAAAGATTATCTTGGCGATGATGATCGTTTAACCTTAGTGAATACTGATGGTGCAGAGTGGTTTAAAGAAAACGAAGGCAAAAAATTCGATTACATATTTGCAGATACCTGGCATGGAAAATATTTGCTTTTAGATGAAGCGATTGCCATGCTCAACAAAGGTGGCCTTTATATAATTGATGATATGTTACCTCAACAAAATTGGCCTGACGGTCACCAGGAAAAAGCCAATAAGTTGATTAAGGATTTGGAATCCCGTGATGATTTACACTTAACCAAACAAGTTTGGGCAACAGGAATCGTAATCGGGGTAAAAAAATAGGGTAATATGTAAATAGTTCTTTGCATTTTTAAAGAAGTTAGTATGTTTGTAGTTCAGTCGACGACATGAATATTAATACAAACATTATTAGCAACCTTATTATTGTCATTTCTAAAAAAAGAGGTGGAAATCGTTGCGTATAATATAAAAATATACCCTTATCGAAACCGCCTCCTAAAAGAGGCGGTTTTTTTTTTGCCTCAAAAGAATACAACTAACAGAACCAGAATATACATTTTAAACAATGAGCGAATTAAACAAGTACAGTAAAACATTTACACAAGATCCAACACAACCTGCTGCTCAGGCAATGCTTTACGGCATCGGTTTAACCGATGCGGATATGGCTAAAGCGCAGGTAGGTATTGCAAGTATGGGCTATGATGGTAACACCTGCAACATGCATTTGAACGACCTTGCAAAAGAGGTCAAAGCAGGGGTCTGGAAAAATGATTTAGTGGGCTTGGTTTTTAATACCATTGGTGTAAGCGACGGAATGAGCAACGGTACGGATGGTATGCGCTACTCATTGGTTAGCCGCGATGTAATTGCCGATAGTATCGAAACCATTTGCGGCGGACAGTATTATGATGGCATCATTTCCATTCCTGGATGCGATAAAAATATGCCGGGCGCCATTATGGCCATGGCGCGGTTAAATCGCCCGTCTATTATGGTTTACGGTGGTACAATTGCTCCAGGCCATTATAAAGGTGAAGAATTAAATATTGTTTCGGCATTCGAGGCACTAGGACAAAAAATCTGCGGTAATCTTTCTGATGAAGATTATCAGGGAATCATCAAACATACTTGCCCGGGTGCAGGCGCTTGCGGCGGCATGTATACCGCCAATACCATGGCTTCAGCAATTGAGGCTTTAGGTATGAGTTTACCTTATTCTTCTTCAAATCCGGCCACAAGCCCGGAGAAAAAGCAAGAATGTTTAGATGCAGGTAAATACATTAGGATTTTACTGGAGAAAGATATCAAACCATCTGATATCATGACCAGAAAAGCATTCGAAAATGCCATCCGTTCCATTATCATTTTAGGTGGAAGTACCAATGCGGTATTGCACTTTATCGCTATGGGTAAGGCTATCGGTGTAGAAATTACACAGGATGATTTCCAACGCATGAGTGATGTAACACCGGTACTGGCCGATTTTAAACCTAGCGGAAAATATTTAATGCAGGATTTACACCAATATGGCGGTATCCCTGCGGTATTAAAATATTTGCTGAATGAAGGTCTGCTCCATGGCGATTGTTTAACCGTAACTGGTAAAACAGTGGCTGAAAATCTTGCTGATGTGAAATCGATTATGGATTACGACCAGAAAATCGTTCAAAAATTAAGTGAACCGATCAAAGCAACCGGCCACCTGCAGATTCTTTATGGTAACCTGGCCGAAAAAGGTTCGGTAGCTAAAATAAGCGGTAAAGAAGGCGAAAAATTTGAAGGCCCTGCACGCGTTTTTGATGGCGAGCACGATTTAATTGCCGGTATCTCGAGCGGCCGTGTAAAACCTGGCGATGTAATCGTAATAAAAAACGCTGGTCCGGTTGGTGCTCCAGGCATGCCAGAAATGTTAAAGCCAACCTCAGCCATTATCGGCGCAGGCCTGGGTAAATCGGTAGCTTTAATTACCGATGGGCGTTTCTCTGGTGGCACACATGGTTTCGTGGTTGGCCACATTACACCTGAATCTTACAAAGGCGGCTTAATCGGCCTGGTCGAAGATGAAGACCCGATTTTAATCGATGCTGTAAATAACATCATCAACCTGCAGATTAGCGATGAAATAATTGCTGAACGTAGAAAAAAATATGTACAGCCAGAATTGAAAGTTACAAAAGGTGTACTATATAAATATGCAAAAACAGTTTCAGACGCAGCAAGTGGTTGCGTAACTGACGAATATTAAATCAAAAATCATCCCTGGATTAATTGATTACTAAAAAAACAGATTATGCAAATAATTAAAAGTATTCAGAATAGGATTTATGAAATCCGGGGAGAAAGAGTCATGCTCGATTTTGATCTGGCAGCACTTTATGAAGTTGAAACGAAAGCGCTTAATCAGTCAGTAAAACGTAACATAAAGCGTTTTCCGGATGATTTTATGTTTCGGCTCACTACAGTTGAATGGGAAAGTATCCGGTCACAAATTGTGACCACATTCGAGGAAGTTAATTCATCATCACAGATTAAAGTGATGAACCGGTCACAAATTGTGACCGGTTTACAAAAACACAGAGGAACTATCCCCAATGCCTTTACAGAACAAGGTGTAGCCATGCTAAGTGGAGTTTTAAAGAGCGATAAAGCCATTAACATGAACATCGCCATTATGAGGGCTTTCGTGGATGTCCGTAAAATATTGCTGAAACAAAGCAACATTAATGAACAATTAACCGAGATTAAAGAACGGATCGGGGAACATGATGTTCAGCTGAACGAACTTTATGATGCTATGGAAAACTTAATTGATGAGAAAATTGCTCAATTCAAGTGGAAAGACAGGGAAAGAATAGGGTTTAAAATTAAAGAATAATAGAACCGCAAAAACATAACTATGGAAACTGCACAAGAAACAATGCAACAAACCGAGACGAAAGCAGAAACCTCAAAAACCTTATTTAAAGGTACGGGCTCTCAGGTATTGTTGAATGGATTAATTGAAGAAGGTGTTACCACCATTTTCGGTTATCCTGGAGGGGCAATCATGCCTATTTATGATGCTCTTTATGATTATGCCGGTAAATTAGAACATATATTGGTTCGCCATGAGCAAGGTGGTATACACGCCGCACAGGGTTTTGCACGTGCAAGCGGCAAAGTAGGTGTTTGTTTTGCCACCAGCGGACCCGGCGCAACCAACCTGGTTACTGGCCTGGCTGATGCACAAATTGACAGTACGCCATTGGTATGTATAACAGGTCAGGTATTTGCCCATTTATTGGGAACAGATGCTTTCCAGGAAACCGACGTAATCAACATTACTACACCAGTTACCAAATGGAACTATCAGGTTACCGATGCCAAAGAAATTCAGGAGGTTTTGGCCAAAGCCTTTTACATTGCTAAAAGTGGCAGACCAGGTCCGGTTTTAATTGACATTACCAAAAATGCACAGTTACAGCTTGAGGAATTCCCCGAATACGTAAAATGCAACCATATCCGCAGTTATCGCCCGAAACCAAAAGTTAGGGTTGAATATATTGAGCAGGCCGCTGAATTGATTAACGCCGCTAAAAAACCCTTTGTATTGTTTGGTCAAGGCGTTATTTTAGGCAAAGCTGAAAAAGAGTTTAAAGCCTTTATCGAAAAAACAGGCATCCCTTCTGCCTGGACCATCATGGGCGAAAGTGCCATCCCAACTGCTCACCCTTTAAATGTAGGTATGTTGGGTATGCATGGTAATTACGGTCCGAATGTTTTAACCAACGAAGCGGATGTAATTATCGCCATTGGTATGCGATTTGATGACCGCGTAACCGGCCGTTTAGATAAATATGCCAAACAGGCCAAAATTGTTCATTTAGATATCGATCCTGCTGAAATTGATAAAAACGTTAAAGCTGAAGTAGGTGTTTGGGGCGATTGTAAGGAAACTTTACCGCTATTAACCAATTTGGTTAATGAAAACAAACATGAAGATTGGTTAGCTAAGTTCAGACAATACAACCAACAAGAAATAGACCAGGTAATTACACCAGAACTTTATCCTGCTGGCGATGAAATGACCATGGGTGAAGTATTACGCAACATCAACGAAATCTGTGGTGGTGAAGCCGTAATTGTTACCGATGTTGGCCAGCATCAAATGGTAGCTTGCCGTTACGCAACATTCAACAATAGCCGCAGCAATATCACTTCTGGTGGTTTAGGAACAATGGGTTTTGGTTTACCGGCGGCAATCGGCGCTAAATACGGTGCTCCTGAAAAAACGGTTATTGCTATTATTGGTGACGGGGGTTTTCAAATGACTCCTCAGGAATTAGGTACGATTATGCAATTCGGTGCTGCAGTAAAAATCCTGATCCTGAATAACCGTTTCTTGGGAATGGTTCGTCAATGGCAACAGCTATTTCATGATAAACGTTACTCTTTTGTTAACATCACCAGCCCTGATTTTGTTGCACTGGCTAAATCTTATTACATCGAGGCAGCCAAAGTTGACGAACGCGCAAACCTCAGAGCAGCATTGGAAACCATGATCAACCACGAAGGCTCTTACTTACTTGAAGTAATGGTTGGCAGAGAAAACAATGTTTTCCCAATGGTTCCACAGGGAATGAGCGTAAGCGAAATCAGGTTAAAATAAGTTGAAAGGTAAAAGCTCAAAGACAAAAGCAAACGCATTCGTCATCTCGACTGAAGCGCAGCGAAATGGAGAGATCTCTTTTAACAACAGATTTCTCCAAAAGGTCGAAATGACGAATAGATAAAAGAAATTATCATGAGTACTGAAAATACATTAGAACATAAAACAACAAAAGCCGACTTTGACGGTAAGCAGGAATATACCATTACGGTTTACGCTGAAAACCGCATCGGTTTATTAAACAGGATTGCGATTATTTTCTCGAAAAGAAAAATTAACATCGAAAGCCTTAACACCTCCCCTTCTGAAATTGATGGCATCCACCGTTTCAACATTGTGATACAGGAAAGCTACGAAGTAGTACGGAAACTGGCACGCCAGATTGAAAAGCAGATCGAAGTACTAAAAGTTTATTTTAATACAAATGACGAGATCATTTGGCAGGAATTGGCACTTTATAAGGTTTCTACCGATGAGATTGCTGAAAAAGTAACTGTAGAGCGTTTATTGAGGCAATATGGTGCCAGTGCAGTAGTCATCCGAAAAGATTATACTGTTTTCGCAGTAACTGGTCACCGCGAAGAAACGGATGCATTGGTAAAAGCTTTAGAACCTTATGAACTGATTGAATTTGTTCGCTCAGCAAGAGTTGCCATTATTAAAGACAGCGCAGGTTTCCATGAAAAGTTAAAAGAATTTGAAGCCTTTGAACCAGGAGAAGAACTGGTAGAAAACGAATTTTTGGATAAAGGAGAGAAAATTTTTACCATGTAGCCAACAACAAATCCGTCATTGCGAGGAGGAACGACGTAGCAATCTTATAGACCAGTTCAAATAGATTGCTTCGGCTCACAGCAATTCAGCCTTGCAATGACGAAAAAACAAAAACATGAAATGCAATAAAGCCATACCAGTTTTAAGAATATTCGATTACGATAAAGCCATTGAGTTTTATGTGGACTGGCTGGGCTTTAAAATAGACTGGAAACATACTTTCGAAGAAAATGCCCCGGTTTATATGCAGATATCACTCAATGGTATCGAATTACATCTAACTCAGCATCATGGCGACTGTTCTCCAGGTGCAAGTGTTTTTGTAGATTGTACGGGGCTGAAAGAATTTCATAAAAGCATTATTAATAAAAAATATAAATACAACCGCCCCGGATTGGAAAAAACATTTTACGGAACCTGGGCAGTAACCGTAAATGATCCGTTTTACAACAAAATAATCTTTAACCAAACTTTAACTGAAGCAGAAAAATAACAGCAAAATGGATCAGATATTTGACTTTATTATTAACTCAAGAACGGCATTTATTAAGTTGGTTGATAGCTTAACTATCGAACAGTTGAATAAAATTCCGGATGGTTACAACAACAACATCATCTGGAACTTTGGGCACATTGTAGTAAGCACTCAGACACTGTGTTATTTCCGTACCGGTATCTGGCCTGATGCAAGTGCCGTGAAGTTTAATGAGTTTTACAGGAAAGATACAAAACCAACTTATATGGTAACGGAAGCGGAAGTTGCGGAACTGAAAGCTATGGCTTTAGTGAGTATTGAAAATATTAAAGCCGATTATGCAAAAGGAACATTTACAAACATTACCCCTTTTTTGACATCAACCTACGGTGTACAGCTGAATAGTATTGAAGAGGTACTGATTACCACTATCGGACATGATAATGTACATTTTGGCTACGCCTCCGCGTTGAAAAAACAATTGTAGAAAGATGCTTCGACTACGCTCAGCATGACAACAAATAAAAATCGGTAAAGTCACTCAATCAGGGTAATCAATCCGAAAGAAAAAAAGAATATATAAAACGATAATTAAATAGAAATTAACCAATAAAAACAATGGCAAATTATTTTAACACATTACCTCTTAGAGAAAAACTAAACCAATTGGGTGTTTGCGACTTCATGGACAGTGCTGAATTTTTAGATGGCGTTAGCGCATTAAAAGGCAAAAAACTGGTAATTGTAGGTTGTGGCGCACAAGGCTTAAACCAAGGGTTGAATTTAAGAGATAGTGGTTTAGATGTAAGCTACACTTTACGTAAGGAAGCAATTGAGGGCAAACGCGATTCGTGGAAAAATGCAACTGAAAATAATTTCACCGTTGGCACTTACGAAGAACTTATCCCGAATGCGGATGTGGTGATCAACCTTACTCCAGATAAACAACACACTGCAGTTGTAAATGCAATTATGCCTTTAATGAAAGAAGGTGCCACCTTGCTATATTCTCATGGCTTCAATATCGTTGAAGAAGGCATGCAGATCCGTAAAGATCTAACGGTAATTATGGTTGCACCTAAATGCCCGGGTAGTGAGGTTAGAGCAGAATATGTTCGTGGTTTTGGTGTTCCTACTTTAATTGCAGTTCACCCCGAAAACGATCCTCAGGGAAAAGGTCTGGCGCAAGCTAAAGCATACTGTGTGGGTACAGGCGGTCACAGAGCGGGTGTTTTAAGATCATCTTTTGTAGCCGAGGTAAAATCAGATTTAATGGGTGAGCAAACCATCCTTTGCGGTTTATTACAAACCGGTTCTATTTTATCATTCGATAAAATGATAGAAAAAGGAATTGATGCAGGTTATGCTTCTAAATTGGTTCAATATGGTGTTGAGGTTATCACTGAAGCCTTAAAACAAGGTGGCATCACGGCCATGATGGACCGCTTAAGCAATGTAGCTAAAATCAAAGCCTTCGAAATTTCAGAAGAATTGAAAGATATTATGCGTCCATTGTTCCAGAAACACCAGGATGACATTATGAGCGGCGAATTTAGCCGTACCATGATGGAAGATTGGGCAAATGGTGACAAAAATTTATTAAAATGGAGAGCTGAAACCGGTGAAACTGCATTCGAAAAAACTCCGGCTGGCGATGTTAAAATCGGTGAGCAGGAATATTTCGATAACTATACCTTAATGGTGGCTTTTGTTCGCGCCGGTGTTGAATTGGCTTTCGAAACCATGGTACAAGCTGGTATCAAACCAGAATCGGCTTACTACGAATCGTTACACGAAACACCACTTATTGCCAACACCATTGCCCGTAAAAAATTATTTGAAATGAACCGCGTAATTTCTGATACTGCTGAATACGGATGTTATCTGTTCGACCAGGCTTGCAAACCTTTATTAGGTGATTTCATGAAAAAAGTAGATACCGATTTAGTTGGTAAAAACTTTAATGAAGGTAAAGATGGTGCTGTTGATAACAGACAACTAATTGAGGTAAACGAAGCTATCCGTTCTCATCAGGTTGAGCAAATTGGTGCTACCTTACGTAAAGCCATGACTGCTATGAAAGCCATTAAAACTGCATAATAAATTACAAACCTTACAGGTTTTAAAAACCTGTAAGGTTTATTAAACATAAAAAGGATGTCAAAAACATTAGTAGAAAAAATTTGGGATGCTCACGTTGTAAAAAGTGAAGAAGGATTTCCTGATATTTTATACATTGATACACACTTAATACATGAGGTAACGTCTCCGCAGGCATTTGATGGCTTGCGCAAAAGAGGTTTACCTGTTTTCCGTCCGAAACAGACGGTAGCCACTGCCGATCATAACGTGCCTACGTTAAATCAATTACTGCCAATTAAAGAAGAGCTTTCGCGCTATCAGGTAGATATGCTCACTAAAAACTGTGCAGAATTTGGAATAGAGCTTTATGGGCTGGGCCACCCTTTTCAGGGGATTGTACATGTTATTGGTCCGGAGCTAGGCATTACTTTACCTGGTAAAACGATGGTTTGCGGCGATAGTCATACCTCAACACATGGTGCTTTTGGTGCCATTGCATTTGGTATCGGCACCTCGCAGGTAGAGCAGGTTTTCGCTACGCAATGTTTGTTGCAGTCGAAACCTAAAACCATGAAAATTGAGGTAAATGGCGAACTCGGAAAAGGTGTTGGCGCAAAAGACATTATCTTATACATCATCGCGAAGATTTCTGCTGCCGGTGGTACAGGTTATTTCATCGAATATGCAGGTTCGGCAATCGAATCGTTAAGTATGGAAGCCCGTATGACCATCTGTAACATGAGTATCGAAATGGGTGCACGCGGTGGATTGATTGCACCAGACCAAACCACATTCGATTACATCAAAGGAAGGGAATTTGCTCCGGCTGGCGAAGAATGGGATAAAGCCTTAGCCTACTGGAAAACTTTATATAGCGATGCTGATGCAAAATTTGATAGCGTGTTAACTTTCAACGCTGCGGATATTGCCCCTATGATTACTTATGGTACCAACCCAGGGATGGGAATGGGCATCCAGGAACATATTCCGGCAACCACAGCACAACCAGAAACCGAAAAAGTATCGTACAAAAAAGCGCTGGATTATATGGGCTTTGACGATGATTCATCATTGATCGGGAAACCTGTTGATTATGTTTTTATCGGAAGCTGTACCAACTCCCGCATAGAAGATTTACGTGAAGTTGCCAGTTTTGTTAAAGATAAACGCAAAGCGGATAACGTTACCGTTTGGATTGTTCCAGGCTCAAAACAGGTAGAACAACAGGCTAAAAACGAAGGTTTAGATAAGATTTTCGAAGCAGCCGGTTTTCAGTTACGCGAACCGGGATGCAGCGCCTGTTTAGGAATGAACGAAGATAAAATCCCGGCAGGTAAATATTGTGTATCTACATCAAACAGAAATTTTGAAGGTAGACAAGGACAAAATGCTCGCACACTATTGGCCAGCCCACTTACAGCTGCAGCAGCAGCCGTAACCGGAAAAATTACCGATGTAAGGGAAATGTTGGAAAAGGTAGAAGGTTAAAAGGCAGAAGGTTTAAGGTACAGACAAAATGCCTGGCTTAATCTTCGGCAAATAAATATATGATTTTAGAAGTTGCTATACTAAATGTAAAAGCGGGGTTATCGGCGGATTTTGAAAGTGCTTTTAACGAAGCGCAAAAAATCATTTCCTCTATGGAAGGTTACATTTCCCATCAGCTTCAAAAATGTGTAGAGGTAGAAAATAGATATATCCTGCTGGTAAACTGGAAAACGCTGGAGGCACACACCGAAGGTTTTAGAAGATCTGCAGCCTACCAGGATTGGAAAAAGTTATTGCATCACTTTTACGATCCTTTTCCGACAGTTGAACACTTTACCAAGGTAGAAGGTGGTAAGGCTTAAGGTGGAAAGTAAACACATGAAGTATAAAATTACTACAATTAAGCAAAATGGCTTAAGATAAAAGATAAAAAGTGGAATTTAAGTCTCGCTACTTAATACTCCCTACTTGATACTAATTGACATGAAAAAATTCACAAAATTAACATCGGCAGTTGTGCCTTTAAATATAGAAAATATTGATACCGACCAGATTATCCCGGCAAGGTTTCTAAAAGCGACTACCCGTGAAGGTTTCGGCGAGAACCTGTTCCGCGATTGGCGTTATAATGGAGATAATACGCCTAAACCAGAGTTTGTAATGAACAATCCTACCTATAGCGGTCAGATTTTGGTTGCAGGAAAAAACTTTGGTTGTGGAAGTAGTCGCGAGCATGCCGCCTGGGCCATTCAGGATGCTGGCTTTGATGCCGTAATCAGCAGTTTTTTTGCCGATATTTTTAAAGGAAATGCGCTGAACAACGGTTTGCTACCCATACAAGTAAGCGACGCCTTCCTGGCGCAGATTTTTAAAGCGGTGGATAACAATCCAAAATCAGCCTTAGAAGTTGATTTGGAAAAACAAACCGTTACCATTGTAGAAACCGGTGCTCAGGAATCTTTTGAAATCAATCCTTACAAAAAATCATGCTTGATAAACGGTTACGATGACATCGATTTCATCTTAAACCAAAAACAATTAATTGAAGAATTTGAACAGGCCAGGTAATGGATAAACCATTCGTTTACATACAGGATTTAAATTTAGGTTACCGCAATAAAACGGTGCTAAAGAATTTGTATTGGGAAATGAATAGCGGTGAAAGCTATGCAATCGGCGGCAAAAGTGGAACTGGGAAAACAGCTTTGGCCAAAGCCATTGCCAGCCTAGTCCCTTTTCAGGGAAGCATAGAAATTAATTTTGACCAGCAGAATAAACTTCCTCAGGAAGTACTTTATGTAGAAAGCTGGTACCAGTTTAAAAACCTGGAAGGTGTAGCCAATTTTTATTATCAACAGCGGTATACCAGTTTACAGGCTAATGATACCTTGACCGTTCATGCAGAATTGGTGAATTATGGAAAAGAAAAAGGGCTTCATTTCGATCGGGTTGAGCCGATTTTGGAAGCTTTGGGTTTTGCAACATTTGCCAGTT
The DNA here is from genome assembly GCF_900111825.1 of Pedobacter suwonensis. GTDB lineage: Bacteria > Bacteroidota > Bacteroidia > Sphingobacteriales > Sphingobacteriaceae > Pedobacter > Pedobacter suwonensis. The sequence continues at coordinate 174,309 of NZ_FOJM01000011.1, forward strand.
CACAATTAATCGAATTATCAAGCGGCGAACACAAAAAGTTGCAGCTGGTTAAAGCACTTTGGTTAAAACCGCAGCTGTTAATTATCGATCAACCATATACAGGTTTAGATACTGCTTCGCGGAAAAACCTAAACACTTTATTGGATCAGGTGGCTGCAGAAGGTGTGCAATTGATCTTGATTAGTAATGACACCGAATTGCCAAATTCCATTCGTTCATTTGCTGAAATAAGAGACGGGCAGCTGCTCAAAGTAGATACACTGGAAAGTGCTGCTGTCGAAATCCACTTAAGAGAAATACCGGATTTTTTAAAAGAATCGCCGGTTTACAGTACCCAGGATATTGTAAAAATGGTTAATGTAAACATCAGCTATGGTGAAAAACAGGTATTGAAAAACATTAACTGGGAAATCAAAGCAGGAGAAAAATGGCTTCTTCAAGGCCATAACGGGTCAGGGAAGTCGACCTTACTAAGCCTGATCAACGGCGATCATCCACAATCTTATGCCAACGAACTTTATTTATTCGGCAACAGACGTGGAAGCGGCGAAAGCATATGGGACATTAAACAGCATATCGGCTTAATCTCACCCGAATTTCATTGGTATTTCGATCCCACCGCTACCGTTTGGCAAAGCATTGCCTCCGGTTTTTATGATACCGTAGGTTTATTCCAGCAATTGCCTTATACTAAAAGTACACAGGTTGATGAATTGGTAGCATACTTTGGCCTTACCGAAGAGAAAAATGAATTGTTAACTGCGCTTCCACTCGGTAAACAACGATTGGTGTTGTTGGCGCGGACAATCATAAAAAATCCGGAACTATTAATTCTGGACGAACCTTGCCAGGGTTTAGACCAGCAGCAAAGCAAACATTTTAACCAATTGGTTGATGAATTATGCAGCAATGGGATGACCTTAATTTATGTTGGCCATTTTGAATCGCAGCTGCCAACCTGCATAGAAAAAAGAATATTGTTAGAAAAAGGCGAGGTAAAAGTCGTCGAAAGTTTAAACACAGAAATATTAAGCTGATGAAAGTTAACCACAGATAATAAGGATGAACACAGATAAAAATCTAACGGTTCGTGAAGACACAAACCATGGGAGAAATCAATCTGTGTCTATCTGTGCAAATCCGTGGTAAAAACAGCAACAGCAAAAGAGGAGTCAACAATGAAGAAGAACATTTTAGTAATACCTGGAGATGGTATCGGCCCCGAGGTCACGACTTGGGGAAAAGCAGCATTAGAAAAAATTGCCGAAATTTTTGGGCATGAATTTAACTTCGAAGAAGCTTTAATGGGCCATGCGGCGATTGAAGTTACCGGCGAACCCCTGCCAGACGAAACTTTGGAAAAAGCAAGGCAAAGCGATGCGATCCTTTTTGGTGCAATTGGGCATGCCAAATATGACAACGATCCAAGTTTAAAAGTCAGACCAGAACAAGGACTTTTGAAAATCCGTAAAGAACTGGGATTATTTGCCAATCTCCGCCCGATATTACTATTTGATGAACTTCTTCAGGCATCGAGCATTAAACCCGAAATTTTAAGGGGAACCGATATTTTGTTTTTCCGTGAATTAACGGGTGATGTTTATTTTGGGGAGAAAACACGTTCTGAAGACCGGAACACGGCTTCAGATCTGATGATTTACCACCGCTACGAAGTAGAGCGCATTGCACATAAAGCTTACCAGGCTGCACAACAACGCAACAAACGTTTATGTTCGGTAGATAAGGCCAATGTTCTGGAAAGCTCACGCTTATGGCGCGAAACCGTTCAGGAAATTGCCAAACAATATCCTGATGTGGAAACAGAGCATATGTTTATCGATAATGCAGCCATGCAGCTGATCAAAAACCCGAAAAAGTTCGACGTGGTATTAACCGCTAATTTGTTTGGTGATATTTTAACCGATGAGGCATCGCAGATTGCAGGTTCAATGGGTATGCTGGCTTCAGCTTCTGTTGGCGAAAGCACTGGTTTCTTCGAACCCATCCATGGTTCTGCTCACGATATTGCCGGTAAAGATTTAGCCAATCCGCTAGCCTCTATCCTATCGGCAGCACTGATGCTGGAAATCGGATTCGGACTGAAAGAAGAAGCTAAATTATTGGTTGATACCATCGACCAGGTATTAAAAGAAGGCTTCAGAACGCACGATATTGCCGACCAAAGCACTAACCGTTTTAAAGTTTTGGGTACCGCCGAAATGGGAAAGTTAGTATTGAAATTCTTATCACAAAAATTAATCAACTCCTAAATCAAAGATTATGATTCACGACCCTAACAAAGTTTATATTTTCGACACCACCTTACGTGATGGTGAGCAGGTTCCAGGCTGCCAGTTAGATACAAACCAAAAAATAGAAATCGCTAAATCACTTGAGCTTTTAGGCGTTGATGTGATTGAAGCAGGTTTCCCGGTATCCAGCCCCGGAGATTTTAACAGCGTAATTGAATTATCAAAGGCAGTAACCAACCCGATCATTTGTGCCTTAACACGCGCCAATAAAAATGATATCGACGTTGCTGCAGATGCGTTGCGTTACGCCAAGAGGCCGCGTATCCACACCGGGATCGGCTCTTCTGACTTCCACATCAAACATAAATTTAACAGTACACGCGAAGAAATTTTAGAACGTGCGGTAGAAGCAGTAAGGTATTCGAAAAAATTTGTCGAAGACGTTGAATTCTATGCAGAAGATGCCGGCCGTGCCGATATCGAATTTTTAGCCAAAATGGTTGAAGCCGTGATTGCGGCGGGTGCAACTGTGGTCAACATTCCGGATACCAACGGTTATTGCCTGCCAGATCAATACGGCTCGAAGATTCTTTATTTGAAAGAGAATGTAAAAAACATCGATAAAGCCATAATCTCAGTGCATTGCCACAACGATTTGGGTTTAGCTACAGCCAACTCTATCGCTGGTTTACAAAATGGTGCCCGCCAGGTGGAATGTACCATTAACGGTATTGGCGAGCGTGCAGGGAATACATCTATGGAAGAAGTGGTGATGATTTTGAAAACGCACAAAGTTCTGGGTTTAAATACCCAGATTGATGCCACCCGTTTTTACGAAATGAGCCACATGGTACGAAACCAGATGAATATGCCGGTACAACCCAATAAAGCTATTGTTGGCGGAAACGCATTTTCGCACAGTTCGGGCATCCATCAGGATGGTTTCTTAAAAAACCGCGAAAACTACGAAATTATTAAACCCGAAGATGTCGGTTTTCCTGATGCTACGATAGTATTAACTGCAAGAAGTGGTCGCCATGCCTTAAAACATCATTTAGAACGCCTAGGCCATCAATTGGAAAAAGAACACCTTGATATTGTTTACAAACAATTTTTGGTCTTAGCCGATAGCAAACAGGGCATTAACGATACCGATTTGAACCAATTGGTTGCGCTACACCTGGCCTAGAAGCCGAAGGGTCAGAGACTAAAGCTAAAAGCGACAAGCGAACGGCCTAAAGAGTCAGGGTTTTGGCGTTAAGCCGGTGCGTTTTAGTTTGACACACCGACTCGGCTTCCCTAAACCTGATAGCAGTGGAAATACTTTTTAATTGCGGCCAACTTAAATATGATGTCATGCTGAGGCACGAAGCATCTGTAACCGATGGAAAACAGATTTTTCGCTCTTCAGTACGACAGCTGTATTAAAAAGATTGAAACGAATAGCAGGGCTGTAATAACCGATGAAATACCAAGCCCTGCTTTAAAAAATATAAGAGAAATTTTAAGTCTTAATACTTGATCCTCTCTACTTGATACTAAAAAAATGAACACTACAACACCACATACACTAGATTTTAAATCTGCAACAGAAAGGCTCAAAAACGTGGTAAAACGTACACCGCTTGAGTTTAATGCCGGACTTTCTTCTTTTTACAATGCCAATATTTATTTAAAAAGAGAAGATCTGCAGATTGTACGCTCTTACAAGCTGCGTGGTGCTTACAATAAAATCAGTTCGCTGCCTCAGGAACTGCTGGTAAACGGCGTAGTGTGTGCGAGTGCCGGAAACCACGCGCAGGGTGTGGCTTACTCTTGTAAAAAACTGGGCATTAAAGGTGTAATATTTATGCCTGAAATTACCCCGAAACAAAAGGTAAAACAAACCTATATGTTCGGTGGCGAAAATGTAGAAGTGGTTTTGGTTGGCGATACTTTTGACGATTGCTTAAAAGAAGCGCTTGCTTACAGTGCTGAAAAAAAGGCTACTTTTATTCCTCCTTTTGATGATGAAAAGGTAATTGAAGGACAAGCTACCGTAGGCGTAGAAATTTTTGAAGACCTGCCTGATTTAGATATGGTGGTGATGCCTGTGGGTGGCGGGGGCCTGGCATCAGGTGTAAGTGCTTACCTAAAAACCGTTAAACCCGATGTAAAACTGATTGGTGTTGAGCCACTTGGCGCACCCTCGATGGTTACAGCAATGGAGCATGGTGGCCCCTATACATTAGATGAAATAGACCGCTTTGTGGATGGTGCTGCTGTAAAAAGGATTGGCCACATTACTTACGAATATTGTAAGGAACTGCTTGACCAGATGCATTTAATACCCGAAGGAAAGATCTGCACTACCATTTTAAAACTGTATAATGAGGATGCCATTGTGGTAGAACCAGCTGGAGCGCTGTCTATAGCTGCATTAGATCAGCTTAAAGACCAGATTACCGGTAAAACGGTAGTATGTGTTGTTAGCGGCGGAAACAATGACATAGAGCGCATGCAGGAGATTAAAGAGAAGTCTTTACTTTTCGAAGGTTTAAAACATTATTTTATTGTTCGTTTCCCACAAAGACCAGGTGCTTTAAAATTATTTGTGAATGAAGTTTTAGGACCACAAGATGATATTACCCGTTTCGAGTTTATTAAAAAAACCAACAGGGAAAACGGTCCGGCCTTGGTGGGCATTGAGCTTTCGAACAAAAATGATTACGCCAGTTTATTACAGCGTATGAAAGATTTTAAATTCGAAATTATCGAGTTAAATCAGGATCAGACTTTGTTTGAATATTTGGTCTAGCTTTTTTTTTACCGCAAAGGATGCAAAGTTTTTCGCAGAGTACGCAAAGTATAATTAATTCCTCTGTCATCCTGAGGGATAATTTATTTTATAAAAATCAACATGATTGACAGCAGCATCTAATTGAAATAAACCTCTCCGAGTATCGTCATTGCGAGAAGGCTTTTCAGCCGACGAAGCAATCTTTACAGCAAGGATCATTTTAGCGTGAAAGATTGCTTCGTCGTTCCTCCTCGCAATGACGACCTCCCTAGTGGAGTCTGTCAATGGTAGGGCAACGAAGGACAATCAAGATGTTTCGACAAGCTCAATATGCCATATCTTAATCGAAAAAAATGAACTTCAAAGATTTAACCAACAAAACCTTAATTTCTGATCACGATATCAGCTGGGAAGATTTAGGTGCTGGCGTTAAACGCAAAATTATGGCTTATGATAACAACCTGATGTTGGTTAAAGTAGCATTTGAGAAAGATGCCATTGGTACCATTCATAATCATCCGCATTTACAGATGAGTTATGTTGCCAAAGGCAGTTTTGAAGTAAGCATGGGTGATGATAAGAAAATCTTAAACGAAGGCGATGTTTTCTTTGCCCCATCAAATGTATTTCATGGCGTGGTTTGTTTGGAAGATGGAATATTGATTGATGTCTTTAACCCACACCGTGAAGATTTTTTAAAATAAGACCGAGGTCTGGAGTCGGAAAGTCCGAGGTTGGGTGCAACCCTAAACCCTAAACCTTCCGCCTTCTACCTTATTCAAAGGTAAACCTCACATTCTTGTAGCCCAAGCCCTCAATAATGGGCTTAAGCACCGAAGTAGCATTGGTTTTTGTTTGCGCTAAAATGCTCGATTTTTTAACTTCGGCAGTAATTTGTCTTTCTGCGGCTTTGTATGCTTCATCTACCAAACTCGCCTCGCGAAAAAAAGCCATTTTCGTATCGTAAACACGTGAGTTTTTATGGTCGATTTTTACATAACAAATTTCGGGCTGTGGTAAATTTACTACAGCAGTGTCCGCATCAATGCTTATATCTTCTTTCGCAATTTTAGTCAGATCGATACAGCCTACCGCTTCGGCTTTGATAATCAATAAAACACTGGCTTCAGGTAAAAAATCTGTTTTGTTTTTATGTTCTAAAACGTCGCTGATCTGGTACCTTACCAGCTCCAGTTTACCTATGGCCTCAATTTTCTCCACCAAAAGCTGATGTTTGCTTTCTACAGTGGTATTGATACTGAACTTTTTGGAAATAAAAAAGTAAGCGGCGACCAAAAGGATTAACCAGGGTAAGAGTCGAAAAAAGATCTTCATATGTGGTGAATAATGAAAATTTGTAATTGGCATTTATGGTTTACTGTACAATAATTAATCCATAAATAGGCTGTTAGATTTTTTGGCAGCAGATTTGTAATATCAAAATCACACACAAATAAAAACTAATCAACATGAAAAAATTTACCATCTTAATGCTTTGCATTGCCACACTAGGTCTGGCTTCGTGCAAGAAAGAAACTGTTTATCAAGAACTAAGAGCCAAAACTTATAATTTCACAATTAACTCAAATGAATGGGTGCGCAACGCCAATGGGAGTTATTCTGTAAGTAAGCCGTTAGCTGCCATTGATGGTGTAACATTAGATGATGAAGGTGTTCTAGTTTATTTTGAACATCCTAATGATCCAAATGGGGATATTCAATTACCTTATACATTCAATTACAATGCTTTTAGCTATAAAGTTTCTAATGGAGGTTTAAGGTTCGATGTTCAAGATACTAATAATTTAACAGCTACAGTCCCGCCGAATTATAATACTTTAGTAAAGGTGGTGATTATTCCTTCCGATTACGCCGGAAATTAAATTTTAAAGATTTTTAAAATGCTGAAAACGACTAATGTTCAATTGAACATTGTCGTTTTTTTTTGTATTATTCCTAACACGAAAAAGTTACAATTATACTTATAACTTTTATAGTAAAGAAATTATAAATGGTGATCAAAACTCCAGATATCTGCTAATATTCAACTGAACATGGTCATTTTTTTGATGTTCTGCCCTGTTTAGCTGTAAAGCGCGTACATTCACGCCGTTTCTTTCCAACAGCAGCTCCTCATAAAAACCTTTATAGTACACATCTTTTACTTCATACCGTCTGCTGCTCCAGTTATTAATAATCTCCGCCCATTCCGGATAAAATACAACGAAATCTTTTTGCGCCTTTAAACCTATTTTTTCGGCTTCATCTCGCGCCAAAACTACCGCATTACCTAAAATTTGTGCTGTATAAATGTGTTTTGGCTGCTGGTAAATTTCAGCTGGTTTTCCCGTTTGCAAAAGTTCGCCATTGCGCAAAATCAATAGCTGATCGGCCAGAAACAAACCATCGGCCGGATCATGCGAAACCAATATCACCGTTACACCAGTTTCGGCAGCTATACGTTTGATATCAGCACGCAGCTGGTTTTTAAGCAAAGCATCAACCTGGCTGAAAGGTTCGTCTAAAAGCAGCACCTGCGTATCCGAAACCATGGCTTTAGCGATGGCCACACGTTGTTGTTCGCCTCCACTCAGTTCAATAATTTTCTTATTCTGGAGCGGTAAAATCCGTAAATGCTCCATGATGGCCAAAGTTTTTTCAGCTTTGGTTTTTAGGTCGGTATTGGATAATTGCGAGGCGATATTATCGTACACTTTCGCATAAATGTTAAGCGAGAAATCCTGTGTAACCATTTTCATCTGCTTATGGCCGGGAATCAACTGCTCATCTGGTCCCTTAACACGCTTATCTTCGAAATAGATTTCTCCTTCATCAGTTTTTAACAAGCCATAGATGGATTTTAATAAGGTTGATTTTCCACTTCCGCTTTCGCCGATAATGGCAACCACATCGCCTTTTTTAATGTCGAAACTTACATTTCTGATTCCACCGGCCTGTTCTGCCTGATATTGCTTGGTTAAATTTTTAACGCTGATTAGGATATTGCTCACAGGGTAAAGATAAGAAAAAGGTGGAGGGTTTTGAGGTTGAAGGTGTAAGGTTAAAACATGTATAATTGTTAGTATTGTATTTTGATCAGTTTTTTCCCTCTTTTCCTAACGCGATCGTCACCCTGAATTTATTTCAGGGTCTTTCATGCTAAAAAGATGCTGAAATAAATTCAGCATGACGATCGATCTGGACTGGGCTTTTTTAAAAAACTTTTTAACAAATAATAATCGAATTCAGGCTTATAAACAAAAAATCCTGTCTCGCCTAACCGAAACAGGACCTGTTCATGTATGTGTTAACTTTATGTTTTTTAAATTACCTCGTCTAAATAGATTGATCTGTCCTCTTTAGGGGATTTAGGGGTTAATTTAACCCAAAAGTAATTCCAAAGCTCATATTCTTTAAGCCAGCTTGCTGTGCAGTGGTAAACATATCGTTGAAATAGTATTTGGTAAACAAACCTAAACCGCCATAACCAAACCTAACAGTACCACCGTAACGAACCGATTGAAAGTGGTAGTTATCATATTGTTTTTCTTTACCGCGTTCTTCGCTAATCTGTTTAATTTTTCCGTTTAACAAAAAGCTAACCTCCGGACCTAATACCAGGTAAAACCTTTTGCCGTTTTTGTTTTCTGCAGTACGGAATTCAAAATTTAAGGGAATGTGTACATAACTGCTCGAGAAACGGTTTTTAGAAAAATGTTCCGGCGATTCTGTATAAACAAACTCATTTGAGTTTTTTGCAATGGTAATATCTTTTCTCAAACGGATCAAAGTCCAGTCAAATCCTCCCGCTACGTAAACCTTAAAGTTTGAATTGAAACGGTATCCAAACTGTAACACATCAAAAGAGAATGTACTGGTTTTCCCACCTTTATAATCTAAAAAATCGTTATTTGGAGATAAATTGAAACTGCCGTTATCAATTAACCTGGAGAAACCCAAATCTACACGGGTAAAGGTAATCCCACCTACAAACCGGCCGTTTTTGGGTTGTTTATTTACGCTGTCTTTGCCGTCCCTTGTTATCTTTACAATTCCATAATCCAAATCTTTTCTATTCCTTTTGATAGAATCTTGTTGTGCAAAAGCACCAGGAGCCATAACACCGGCAAGTCCGCTTACCAAAAGTGTTGTATAAATTAGACGTTTCATATTTATGTGTTTGTTATGTTTAATGTTGTGATTTTTTAGTATTGGTAACTGTCAACTGAAAATTGTAAACTGAAAACTGCCAACTGATAACCACTATTTCTTCCGTTTACCAAATTTAAAAGGGCCGATATTGATGGATGACAGAGAAGAATCATCATCATCAGTACGGAACTGGATCAGTTTATCTTTTCTTTTGTCCATTTTGTTAACGATTAGGTTGACTACATCGCCCACATTACGGATGCCTTTATTACTTTGTTCATTATCGTTAACAGGCTCATCTGTTTTAACCGGAGTTGCAACAGCCGCGGTTACCGTCTCCTCTTTCGGCTGCAGAATCGCCTCTTCGATTTTTGTTTTAAGATCTTTTTTAGGTTCCTCAATTTTCGCTATAACAGCTTCCTGTTTCTGCATTTCAGGTGCCGTAATCATGCTATGCGTTTCCTTCAATCCAGTCGACTTGATTTCCTTTTTAACCTTTGTTTTGGCTATAGCGTTAACTGCTTTAGGTCTAACTGGTAAAACGGGCTCAATACTTTCAACTGTTGTAACTGCCGTATCCTGGGCAATCGGTTGTTTCACCTCTGATTTAGTTTTTTCAATTACATTATTTGCCAATTGTTTACCCTGATGGGTTGTATTTTGTTGTTGATAAATCAAAATCCCGATCGTGGCGACCAATAAAATCGCTGCAGCTGACAACCAATATACTGGTATGATTCTTTTTTTCTTCGGCGCGATTTCACTTTCTATATTGCTCCACAAATCTCTTGAAGGTGTTACTTCCGCATCAGCAAAAGTATCCTTAAATAACTGATCAAAATCCTTATCCCGTATAGGTTGCATAACCAAATCCCTCCATTTTTATAATTTCTTCTTTTAATATTGCTCTTGCTCTCGATAGTTGCGATTTGCTCGCCCCTTCTGAGATGCCTAATGTCTCGCCAATTTCTTTATGTGAATAACCTTCAATTACATACATGTTAAAAACCATCCGGTAACCATCAGCCAGTTTTTGTATCACTTTCATCAGGTCTTGCATACCTAAACGGCTAAAATCAAATCCGGTTGATGGTTGCTCATAAGCTTCATCTATTTCCACTACATTTAAGCTGCGTAAATTTTTACGGTAACTCTCAATAGCGGTATTTACCATCACCCGCCTAATCCAGCCTTCAAAAGAACCCTCACCCCTGTATTCCTTAATTTTCTGAAAAACTTTAATGTAACCCATCTGCAGTACATCTTCAGCTTCCATCCTATCTTTGGCGTATCGCATACAAACGGCCAACATCTTCGATGCTGTTTGCTTATAAAGCAGCTCTTGCATCTTCCGGTCGCCAGCTTTGCAGCCTTCCATCAAATCGTTTATTGTATAGCTTCGCGTCAATTTCATTGTGTGTTTGTATATAGAAGATGGCAGATTACAAACAATGGTTGCATGGAGAGAGAAAAAAAGTTAAATAAAGTTAAATTATTAATCATCAAACTGATTATCAGCAAGATAAATGATATCATATTTTTCAGGAAAGATATAGCTTTCTGATTGGGAAAGCAAAGACAGGAGCAATTTTGAAGTGTTAGTCCCGCTATCCGCTTCAAAGCCTCGGCTCGTTCCTCACCTTCGTGTTTTCCGCTGCTATCGGGTTTAGGAAGCAGTGGCAATGCTTAAAATAACAAATCCCTTAGCTTTTTAAAACTATGGGTTTGAAATGGACGAATTTCAACCCTGCACCTTAAACCCTCTACCTTTATACCCTCTACTTTACATCCTCTTCACCCTCTACCTTCCATCCTTCTTCGCCTTAAACAATTTAAAATCTTGCTTATAGGTTAAGAAAAACGAATGGTTAAACTGCAGTTGTTTATCAGTATGATCTAAATCGATATGTGGTTCGAAACGCACATCAAGGTATAAATGCGGAATCAATTCTTTTTGGTAAGCATAACGTAGCGAAACAATGTTTCTGGAACTTTGCTTTAAGCCTGGACTATATAAATTATCCGAAACTGACTCGTACAATGGCATCCCTTTAATCGAAATAAAGTTATTGCCTTTCCAGTAAGAGGCCACTAAACTTCCCCATTTACTTTCTACCCCGGCATTTAACCATAAACCAAAACCGCCCTGATAGGCCCTTCTTTTATCGGGAGAGAAATCTTTATAAACAGCAATATAGTTATCCGTATATACCTGCTTAATATTGCCATTAATGTCTTTATGCAGTTTTATACCGGTTGCACCATTAAACATGGTCGTAATCGGGATTTCTTTCAGCACATCAATCTGTCCGCCCTGATGGAAAGCCAAAAACTGTGCGGGAATACTCAATTTCCAGTCATCATTTTTGATTAAAAAACTCTCCGTAGATAATCCACCGATAATTTCCTCTTTGGTCGGATCACCCTTATAAATCATTTTCTGCCAGGCAATCCAGGCATCTAAAGTAAATTTCTTACGCTCAACCAATAATTGTGTACCATACTCAATCGGTGTAGTTAAAATCCTTTCAAAATCGTATAAAGGCTCAATATACCTATGCTGGATATTTCCTTCTAAGCTACCAAAAATCAAGGTAAGGTTACGCTTATGGTATTTTACACTAAACAATGGTTTGGCATTAGAAATTCCATTCCGGCCAAAATCCTTCCTGATAAAGGCACCAGCGGTAATGGCCAGGTTTGGATGTGCGTAATATACCAATTGTGGCTGTAGCTGTGTGCCATACAAGGTATAACCATCATGAAAATCATTAGTGTATTCGTAATTCCGAACGTAGTTTAAATTGTAAAAATTAAAATGAACCTCGTTTACTAAACTGCTATCGGGACGGATCCTGTTTTCGAAGGCCGATTGATTAAACTGTGCCGAGGCAATGTAAGAACTGAGCAGAAAACTTATTAAGGTTAAGGCCTTCTTCAGACCTGTTTTTAAAAACATGAGCTTGGGTTTTATGGCCCAAATTTAGAATAGTTTTTGGTTTATTTAACCGCAATTCATGCGAAGTTTACGCAGGGGAAACAAAGTGACAAATAAACCTTATTCTTTAAATTCACAGATTTAATTCCCTATCCTTTTCTACCCATCTCCTACATGATAAGCCAGTAGCAGATTATTTTTATATTCCTGCAGATTTTAGCCAAGCTTGTAAAACAAGGCAGTAATTATCAAATGTTAAATATTCAGCTGTCAACAAATAAAAATTATTCTTTCTGCTTTTGACAAATTTCTAATATGTCGGATTTGTATAAAAAAAAGTCCATTTGTGCCAATTTTTTATGCATCCCATAAATTAGCTTTGTATCAGCGGATAAGCCATGCAATTAATTGTCTATAGCTTGGCAACTAACTAAATATATGAATATAAGAAGCAGTGGAATCAATTCTTCCTGAGATCCCCGGATTGCGGCGCATAACTTTTGTCCATTATATTTTCCAAAAATCAACAAGGTTTAAATAGCCTTGACGATTATTATCATTATGAATAAAATTAAACATTTAAAGTTAAATTGCTTAGCAATTGCTTTTTTCGCATTTAGTGTAAACGCTGTTTTTGCACAAATAGCTCGTAGAGCAGAAACACTTAAATCGCCTGATGGCAAACTCCTTATTTCTTTCAATTTTTCAGACCTAAAACATGTCTCTTATGCATTTACCGCATACGGGAAAACGTTGATCGGGCCATCGGCATTAGGTTTGGATAGTTTAAACCAAATAGGATTTATCCAGGCAAGCCATCGTTCAGTGAATACTGTATGGAAACCTATATGGGGAAAACGGACTATCGTGCCCGACCAGTTTAATGAAATTACAATTGATTTAAAAGCCTATAAAATAGTTGCACGGGCATATAATAATGGTTTTGCCATTAAATACCAACTACCTGCCGGAAGCCGCAGATCCAGGGATTTAACGCAATTTAATTTCAGCGGAGATTACACTGCATGGTTTTACAACGGAGAACTGCACAATATCGGGCCGGAAAAATTAACGGAGGTGGACGGGAAGCGTTTACCAGTAATGACTGTAAAAGCTGATGATCATGATTACATGGCCATACATGAGGCTGATTTAGAACAGGGTGAGCCGCTAATACTGGAATCGAAAAAAGGTTCAAAAAACTTTACAATTGCTTCAAAGGCTAATGCTGCCTGGCGGGTTGTAATGTATGGACGTACACCAGGAGAATTGGTAGACTCACATATGATAGAGCTATTAAGTCCGCCACCCGCAAAAAACATTGACTTTTCATGGGTAAAGCCAGGGGTTGCCGTATGGGATTGGCGAATTAATGGAGCTAAAGTTGATAACTTCGAGTATAAAATGTCGCTACCATCATGGAAACGGATGGTTGATTTCGCGGCGCAAAGCAGTATGCGTTACCTGATGCTGGATGCTGATTGGTACGGACCAGAATTTGCAGAGGGCTCTGATCCGGTTAAAGGGGGTAAGGTAGCTCAGGTACATGAAATCATAACATACGCCAAAACCAAAGGAATTGGTATCTGGCTATATATTAATGATGTGGGCGGGCGTAAATATCCGATTGAGCAAACTTTGAAACAATATAGTGATTGGGGAGCAGCAGGGATAAAATATGGTTTTATGATTGGTGATCCGGAAGACAAAAATATACGGACCAGGCTTATTACGGAACTGTGTGCTAAATACCATTTGTTATGCGATTTTCATGATGGCCCTGTTCATCCCTATGGACAGATGCGTACCTGGCCAAATGCACTCACCCGCGAATACGGCCCTGCCCAGCTGGATGCACATCGCGTGGTCGCGCCTAAAACATTTGTAACAGAAGTATTTGTTAACATGCTTGCTGGCCCGATTGACATGAACAATGGATTGGCAGACCTTACCCAGGCTGGCCGTGTTGACGAACCTTCTCCCGTACCCTCTACTTTGGTCGGTGAAGCGGCGCGGACATTGATCATGTTTTCAGGTGTTACGGTAATCCCTGATATTCCTGAAAATTACAAGAAACATCCTGAAATACTAGAATTTTACGCTTCTGAAAAGATGCCATGGCGGGAAAGCAAAACCATTAGTGGTGTTATTGGAGAGTATATTTCGATGGCCAGGCAATCAGCCGACGGAACGTGGCTGGTTGGTGCAGCCACTAACGAAGAACCCCGCGATCTGGAAATTCCGTTATCGTTCTTAAGTAAAGGCAACTACCGGGCAACTGTTATTCAGGACAGTAAAGATTCTGATTATCGCACGCATAAAGAAGGCTATACCTCGAAAGAATTGAACGTTACATCTGGCACTAAAGTTCGGGTAAAACTTGCTCCAGGTGGTGGTGCCTGTATTATTCTGAAAAAGACGAATTAGATCGAAAAAATTACGCATTACCATAAAAAACCACATATCAATTAAACTTTGTGAAGGGGTGTTCATTGATTAGCGAATAGATATCGTTATGGCTAAAGTGCAAAAAACGCATAATAAGACTTGAATAGTCAGTGGTTTTAACCTGAAGTCCTCAATATTTCATATATGATTTAAAGGAATAGTACGGAGTTTAATTTCCAAAAATGAATTAAGTATATTATTATTACAAAGTAAATGTTATGTCTAACGCGCTTATTCCTTTATAGCCAATCATTAAATAATGACCACATCTCAAAAATTCCTTAGACTTACGATCGTAATAATTCCGATAACAGTATTCTGTTCATCTCTCTTTTTTAAGGTGTTAAGCTACCAGTACATACAGATAGAAACGCCAAAAGGCTACGAATTACTTTTGATAGGAGGAATAGCTATTTTGGGTGGCGGTATGCTTGAAACCATGATATGGATAGCCAATCCAATTGCACTATTTGCCATAATCCGTTTCCTGCGAGAAAACAGAACTCAAGTAAAAATAGATTCCGTTTTGAATAAACCTGTACCAAAACTTAAACGTAAAAGTAAGTGGTTCTCTTTACTCGCAACAGCCATAGCAATTTCCTTTAGTCGTTGGAATGAAGTACTTGCTGCGGAAAGTGGGTCGAAAGGAAAAATACTGGCGTTTCATACAGGTTATTGGCTTTGGATGTCAAGCTTCGCCTTATTTACAATGGGAGTTATCCTTTTTAATTTCAGATATAGAGAAACCAAAATGGATTGATATACAAAAAGTTACTTGCAGAATTCTGTAAACAAAAAAACCTTTCAGGTTTCTGAAAGGTTTTTTTATAGTGGTGGAGAATACCGGATTCGAACCGGTCACCTCTTGCCTGCCAGGCAAGCGCTCTAGCCAAATGAGCTAATCCCCCGATTTTATATCCAATGGTAAATTAACTACACATTGAAAAACAAGCTTCCGGCCTGGGCTGCAAAAATAGCAAATACTTTCTCGAATGCAAATGATAATTTAAATTTTAATTAATCTTTAAATCTAAAGGCAAACAATGCCATCAAACAGATTACCGCAAAAGCTGATGGCATGGGATAATTAATGAACAGAAAAAGTACAAATGTGGCAATTAGCAACATCACAAAAAACATCATGGCCTTTAATGCAGTGTCCATATAACACATGGCTACAATAGCCAAAAGGTAAAATGGAATAATTACGGCGGTAATAAACATTACCGAAAATAAATATCTAATATTAATTGGATATTAAATGTTGCTTAGGCTTAAAGGTTTAGATTAAAGAGGAACGTTAACCTCTTCATTATTTAACAGCGCCTGATAGTAATCTACAAACTGGGCAACATTAAATCCATCCATTAAAGCATGGTTTACATGTATAGAGACAGACATTATTTTTCTTTCGTTTTCATCTCTAAGCTTGCCAAAAGATATTTTAGGACAGCTATCCTGATAAGCATAATTTCGGGCATGTGATAAAGAAGTGAAATTTAGCCAGGGCAATGCCGAGTAATGGATTACATTTTCGCCTGATGAAGAAGGAATTAAACCGGTGCTGTTTCTTACTTTTTCAATTTCCTGATTAGCTGCCTTCCTAAAATCTTCAAAATTCTCAGAGAAATCCATATAACCAAACCCAAAGGTTCCATTCGGACGGTTAATGGTGGCCGCGGCATTTATAATATCGTATTTCCAAACTTCACCATCAATAATGCGGTACCTGAAAGGCTCTACCTGGTTGGCGGCTATTAACGATTTGTGCAGATAAAGCAGGAAAAAGGAAACGTTTTGTTTTTTTGCTTCTTTGTAGGTCATGGTACAATCTAATTCCACAGTAACTCCGAAGAAAGGCTCTTCAAAAGCGCTAAAAAATTTAAAATGATCTTTTCTGATCCAGGTATTGATGTCTATTTTTTCTTTCATTCAATTAATTTTGGTAAAATCTCAGATAGACTTTCCATCTGGTAAAAGTTTGCATGTTCAATGGTATGATCAATATGCTCATGCACCCAGGTAGTATGAAAAGGGATGTGAACGGCGTACCCACCAATATTCAGTACCGGTAAAATATCAGATTTCAAGGAATTGCCCAGCATTAAAAATTCTCCAGGTTTACAGTCCAGATGTTTGATCAGTTTTTGATAATCTCTTTCCTGTTTATCACTCATAATTTCAATATGGTGAAAATAATGATCCAGTCCCGATTTGGTCAGTTTTCGTTGCTGATCCAATAAATCACCTTTGGTAGCCACCACAAGTTTATACTTTCCGTGTAAGGCCTTCAATACTTCTTCCACCCCATCTAGCAGCTCTACAGGTTTCTGAAGCATTTCCTGTCCCAGTTCTATCGCCCTGTTAATCACAATAGGGTCTATTTTACCGGCCGTTATCCGTAAAACAGTTTCGATCATACTTAATACGAAACCTTTAATTCCATAACCATAAAGCGGCAAATTGGCTATTTCCGTTTTATAAAGTTCAGCCAGGACGTTATGGTGGGGCATAAAATCTTCTAAAAGGCCTGCAAACTGATTTTCGGTTTCCCTGAAATAGGGCTCATTTACCCAAAGGGTATCATCCGCATCAAAAGCAATTACAGTAATCTGATTTTTCATGGTTATGCTTACTTTAGCACCACAAAAGTAAAGCAACAATTCCCTTCAAAAAAGGACATTTGTCTCGACTAAATAAATATGCTACGCACCAACCTTACTTTCTTATCTTTTATAGAACGTTTTTGTACCGAAAACAAGGAGGCAGACATTACGCTTAAAAGCTTTAAAGCAGGATATAAATTTATTGAGCAGGGTGAAAAAATCAGCAATATCTATATTATTAAAGATGGAATCAGCAAATGTTTTATTTCTGAAGAAAACGGCAAGGATTTTATCATCGAGTTTTTAGGTAAGGGCGAGGTGGTTGGCGAGCTGGAAGCGCTAAAAAAGATTACTTGTCTGTGTAATGTAGCTGCAATTAGTGATGTTACGGCTTATGTGATCCCTCATCATCTTTTTCTTTCATTGATTAATAAAAATAGTGAATTCACGATACTCTTACTTCAGGAATTGTCTACCAGAATTATACAAACCAGTACACGCGCATCTTTTCAGCAGTTATATACCCTGGAATATGCGCTTTTGAAATTGCTCAAGCTACAGGCTGATGAACATATTTCCATTTCCAAAGAAGATATGGCAGCCTATCTGGGCATTTCCGTAAGAAGTTTTAACAGAAGTTTAAAACAGATCATCACTAAAGGAGATTTTAATACATCTGAATTTAAAAACATCCTTCAGGTAGCCCATATGAAGAAGCTACTATCAAATCTGTAAACATTTAGGGATAAAACTTGTTAGTAAAGCGATCAAAAAGAAATTTATCTGTTAATGCCTTTAATTTCTATGCATTAATAGCAAAAGATTATTTTTGGTATTATGATTGAATAAAAACAGCTTAACAATAATTTATTTATCCAAAACGCTATTAAAGCACCATTATGAATGTAGAAGACGTTTTTAAGAACAACGAAAAGTGGATAGCAGAAAAACTATCAATTGATCCCAATTATTTTACCGAGCTATCTAAAGGACAAAGTCCGGAGTTTTTGTATATCGGATGTTCAGATAGTCGTGTTACGGCCGAAGACTTAATGGGTATACAACCTGGGCAGGCTTTTGTGCACCGAAATGTGGCCAACCTGGTAAATAACGTAGATTTAAACGTAATGACGGTTTTAAACTACGCTGTTCGTCACTTAAAAGTAAACCATATTGTGGTTTGCGGACACTACAACTGTGGAGGCGTTAAAGCGGCCATGCAACCTGCTGATATGGGTATATTAAATCCATGGTTAAGAAATATCCGTGATGTTTACCGCATCCACAAAGAAGAGTTAAATGCCATTGAGGATGAAGGTGCGCGTTACAACCGACTCGTTGAACTGAATGTTCAGGAACAATGCGTTAACCTGTTAAAAACCGCAGCGGTGCAAGAGGCCATTACTGAACGCGGAATAACCGTTCACGGCTGGGTTTTCGATATCCACACGGGTAAATTAATCGACCTTAAAATCGATTTCGAAAGTATCCTGAAAGATATTAAGGAGATTTATAATTTGTATTAACCTGAGTTCGATTATTAATATTACCTATCGGTAGCTTATATTGACGTTTGATTAATCGACCGTCACCCTGAATTTATTTCAGGGTCTTTCCTGCTAAAAAGATGCTAAAACAAGTCAGCATGACGAATCGGTCAGGGATTGGGCGCTTATAAGACAGTGTTTTAACTAAATAATTATCGAGTTCAGTTTATTAAGTCCGCAGTAATGAGTCGCAAGTCCTCATTACTAATTGCAAAAGACCTCGCAGGCTTTGAAAATCTGCGAGGTTTAAATACTTCTGAAAATCGACTCCTGACTAGGGACTAGAGACTAAGGACTAACCCTACCGTCCCATCCAACCGCCATCAACGGTTAAAATTGTTCCGTGGACATAATCGCTGGCAGCAGAGGCCAGGAATATCGTTGGTCCTTTAAAATCTTCAGGTATACCCCATCTTCCGGCAGGGATACGAGATAATATAGAAGTGCTCCTGTCCTGATCTTCACGTAAAGCAGAAGTATTATCAGTTGCGATATACCCGGGCGCAATCGCATTTACGTTTACACCTTTTGATGCCCACTCATTTGCAAAAGCCTTGGTTAAAGATGCAATTGCTCCTTTACTCGCGGCATAACCAGGCACGGTAATTCCGCCTTGAAATGAAAGTAATGAAGCTGTAAAAATTACTTTTCCACTTCCTCTGGCAATCATTTCCCTACCAATTTCACGCGTTAAAATAAATGGTGCCGATTGGTTTACGGCAATTACTTCATCCCAATATTCGTCTGAATGTTCAGCAATTGGCTGGCGCAAAATCGTTCCGGCATTATTCACCAGAATATCAATCACAGGATGATCTGCTTTCACCTGAGCCGCAAAAGCCAGGGTATTTTCGCGTTTACCAAAATCGCACCGGTAAGCATAAAATTTTCTGCCCAGCGCTAAAACTTCGTTCTCAACAGCACTGCCCTGCAGTTCTAAACTTGCAGAGACACCGATAATATCGGCCCCTGCTTCAGCCAAAGCCAAAGCCATGGCTTTTCCGATTCCTCTTTTGCAGCCGGTTACCAATGCAGTTTTACCTGTTAAATTAAATATGTTGTTAGCCATGATGTATTCTTAAATAAATTATTTCAGTTCGGTAATGGCACAGTGATCCATGTCGCCATAATCTAAGTTTTCGCCGGCCATACCCCAAATAAAAGTGTAATTGCTTGTGCCTGCTCCCGAATGGATAGACCAGTTTGGCGAAATCACCGCCTGATCATTCTGCATCCAGATATGGCGGGTTTCTTGCGGTTGTCCCATAAAGTGGCAAACACTTTGCCCGTTCGGAACCTCAAAATAGAAATAGGCTTCCATCCTTCTATCATGTGTATGTGCCGGCATGGTATTCCAAACACTGCCCGATTTTAATTCGGTCATTCCCATTTGCAACTGGCAGGTTGGCAAAACACTGTTTACCAATAACTTATTGATTATTCTATGATTTGCTGTTTCAGGCGTACCCAATTCTACAATCTCCGCTTCAGCTTTGCTTACTTTTTTAGTAGGATAGCTATGGTGTGCCGGGGCAGAATTGATGTATAATTTCGTTGCTTCGCCCAAGTTGGCAGATTCAAAAAACACTTCTTTTGTACCTTTACCGATATACAAAGCTTCTTTATAATCCAGTTCGTATGTTTCTCCGTCAGCTGTTACTATTGCTTTTCCACCAACATTGATGATTCCCAGTTCCCTGCGCTCCAAAAAGTAATTTGCTTTTAAATCATCAGGGTTTGGCAATGCTATTTTTTGATCAACCGGCATGGCACCACCAACAATATACCTGTCAAAATGAGATAAGGTGAGGTTTACCTGGTTGGCTTCAAATACGTTTTCAATCAAAAAGTTATCCCGCAAAGCAGCGGTATCCATTTGTTTAACTTCTTTGGGGCTTTGGGCGTAACGGCTTTCGAATTTGTTCATTGGTTAAAATTGAGTTTGAGAGAAATCTGAAATGATATCAGATCCTATCCACAAATATATTTATACGATACTTATTATTGGTATTAATACTCAATTTTATAATCCTTTTTTATGGTTTCTTAATTTTAGGGTACTAAACATTCGTTTTAATGAAAAGTAATCAATTTTATTAACATGCAGACTTAAAATCTAAGTAATGCTGAGTTGTTTGGAGAGCGGCTTTCTATGCAATGATTAAAGTTTCTTCCCGCTATCCGCTTTACTTCACCCGATGAAATATCGGGTTCGTGTCCGCCGCTATCCTTTTGTATGGAAACATTTATATTAGTGATCATTGTTTTTAGCACATATTTTTAGGGCGATCGTCATGCTGAATTTATTTCAGCATCTTAGGAGGATTTAATATCTCAAAAAGTATAGCTGGATGTAATGGATTTATTTCCGCTCTATGCCGCGGGGGCATGGTACTTTGGAGCGCCAAAGTACCCAAAGCGCTTCGTCAATCCAGCAATGAGCCTTTTGCACAATCCCATACGCATCAAAAAAACAGTGGCACTTCGTTTTGTGTTCAATATTTTTTAGAAAAATTTAATTATCGTTATGAACACAAAACCACTGCGCTTCAGGTTTGTTAGTGCTAATTTATCTGAACTGCAACTGTTTTTTTGATTCCCCTGGCTCCTGGGATTGACAGCGTCCTTAGTTAAAACCCATGCTTTATTAAAGTTGCTTAGCAAAATGCCTAAACTATTCTTAAAAAAGATGTGTCCACTCGGTATTATAAAATATCGGAATAAAGCGAATAACGGAACTGCCCTTGCCGAAGAAATACCGAACCCTAAATTTCCAATAAAATAGATGAATGCTTTTAATATGCTGTTTTAACACTTAACCCGCATCTATGGTGCTCCGCTGTTGATCGAAATGATTATTCATGATACGCTGATAAACCTGTTCTGCAACCACATACAATAAATCTGCTTTTTCAAACAGGTGTAACAAATCTTGCTCACCAATAACATAACTGTTTTCGTACCTCACAGCCAGGTAAGCCTCATCAAGCAAATGCAAAAGGGTAACTTCTTCCTCACTATCATTAAATAATACTGAAAGCGGTTTTACATAAGGCTTAATATACAATTGATGAACCCTGATGCGGTGTGTTTTTTTATCTTTTCCCATGACCAGAATCTCGATGGCCCGATACATCAGATCAAAAACCTGATGCAGCATGAAAGTGCAGTATTCAAAATTTTGTTGTTTAAAGTAGAAGGTTGCACCTACCAAAAATTTATTGGCCTTATCAATTCCATGCCGGTACTTAGCACTTACCTGGTCTGCAATAAACTTAGGTGTACCACCATCAAAAAGATGACCGGATTTACTAAATAAACAATTTTGCGCAACGGTGGCGTAGTAAAAGAATAAACTTCCCGCCAACAGGGCCTGCTCTACCTCATGTACATGAAAAACCCGATAGCTCAGTTCCATTTGCCCGTTAAATACAATATTTAACACCGGTATTAATTCATTTAAAATACGTACCTGTTTAAAAGAAACCATAATCAGGATTTCCTGAACGGCCTTACCGGCCAGAAAGTTATTATGGAGATAAACACATTGAACAGGAACTGCGGCCGTAATAGCCTTTAACAAACGTAACATGCTTTCATCTTTTAATGCAGCATGTTCTGGATTCAAAAACTTACTCCGCATAATGGTACCTTTCTTCAGTTTCAGTTAAGGGAGGATTGGTAATGATTAAAAAAAAAGCTTCTATAATCATCAGCATGGATTCATACTGTTCAAACAGGAATTCCTTATCCAGTAATTTAATGCTGCTTTTGGTACTGAATGCAGCATAAAACCATTCCAGGAGCCCTAAACGCAGTTGCTTAATTTTTTCGGGAATAAAAAAAGACGTTACAAACAGATAGGGATTTTCGATATGCATGGCAGCCAGTGTATTTACCTCGCACAGGCCTTTATGGGTACCGCTGTTTTTTGACTGATCTGTAGCAATAAGCAAATTTTTGGGCGGT
The DNA here is from genome assembly GCF_900111825.1 of Pedobacter suwonensis. Taxonomy (GTDB): domain Bacteria; phylum Bacteroidota; class Bacteroidia; order Sphingobacteriales; family Sphingobacteriaceae; genus Pedobacter; species Pedobacter suwonensis. The sequence goes on from NZ_FOJM01000011.1 coordinate 197,000, forward strand.
GTACCCTGGTAAGTTAAGTTTTTAGCGGTAATCAAAAAACCGGCGTTTAGCAATTTGATAAACTGGTTATAGAGAAAAAAATAATCGGCCACATCGCTCAAACACTTTTCTTCAGCCAGGGCAGCTTTATACCAGTTTTTTAGATAGGTTTTATGCCCGCTTAGGTTATCAAGGCTAAAGAAAAATTCTATTACCTTAAATGGATCGTTAAATACTTCCTGTTCAAAAGCCAGGGGCGATGTACTTTCGAAAATGGCCATATGATAATACCGATCGATACTTTTAAAACTATTTCTGGTAACGATCCTTTCGTGTATGAGCCAACAAGCCTCCAGCATTTTTTTGGTGTTTTCGTAAAAAGGAAAAATATGTTGGTCCCAATCAAGATCGAGGTTATTTTCTAATGCGGCCAGCAACCACTCTTTATACATCACTTTATAGGTATCTGACTGGAAGAACAAGAAAATATCCAGAAAGGTAAGTTTTGGATTTTTCACTTCTCCGCTGCTCAATAATTTCGGACAATACTTAAGTAGTACCATTTCGCGTTCTACACCGCATTCATCAGCAGAAATCGCCTCTATAAATGCTTTATCAGTTTCAATATGGTTAAAAACCAAATCCGAATAATCGAAAAGCGGAACGAGTTTTTCATAAAATACCAACAGCTGAGCAGGATGCTTCTGGGGCGAGAAATCGAATTCGTTACGGGGCGGATTTAACCAGTTTTTTAGAAAGTTCAAATGATAGTCTACACTGTTTGTAGAAAAAAAGCTTTCAATCGCACCGATAAGTGCCATCGTTTCGTTTTTAAAATTCGTATTCGCTTCCATATTGTTTAATTTTAAAATGATTATATTAGCTAACGAATTTAGCAAAATAAAATAAGTTAATCTAATTTTAATAAGATAAACTTATCAACAATTACCGTTATGAATGAAAATCAGCGCTTAAAAAGATTAATGGAATTACTGCATTTTAAGACTCAAAAGGATTTTGCTGCTGCATTAAATATTCAACAGGGTTCATTATCAGATATTTTAAGAGAAAGGGTTAATGTATCTAATGCGATTAAAGATAGGTTGGAGATGAAATTCGACGTCAATTTAACCTGGCTGGAAGATGGAATTGGTGAGCCTTTCTTCAAAAAGAAGCCAGCTGTTGGCGAAAGCAAAGAAGGTGTTCCTTATTTTGATATGAGCCTGTCGGATGCGAAAGAACACATTGTGGAAGAGCAACGGGCGGAATACCTGGTAAACTATCTGCCTTTTAATGATTGTACGGCCTATTTACCGGTTTATGGTGACAGCATGGCACCGCAGTATGCCGCAGGTGAAATTATAGCGATAAAAGAAATTACCAATTACGAAATCCTGCAGTGGGGAGAGGCTTATGTGGTGATGACGGATGAAGACAGTAACAGCCTGCGCACCATCAAACTCATTTTTCAGCACACTGACGATACCAAACTCATCCTCCGCTCTTCAAACCCGAATTTTAAAGGCGATACGGTAATCAGTAAGAAAAATATCCAGGCACTTTACATCATTAAGGGTAAAATTACGAGGAATGTTATATAATGGTGCGGGTTAATCGGTTAACTGTTTAAATTGGTTAATTGCATCAGCAAAATGCCATATAATTTACTGAAATAATATAAAAGGTTCCGCTAATCCGCAGATTTAAAAACGCTGTATTGGAGTCTGTTTATAAATTGACAGAATCCATCCCTAAAAAAGTCGTCATTGCGAGGAGGAACGACGAAGCAATCTTTCACGCTAATGATCCTTGCTGTAAAGATTGCTTCGTCGGCTGAAAAAGCCTTCTCGCAATGACGAATATATTTTGTCTGGATTTCTAATCCGAGCCATTTTACTGTGGGTTTATCCACAACTAAAATCATAACAAAAAAGCGGTCCGATCAATGATCAGGCCGCTTTTCTTAATATATTACAGTTCGTTTAATAACCCGGATTCTGATACATTTTAACCGGATCCAGTTTTACCTCATCAAAAGGAATAGGGAAATACCTGTCTTTTGTGGTTACGTTAGCCAGCTTAGCAATTCCATACGCCGACTGTGGTTTCGCTTTTAAGTAAGTAACCAACTCTGCCGCGGTAAAATTTCTGATCAAATCAAACCATCTTTGGTGCTCAAAGGCGAATTCTACCCTACGCTCATGCAAAATAGCCAGTTTTAAAGTCGGGAATTTAGCCGCATAATTAACGTCGGTTTTGGCAACCGCATAAACAGGCATACCTGCTCTTGTTCTGACCATATCTAAATATTGAATAGCTACGGCATCATTGCCCTGCAACATATTAACTTCAGCAAGCATTAAAATTACGTCGGCATAACGCATCAAAATCCAATCATTACCGCCATAACCATTGTTGGTGGCCAAGGCACTGGCATCACGGAATTTGGTAATAAACCAATCTTTTACGGTTGCATCGTTAGCGTATTTTACAGAGAAATCTTTTCTTAAATCACTTGTTTCGTACTCGTTGATCAGATCTAACTTCACATTTCCACCGATACCAGTTGAAACCTTTAACGAATTAATGGTTTCGCCTTTTGCCTGGTTATTAGCGGCAATGCTGGAGCTGTAATTAATATCGCCCTGTTTGTAAGAAATCTGGAAAATCAGTTCTTTACAGGTGGCTTTCTTGGCCACATCGAAAACGTCGGTATAAGGAATTTCAGAAAGGTTGCCAAAAGCTTTCATATTATAAGCAGCCGTTAGGTAAGTATTGGCATTGGAAAGGTTTTCGGCCTTATTGTTTGGCAGGGTGGCCGCCATGGTTAAATAAACCTTACCCAGGTAAGCATTAATTGCCGCTTTGGATGTTCTGCCGATATTCGCTAGCACCGGAAAGTTTGGTAGCGTACTATTTAACCCATCTTTTAAATCGGCTACAATCTGGTTGTAAACATCCGCCTCAGGCGCCCGAAAAACAAAGGGTATCACCTCTTCATTGGTTGATAATTGTTTTGTTACCAATGGTACAGCGCCCCACTTCCGTACCAGTTCGAAATACATAATGGCCCTGATGAATTTAGCTTCTGCAGCGTAATTTGCCTTATTAGCCTGAGTGGTAAAATTCGCTTTATCAATGTTGGATAAAATAAAATTGGATCTGGTTATCGCATTGTAAAGGGCCAACCAATGGGCTTTCAGGTAGGAATTACTTGGCAGCAGGGAAAAATCGTTAAACTGAAAAGGTTCACCTGCATTACTCTGGTTATCATTTCTTCCTGTATCGTCAGAGCGTTCATCGGTAAATAAACCACTGTTTTCACCCATAGTATTGCTGCTTCTCAACGATTGATAAGCACCATTTACGGCCAGTAAAACATCATTTTCTGTTTTAAAATAATTTTCAGGTGCTACTGCATTTGGATTCTTTTGATCCAGAAAATCCTTTTTACAAGCACCAATGCTTAGCACAACAGCCAGAGCTAAACCGATATAAATATTTTTTGTCATGTTCTGAATTTTAAAAAGTTAATTTAATACCAAAATTATAGGTTCTGGCTAGCGGATAGTTACCATAATCCACGCCAGGTGTTAAATTGGCACCTCCGCTATAATCCACCTCAGGATTATAACCTTTGTATTTTGTAATGGTAAATGCATTATCTACACTCGCATAAACACGGATATTACTTACTTTAAGCGTATTGGCCAGTTGCTTTGGAAAACTATAACCTAAAGTAATATTGGTACACCTGAAGTAAGAGCCATCCTGAATATAAAATGACGATAAACGGGTACTGTTACTTTGTGTACCTGCACGAGACGCTCGGTAGTTTAAACCACTACCAGGATTGGCTTCGTTTCTATAACGATCGGCAACCTCTACATACTGGTTACCTGAACCTTCAAAGTTATACAGATAGTAATCTTGTCCATCTAACACCTGGTTCCCATACGATCCGTTAAATGACGCCCTTAAGTCGAAAGTTTTATAAGCAGTATTTAAGGCAAAACCGTAGGTAAATTTCGGGTATGGTGTGCCGATTACCGTTTTGTCTGCGTCATTCACAATGCCATTGCCATCAGTATCCTGGAAATATGAATCACCGATTTTTGCGGGATTAGTTGAAGAAGCTGATGCAGCAACCTTTCCGACATTATCTGCCGTCAAACGACCTAAAACCTTAAATCCGTAAAACATGCCTACCGGATACCCTTCCTGCGTAGTGTGTGTAATGTATGAGCGCTCCGCACCATTGGTAAAGATGCTACTTGCGCCACCCATATTTAAAACCTTATTACGGTTAACGGCAATATTACCGCTTAAGCCCAAAGTAAAATCCTGATTTTGGATAATTCTTCCATCCAACTGCAAATCGAAACCTTTGTTACGGATTTTGCTATCATTCAGATTAGTCAGGATAGACGAGGTACCTGAAATTCCGGAAACTGGCTGATTGAACAACAGGTTGTAAGAATAACTCAGGTAATAATTGGCGATAATGGATAAACGGTTGCGGAACAAGCTGATATCAGTACCAAAATTGTATTGGGATGTAGATTCCCAGCCTAATTTCGGATCTTGAATGGCATTTGGCCAGATAGCCGTAGATATGGCGCTACCGAATACAACACCATTTGGTGCACTCATTTCTTGCTGTGTCCTGTAATTCGGAATATTATTATTTCCACTTAAACCCCAGCTTGCCCTTAACTTAACGGTAGATTGTTCGCCAAGAAAACTGTTATAGAAATCTTCTTCGGAAAGATTCCATCCTGCAGCTATTGAAGGGAAATTGCCATATTTATTTAAAGGGCCAAACCTTGATGATCCATCACGGCGGAATGAACCGGTCAGAAAATATTTTCCTGCATAATTATAACTGAAACGGCCGAAATAAGAAAGCAAAGTATTGGTAGATTTTGCTGTTTTGTTTGCTCCATCAGTTATTAAAGTTAAAAATCCTGCATCAGCACCTTTATCGGTAATTTCGCCAATATTATCATTCTGAAAACCACTGGCAGAGATACGGATCAGATCACTATTTGTTTTCTGCGCAGAATAGCCGCCGAGCACATCAATTTTATGTTTACCAAAGGTTTTATTGTAGTTTAAGGTAAACTCACCAAGCTGATCAACCTGACTAAGCGTTTGTGCAATAGCATTCGCTACCGCTATCGAAGCAGTAGAATAAGGTGGATTATTACCATTACTTAAGCTGGTTGGCAGATAAAAATCATATTTCTCGTTATAGGTCTGTGTACCTAAATTGGCTTTAAAATCTAATCCTTCCAATATTTTATAAGTAGCGTTGGCATTATAGGTGCTTCTCGCTCCCTTTCTGGTAATTTTTACCTGTTCAACTGTAGCCAAAGGATTTTCAGGATTCTGGATACCATATTGAGAGGCTAAAGCGCCCATGCCAAACTGGATGGGATTACCATTCGCATCCGTTGCAGGTAGATATGGCAGGTAAATCAAAGCCGACATCATCGGACTTAAATCATAACGACCTTCCCTCACTTCGCGATTATCGTTCTGTGTGTACGAGATGTTCGCGCCTACACGTAAACGCTCGCTCACCTTGCCATCTATATTAGCCCTGAAGTTGGTAACCTTTTGGTTAGTATTGGTTACAATACCGTTATTATTCTGGTAACCACCACTTAAAAAGTACTTAATATCTTTAGTACCGCCAGAAAAGGAAAGGTTATGGCGTTGAAAAGTGGCATTGCGATAAAGTTCGTCCTGCCAATCGGTATTGTACTTAGCAGGAATAGCTTGTTGTGTACTAAAATTATAAAGATCTGCAGGTATACTCACACTACTTCCGTTACCCACATTGGCAATACGCGTAGCATTGTTATCACTAAACATGGCATCGTTCCAGGTTTTTCCGGCATTTACCCATAAATCTTTATAGGCATTGTTACGCCCGTCGATTAAAAGCTGGATAAACTGGTTGGCATCCAAGAGTTTTACTTTTTTAGCCAGCTGAGAAACGCCACCCTGGACATCATACTCAAATCTTCCTTTTCCATCCGTACCTCTTTTGGTGGTAATTAACACTACCCCTCCCGATGCCCTTGAACCATAAATGGCAGCAGAAGCGGCATCTTTTAGAATATCGATGGTTTCAATATCCTCTGGATTAATGGATACGTTATTTCCTGCCGGATACCCGTCAATTACATATAAAGGATCTGAACTGGCATTAATGGAACCAATACCTCTTACCCTGATTTTGGTGCCGGAATACGGCGCACCGCTGGTTTGAGATACCTGCACGCCGGCAACTTTACCAACCAAAGCCTGACCAACCGTAGGAGAAGTTAAATTCATTTCGCTGGCTTTAACACTGCTGATGGCACCTGTTACATCCGATTTTCTGATCTTCTGATAACCAATGGCCACCACTTCATTTAAAGTATTACTGCTTTCTTTTAAAACAACATTAATATTCTGACGGCCATTAACTACAACCTCCTGGTTATCGTAACCGATATATGAAAATACAAGGATTGCACCTTCTTCTACATTAATTGAATATCTGCCGTTGGAATCTGTAACTGTAGTTTTTTTTGTTTTCTTTTCGAAGACACTAACACCAGGTAATGGTTGGTTATTTTGATCGGTAACTGTTCCGCTCACCGTGGCAAATGCTTTATGGTATAAGGCCGAAACAGCTTCACCATGGTTTATTGCTATTGCATTAGCATTACAGATGGCCAGTAAACCTAAGGGCAAAAGCAATTTCCTGCAAGTACGATTTATACCTGCGGTTAAAAAAAATGATGTCATCTTTTTGTTCTTAGTAATGGTTTTGAAATATAATTGGGTTTTGTGTTTTTAAGTAGAAGCGTAGATTTCACATTTACATAGGCTTATCCTTTTAAAATTGACGAGTAATTTTTTTGAGCGTTCTACCGCCGCAAAAGTAGCGGTGCATTTTTAACGCGATGTATCCCCTGTGTTAACTCTTTACACCAATAAGAATAGCTTCTTTAAGTTAATATTAACTCGAACCAAATATTTATAAATCGATTTACTTGAGCTAAAGGATAACACTTGCTTAATTTTGGTTTAATGGCAGGCGTTTAATTTCACACCCAAAACTTTTAGATGAAACTCTGCTATCTTTTTCTGGTAATTTACCTGTTGTGCCAAGGCTTAGCTGCACAGGAAATGCCCTCGCCATCTTATCAAATTATCCAAACCAGAAATGCTGTACAGTACAAAAATTATTATCTGCTAACACTTTTCGAACAATTGCCAGAGTTCCGTCAAACGCTCAGTACAGATACGGTACTAAACGCCATCTATCAATTAAAAACGCTCCGCATAAACGAAGCAATTAAAACCTGTAGAACCGATATTACCTGTTATGCGAAAGCTTTAAAATTTACCGATGATGAAATATCCGGTATCGGAAACCGGTTAGCCAAGCTTTACACAGAAAATAATCTATTCGGAAGATTGATCAAAAACCACCTCCTTCCATCAGGGTGTTATGCCCTTTTTGCCAAAGAACAGCATCAAAACCTATTGATTAAGGCATGGGAGCAAGATGCAAATGCCATTAATTACGCTATTGGCGTATATGTAGAGGGAAATAAACCCAATTACCCGAAAATAGATTCCATCAGTTTTAAAGTAAAGGATAAAGAATTTGCAGAACTCACGGCAGCCAATGCCTGGTTAGCCTTACAAGGAAATAATAAACTGTTTTTTGAACCCACTATGCAATTTGCAATTCAGGCATTAGAACTCAATGAACGTGATGATGCTGCAGATTATGAACCGATGGCCAAAGGTGTAAACCTGGCAGCCATTCAACAGCTCAAAAAAGTGGATTGGAAGAAATACCCTTACAGCGTAATCCTGATTCCGGGTGCAGGACCTGAAGAAAAAGATGTTGCCCTAAGCCCCGGCGGAATGATCCGCTGCCGTTTAGCGGCCCTACAGTATAAAAAAGGTATGGCGCCATTTATTGTGGTATCTGGTGGCAGGGTACATCCCTATAAAACCAAGTTTAGCGAAGCCTATGAAATGAAAAAGTTTCTAATGAGAGTGCTCCAAATACCTGAAAGCGCCATTATTATGGAACCCCACGCCCGCCACACCACTACTAATTTACGTAACTGCGCCAGACTGATGTTCAGGTATGGCATGCCGGTAGATAAAGCTGGAATGGTTTGTACCGTAAAATCGCAGAGCTACTACATCACCGATATCCTGCCCGAACGTTGTAAAAAAGAACTCGGTTATTATCCTTATAAAAGTGGAAAACGACTGAGTGAAACCGAATCAGAATTTTACCTGAATACCAATTCTTTACAGATCGATTTTGATGAACCCCTAGATCCTTAATCATGAAAACACTAAACCCTGTTTTAGTCCTGATTGTGATGTTTTTTGTTGCGAGATACAGCAAAACAGAAGGAAAAATAGCGAAAACAATTACTCTTGATTCCTTAGGTGCCTGCCAGGGTATTTCGAAGCAGAGCGGGCATTATTTTCTGTATGGGGATAGAGAAGTTGGTATAATGCGCGAATATAAACTTCAGAAAGATTCGCTTATTTATGAGCATAAGGAATACAAATTTACCATTAAAGGCAAAAACGTAATTAAACATCCTACTGGCATTGCCTACCACAAAGGCTTACCAACGTTTGTGGGCAACTCGGTTAAACAAAATGCAGCAGGCACACTTTGGAAAGCAGAAATTAACTGCATCAATTGGTCAGTTTTTTTAAAAAGCCGAAAATTAGATAGCAACCTGATTAAAACCATTGAGGATGATGCCTGTATTCAGGGCACGCGGCCAGAATACGTAAATTACAAAGGCAATTGGTATGTGGCCACAGCCGATTATGGCAATAAAGCTAACGAAGTACGTTTATACAATCCAGAAGCCTTATCGAAAGCCAATAAAACCAGCGAAAAAGGTGTACTTTTCAAAAAATTCACCTGTTCACCTTGGGTACAAAACTTACATTACATTGCAGATAAAGGAATACTGGTTTTAATCCAAAATCAGATCGAAGGCCGTAAATGGAGGTTTACCTTTATTGATCTCGAAAAATCATTAACTAAAGGTCAAGAGGTTGTTTTAAATGTAATTGATGCCGATAAACAAGACGAACTGGAAGGTTTTACTTTTACTGATAAAGCGAATAAAGGCATCGCCGTAAGCTCATCGCGTAAAAACAATATAAGTTTTATAGATTTCGCTTTTGGTAGTTATTGATAATCAACATGATATTCAAGCTTCCTTAGACTCCGCTACCATTGACAGATTTCCCGAAAAAATTCGTCATCTCGACTGTAGCGCAGCGAAATGGAGAGATCTTTTCAACAGAGTTATTGAAATCTAGTTTATCCTATCAGTTGGTGTCACAACGACCGACATCAATAGATTATTTAGAAAATGAGCAACCTGTAGTTCTTGGAGGCTCGCAGTCCCGCTTTCGCTTATAGTCCTCGCTGCGCTCCGGGCTATTCCGCTCAATCGCGTTTAGGAACAATGGGCGCTGCACCCTGCAACCCTTAGTATGAAATGCTGCAAAAGCCACTTAGCCGCGGTTGAAGCGTTACCCTGCAGCAACGAGGTACGAGGCAGCAAAGCGTAAACGCAAAAGACGGGAAGAAACTTAGTGTTATTTACAGACCTTGCGCTCCAAAACATAAGTTTGCGGCTACCTCTATCCTCGGTCTGTGTCCTCACAGAACGAAAAGGAAATAATCAAGGATGGTTTGTGGATACACACCGACCGAAATAAATTTATCTCTTAAGGACAGACTCTCATGAATATACCTACCCTTCTTTACTTTCCTTTTACACATCTTCACCGTATCTTTATGTAATCAAAAAGAGGAAAGATATATGAATACTGAAAAAGCCATTCTTGCCGGCGGCTGCTTTTGGGGCGTAGAAGAACTGATCCGTCATTACCCTGGCGTTATCTCAACGGTTGTTGGATACACTGGTGGCGATGTTCCCAATGCCACCTACCGGAACCATGGCACACATGCCGAAGCCATTGAAGTTACCTTTGACCCAACCGTTTTAACTTATCGCAAACTATTGGAATACTTTTTCCAGATCCACGATCCGAGCACACGCAACAGACAGGGAAATGATGTAGGTACATCTTACCGTTCAGCTATATTTTATAATAGTGAAGAACAGAAAAAAACTGCTGAGACACTGATTGCTGAATTGGATGCTTCGGGCAAATGGCCGGGCAAAATTGTAACTGAGGTGGTACCTGAAACCGATTTCTGGAATGCGGAAGAAGAACATCAGGACTATTTGCAGAAAAATCCTTACGGTTATACCTGCCATTTTGAAAGGCCGGATTGGAAGTTATAAATCAGCTTAGCGCTGGGCGTTTGGCGTATAGCGAATGAACAACACAAAAAGGCAACTTTCTTAACCGAAAAATTGCCTTTTTGTTTAAAAACCAGATCATCACAGAAGTTCTAATCATCTTCATCTTTTTTCTTCTTCTCCAAAATCACAAAAGCACTACGTTTTGGAGCAGGCATTACCGATTGCTCGCCCTTAACCGATTTCCACACCACTTCATTTAAATCCAAATCAGGTGCCGAATCTTCTTTCGCAAAATTGAACAGTTCAGAACGTCTGCTGCTTTCGTTAACCGCCACGTTCCGGGTATCTAAATCAATAAGGGGTTGTAACGCATTGTATGGTGTAAAATCTGGCTTAGCTGTAAAGCACTCATACAATGGCATTGCTCCTGCATCGTACTGGCTCATAGGCGGTAAGCCTAAAATCAGTTCCATGGTACGCAGAAAACCTGAAGTAGAATACATGGTATGTACCGCCACATTTCTTTTCACATACGGGCCTATTACATAAGCCGGAGAACGGTGTGCATCTACATGGTCTGGCCCGTTTTGTGCATCATCTTCTAAAATAAACACAACTGATTCGTTCCAAACCTTACTGTGCGAAAGGTGTTCAATGATTCGGCCTACTGCCAGATCATTATCGGCAACCGCTGCCTGTGGCGAGTATTTTCCTTTCTTCTGGCCACTGGTATGATCGTTTGAAATCCGTAGAGTATTGAACTGCGGTACCGCACCGGCTACCAATAAAGAATCAAAATCGTGCTGCCAGGCATCTACACGCACCTGATCTTTAATATCCATATCAAAACCCGGAGAAGACGGACACATATGCCCCTGTAACGATTTGATATTGGCTTTAGCATAAGATCCAAACTCACCGTAACTGCGGTAACTGATTCCCGCCCGCTGGCAATAATCCCAGATAAAACCTCCTTTCGGATAAGTTACCGGCCTGCCACCTTCGAAAGTGGTACTCCCACCACGGGCCCCATAACTGGTTGGCCATGTTTTTTCCACTACGTCAGTTGCGTAAGCCGCCATGCTCCAGTTATGCCCGTCGGCACTTACTTCTGCATCTACATAAAAGTTATCCAGCAATACAAAATTCTCGGCCAGAGCATGTTGATTAGGGGTCACTTTGCGCCCGAAAAGGGTTAGCGTAGAATCGCCGTTTCCTTTTTTAATGTCGCCCAATACCTGATCGTAAGTACGGTTCTCTTTGATAATATAGAAAACATGTTTGATGGGAGATCTTTCGCCCTGTTTTCTGGGAATCGGGTTTCCTGCTTCACCATCGGCCGTTATCGTTTTTTTGTCGCTAAATGGTGTGTTGGCATAAACCCGTTGAGTATATACTTTTAATTGCCCGGGTTTTGGCGCATCGATAAAAGACAGCGTACCTTTAAACAAACCGGCAATGTATTGCAGTCTGCTATTAGCCGTACTGCCCATATGATAATCGCTGTTATCAACTTTAGAAACGGGTTGGGGGCCCTTTGGGTTCGCCATTGAGGTATTGCCCTTACCATTGCTAACTAATATTTTCGAGCCTAAAACCTTAACGCTGGTTGGATACCATCCTACCGGTATAAAACCCTGACTCTGGCTTACGCCGGGTTTACTTACATCAAACACAGCTAAACAATTGTTGTCAGCATTGGCAATATAGAGCGTTTTTTCATTGCTACTCAAAGCCAGGCCGTTGGTAGTTGAACCCGTTAACTGTGTGGCATAAAGCGTGGTAGAGATGGTTTCAATTACTTTGTTGTTCAGCGTATTTACTACCGAAACCGTATTATCGTTTGCATTGGCTACATACAGGATATTACCTTTTTTATTAAGCAAGAGTTCATTAGGATGATCGCCAACAGGAATCTGACGAACAATGCTTTCTGCCTGCAGATCAACAACTGCCACTGCTTTTCCGCCCCAGAGCGAAATATACAATTTACGCTCATCGGCAGCCAGCGTACAGCTATAGGCAATGGCAGGAAGTTGTACCCGTTTTAAAATCTTTTTTGCTTTCGGATCAATAATATACACGGCGCTATCTTCTTTGGTAACAGTGAATAATTTACTGTTATTGCTATTTACCACAATACCGGCAGGACATATTTTACCCTTTGGCCAAACCGGCCCCAAAGTAATGGTATCACTCTTGCCCAGTTTATTGTTTACAATATTAAAATCCAGAATCCAGTTATCGTTACCGCCTGATGCATAGAGGTGTTTTTCATCTTTACTAAAAGCAATTCCGTACCAGGACTTACCCAGCACCTTTTCGTCTATAATTTGTTCTGTTTTAGGATCGATAAGTTGCAGCGACTGCGTACTCTGACCATTATTGGTAATGGCCAGATATTTACCTGATGCGCTGAGTTGCATATTTAAAGGCAAATCACCCAGTTGTACCGAATGCCCGGCCGGACTTAATTTCCAGCCATTAGGCAATAAAATTTGCTGGGTGGTTTCGTTTTTTCCCGGTAATTGTGCAAATCCTTTTTGGATAAACAGGAAACCGAATAATATAAATAGGTATGACTTTTTCATTTTATTAATTTGAAGCATGCACATTAGCGATGAAGATTAAAATTAACCAGGGCCCTGATCGTATAGCCATTACCCGAAGCGACAGAACCGATTTCCCTAATGGCCTCTGAGGGGATGACATTACTACGGGTGGCATAGAACACCGGGCCGCCAGAAATGGAGAAAGACAGTTTCGAATGGTTTGGTTCCAGGTTGATGGATGGCCCGATCATTAACTTTGCGCCTCCCTCTGCCTCGTCTTTCTCCCAAAAGCCTTCTAAATCTTGTCCCAGGGCTTCAAGGCCAACATATAAAACATTAGAAACGCGATGTTGATAGCCAAAACTGCTAATAAAATCCAGTTTATCTCTGGTTTTATCGAAAGCTTTTTCGAAGCGAAGGTTGCCCGCCATTCTCCAATTGGTCTGATCAAACGAAGCAGTAATCCGGCTAATTGCAGCACCTATACTCGACCAATCTCTGCTTAAGCCTAAGCCTGCGCCTAGCCTAAACCCAGAGATACCTTTGCCTCCTACCAGATCTCTGATTACTTCAGCCTGTTGCGCAGATGTTACGCCTCCTGAATTAGCAAAGCCGATCGCCGCTGTGGCGTATAAGGTAAATCTGTTGCCTAAATATCCTTTAACCCCAAATTGTTGTCCCAAGCCATCATACCCGAATTGTCCGCTGGTTCTTTCTCCATAACTCCCAGAGTAGTGGATATTCCAACGGGGATTTTCCGCCGTTAGGGTATTCAGCGAAAACAAAAAGGGCTGCGCAGCATCAGTTCCGATTTTAATAGCAGGCATGGTTTCGCTTATTTTCTGTGCTGCACAATTTAAAACCGCACCAGCAAAAACGAACATCAAAAATATCTTTTTCATTACGATTGTTTATGGGTTAAAATCTGGTTTCATTTAATAATGGCGATCCGCTTGCATTTACCTGATAGGTTTTAATCTTGTCGTCTTCATCCACTTCTACAATGCGATAACCTTTATAGGCCGTACCCCAGTTGCCACCAATGTGGGCATCAAAGAAATGCGGTAGCTTATCGGTATAAAAAACCGCATCTAAACTATGGTCGTGGCCATGAAACACAGCCTTAACATTTGTATAGCTATGCAAAAGTTTAATTGCATCCGGACAATCTACAAATGGGCTTTCAGGCACCCAGAAATGTGGCGGAATATGCAATACCACAAAAACAGTCTTCAGGTTTTTAAACTTATCCAACTCTTGTTTTAAAAAATCATTATTAGGGCATAAATAAGTCCCTTTAGTATCAGAGGTATTTGCTAAAACAAAACCCACCCCATTTTTTTCGAAAGAAAAGTTATCCTCGTAACCGAAAACCGATTTCCAAAGCCCAGTATCTGCATGGTCGTGGTTACCAGGCACGGCATAAAAAGGAACTTTCAGACGATCATAGTAATCTTTCTTAACTTCTTTCAGTAATTCAGGCCGATCGTGTACCAGATCGCCATTAATAATTACAAAATTCAGCGGATTTTCATCATGCGAGGCATTAAGCCATTTCACAATATTTTCGTGATGAAGTTTATAATCAGTTCCCGGTTGCCCATAGTGTCCGTCGGATGCGATGGCAAAGCGAAGTTTTGGTCCTTTTTCCCGTTTGACTGAAATATTCCTCTCTTCGGCAAATGATGGCAGAACTGGTGATAAACCGGCTACTACCGCAGCAGCCAAACTATTTTTCAGGAAAAAACGTCTGTTAGACATAAGGATAAAATATGTTTTGTATCAAAATCCAATATTAGTTTAGGCAGACTTCTTAAACATGAATTTAATGTTATGATTAAGTTAACAGAACCTAATCTGTGTATCAATTTTATAACATAATGGAGCGGCAATTGCGATTCATGGCGTAATCCCGATGCTCATAAAACAATTTGCCGCTTGCAGGGATTATTCTATTATGAAATCATTTAAATCCTTACTCGCTGGCTTTGCAGGTGCTGCAGCCTTAAATATATTACATGAAAGCTTTAGGCAGTTTGATCGCGACGCACCCCGGATTGACCTTTTGGGTAAGCAGGCACTTTCCAAATCCTTGTCCAATTTGAAACTGGACAGTCCTGACGGAGACAATCTTTATCTGGCCACCCTTGCAGGTGATATCATCAGCAATACCCTATACTACAGCGCCATTGGCTTGGGAGATAAAAAACATATTTATTTTAAAGGTGCAATAGCCGGTCTTACTGCTGGTCTGGGTGCAATTAGCATACCGGATAAAATTGGATTAGATGATACTCCGGTAACTAAAACCGATAAAACAAAAATATTAACAGTAGCCTGGTACCTGATAGGTGGATTAGTAACCGCAGCGGTTTTTAAACAATTGAAAAAGGCTTAGGCAATGAAAATTTACAGACCTGCACTTTGGCTCTTTTGCATTGCTATGGCAATGGGCGTACTATCATGCAAAACAGGCTCAGTTAATTTATTTAAGGCCGCTAGCCCGCATGAGCAATATCAAAAAAAATTGGTGAATGTGGGGCTTGATAAAACAGCAATGGGATCGGCGTGGTTAAATGCGGCTACAATGAGTATGCAAAAAGCATTAGACATTAGTATTCCTTATCGAGAAAACGGTTATTTCGCTGCCGACCGGGTCCCGGCGACAGCTTACAAGTTCAATGCAACCAAAGGGCAGAAACTAAACATAAAACTAAACAAAAAGCCATCAGCCGGTGCCTTGATTTATATTGATGTTTGGCATAGCGCAGATCAAACCCCAAAACTTATCGCATCAGCCGATACCTTAAATAATCCGATCATTTTTGATATTGAGGAAACAGGCGCCTATCTGATCAGACTACAACCAGAACTGCTGCAGAGTGTAGCCTACGAATTAGAGATTACCACCGGAGCGTCTCTTGCTTTCCCGATAAAATCAAAAAACGCCAACAGCATAAAAAGTTATTGGGGAGATGGCAGGGATAATGACGCCAGAAAACATGAAGGTGTAGATATTTTTGGCAGTTTCAGAACGCCTGTACTGGCGATTGCAGAAGGAACAGTAACCCGTGTAAACGAAAACAACCTGGGTGGAAAAGTGGTTTGGATGCGTCCAAGGGGTAAAGATTATACTTTGTATTATGCCCACCTGGATAAACAGATTGCCGTAGAAGGACAGGAAGTAAAAATTGGAGATACCGTGGGGCTTATGGGAAATACTGGCAATGCCCGAACCACGCCTCCCCACTTACATTTCGGCATTTACACGGCAAATGGTGCAGTAAACCCACTACCCTTTATAGATCCGGTAACCAAAACCCCGGTTGCCATAACTGCTTCCGGCAATAACTTAAATAAAATTTTAAGGACTAAATCTACCGCTAAAATGGTCTCTTCTCCAGACCGTAAAGCAAATGTTTTAATTTCGCTTAACACGGGAACAATTTTACTTGCAAATGCTGCGACCGGAAATTACTATCAGGTAGAACTGCCCGATGGAAGCATAGGTTTTATTCAAAGTAATAGTCTTGAACAGGCAATTGAGCCCCTGAAAAAACTTAAGATAAATTTATTTCAGCAGGAAGTTTATGACAGACCTGATAGTTTGGCGGCGCTTAAAACAACGCTAAAAGAAGGGCAGCGTGTAAACCTTTTAGGTGCTTTCGGCAAGTATCAACTCGTTAATGCTGATACAGAAACAGGCTGGATTATAAAATAACAATCAAAGCTGCTGATAAAATAATTCAGCATGATGATCTCGTTATCCCAGGGAACTAAAAAGCAATTGCTTTGATTAAAGTATTAATCGAACTCGGTTTACTAATTCCATGCTTTCAGCGCCACCCGGGCAAAAAAGAACTGCGAACAAATCTCCGTTAAGAAAAATTCATTAAAAAGACTAAAAACAAAAGGCCTGCGAAATACAGACCCTGAATTAGTTTTATAGCATTACGATTGCCTGCTTTACAACCAGATAGGCTGCCAGTGCAAATAAAAATATAGCGATAGATTTATTAATGAGCAAACTGCTCAGCGCGAATTTTTCCTGAATGTAAGTGGCAAAATGGGCATAAAGGTAAAGCGCGAGTGAAGAACCGACGCCAGAGCCGAGGCTAAAAATCACCAGCGACAGGTAATCGGTTTCGATCCATTGATGCAGAATTACATAATTTCCAAAAAACAGCCAAAATGGGATCTGGACAGGGTTTAGCACCCCTAAAATCAATCCATAAAGCATACTGCCACTACGCTTATCTTCTTTTTTATTACTGGTTTTCGGTACTTTTTTTCTGTTTTTCCAGGTAATGGTGCCCATCACCAGAAACATCACAATCATAAAGCAATCCACCAAAGTGCCAAGGCGTACCTCACTAACAGCCTCATTTGGATTGATATCACTCATGGCCCACCTAGCGAAGCGCATCATCCCGAAGGTAAAAAATACCTCTACACACGAGAAGGATAAAATGAAATACCAAACCTGCCGCATGCCTTTGTTAATAGCAAGCTGCGCCACCGTGAGATTAATATTGCCAGGGGGAATATATCCCATGGCATTGAGAATGATACCGATGAAAAACGTTAAAAAAAGCATCGCCGAAATTATGGATTTAAATTTAAATGCGCAGCCAAATATTTTCCGGTATACGAATTTTCTACTTTAGCCAGTTCCTCTGGTACGCCTTCAAATACTACACTACCACCACCATCTCCTCCTTCAGGACCAATGTCAATAACCCAATCGGCACATTTGATCATATCCATATTGTGTTCGATAACCAAAATGGTATTACCTTGCTCAATAAGGGTATTTAATGCCTTTAACAGTTTTTTAATATCATGAAAGTGCAAACCGGTGGTCGGCTCATCAAAAATAAATACGGTTTTATTGGCATTATTCCCTTTAATGAGAAACGACGCCAATTTAATACGCTGTGCCTCACCACCTGATAAAGTGTTTGATGATTGACCTAAATGCACATAACCTAAACCCACATCAACCAGCGGATTTAATTTATTCAGGATTTTTTGTTCGTCTTTAAAGAAATCAACCGCCTCATCAATGGTCATATCCAAAATTTCAGAAACATTTTTTTCTTTATAAGTAACATCCAATACCTGTTGTTTAAACCGTTTGCCATTGCAAGCTTCACAAGGCAGGTAAATATCGGCCATAAACTGCATTTCGATCTTCACCTCGCCCTCTCCCTGGCAAACATCACAACGGCCACCCTCTACGTTAAAAGAGAAGGCTGCAGGCTTCAGTCCGGCGGCCTTTGCAGCAGGCAAACCAGAGAAAAGCGCACGGATGTCATCCCAGGCTTTAACATAAGTAACCGGATTAGAACGGCTGGAACGGCCGATTGGATTCTGATCTACCAGTTCTACTGCACTTACCAAGTCATAATTACCAAAAATACCATCATAAGCA
This sequence comes from Pedobacter suwonensis, assembly GCF_900111825.1. Classification (GTDB taxonomy): domain Bacteria; phylum Bacteroidota; class Bacteroidia; order Sphingobacteriales; family Sphingobacteriaceae; genus Pedobacter; species Pedobacter suwonensis. The sequence continues at coordinate 215,305 of NZ_FOJM01000011.1, forward strand.
CCCGTTTGTTCACCCGCGTAGTTTCCGATCGCTTTTTGTAGCGCCGGATATAAAATCTTTTTCACCAAACTGGTTTTACCCGATCCCGAAACGCCACTTACCGCAGTAAAAACCCCTAGCGGAAATTTAACATCTACATTTTTCAGGTTGTTTTCCCTTGCGCCTTTAATCAGGATATGATCTTTCCACTTACGGCGTTTCGAAGGAATGGCAATTTTCTCAATTCCAGCCAGGTAACGACCTGTTAAACTATTTTTGTCTTTTAAAATCTCTTCATAGTTACCGCTGAAAACCAGGTTACCGCCATGCGTACCCGCCTCCGGACCGATATCGATAATGTAATCAGCGGCACGCATCATTTCTTCTTCGTGTTCTACCACCAAAACCGTATTACCTACATTGCGGAGCGATACCAATACCTCTATCAGTTTATTGGTATCGCGTGGATGCAAACCGATACTGGGTTCATCCAGCACATAAACCGAGCCCACGAGGCTACTGCCTAAAGATGTTGCCAGATTAATTCTTTGCGATTCTCCTCCCGATAAAGTGTTCGATAAACGGTTTAAGGTAAGATATCCCAAACCCACATTGTTTAAATACAGGAAACGGTTGTTGATCTCTGCCAGTAAACGTTTGGCAATTTTGGCGTCGTTTACACTCAATTTTAATTCATTAAAAAAGGCCAGTGCTTTCGATAGCGGCAACAGCACCACATCAATAATCGATTTTTCAGCAATTTTAACGTAGGAGGCGTCTTTACGCAAACGCGAGCCCTTACAATCAGGGCAGGTGGTTTTACCGCGATAGCGCGATAACATGACACGGTACTGGATTTTATAAGTCTGCTCTTCCAATTCCTTGAAAAAGGCGTCCAAACCGGAAAAATATTTGTTACCCGTCCAAAGTAGCTGCTGTTCTTTTTCAGTAAGTGCACTGTATGGACGGTGGATCGGAAAATCAAATTTGGGTGCAGCTTTAATAAAGTTTTGCAACCAGACGTTCATTTTTTCGCCACGCCACGGGGCAATGGCATTATCATAAACACTTTTACTCTTGTCAGGAATTACCAGATCTTCGTCGATGCCGATAACGTTCCCGTATCCTTCACACCGTTTACAGGCACCATAAGGATTGTTGAAAGAGAAAAAGTTAGGCGTAGGTTCTTCAAATTTTATTCCATCCAGTTCAAAGCGGTCGCTAAAATGTTTCGTTGTTCCCTGTGCCTCTACGTAACAATCGCCTTTACCCTCAAAAAAAGCGGTCTGCGCCGAATCGGCCAGCCTACTTAATGTTTCTTCTTCCTGGTTGGTTACAATACGATCGATCAGGATCTGAACGGTTTTATCATCAGTAAGTTCTTCGTCTTTAAAATCAGCATCATCTAAAATAGATTCTATCTTTTCTATTTTATTGTTAATCAGAACCCGTAAAAATCCTTTCTGTAATAAAATTGCGAGCTCTTCTTTAATTGTACGGTTATTATGCGGATATAGCGGACAAAAAATGGTTACCGTTGTATCTTCAGGCATGGCGTTTACATAATCTACTACCGTACTTACCGAATCCTTCCTCACTTCCTTGCCCGAAACAGGCGAAATGGTTTTTCCTATACGAGAAAAAAGCAATTTCAGGTAATCATAAATTTCAGTTGAGGTACCCACTGTAGATCGTGGATTGGAAGTAATTACCTTTTGTTCGATAGCAATTGCCGGGGCAATACCCTTAATATAATCAACATCCGGTTTATTCATCCTGCCCATAAACTGGCGGGCGTATGCTGATAAACTTTCTACATATCGGCGTTGCCCTTCTGCATATAAAGTATCAAATGCAAGTGAAGATTTACCCGAACCAGACATGCCCGTTACCACCACAAGTTTATTTTTTGGAATGGCAACATCAATGTTTTTTAGGTTGTGCACCCTTGCACCTTTTATGATAATATTTTTATGCGGATCTTTTTCGGCCTCTTTTTTGCTCATGTATGATAAAGAATATAAATATATAACCCCAGAATGTGGTTAGGGTTTTTAGAAGATACAAAAATAGGGTACTCAGGCGGTTAATTTATTTTTTATCATTTTATTTTTTGTTTTTTGATAAAAAAATAACTTTCTTTGAACATTAACAACCTCAAAACCAAACTAACACATATCAAAAAAACATAGGAGATAAGCTATAGAAATTAAACATCTACAAATTAATTTTTAGCAAACAGTACGGGATTTAGTGTAGGTAAACCTATGAATTTACAATCATATAATGATCAGGACCTGGTAAAGGTATATATTGCCGGGAACGAGAATGGATTGCAGGAACTTCTTAGAAGACATAAAAGTAAAATTTATACCTCTATCTACTTATTGGTAAAAGACCAATATCTGGCTGAGGATATATTTCAGGATGCTTTTATCAAAGTGATCAATACCCTGCGATCAGGAAGATATAACGAGGAAGGTAAATTTTTGCCTTGGGTAATGCGTATTGCGCATAACCTGGTTATCGATTATTTCAGGAGAGAAAAGAGAACGCCGATCATCACCAGTGCGGATGGGATGGATGTATTTAATATGCTACACTTTTATGATGAGAGCGCAGAAGATAAAATGCTTCGCGATCAAACCCATAAAGATTTAAAAGCGATGATCCATTTATTGCCTGATGAGCAGAAAGAAGTGCTTTTGATGCGCCATTATGCCGATTTAAGTTTCAAGGAAATAGCAGATTTAACTGATGTCAGCATTAACACAGCCCTGGGCCGTATGCGTTATGCATTGAGTAACCTGCGTAAAATGCTCAAAACAAAAGAGATGACCTACAAAGGGTAGTAAAAATGTTACATATTTTTTTTTAGGGTTTGAAATAAAGCATCTGAACTATCGTTAAGTTTATAAAACTTATCACATTCAGTTGCTTATGACAAAAACCTCTACATCAAAAAACAATGTAAATTTACCTACACCTAACATGTTTCAGCCAATAACTGATATGGAATCTGATGCAGAAATCGACTTATTTTATGATCAAATAAAAAGCAAGTTAGATACGCTGGTTAAAGATCCTCAAGACGAAACCATCAATAAGATTTTAGCATACAGCAGGTCGTTATAAAATTTGCAATGTAGAAAGGTTGTTCCACGGAGTGGGACAACCTTTTTTTATAGTTCAGTAGCCATTGGTTCATCAGCAGTAAAATTACAAATTGCCAACTGATAATCGATAACTGCTAATTGCTAACCGAATTATGGTTTGTCGGTTAACCGCAAATCGCCCCTCCATTCGTCATCGTGAGGGATAATTTATCTTATAAAAATCAATATAATTGATAATAGCATTTAATGGAAATAAATCTTCCAGGAAGGATCGTCATTGCGAAAAGGCTTTTTCAGCCGACAGCCTGCCCCGATTTTCAGGGAAGCAATCTTACAGCAAGGATTATTAGCAAAGATTGCTTCGCCGTTTCTCTCCTCGCAATGATGACTTTTTTAGGTATTCTGTCAATGGTAGGAATAATTTATTGTATAAAATCAATATGATTGACAGAAGTATTTAATGGAAATAAGCCTCTGAAAGGATCGTTCATGGCCAGAAGACTTTTCCAGCCGACGAAGCAATCTTTGCGTCAAGCATTACTAGCAGGATAGATTGCTTCGTCGTTCCTCTCCTCGCAATGACGACTTTTTTAGGTATTCGGTCAATGATAACTTGTTTCAAGGTGTGGCATCCGGGGTTAATGCAAACTGCTCATTGAAAACTGTAATAATGATTAATTCTAAATAGGTTAACCGTAAACATCCTCCCCCATCCAACACCACCCGTCTTCCATCCAACATCTTCCATTGCCCACATAAATTGCCCAATTTTTACAATCCCTACCATAAAAAGCCCTACCTTTGCATAGTGTATTTTTAACACTAAGGGCATAATGAACAAGAATTTACTTCCACTCACTTTAGGTGGTTTGGGCATCGGTATTACTGAATTTGTAATGATGGGTCTATTACCTGATATCGCTAAAGACCTAAAAGTAACCATTCCGCAGGCCGGGCATTTAATTTCCGCTTACGCATTAGGCGTGGTAATCGGCGCGCCCTTGTTAATTATGATTGCGGGTAAATATCCACCAAAAAAAATATTGATGGCCTTGATGATCATGTTTACGGTCTTCAATGCCTTTTCCGCATTCGCACCTACTTTCAACATTCTTTTTATCTCCAGGTTACTTTCAGGCTTGCCTCACGGGGCATTTTTCGGTGTAGGATCAGTAGTGGCCAGCAGAATAGCAGAAAAAGGGAAAGCTGCACAGGCCGTATCGCTGATGTTTATGGGCCTAACCATTGCCAATATTGTAGGCGTACCACTAGGCACTTTCATCGGCCATAATTTCTCCTGGCGCATCTCTTTTGCAGTGGTAGTATTTGTAGGTTTGATAACATTATTAAGTTTAAAATTATGGCTACCTGCTTTGGAAGCCACGAAAAACCGCGATTTAAAAGCTGAATTAAGTTTCTTCAAAAAAAGAGAAGCCTGGATCATCATTTTTATGATTTCTATCGGAACAGGCGGACTATTTACCTGGTACAGTTATATTGCGCCGTTAATGACAGATGTTGCAGGCTTTTCATCAAATGCAGTAACCTATATATTAATGCTGGCGGGCTTAGGCATGATGTTCGGCAATTACGTTGGCGGCCGTTTGGCCGATAAATTTTCTCCAGCCAAAGCATCTGCAGCTTTATTGCTCACGATGGTGGCTACCTTAACCATTGTTCATTTTGTATCCGCGAACCAACCTTTGGCGTTAATCATGACTTTTATTACGGGTGCTGTCGCTTTCTCATTGGCTGCCCCTATCCAGATGTTGATGATCCAAAGTGCTAAAGGCTCTGAAATGTTGGCGGCCTCTGCCAGCCAGGCGAGTTTTAACATTGGTAATGCGTTAGGCGCTTTCTTTGGCGGACTGCCACTGGTTTATGGCTTTGATTATACCTCACCGGCTTATGTGGGTGCAGCTATGGCATTGGTGGGCGCTTTGTTTGCCTTCTGGCTCATTAAAAGCAATCAGGGCGCAACAGAAAAGGCTAAAGTGCCGGCTACTTCTTTTCATTAAAAATATTCGTCATTGCGAACGAAGTAGCGCTTTGTGATGATGGGATGAGGCTGTAATCATAAATTGTAATTCACTTTGAATTTGCCACGTTGAGCTCAGCCTGTACTGAGCTTGACGAATGTATCGAAACGCCATGTAAGACTTTTAAAAAAATATCCTTCCACAAGCTCAGGATGACAATTCATATATTTATGAGTAAGCCTCTTTTTTTGAGAAATGAAAGTAGGTGTAAGCAAAAATAGTCAGCCCTGCTGTGCACTATAGCCTCGCAGAAAAAGCTCGGGCTGCCGTTTCCATCAGGTTTATGATCAAGGGTCTGTGCCGTTAATAAAAAAAACCTGCGCGGCAACTTTTGAATAAGTGAATGACAGAATAAGAAAACCTAAACCATTCTCTCATTCAAAACTCAATTATTTCACTCATTCAAAACGCTACCTTCCCCATTCTCTTCAACAGCTTTAAATGAGATTTTATCCCTCCGAAATAACTGGTACAATTAGGCGTTATGCCATTTTCATTTAACATTTCATATAATATCTTACTGATTTGTGGATAATACACATGGTGATAATGCGGAAATAAATGATGGGCAATATGGTTATTAAAGCCGCCTAAAATAAAGTTTGCCGTTTTACTGAAAGGATGCATATCGTTTGAACTCCTGATCTGGTTCATGAGCCAGGAGGCATTAATATAACCCCGCGCATCAGTTTTAGGATATTGCGTATCCTCTACATGGTGGGTCATAAAAAAGGTAAACAACAAGAATAACGACTGACTTAGGTGCATCATTAAAAAACCAGTCAGCACCACATACCAAGGCTGGATCGCAAATATCATGGGCAAAACAAATAACAAACTGATATAGATGAATTTTTGGAACACAAACGACAGGTAATATCTCATGTTCTTTTTGGCGCCATAACCATCGTCACTAAATAGAATCACAAAATCTTTAATAAAAATCCAGAACAGCGAATAGGTTGTATAAGCTAATGGTGCATACAGGTGTTGGTACGCATGAAACCAATAATGTTTGCTGCCAGGAACCACGCGGATCAATTTCGATATTTTAAGGTCTGAATCATAATCTTCTACATTTGGCGCATAATGATGAGAATTAACATGACGCAGTTTCCAAGCCTCAGCATGCGCTCCAACCAATGTATAAATAGCTACAAAGCAAATGTGGTTGAGCCGCTTGTTTTTAAAGATGGTATTATGAGAAAAGTCGTGTGAAAAGTTAAAAGCAAAGAGTAGCGAGATAAAACCATAGATAACAAAACAACCTACAAAACCGGTCGGGTTAGCGATGTGGTACAAAGCTAAATAGGTAAATAAAGTGAGCAGGAAATACACCACGAATTTAAGTACGATTACCCACATAAATGCAGATTTATCAGCTACCACTTCTTCGCTGACGCGTTTGTATATCTCTTTTAGCAACTGACTATCAGCCGCCACATGAATATGTTTATCCTTCATATCGCATCGGGATTAAGTTCTCACTTCTGCCAATCATTTTCAAAAACCTAAAATGAGAAGCCAGCGATTCGCCATAAGACATTTCCATATAAGTTAGCCTGTGTTTTTTAGCCAGCGCTTTAAAAATTGGAATAATCTCAAGGTAATGTACATGGCATATATTAGGAAGCAGGTGGTGTACCGCATGAGCATTAAAGCCACCAAGTGTCCAGTTTAAAAACCTGCTTTCTGAATGATAATCTATTGAGGTAAGCAATTGCAGCTTCGGCCAGCTCATATTCAATTTATGATCCTGATCAGGCACCGGGTGAACTACATAATCCGATAAATGTGCTACGCCTAATACGGCCACAAACAATAGCGAAATGATAAAATGATTTAACAAAAAAGCCAGTAAAACCGTCTGCCAGCCGAAAGGCAACAGATAAACAGGCAAAATGATCATGTAACCGATATATAAGAGTTTATATATCACCAGCTTTACAACTTCAATGCGGGGAATCTCTACTTTAATGGTGCGGCTTGACAGATTGAACAACATCAATGTTTCCCTGAAAAAGAACCAGTTAATAGAATAGAACAGGTAAAGAAACGGCGCATAAATAAACTGATAACGATGGAACCATAACAAAGGCTGAGATTCAGTCATCCTGAATAATGGATTATTCAGTACATCGATATCACTGCCTTCTATATTGGTATATAAATGGTGCGATTCGTTATGGTTTTTGCCCCATACATAGGCGTTGTTCCCTTGTAGGTTAAAACTCAGCGAAAATAGTATCCGGTTCCAGAATTTACTTTTTACTGCTACACCATGGGCCGCATCATGCGAAATATTAAAAGCAGTTAACAAAACAGAAAGTCCCATCAGCAGGTAAAAAACATAAAATGCAAATACCGAATGACTGGTAATCATTAAGGCATAAAACAGGATGTCCAAACAGAAATAAAGGAAAATCTTGAAAAACATTTTTGTGTTTCCGGTTTTCTGTAGCCCTTTATCAATAAAATACTGTTCAATCTGCTCATTCAATTCTTTATAGAATTCGGAGCCTTCATCTTTCATAAATCTTAATTTGTTCATAATAATTCGTGTTATCCTAACCAAATCTAAAACATCACACAAATCACAATAAATCTTAAAGATTATAATCTCCTCAATAATTATTGTTTAAAGGAATTAAAAGACGCATGTAAGAATTTATAAGTTATATATTGCAATTTGGCCCAAAGAAATAATCCATTTGATTACTAAAAACTACTATATTCAATTAAAAAATTAATCTTTATGGATAATCAGCAAGTGCTATTTTTTCAAGCCATTAAAGCGGCATTGCCCGAGTACCAGAACCTGGCATTAAGTATAGCAGAAGAATTAGGGATCAGCACCAATGAGGCTTATAAAAAAATAAGAGGCGACAGCAACCTTACCTTTCAACAGATCATCAAACTCTCTGACTGTTTCGATGTTCCATTTCTGTACAGTCCGAAGAATTCTCTTTCTGTTACTTTTAGCTATTTAAGTGTAAACGAAGATCTGGATATGGTAAACTACCTGCGCAATCTGCTGGAGAACATTAAAGCCATTAAAAAAAGTAAGGAGAAACACATCACCATCACCACGGATGACATCCCCTTGTTTCATTTTTTCAAATACCCCGAACTTACCAGCTTTAAACTCTTCTTTTGGGCAAATAGTGCCAATAACTATGGGAAATCTTTTAGCGCTCCCATTCTATCCGATGAGATTACCGAAATTTCCCAGGAGTTGCACACCGCTTACCTGGAAATACCGAGTACCGAAATATGGTCGAAAGATACCGTAACGGGTACACTTGAGCAAATCAGGTATGCATTCGAAGCAGGCCATCTTACCGACACCGAACTGGCTATAAAGATTGTGGAACAGGTAAGGTATTGCCTTACCGACATGAATATGTATGCCATTAGCAGCAAAAAAACCATTGACCCAAACCATACCTTCAACTGGTACAGTTGCGATGTACTGGGAAGCATTGCTTACCTGGTTGATTTTAAAGACCGTATGACCTGCTATAACAGGTTTAATACTTTTAATTACTTAAAAACAGAAGACCATGCTTATTGCAGGCAAACCAAACAATGGATGCAGGGCCTGATTATGAAATCGGTTTCCTTTAGCGGCCAGGGCGAAAAACACCGCAATAAGTATTTATATCATGCTTTTGCCGAATGCGATAAATTGCTGAAAGAAATAACCAGGCATTAACCTGGCACATTACACCTTAATAATTAAGGGTTAAGCCTGCACCAAAGCCCATATCGCTGTCATAATGAGCAGAAATTCCCATGTATTTAGTGGTAATGAATTTAAGTCCGCCCATAAATTCTTTATCACTATTTACCATAAAACTTGCTCTTAAACGCCTGGAAACGGGTATGTCTTCACGCATTAACTGCAGGCGGACATTACCATCATGATATACTTCTGCCTGTGCAATAACCAACATAGGCAAGGTATAGGCAAGTCCCAAACTAAACATGCTTCTATTGTCTTTTGTATTTTTCTGGCCAAAAATATTACTTTCCTGTTTAGTTACATCCATTTTCCGGTACCGCCAATCGAAACCGACAAAAGGCATTAACCATTGCATCCGATCGATGTACCGGCCAACATGGGTTTCGGTTTCAAAGCCGTGCATTTTAGTATAACCCAGGCGCCACTCGGTCCCGATACGCCAGCGTGTATTGGCCAGCATGGCCATGCCATCATTTCCGTTACTGGCAAAATCATTTTCGGCCATAAAATGGAACATCCTGTCATCAGCAAAAAGCTTTCGCTGTGCCAGCCTGGGATTGGGAATTTCAGGGTTTGGAGGCGAGTTTTCATAGCTAAAAATCCTACCCATACCGCTCATCATATGGTACAGAATATGGCAGTGAAAAAACCAGTCGCCACTTTCTGAAGCGCGAAACTCAATGGTATCACGCTCCATGGGCATAATATCAAGTACGTTTTTTAAAGGCGCGTAATCGCCCTGTCCATTAATTACCCTGAAATCGTGCCCATGCAGATGCATGGGATGGCGCATCATGCTGTTGTTGTATAGAATGATGCGCAGGTTTTCACCTTTTCTGATCAGGATTTTATCTGCTTCAGAAATCGTTTTATTATCCAGGGTCCAAACATAACGGTTCATATTGCCCGTTAGCTGAAACTCCATCTGCCGGGAGGGTGCTTCCGGCAGAACCGTTTTTTCGGGTGCACGCAGCATATTGTAATTTAATGTTTTGAGTGATGCTTTCATCCCACCGCCATCACCCATATCATGGCCTTTATGTGCATCAGCTACAGCGGTATCTCCACCACTGCGATCCAGCTCAGCATACATAACGGCATTCATATCCATTACCTGATTCTGCATTTTCATGCCATCCATCTGCACCATATTACCATTCATGTCCATCATCTCATTCATCATTTTCATGCCTTCGAAATATTTCAGTCTGGGTAGTTTCTGAGCGCTCACCTGCTGTCCGCTGCCCAGCCACAGGGATGCCGATCCTGTACGGTCTTCAGGCGTAACCAAAAACTCATAGCTTTTATTTTCAGGAATGGTTACAACTACATCATAAGTTTCTGATACGGCAATCATCAGCCGATCTACCTCAACAGGCGTCACATCGTTACCATCACTGGCCACTACTGTTATTTTACCACCAGCATAGGTGAGCCAAAAATAGCTGGAGGCCCCACTGTTAGCAATGCGCAACCTGATCTTATCGCCCGCCTTCAGTTTGTTTGGCACCTGGTACTGATTTTTTCCATTTACTAAAAACGCTTCATAATACACGTCACTCACATCCATAGCAGTCATCCGTTTCAGTTCGTTGGTGAGTTTGGTTTTAAAGTGTCCACCTTTTATGGCTTCAGCATAACTCTGCGTTGTACCTTTTTTGATCGCGAACCAGTCGTTCGCATTGTGTAACCGCCTGTCCACTTCATGAGGCTTCATATTGGTCCACTCACTTAAAACTACAGGTACCGTGGGCATAACCGGCTCTTTTCTTTTATTTAAAATCATCGCGCCATACATGCCAATCTGCTCCTGCAAACCCGAGTGACTATGGTACCAATGGGTACCGTTCTGTATGATCGGAAAACGGTAAACATGGGTTTCATTTGGTTTGATGGGCATTTGTGTAAGGTAAGGAACGCCATCATAGCGGTTAGGCAAAAATAGTCCGTGCCAATGTAAGGAGGTTGTTTCTTTTAGTTTATTGTGCACATATATTTCTGCAGTATCGCCTTCGGTAAAGGTTAGCGTTGGCATGGGTATCTGTCCGTTAACTGCAATTGCGCTTTTAGGTTTCCCGCCAAAAGTTACCGTTGTATCGGCAACGTACAGATCATATCGTACTACTCTGGGCGGCCTGCTGTTGCTTAAACTTGTAACGGTGCTTGCTTCACTGAGCGTTTTTCCGGGACCGGCTGCTTCTGTCGCACCATGTTGATGTTGGGCAAAAGCAGTGCTATAAAGCAAAATAGCCAGGCAACAAACTAAAATAAACTTCATGTTATCGTGTATTTATTTAAGTACTTCGGCTATCTTGCCACAACTCAACATTATATTACCATAATATGGGTTTTTGATCACCTCGTCTTCGCTTAACCAATAGCTTTTTTTCATCGGACAATAATCATAATAAACAGGTTTATCGTTTAGTTTTAATGCTTTTACCAGGGCATAAAAATCGGCTGATAAGGAAGAGAAATCATCTCTCTTATGTTCAATATCTTTACTCCCGGCGATGTGCCCGGCATCAAATAATATTTTGTCACGCAATACTTTCGAAGCATTGGTTCTTTCGTTTGCCTTTATTGCATTAATGAATTGAGTAGCCTTTGCACCAGCCAAACCTGCATTACTGCTGATTAAAGCCTCTTTAATCTCGTAGTAGGCCTGCAGAGGATTAAGCCCTACTGTTTTTTCTTGTGCTGACAGGTCGCCAGCTACAACCAGTAAAAGGACATGGAGGATCCAGAATTTAATCAAAGTTTTCATTTTGCGCTTAAATTTTAAACAAAACTAGCGGTATGGCCTTTAGTAACTTTACACTTTTAGCGGAAATGTTTACATAATTATAGGGTTAAGGTACGCCAGGCATTGACTATTGAGGAATTAAATGGTTTGTTTAAACAATTATAAAAGGATTCGACTGTGCTGGCAGGTAGCGGTGGTATCTTTTCTTTTTTTTGGAAACGGACGTTCTGTAATTCTTCGGTGGCAGCAGTCCCGTTATCCGCTTTATCCCGACAGAACAAGTCGGGATGACCGCTCCTACCGGGTTTATTGAACAAGGGTTACGGCAAAAATGGCAAGATCCTTTTAGTAATACCCCACTAGTCTTCAACCTACAGTCCTCGCTGGCTATAGGCTATTCTACTTAATCCGGGTTTAGGAACAAGGGCCGTACGTACTGAATACCTTAAAAATGGAATACTGCATTACTACCCAGCCCCCGTTGCATCGCTACCCTGGAGCAACGAGGTATCCCGAATTTTTGGGAAAAGCATAGAAGCGGAAAACGGGAACAAACCTTAATCTTAACAGCAAATTGCGCTCCCATTTAAAGCCAGTTAATTTCTTTACATGCCCCTTCAACCCTTTCAGGCTGAATTTTCTATAAAATTTCTTCTATCCATCTCACATCATCCATTTTACTTAATCCATCCTACCTAATCCATCTTACATCACCCACGTTACCTAATCCATCTTACATCACCCATCTCACATTTAGCACATTGCATTCTCCATCTTTAACCTATATTTGCACATGCTTAAAAAAGAACGCTACAAACTTTTTGTAGAACATTTTTCGGCCAGGCAGCCTGATGCAGAAACCGAGTTACACTATAATAACCCTTATCAGCTTTTGGTAGCAGTAATCCTTTCGGCGCAATGTACCGATAAGAGGGTGAATATGGTAACGCCAGCTCTTTTTCAGCGCTTTCCCAATGCCAAGGCTTTAGCTGAGGCTACACCCGATATAGTTTTCGATTATATCAGAAGCATCAGCTACCCCAACAACAAGGCAAAACACCTGGTAGGAATGGCCAACATGCTGCTGAATGAATTTAATGATGTGGTTCCCTCGGAAGTTAACGACCTGCAGAAAATGCCAGGGGTAGGACGCAAAACAGCCAATGTAATTGCATCTGTAATTTATAATGCACCGGCAATGGCAGTTGATACCCATGTTTTCCGCGTGGCCAACCGCCTGGGCTTAACCAATGGCAAAACCCCATTAGCAGTTGAAAAGGACCTGGTCAAAAACCTTCCAGAACACGATATCCATATCGCCCATCACTGGCTTATTCTTCACGGACGCTACGTTTGTATAGCCCGAAACCCGAAATGTGAGGTGTGTGAAATTACTTACATGTGCAGGTATTTTGAACGCTTAACTGCGCAAAACGAAAGGGATAAATTAAAAGCCTAAAAATATTTTAAATTTACTATTGACATTAGCCAAAAAAAGCCTTACATTAGCTAAATATTTTAGTATTATGAATATCAAACATTTAGCATATTAGCCGACAATCAATTATATTTACGTAATCAATGAAAAAAGAAATAAGCACTGCAAATCCAGATAAATTAAAAGCCCTTCAGCTTACTTTAGATAAACTAGAGAAATCATATGGTAAAGGTACCATCATGAAACTTGGCGATACTGCTGTTGAACCGATAGACTTTATTTCTACCGGATCAATCAGTTTAGATATTGCTTTAGGCATTGGCGGTATTCCAAAAGGACGTATCATCGAGATTTATGGACCAGAATCTTCCGGTAAAACAACTTTAGCTACACACATCATTGCCGAAGCACAGAAAAAAGGCGGTATCGCTGCTTTTATTGATGCGGAGCATGCTTTCGATCAGTTTTATGCCAAGAAACTAGGCGTAGATACCGATAACCTCTTAATTTCTCAACCCGATAACGGTGAGCAGGCATTGGAAATTGCCGATAATTTAATCCGCTCCGGCGCTATAGATGTAATCGTAATTGACTCTGTTGCAGCTTTGGTTCCTAAAAGTGAAATTGAAGGTGAAATGGGCGACAGTAAAATGGGTTTACATGCCCGTTTGATGAGTCAGGCTTTACGTAAATTAACCGGAACGATTTCCAAAACCGGATGTTGCTGTATCTTTATCAACCAGTTACGTGATAAAATCGGCGTAATGTTTGGTAACCCAGAAACCACAACCGGTGGTAACGCTTTGAAATTTTATGCATCGGTACGTTTAGATATCCGTCGTATTTCACAAATCAAAGACTCTGACGAAGTTTCCGGTAACCGTGTTAAAGTAAAAATTGTTAAAAATAAAGTGGCTCCTCCTTTCCGTATTGCAGAATTTGATGTGATGTTTGGAGAAGGTATTTCCAAAAATGGCGAGATTATCGACTTAGGTGTCGATTTTGGCATCATCAAAAAAGCCGGCTCATGGTTCTCTTATGGAGATACCAAGCTGGGACAAGGCAGAGATGCAGTAAAACAATTATTGAGCGACAATCCTGAACTTGCAGAGGAACTAGAAAATAAGATCAAAACCGAAGTAACGGGCGAGCATCTGGCAGAAAAATAAGCCTGATCAATTTAGTCTGTGAATATAGAAAAAGCGTCCTGATTTTAAAATCAGGACGCTTTTTTATTCCAACATCTGTCTAGTCCTAATATAGCGATACAAAAAACTAGTATCCTTATGGAGGAAAAAACAAATTATTCGAAACGTAGTCAGAAAGATTACACCTTAAGCTTTAAACTTCAAGTAGTTAGCGAGGTTGAAAATGGGACATTGAGTTTATCTCAAGCTAAAGTTAAATACGGTATACAGGGTGACAGCACCGTTCGTAAATGGTTGCAAAAATATGGTAACTTTGATTGGGAGCATAAATCTCCTTTTCATATGCCCAAGACACCTGAACAGAAAATCCTGGAGTTGGAAGCTAAACTCAAACTCCTGGAGAAACAAAATGCTTTCCTGTCTGCCCAGAACA
>NZ_FOJM01000012.1 GCF_900111825.1 Pedobacter suwonensis
AAGGTAGTTCGCTATCTGATTGCTTCGCTGGTCTAGTTCGGCATAGCTCATCACCTGTTCTTCATCCCTCAATGCCACAGCATCAGGTGTTTTACCTGCCTGCCGAGAGAATAAATCAAGGATGGTCAGCTCATCCGGATAAGCAACTTCCGTAGCATTAAAACCATAAAGCAACGCCTCCTGCTCACCCGAACCCAATACTGCACCTATCCCTATACCCCCCTCTGGTTCCCTTAACATCAGCTCCAGGATCCGGTGGTAATAAACCATAAACCGTTCAACCATATCACCGCTCACAAAATTACTCTGGTAACATAAAGAAAGGTTAAGCCCGCCTCCGGTACGGTCGACATTCAGGTTGAACAGCGAGTTGTTCCTCGTTTCACCCATAACGGCTTCACCACCATCAGCACCTTCCTGTTCAGATAAGGCCGAGCCACCACCATCACTCAGCTCTTCATGCTCCAAAGCATCGTAAACATGGAAATCCACATAATTGAACAGCACATCGGTGATCGGGTTCTGCTCACCGGCCGACTCTTTCAACGCTGACACGATCTTCGAAAAAGATAAACGCTCATAAGCTTTCTGACCGTTCAGCTTTGTATTGATCCCCTCTACAAAAGAAAGCCAGCTCCCCTCACCAGGAACAGTGACCCTAAAAGGTACCGTGTTTAAAAAACAGCCCAGGATCTTGTCACCGTCCTCCAAAGCTGGCCGGTTGTTCGTTACCATCCCAACCGTCAGGTCGTTATCATAGCTCAGCATATACAGACCATACACAAAGGCCGAAAAACAAAGTGCTCGTACACTCACCCCCGAAGAATGGTTCCAGGCGTTTAAACCCGCAAGCAGGCTTTCATCCAAACGCGAATAGTGTGTCCGGTAAACCAATTCCTCTTCCACAGAAGAAAATGAAAAACGTTTATAACCCTTCAGCTCATCCTGCCAGTAAGACCGCAAAACCGCATCCCGGGATGCAAGTTCCTGATCGATCACAAAGTCAAGGTAACTGTGCGCTAAGCCCGAAGGGCGGAAACCAGGATCCGATGAAAGGCTCACCAGTGTATTATGGAGTTCTGTATTAAAAGAGGCCTCACTCCAGCCGTCAATAATCGCATGGTGGCAAACCAGGCATAAGCAGCTCCGCCCATCCCCAAGACGGAAAACAAGCAGCCGGAACAGCCCCGACAGTCCAAGCCCAAACGGCTCATCCCTGTCCCGCTCCAGTGCCTCACGGATAAAAGCCTGCTGGGCTGGCACAGACAGACTGCAAAGGTCATGGTGGCGGATATCGGCAACACCCTGTGAAAAAACAACCTGTAACAGTTCAGCACCATCACCCTGGTAAAAACCGGTCCTCAGAATCGAATGCTTATCGATCAGGAGCGCCAACGCATGGTCCAGCAGCGAAAGGTAAGCATCAGGGTAGCGCACCACATGCACCATCTGGTCATGGTAAAGCCCGCGTTCTTTCATCGAATGGTAAAGCATGCCCTTCTGGATATCACTGGCAGGGTAAACCGCGGTGACCATGGAGGCATCCAGCGAAGGGTTTGAAGCCAAAAAGGACAAACGGAGACCGGCATAGGCAGACAGCAGTTCCTCAACCGCATCCTCTTCTTCTACCAAAGCAGATACAGGTACCAGCCTCGGGCCAAGCTCTGCAACACTCTGGTAGGTAAACAGGTCGGCAATGCTCATCTTCAAACCCAGCTCACGGTTGATCCGGCTAACCAGTTTCAGCGCCAGCATCGAATCACCCCCAAGACTGAAAAAGTTACTGTTCAGCCCAACTTCATCAACCTGGAGTACCGAAGACCAGATCCGGCACAGCGCAATATCAGCTGCACGCCCGGGGGCAACATACAAACCGTCACCATGGTAGACCGGGGCAGGAAGTGCCTTACGGTCCACCTTCCCGTTTACCGTCTGGGGAATAAAATCAACCTGCACAAAGTGCGAAGGAACCATATAATCGGGCAGCAGCCCCGAAAGGTAAGCGCGTATCCCGGACAGGTCTATCTCCTGCAGACCAACCAGGTAGGCACACAGGGAAAGGTTGTTCCCATCATCCTCCCGTACAATTACAACCGCATCGGAAACCAGCTCATGTTCCAGCAAACGCCCCTCTATCTCGCCAAGCTCGATCCGGTGACCACGGATTTTAACCTGGTGGTCAATACGCCCGATGTATTCCAGTTCCCCGTTCGGGCCCTGGCGGCAAAGGTCGCCTGTACGGTAAAGCCGTTCACCCGCACGGTAGGGGTTGTCCACAAAACGGGAAGCGGTCAGCTCCGGACGGTTCAGGTAACCACGGGAAACCCCAGCCCCCCCGACATAAAGCTCACCGCTTACCCCACGGGCTACCAGACGGCGCGATCCATCAAAAATATATGCAGACAGTGTGGGGATAGGCACCCCGATATTGCTCACATTGCCACGGATGTCTTCTGCAGTGATCAGCTTATAGGTTACATGGACCGTAGTCTCGGTGATCCCGAACATATTCACCAGCAGGATATCGCTGTATTTTGCATACCAGTCTGCAAGCTTTAAGGGTTTAAGTGCCTCCCCGCCAAAAATAATATACCGCAGCCGCAATGCCCCGGGCGCCAGCCCGGATGCCGATTCTGCAGCAATCAGGTTATAAAATGCCGATGGGGTCTGGTTCAGTACCGTAACACCCTGCTTAACCAGCAACGAAAGGTATGCGGAAGGGTCGCGGGCAACCATTTTGGAAACCATAACCAGTTTGCCCCCGTAAAGCAGCGCACCGTACATCTCCCAAACACTGAAATCAAAATACGGGTTGTGGAACATCGTCCAGACATCTTCGGCACCGAAATCAAACAAAGGATCCTCATGGAAGAACAAACGCACCACATTCCTGTGCTCTACCAGCACCCCCTTGGGGTAACCCGTAGTACCGGATGTATAAATCACATAGCAAAGATCCTCAGGCTGGTTTACCAAGGGCAGCCTTTCGTCTGTGCTTTCCTCCTGCCCCAGCACATCCTGCACAACCAACGTTTCTATCCCATGTGCCACTTTATAACCGGCAGAGGTAACCAGCAGCAGGACAGCTTTACTGTCGTCCAGCAGGTAACTGATCCGGTCTGCAGGATAATCAAGGTCCATCGGAAGGTAGGCTCCACCGGCTTTGAGGATACCCAGCATACCGATAACGGTTTCATGGCTCCGCCCGGTTAACAGGCCTACAATGCTGTTGCGCCCAACACCATGTGTACGCAGCACATGTGCCAAACGGTTGCTCAAACGGTCAAGCTCACGATAACTCAGCTCCAAATCATTGTCAACCAATGCAATACGATCCGGACACAAATTAACCTGCTCCTCAAAACAACCTGTAACACTAGCCGATAAGGGATAACTAACTGTGGAATGATTAAATCCTGAAAGTAATTTTTCTTCTTCCGCAGCATCCATATAATGAAGATCAGCGATCTTTTCATTTCGAGGATTTACAATGGATTCAAATAGCATGGTTAAATGCGTAATCATCATCTGCACGGTTTCAGGTGCCAGCAGTTCCGTATGATAATTAAAATCTATGGCAATCGTTTCACCTGTTGTAACACATAATAACAAAGAGTAGTGAGTTTGCTCCTTGTTATGTATATTTTCAATTTTGAGATCCGTTTCCGCTTCCGTTATAGAACTGACAGGATAATTTTCAAAAACAAGCAAACTGTCGAAAAAATCTTCATCAAATCCGGTAATTGCCCGGATATCCGATAAAGGTGTATGGCTGTATTCGCGGGAAACAGCATGCTCTTCCTGTATGGTTGCCAACCAGTTGATGATATTTGAATCATTCTCTACTGTAATACAAACCGGGATCGTATTGATGTATAAACCCACACGGTCTTCAACATCATGAATTTCAGCTACCCGGCCAGAAACAGTCGTGCCAAAAACAATCCGGCTTGTTCCCGTATATCTTGAGAGGAGATAAGCCCATGCACCCTGAATAATAGTATTTAAAGTCAGGTGATTACGCTTTGCGAAATCCTCAAGTCCCTGCGCCAGGTCTTTCCCTGCAACGAATGGCGTGAGCTGATTTCCCAGCTGTTTATTTCTAAGCGCTGTTTGATGTATAAAAGGAATTAGGGTTGGCGATTCCAGCCCTGCCAAATAATGTGACCAGTGTTTGGCCGCATCGGTTTTGCTAATTTTTGCCTGATGCATGATCAGGTCTTTAAAATAATCTACCCTAAACGAACCAGATAAAGATTCGCCTGACCTGAACTGTTTATATAAAATAAGGAATTCTTTAATCAAAACGGACATAGACCATCCATCCAATATAATATGGTGGTTCGTCCATACCATTTTTACCCGGCCTTCAGCCAGTAAAATAAGGCTGATACGCATTAATGGTGGATGCTCCAGATCAAAAGGTTGTTGGCTATCTTCCTTCAGAAAATTATTTAATGCCTCTTCAAGAACTTCTCCTTTTAAACTGCTGTAGTCAACAATATTCAATGGCAGCTTGGCATTTTGAAATACACACTGCACCGGTTCATCAAATACATTATAAAAAAAAACTGTTCTTAATATACTGTGCCTGGCAATCAGCTGTTTCCATGCATTTTCAAAGTCGCCTATCCCCAGTCCGTTCACAAAGTCGCAAGCGAACTGAACGATGTAAGCCGCAGAATCTTCCTGGTATAAACTATGAAAAAGAATACCGCTTTGTAAAGGACTAAGCTTGTATATATCCTCCAATTCGGGCTTTTCTTTGATAAAAGCATCAAAAGCGGGATAATCTGTTACTTTATCAAGGCCGTAATCTGATGGCGTTTTTACCGGTATATCTATTGAACAGCAATGGTCTATAATTTCATTCAGATAATCACTGTACCTGCTCACCAGAAATTCAACAACAGAATCGTCATAAAGTGATGTATCGTAACTCCATACTAAATTAAGATGTCCTTCTGCAATGTTTATACTGACTTCCATCGCATTCAGGTTATGATTGTCGGGGCTATTGTTTTTTCCGGCATATTCAGAAGCAAGGCTAACGAATTCGTTTCCATTCATCGCTGCATCAAAATTCCCCAAATAGTTAAAAATCAGTTGCCCAAAATCAGCATGAAGAAATTCTTCTATTTCTGCATTTCCACTCAGGTAACGCAACACGCCATAACCTATACCTTTATTAGGAATATTGCGTATCTGTTCCTTTAACCGGATTATAAAAGCAGATAAAGATTCTCCACCTTCCTTAAACAGTTTAACAGGAAATATAGTGGTAAACCATCCAACTGTTTTACTTAAGTCAGCATTTTCAAATAGAGATTCCCGGCCATGCCCCTCAAGGGCAAGTACAAATTCACTTCTTTCGGCCCATTCACAAATAACCAGTGTTAAGGCACAAAGAAGTAAGTCATTTATTTCTGTATGGTAAGCCTGGTTAGCCTGGTGCAACAAACGCTGCGTTTGCGAACCAAAAAACTTAAGTTTAATACTGGCGTACCCAGGAGTAAGGCTATTCGCAGGGGAACCAGCTGGCAAGGGTTCAAATTCTTCTAAAATACCCTTCCAATAAGCAAATTCATCGCGAAGTACAGGTGATTCAGCATAATCATGAAGAAGCTTTCCCCATTGTCTGTAAGAAGTGGTTTTCGATCTTGGATTTATTCTTTTCCCCAGCGCAATTTTTCTCAACATGACACACAGATCATCCACAATAATCCGCCAGGAAACACCATCTACAGCCAGGTGGTGCACAACCAAAAATAAGCGGTTAAACTCTTCTTCATCGGGCGATTTAATAAATACCATCCGAACAAGTATCCCTTCTGTTACTGATAATTTTTGGTGGTAAAATTCACACAGCTCAGAAACATCATAACTGAATTTAATACTGTCTGATAAATCATTGATATCGGGCACGGGCATGTAATCTCCGTAAGATTGGATTGGCGCCTCATTCTCAGAAAAAGTATACCTGAACCTTAAGGCATCGTGCTGATTAATTAACTGATCAAGACATGCAGCTAAAGAAGCACTGTCTACTGATTTATTTAAGTTTAGCAGAAGTGACTGATTAAAATGGTTTACATTCCTGAAATCAGCTTCAAAAAAATATTTCTGTATAGGGAGTAAAGAAGCGCTTCCCGCTAACCGTCCTTGTTCACTCCATATTAAACTATTTTGATTTAACTGTTCCGCTAACCTTGAAATCGTCTGGTAATCGAAAACATCCTTAACCCTAAAGATTAATCCGGCTTCCTTCGCCCTGCTCACAAATTGAATGGCTATGATTGAATCTCCCCCGAGTTCAAAAAAGTTGGTATGAATACCAACTTCCTTAATATTCAATAATTGGCACCATAGCATAGCCAGTTTTTCTTCAATAGGATTTGTTGGTGCAGCATAACCTTTTGTTAACAGGGATGACAGATTAGGATCTGGCAGGGCTGACCGGTCTATTTTATTACTCGATGTTAGCGGGAATTCTGCCATCCTAATGTACAATGATGGCAGCATGTACTGAGGCAGAATTGATTTCAAATGGTCATATAAAGCACTTTCATGCCATTCTGTATCAGCGATTACGTAGGCTACAATTTTTTTATTTTCCTGTTCATCGGCATGGATTTTTACCACAGCCTGGTTAATTGTCTCATATCGCTCCAATGCAGCTTCTATTTCGCCTAATTCAATTCTGTATCCCCTTATTTTTACCTGATGATCTATCCTGCCGACATATTCAATATTGCCATCAGGGAGCCATTTTGCAAGATCTCCGGTACGGTATAAAACAGGACAATCTGCTTTTTCACTTTCAAAAGGATTTGGGATGAATCGTTCAGCTGTCAGCTCTGGTCGGTTAAGATAGCCCCTGGCTACCTGTATTCCGCCTGTACATAATTCACCCGTAACACCTATTGGAGCAGGCTGATTATTCTCATCCAGTATATAAATCTTTACATTATCAAGTGGTTTACCGATTGTGCTTTTATAACCATCTATAATAGGATGATCAGACATGGTAATATAAACGGAACTCTCTGTAGGTCCGTAACCATTAATTACAGTAACTCCTTTTTCCTGCAAAAGTGCTGTCAGCTTAATATTGATGACCTCTCCGGCTGAAATAATCGTCTTTAAAGAGAAAAGATGATCAATTAAAAGTACCTGGTAAGAAGGAGGAATTGTTGCTATGGTAATTTCATATTTTCGGATGAAATCCTTCATATCATCCATTGATAATTGGGTACTCCTGGTTGGAATACAAAGTTTTGCTCCTGCGCCTAATGTTGAAAACAGCTCTGCACAAAAAATATCGAAAGTGGCTGCAGCAAATTGCAGCACATGGTCTTCGGTATTTAGTTTCAAAATCCGGATTTGCCCTGCCGCCAGGTTATAAATACCTCCGTGTTCGATCATAACCCCTTTGGGTTTGCCGGTTGTTCCTGAAGTATAGATAATGTAGGCTAAATCCGACTGATGAGTAACAATCCCTGGCTTCTCCTCTGAAAACTTATTTTTTCTGGCAACAAAATCCCTGATAACCGAATCGTCGATTATAATTTCACACTGACTGTCTGATAATATATAAGCGATTCTTTCTTCCGGAAAATCGGGGTCAATGGGGACATACGCTGCGCCAGCTTTCAATATGGCCATAATTGCTGTAATTAACCATTCACTTCTGGGTAATTTTACGGCAACAAGGCTATCCTTCTTAAAACTTTTGTTTGCCAAAAGGTAATTCGCAAACTGATTGGTTAACAGGTGAAGATCCTTATAACTTAATATGGCCTGCTCATAAACTACAGCTATAGCATCAGGAACAATTTCAGCCTGTTGCTGAAATAAATCAATCACCGTTTCAGTTTTGCTAAAGCTAATCCTGGTATCATTGAATGCGGATAACAACTGATTTTTTTCAGCAGAGGAGAGCATCTCTAATTTTCCTATGGGAACATCTGTCTTTTCACAGATAGAAGAAAGGAGCTGCAGGTAATGTTGCCCCATATTTTCTATAGTTGATGGCAGGAACAGATCTGTACAATATTCCAGAACAAACTGAAGGTCATCGGGTAACTCGTTTACAGACAAGGTCAGATCAAACCGGGAAACAGGGTAAGCATAAGGTTCTGCCGAACAATCCAGATTTCCAATAAGAAGATCCTGCATATTTTCCTGATGCTGAAAGACGAACATCACCTGGAAAAGCGGGCTACGGCTTTTATCACGCTGTTGCTGAATTTTTCTGACCACCTTTGCAAAAGGAACATCCTGGTTTTGATAAGCCTGAAGCGTTAGCGTTTTAACTTCATTTAAGAGTTCTTCAAACGTCATTTCGCCACTTAGCTTTGTTCTCATCACCACCGTATTTACAAAAAAGCCAATCAGCGTATCCAGTTCTGGTAATGCGCGGTTTGCAACTGGTGTTCCAACCGCAATATCTGTTTGATTGGTATGACGATAAAGCAAGACATTAAAAGCACTTAACAGTAACATATTCATGGATACGCCCTGTTTCCTGGCCAGCACACGAAGTTTTTCTGTTAAAACCGCATCTGTTTTCAGGAACAATTTCATACCATTCGAACTTTGTTCGGCTGGACGCGGAAAATCAGTTGGCAGTTTAAGCGTGCTTAAATTTTTAAGCTGCTTTTGCCAATAGGTTAATTTATCTTCAATGTTTTCTGCCGTAAATGTTTGTCTTTGCCATACCGCATAATCGGTGTATTGTAACTTAAGTTCATTCAGTACAGGCAGGTTCCCAGCAATTTTAGCTGTGTAAATCTCTTTCAACTCCTGCACCAATAAAGGGATGGACCATCCATCACAGGCAATATGGTGGATAACCAGGGATAATAAATATTCGTCAGGCCCGACCGGACATATAGCGGCCCTGAGCATATGATCACGGCCCAGATCAAAAGGTTGCCGAATAAATGAATGCAGGTAATGATTTAGCTCGCCTGGTTGCTGATCTCCATCAATGCTTAGCTTCCAACTGTCTTCGGGAAGCAATTCCTGGTAAGGGCGGCCATCAGATTCCATAAATACTGTTCTTAAGCTCTCATGTCGGTTAACGATCATATTCAGCGCATCACCCATGGTTTCAGTAGCAACTGCCCCCTTAAGCCTTAAAACCAACGGAATGTGATAGTGCGAGCTACTTTCAAACTGATCTATAAACCAGAGATCTTCCTGTGTAAAAGAAAGTGGCAATTTATAACCAGGCACCCTGCTAATTGGCGCTATCTTTTCCCGGAGTGCATTGTCTTGAAAACGATCAGATTCAGTGGATAAAAATGCCTTAATTTCGTCTTTATGGCTTTTAATAAGCTCTAGAAATGATGGTTCAATAGTTACATCTTTAACAGTAGAAATCATCAGTTTACCTTCTTTTAAGAAGATAGAGATTCCCTGTTTTCCAGCCTTACCAAGTAGTGAAATAATATGTTCAATCTTGCCAGAGCTAACATTTAATTCATTTATCATTTTTTAAAGCTCAATAGTGTTTACATCCTCCTGTACATTCAGTATTTTTGCCGACTGCAATACCTCAAGGTACTCGCTCAACTTTTCGATAGTTCCCAGTTGAAAAAACAGGGTTATTGAAATATTAGCAGAAAATTCATTGCTTATTTCCGATAAAACGCGCATAGCCATCAGTGAATGCCCACCCAGTGCAAAAAAGTTATCGCGAACGCCTACCTTATCTGTTTTTAATAAATCTTTCCAAATCCTGGTCAGTCTTAATTCTATTTCAGTTTCCGGCGCTTTAAAAACACCTGTTGAGGATGGCGCGGCCATCGCATGCAACTGTCCCTTATCAATTTTACCATTCAGGGTTAATGGGAAATCATCTACCCTGACCATTATTGACGGTACCATGTAAAAAGGGAGGATATTTTTTAACTGATCGCTTAATGAATCGGTCTCCAACCAGTTTTGAAGTTTTACGAATGCGGCCAGATACTTATCACCATTATATTCCTTAACTAATACAACTGCACGTTCAACACCGGCCAGTTGTCCCAGCAATACTTCAATTTCAGCAGGTTCAATACGATAGCCCCTTATTTTTACCTGGTCATCTATCCGCCCGAGAAATTCAATATTTCCATCAGGCAACCAGCGTACAAGATCTCCGGTACGGTATAAAAAAGGATATTCATGGGCTTTACTAAACCTATCCGGAATAAATTTCTGTGTGGTCAGTTCGGGCTGGTTCAGGTAGCTCTGTGCCACCTGCACACCGCCAATCAGCAATTCACCGGCTACCCCGCTTGGCTGTAACTGATGATGCTGATCTACAATATACAAACAGGTATTCGCGATCGGTTTCCCTATTGGAATATGATGGGTATAATTTGATACTGGTTCTAATTTGATTGCTGTAACTTCGATCGAAGCTTCAGTAGGTCCATAAAAATTATACAAATGTGTTTTCTTAAATACTTCCTGAAAAGCATTAACCGTAGCGATTTTAAGCTCTTCCCCGCTGCAAATAACAGCATTCAGGCTCCGGCATTTTTGTTCATCTGCCCTTAACAAAAATACATCAAGCATGGAAGGCACAAAGTGAATAATACTTACCTGATGTTTTTCAATAAGTTCCTGAAGATAATCAGCGTCTTTATGCCCTTCAGGTTTAGCCATCACGATCACTGCACCACAAAGGAGCGCAGATAACAGTTCCCAAACAGACACATCAAAGCAAAATGTTGTTTTTTGCAGGATGATATCCCCTGCGGTCAGGCTTAAATAATCCTGCATCCACAGCAGTCTGTTAAGTATCCCCGAGTGACGGATTTGTACGCCCTTTGGTTTTCCGGTTGTGCCGGATGTATAAATGGTGTAAGCCAGGTATTCGGGTAATACCACAACGGCTACCTCATCATCAGTGTATGATGTAAGCAATCCCGGATCATCAACGGCAAAACATTCTATGGAATTCTCCAGATTCAATACTTCCATCACCGCCATAGTACTCAGCAATAGCGACGCGCCCGTGTCATCGAGAATAAAGTGAATTCTGCCAGCAGGAAACTCAGGATCAACAGGTACGTAGGCGGCACCTGTTTTTAATACACCAAGAATTGCAATAACCATTTCAAAAGAGCGTTCAAGGCAAATTGGAACAAGCATACCATTTGATACTCCTTTCTCGATCAGGAATCTTGCAAGTTTGTTCGATCGCCTGTCCAGTTCCTTGTAAGTAATTGATTGTTCCTCAAAGATCAAAGCTGTTGCATCAGGGCTTCTTTTTACCTGTTTACAGAAAAGATTGATCGCCGTTTTTTCTTCTTTATAATCGGCAACGGCACCCTTTCCGATATGAAGTAATTCCTCCCTTTCCGCTCCCGACAAAATATTCAGTTCACTTATTTTATGGTCAGGTGTGTCCGCTATCGACCTGATTAGCTGAACATAATGGTTCAACATCCGCTTAATGGTATCTTCACTAAAAAGATCAGTGAAATAATTAATCGCTATTTCTGTACCCGCCGTGCCCGGGGTAACTTCAAATGTCAGTTCAAATTTAGTAAGGTCACGGTCCAGCCATTCTGGCGTTCCATTCCAGTCTTCAAATTTCAACTGTTGTATGGGTTCATTTTCAAGGATAAACATGACCTGGAATAATGGACTATAACTAAAGTCGCGTTCTATTACCAGCCTGTCTATTACTTTTTCAAATGGTACATCCTGGTGCTCATAGGCTTCCAGTGTCGTATCTTTGATCTGCTGAATAAGTGCTTCAAAAGACATCTCATCACTGAGTTCTGATCGTAAAGCAACCGTATTTGCAAAGAAACCAATCATATGTGCTGTTTCCAGTTGCTCCCGGTTGGCCACAGGCGTACCGATACAAATGTCATTCTGGGCAGAATAACGATATAACAGCACTTTCAGAACAGCTAAATACGTCATGAACAAAGAACATCCCTGTGCACCTGATAAATCTGCAATCGCCCTACTCAGAGACTGATCCAACATGATTTTATATTCACCACCCTTATAGGAAATTTGTCCCGGTCTTACAAAATTGGCTGGCAAATTCAACGGAAGCACGCCCTTTAATTTATTTTCCCAGTAGATAAGACCTTTCTCCAGTAGCTCCCCATTTAAATAGGTCTGCTGCCATAAGCTGTAATCTGAATAGGTGAACTGAAGTTCAGAAAGTTGGTGAGGGGTATTTAATTTAACGGAGCTGTATAAAGATGATAATTCCTTTAAAAAGACAACTGCCGACCATCCATCAAATGAAATATGGTGAAGAACGATGACCAGTTTTTGAAATCCGCCAGCATTTCTCAGTAATCTGACCCTGATCATATGATCCTGCGAGAGATCAAAAGACTCCTTTGCATACCCATTGATGAGTTGACTGGTTTCTTCAGTAGCTAAGCCCTGAATATCTTTTACGGCAAAATCATCCCACGAATTTTCAGGAAGAACAACCTGAAATGGTACACCTCCTGAAGACCTGATCACTGTTCTTAAAGGCTCATGCCTGTTAATTAATAAAGAAAGGCTTTGAAAAAGCACATCCGGATCCAGTGCTCCATCAATTTTTAATACAAGGGGTAAATGATAATGTTTAGATCCGTCCATCTGATCTAAAAACCATAATCTTTCCTGCCCAAATGATAAAGGAAGCCGGGCTGGTTTCTCTACTGCTTTTGAAATCCGTGCTACGTTGTTTCTTTCCAGATTTCCGATATAAGCCGCAAGAGACTTTATATTTTTATATTCAAAAAAAGCATTAATGGATAGCGATACGGCCAGTTCATTTTTCAATCTGCTAATCAGTCGAATTGCGGTAAGAGAGTGGCCACCAAGTACAAAAAAATCATCATTTAGCCCAACCTTCTCTACACCAAGTACTTCTTCCCAGATAGAAGCCAGCTTTTTTTCCACAACCGTAAGCGGTGGCAGGTAAGACTGGGCTTTCACATTACCGCGGGGATCAGGAAGTAATTTTAAAGCGGGTTTTCCATTAATTGTAAGTGGGATTTTTTCAATAACAATATAGTTTGATGGCACCATATAAGCCGGTAGCCTTTGTGCCAGGAAATATTTTAGTTTCTCCTGATCAATTTCAGACGCCGAAGTATAGTAGCAACATAAATTTTTTCCGTCGGTATGATCATATGCAACTACAACAGCGTTATTTACCAACGGATGGGCCAATATATGGTTTTCGATATCCCCTGGTTCGATGCGATATCCCCTGATCTTTACCTGACTATCAGCTCTCCCAATGTATTCCAGATCACCTGATGACATTCTAACAGCTAAGTCACCGGTTTTATACAACCTCTCTCCTTCTACAAAAGGATGCATGATAAATTTTTCATCAGTCAAGTCTTCACGGTGAAGATAACCTCTGGCCAAACCAGCTCCTGAAATATACAGTTCTCCTGTAACGCCTTCAGGCACTAAATTCATTTTTTTATCTAACAAATAAATCTTTGTATGGTCAATTGCCCGTCCTATAGGCACGGCTTCGGAGATAATTGAGGGATTAAACTCATAAATCATACAGCCAACAGTTGCCTCTGTAGGACCGTATTCGTTATAGATAGTGGCTTTACCTTTAAATTTTGTATAAATATCGGCCGCCAGCCCGGTTTCCAGTTGTTCTCCTCCTATGATCAGTACTTTTGTATGCTTTTCATCTACATCAAACGCTCCATCTCTCACCAGTTTCAAATGAGAGGGGGTAAATTTGATGATATCACAATCCTCATCAATGATGATTTTTTTCAAAAGGATATCTATAGCATCATCCTTATAAACGATGATTTTTCCACCAGTTACCAGAGGGATAAAAATAGAGGTAATCGTCAGGTCAAAAGAAATAGAGGTATACAGAGGGCAATTACGTTTTTCTCCCCGGGCATATTTTTTTACCGCCCAGGAAATGTAGTTTAATAGCGCAGCATGTTCGATCATTACGCCTTTAGGATCACCTGTAGAACCTGAAGTATAGATCACATAAGCAAGATCACAGCTTCTGGCCAATTTCAGCGTCGGCATTTGCGGATATTTATGCTCATCAAATTCCAGATCTGCTATAAACACAGTTCCATCATAGAAATCATTTTCAAGAACATAGTATGCTTCTGAAACCAATAGTTTACTACGGGAGCTGGTGAGTATGGCTGCTTTTCTGTCTGCCGGATAATCAGGGTCAATTGGGATAAATGCAGCGCCGGATTTTAAGATCCCGAGAATACTGATGATCAGCCAGTCATTTCTTTCCAAAATAACCCCCACAATATCGTTGGCTACGATCTGATAATCCTCAATGAGCTGATTGGCGAAGCGATCTGATAACCTGTCCAGTTCTTCGTAAGTTAACGTTCTGTTGTCTGCACAAACAGCTGTGGCTAACGGATTTAAACTCACTTGTTTCCTAAACAGATTCAATATTGTTTCCGCTGTATCCTGATCTGCCTTTGCATCATGATGATGGCATAGCAGGTTTTGCTTTTCCTCGTCTGTAAGGTAATTAAAAGTCTGGGCGTCCTGTTCAGGGTGGTTGATAATTGCGCAAATAACCTGGTTAAAGTGAGCAGCAAACCTTTTCACAAAACCTTCATGAAGCAGCTGGCTTTGCCAGATCACCTCTATTTCAAGCTGTTCTTTAAAGAAAACGTGAATCACAACAGGTATCCCTGTGTCACCATAAGCTGATCTGAGTTTGATCTCAAACTCTTTATTGTAATTTATTGCTTCAATATCCAAAGGATAGTTTTCAATAACAAGAATGGAATCGAATAAGGTATCGGAAGGATTAAGGGAAAGCAGTGTTTTAATATCGCTGTAAGAGGTACTGCTATATTCGGCTCTGTCTAACAGTTCATGATTAACTTTTTTGACAACATCCATCAGAGATGTGCCATCTGTTGTGCTTACCCTGAGCGGAATTGTATTGATAAAATTCCCCATTACATCCCCACTGCCTTTAACCGATGAGCTTCTGTTTGAAACAGGAGTGCCGAAAGCGATGTCTGCAGTGTCTTTATATCTTTGAAGTAAAAGCCCGTATGCAGCGTAAACTACCGATGCTTTTGTGATCCGGCTGGATGCAGAAAACTTATCCAGGGCCTCAATAGGATGTTTTGAAATGTATGTGCTTAGCTTTTCATTAAATACTCCAGGCAAAGACTTTAGACTAAACACAGGTGTTATCTCATAGTTATGGAGATAACTTGACCAGAAAGATTCAGATAAGGCCTTATTATCTTTATGCTTTAATTCCTGAAAAACGTGTTTATAAGAAATCTTATCTCCTGTATCAGCATCCAGGTTATGATAAAGTGTAAATAATTCTTTTAGCAGGATACCGGTACTCCAACCATCATACAGAATATGATGATGGGTGATATTAAGAATATATTCCTGCAGCGAAAGCTTAACCAAAGTAATCCGGAAAGGCGTTTTTCTCAAATCAAATTTCGCATGCCTGTCCTGGGCAATAATATCAGCAGATAACTGCCCGATAGCAGAAATTTCATGCGATGAAATATCAATAAAAGAAAAATCCAGATCAGATTCTTTAAGGATGATTTGCAACGGCACTTTTGATTTTTCCCACTCAAAAACCGACCGGAGGACTTCGTGCTGCTGCTGCACAAGCTTAAAAGCCTTTTGCAGCTTGCCGGTATTCAATTCCCCCCGAATATTAAAAGATAATTGGATATTATACAAATTCTCACCGGTATCATGAAGGAAATGAAATAGCATTCCTTTTTGAATATCACTTAGCTCCAGAATATCCTGGACATTTGCTTTTTTAATTTTTCCTTCCATATAAATTCTGTTGGGGATTATTTAATCAAAGAGTGAATCAAGTTCATTCTGATCAATTGCAACTGCATCAAAATCAGAAGGGCTAAAATGTACGTCGTTTTCATTTCTGGTATGTTCCAGAATCAGGTTCAGGTATTGATTAAAAGAATCCAGTAAAATGGTCATTGTAGACACTTTATGCGCTTCTGTATTAAAGGCCATTTCGGTATGAAGGCTGCCATTCATAATCATTAGATTAAAATCAAGCTTAGCCGTTAACTGATTCCCTGGTGCTGTATCTTCAGTATGATAATCCCCTGTATAACCAAAAAGATCATTATCGAATTCGGCATCAAAATTCCCGAGATAATTGAATCTCACTTCCGAAATCTTATTAGCAAACTCATTATCAGCAGCATGCCTTAAAATCCCATACCCGATTCCATCATCCGGAATGGCCCTGATCTGTTCCTTAATATTTTTAATCTGGCTTCCAATACCTGAATCTCCAGTCTCGAGTATTAAAGGATACATAGCAGTAAACCAGCCAATTGTACGGGAAAAATCAGCGAACTCAACATTTCTTCCATGATTTTCCATTTCAATCACAACCTGCGTTTTACCAGTCCAGTTTTTAAGCGCAAGTGCTATAGCAGTCAGCAAAAGCATCTGCGTATCAGTCTTGTATGGTCTGTTTGCTTTTCCGGTTAAAAAAGCGGTCTCTTCCTGCTCAAGAATACAATTAACCTTTCCTTTAGTACCTATTGTCCATTGATCAGTTTCAAAGTCAAGAGGGACAGAAAATGTAGCACTTTCCTGTATCTTCCAGTATTCTTCCTGTTCCTTGTATTTCGGGATGTTTCGAATCTTATCCCAATCTATGGATACTGTGGTTTTCGAAGGCAATAGTACTTGTTGCTGAGTCTGTAACTGATTATACAACGTATACAGATCATCCAGAAAAATTCTCCATGATACCCCGTCAATAACCAGGTGATGTGCTGTAATAAACAAAAAATCGTTAGTAGAATAATCGCTAAAAACAGCTGCTTTTATCAGTAAAGAGGTTTCCAGATGAAAATTACTTTTTAAACTCATCAGTAAGCCTGGTTCAGCCACCCGCTCGATAAGAAAGGCCTGATTCAGGTGTTTATCATTAATAAAAGGTATTTGTTTTTCGCCGGCATAATTCGATCTTAATCCATCGTGATGGGCAATCAGATACTGGAATGCTTCTTCCAGCAGTTTTATATCTGCTTTTTTCTTAAACTTCAGCACAACTGACTGGTTAAAAAATTCGGGAGTTTTAAATTGCTGTCCAAAAAACCAGGAAGCTATAGGCGTTAATCCTTTAACCGTTTCATCGTTATTTTGCAGCTTCTGGTCTACAGTTATTTCAACGTATTTACTATTTTTACTTATTTCCTGAACTGTTTGATAGGTGAGGATTTTTTTTGCCTCGACTTTGATTCCCTTCTCCAATAAGCGCGAGGCTATCTGGACTGCCTTGATAGAGTCTCCTCCCACTTCAAAGAAATTATCTGTTATTGAAAAATTATTCTGGCGTAAAACTTTTTCCCACACTTCCAATATGGCGCTTTCCATTGGAGTTGTTGCTCCATGTTTTACCTTCACACTTTGTTCCTGTATATCGGATTTTTGCAGTGCCTGGTAATCAATTTTACCGTTTTTTGTTAATGGAATGGCATTCAAAACGATAAAACGCGCCGGCACCATATAGTGTGGCAACTTTAATGACAGGAAATCCCGGAGCGCATTTGCTGCTACCGGATCATTAATATCTTTGCATACAAAGAAAGCACTTAAAATTTTCGCAGAACCACTATCGGTTAGTACAACAACAGCATCGCTTATATTTTCATGGGAAGCTAAATGAAATTCTATTTCTGATGGTTCTATTCTATAGCCGTTAATTTTAACCTGTGAATCTGTTCTGCCAACATATTCAAGCAAACCACCGTCTATCTGTCTGACAAGGTCACCTGTTTTATACATCAGCTCCCCATCTAAAAAAGGGTTAGCGATAAATTTTTCGTGGGTTAACACTTCATTGAATAAATATCCCTGTGCAAGGCCTTCTCCTGAAATGTACAACTCTGCAATAACACCCTCAGGTACAGGCATTAAATATTTATCGAGAATATACAATCTTGTATGGGGAATAGGAATGCCTATTGGCACTGACAGATACTTTTCTTCAGGATGATAACGATGAATCATACATCCCACAGTTGCTTCTGTAGGGCCATATTCATTAAATAATTCAACATTGCCATTAAACTTATAAAAAATATCTCTTGCAAGCTGGCTATCAAAATTCTCTCCTCCAACAATGAATTTTCTGAGTTTGCGCTTCATTGCCATGGGTTCATGCAAAGGCAACTCTCTTAAAATACGGAGATGAGATGGCGTAAGCTTTACTACTCCTGCCTTATTGTCTTTAACAATCTTTTCAATCAACATTTCGCCGTCTCCATCTCGATAAATGATGATCTGATTACCGGTAATGAGCGGCACAAAAACAGATGTTAAGGTAAGGTCAAATGAAACAGATGTAAATAATGGAAAATCAAGCTCTTCAGTACCAACATAAGTTTCAGCAGCCCAGGTTATATAATTAAATAAGGAATAGTGTGCAATCATTACCCCTTTAGGATCTCCTGTTGTTCCGGATGTATATAAAATATAGGCCAGGTTTTTAGTTTCCGGCTCCTCGTTTCCATTGGTATGTTGATTGAATATTATACCATGCTCTTTATTGATAATAAAGCGGGCTTTACTGTTTTGAAGCAGGTAATTTATCCTTTCTTCAGGAAGTTCCGGATCTATAGGTACAAATATTCCTCCGGCTTTCATTACTGCCAGCAAACTAATTACAAAATCCGCTGATCCACCCAATTGGATACCAACAACATCATTTGTTTTAAATCCTTTTCGTTCCAGCATTTTTACCTGCCTGCTGACCGCTTCGGCCAGCGCAGAATAGGTCATTTCATTTTCATTATCTGAAATGGCAATATGATTAGCCTTCGTATTGAATTGTAATTCAATTAAAGGCCATATGCTATTATTTTGACGGAATGATTCTTTTGAAAAATGGCTTTCATCAGGGTATTTTTTTTCACCGCTTATCATACGCAGTGCCGTTACCTGCTTAAAGGGATCTTTCAAAATTTCAGCGACAAGGTTTTTGAAATGATCTGCAATGCGTAAAGCCGTTTCCTTCTTAAACAGGCTTTTTGAATATTCAAGAAAGCAGGTAAGGTTATCCCCTCCTTTGTAATGAATTTCCATCGAAAGATCAAATTTTGAAATCTCCGGATCGAAGAAATAAGTCGCGCTTAAACTTTCCCGTCCACCTATCTTTTCCAGATCGATTTCTTGGAACATAAACATGGTGTCGAAAAGCGGGTTTCTACCAGCATCCTGTTTGACATTCATTTTGTGGATTAGGTAGTCAAATGGATAAACCTGATGACTCAGGCCAGCGTTGGTTGAATTCGTTACGCTTTCAAGATATTCAATAAATCCCTTTCCTTCCATCAATGGACCTTTCAGCGCCAGATTATTTACAAACATGCCTTGCAGATGCTGTAAATCAGGATGGTTCCTGCCGGCAACCGGTATACCTACGATCAGTTCCTGTTGTCCGGAATATTTAAAAAGCAGTATTCTGTATATAGCAAGTAAAAGTGCATGAAGCGTTGACTTGTTAGTCAGCGCAAGTTTTTTTAAAGCCGGAACAACTTCACCTTCCAATTGAAATTTAACCCTGCCTCCATTTGTATCAAAAATCACGGGTCGTTGAAAATCTGTCGCCATTTGCAATACAGGAAGCTCACCTTTAAGGTGATCCAACCAGTACTTTTCGTGATTGGTCAGATCCATGGCAGAAACTTCCTTAACCGCATAATCTTTATACCCAATGGGTAATTCTTCCAATTCATGACCATGATAGAGAAGAAACAATTCGTTAAGGAACATATAAACAGACAATCCGTCAGAAATAATATGATGAAAATCTGTGAACAACAGGTATCCTGAAGCCATTTTAATCAGCTCTATTCGAAACAATGGCCCCGATGTGAGATCAAAAGGCTTTACCATACCTCTAAGCAATTCTTCAATAAGCTCATCTTTAGCTGCCTTCTTAACCTTTAGCGTAAATACTATATCTCCGTTAATCTTAAACTCTGGTTCATCAGTAAACAGAAAGGTCATTCTTAGCGAATCGTGCTTGGTAATCAGTTGATTTACTGCCTTCTCTATTTTTTCCGGATCAGGTTCTTCTGCCAGACTGAAAGCAGATGGCAGATTATAAGCCAATGAACTTTTATCCATTGCCCAGGCAAAATAAAGTCGCCGCTGAACCGGAGAAACAGGATAAGAAGGATATTCTGGCGCTACCGGGATAGGATGATATTCTTTTAGTGCAGAAGAGCCAATGACCATGGCCAGCTCTTTTATCGTTCTTTTTTTATAAATAACCTCAAATGAAAGCTCTACATTAAACTCTTTTAGCACATTCATCCCAAATTCGGCTGCCCTTAAAGAATTACCACCTATGGCAAAGAAATCATGTGTTATACCGAAATTCACGCTACCCAGTAGTGATTTCCATATGGTTAATAAGCGATGCTCAATTACTGTCTCAGCAGGAACAATCTTTTCATCAGTCGCCGTATTTAACATTGAAACTAATGAGGCCCCTATTGCTTTGTATGTACCCTGTATATAAAACTCAATTAACCTGAATCTTTGTAATTTTCCACTGGTAGTTCTAGGAATATCCTTAACCGGTATAATGCTGTCCAGCTCGATCCCTGTTTTACTGTTAACATACGCTTTGACTTCGTGGTAAATCGGTACAAATTTATCGAGTGCACCACGATGGAAAATAAATGCGATTATTTCATTTTTTTGAGCTGAATGATTAAAAAACCCGGCAATAACAATTTTATTAAGTTCTATTCCTTTAACAGAGTGGGCGATATTTTCAATATCATGCGGATAATAATTTTGACCGTTAATGAAAATAACGTCTTTAGATCTTCCTGTAATATATAACGATCCGTTCATGATAAAACCAAGGTCGCCGGTATCAAGCCAACCGCCTGGCTGCACAACTTTATCCGTTTCCTCTTCGTTATTATAATAACCAGCGGTAACACTTGCGCCCTTAATGTAAATCTTACCTATTACCTGATCTTTAAGCGGTAAACCATGAGGATCAGCAATTATTATACTAAAGCTCTCAATAGCCTTACCAACATTAACAATCGGTACGGCATGATGGTCTGAACGATTTACAATCAAGATTTCATCCCCTGCTTTCATTTGGGTTCTATCCAGGTAACATGTAATTACCTCATCTTCCAACTCAGAAATGGAAACTGCCAGTGTAGCCTCGGCCAAGCCATAAACCGGACGGATCCTATTTTCTTTTAAACCATAATCGGCAAGAAACTCAGAAAAATCATGGCAGAGTTTTTCAGATATGGGTTCTGCTCCATTATAAATAAGCCGTACGGCTTTTAAATCCCACTTAGCCGCTTCAACTTCTGTACAGTGCTTAAGTACATACTTATAGCCAAAATTTGGAGAACAGAGGATACTTACAGCATGTTTAGTTGCTTTATCCAGCCATAAGGATGGTCTTCTAACAAAAGCATCTGTAGGGATCAGGTAGTGATTAACCTGCATGAACAAAGGATTAAGGTGAAAGCCAATCATTCCCATATCATGGGTTAATGGCATCCAGCTCAACATCGTATCAGTAGCTGAATACGCTGCAGCTTTACTGATAGCCGCTATATTTGTAAGTAAATTCTGGTGTGTTAAAATAATGCCCTTCGGATAACCGGTTGATCCGGAAGAAAACTGAAGAAATGCAATATCATCTTCCTGACATTCAAATATAACAGCGGCTTTATCTGACGAATAAATATCAGCAATTGCTATACTACTTTTTTCTACATCAAGATATGAAGATGCCAAACCATTTTGTTCGGCAAAGATTTTCAATTTTTCTAAAACCGAAGCGCTGGCAATTAGGTATGGTTTTTTTAAAACTGTCCAGACCTGAAACAATTTTTTCTTATGATCATCTTTCTGTCCGATAGATAAAGGAACAGGTATTATTCCTCCGAGGATGCAGGCCCAGAAAACAATGAGGTATGTCTTATTGTCTTCCACCTGCAGAATCATTTCATTACCGCCTTCTACACCTTCTGCCTGAAAAAATGAAAGAACTTTAAGTGCTTCCGCATAAAGTTGATTATAAGATAAGAAATCTTCTTTTATACTGTCTTCAATAAAAGTCACACCAATTGATTTCAATGCTGCACAACGCTGCAGCATTCGGACAAGAGTTCTTTCTGACATATAATATTTAAGCCTTAACTAAAGCAGTTAGAAATATGATAATTAAAAGGGGAATAAGATTTAAGTTCATGTTTTTGAAATGATTATAAAATCATCGTCCGGGGAAACAAGAACAACCGTGAATTGATTAGAATACCGTTTAACAAGGGTAATTCGAGGTCCGCTAAGGAAAAAGTTTACAGCTCTGCTGAAAGCAGTCACAAAACGGCTTTGATACTAATAAATACTGCAATAAACAATATTCAGACTACAATAATATGTAAGACAATTATAACTTATTAATGTGTAAAAAACAATATTTTTAAGTATTATATATTAAATACATAAATCAATTAATATACACACACATATTTTTATTTTCCGAATTAATAAAAATGATATTAAATGATAATTAAATCTGTGCTATCTATTTATTAATACATAAAAATTAAACCATATACAATCGGCATCACGCTTACAAGATCTGATATAGTATTGAAAATAAACGTCAAATGTTATTTATAATACAAGTACCTAATGCTTTAATCCCTTAAAACATTTTATTTATTTTTAAATCAAGAAGGCTAATGGTTTATTTATTATATATTAGCGTAGTAATGAAAATGCATAATTTACATAAAATAAGCGATGAAGAACTTGTTAATCTTCTTACAAAAGACAATCAAAAAGCTTTTACTGAGATTTATAATCGCTATGCATTAAACCTGGCGGACTTTGCAATTTCAAAACTTAACCAGGTAGAAGACGCCCAGGACATCATACACGACTTATTCATTAAACTATGGGAAGGACGTCGTTCTTTAATCATTACCGCTAATCTTAAAACCTATCTTTTCACTTTAGTCCGCTATAAGGTAATTGACAAAATACGTCATAATATTACACGAAGAGAATATGCAAGTACTGCTCAGCGTATCGCTGACTACTTCGACCATGGAACAAATCAGCAACTGGAAGTCAGAGAACTAAATCTTCTACTTCAAAACTCGCTGAAAGAAATGCCACCAAGGGTACAGCAAATTTATCAGCTAAGCCGTCATCAACATCATTCTGTTGCTGAAATTGCAAAATCCCTTAACATATCCACACAAACCGTTAAGAACCAATTATCTAAAGCCCTTAAACATCTAAAAAAATCAATAGGTAATGTGATCATTATCATTGCTATCTTAATCAATAACAGTTTATAATCCTAACCCAATTTAAAGGGTAGCAATTATTTTTCATTTTCATGTAGTACTACCACCATACTTATCCGACTACTGGTAAATCTGAAAAGAATGAATTATCAGGATATTAAATTGTTGCTGGATCGATACCAGAAAGGAGCAACAACAGAGCACGAAAATGAAGTTATAGAGAAATGGTTCGTAGAAACCAAACATCAGAATGCGCAATGGAATCAGCTAAATAAAACTGATAAAGAGGAATGGAAAGATAATCTTTATAAAAAGATTTTACAAACTGCTCAATTAGATGAACCAAAAAAAATAATATATCCCGCAACCCTAACCAAAAAAAACTATCGATTTCAGGCGGCTGCTGCAATTTTATTCTTCATCTTTCTTGGTGTATTTTTCTTCAAGGCTTCATATAAACCTGCAACGCTTACCGCATTGAATGTTCCAAAAAATCAAAAACAACAAATAAAACTCAGTGATGGAAGTATAGTATGGATAAATGCAGATTCTAAATTAAGTTATCCTAAATCTTTTAATCAGAACAAAAGAGAGGTTTACCTGGAAGGTGAGGCTTATTTTGATGTTCATCATGATATAAAAAAGCCTTTCATAGTACATACAGCTACACTTAAAACAACGGTACTGGGAACCGCATTCAATATCAATACCAGAAATAACGCCGATAAAATTGTCATTACCGTAACGAGAGGCAAAGTAAGTGTTAGTGACGGCAGCCGGGTGATAGGCATTATAACACCAAATAGCCAGATTAGCTTTAATAAAAATAACCATCAGTATATGCTGCATGAAGTAAACGCAAAAGAAGTAATTGCATGGCAGGAAAGTGACCTGCATTTTGATGAGATTACCTTCGAACAGGCCGCTCAAATGCTTCAAAAACGATTTAAAATTTCTATTAGGTTCAATAATGAGAAACTGAAAAAATGCCAGTTTTCCGGAATTGCATTAAAAGATAAAAGTTTAAACGAAATCCTTAATGTAATCTGCGCATTCAATAAAGCTACCTACCATTACGACACCGAAAAAAACATCATTATTGATGGTAAAGGATGTGATTAGCCCCGCATAAGTCCTTATTAAATTTATACAATATACAATTAACTTACATACACAGATGCGCAGCAGTTTATTTATTCTTATCATTACCATTATAGGCCTAAGTACATTAGTTGCCCCTCCGCTAAAAGGACAGGATATTTCTACTGAAAAAGTAACGCTGGGACTTCTAAATGAAAATCTTTTATCTGCAATAAAAAAAATTGAAGGCCAAAGCAGTTTCAGATTTTTTTACAGAAAATCTGCCATCGACAGTATTACCACGCTTTCTATTTCATCGGGAACACGTACAATCGAAAACACATTAATAGAATTACTTAAAAATTCAGCATTATCTTTCCGCCAGATAGATAAAAATATTTTACTCGAAAAAAGTAGTCCTCAAACCAATTATGTTATTCAGGGAAGGGTAAGCAGTACAGGGCGTAAGCCAGTGGTTTTTGCATCAATTAATATCAAAAAAATCAATTCGGATAAGATTATACAATCTACTTTAACCGATAGTGCAGGATATTTTCAATTAAAGATCTCTCAAAAGGGAGATTATCAGATTAGTATCTCATCCATAGAAACGCTTCCTTTTTCAATAAAAGTATCATTAGGAGAACAACAAAATATTACATTACCCGAAGTTACCCTTCCTCCTATTGTTAATAATCTCAAAGAAGTTGTTATAGCAGGAAAAAAAGTATACATGGAACAACGATTAGACCGCACAATAATTAATGTAGGTGCATTGATTTCAAACGATGGAGCCAATGCTTTAGAAGTGCTCGAAAAATCACCTGGTGTGGTTGTTGATGGAAATGGCAATATTAGTTTCAAAGGGAAATCTGGTGTTACGGTTTTTATAGACGGTAAACCTACGTATTTATCCGGAAGTAATCTTTCGAGTTACCTCAAATCACTTCCCTCATCTGCACTGGACCAGATTGAATTAATGGATAACCCTCCTGCAAAATATGATGCAGCAGGAAACTCCGGGGTAATTAACATTAAGACAAAAAAGTCAAAAGCCCAGGGATTTAACGGTGCTTTCTCCTCAAGTTTGGGCCAGGCACATTATACACAGAACAGTGAAAGTTTGAATTTAAACTACCGCGTTAATAAAATAAATTTCTTTTCTAATGCCTCTTACAACCTGAATCAAAACTACCGAAAATTAGATTTAGACAGAAATTATTTTAATAACAATGGAAATCTTAATTCAGTTTTTGAACAAACGCAATATATCAAAAGCAGAACCCATGCAATAAACTTAAAGCTTGGCATGGATTACTACTCATCACCCAAAACAACATGGGGGATAGTATTTATAGGCTCGGCTTCCCCGGGCAAAACAGATAATCCTTCTATTAATCAATTACTGAATCAAAATCGCCAGATTGATTCCATCATCACAGCTGATAATAAGAGCAAAAATCGCTTTTACAATACAGGTGTCAATCTAAACTACAGCCATCAGTTCGATAGCCTGGGCAAACAACTAACATTTGACCTGGACTATTTAAATTATAATTCACGTATTGATCAATCTTTTATCAATCAATCATTTTCATCAAATGGAATGCTTGCAAATATCCAGACAATTTCAAGTAATTTACCTACCAATATTAACATTTGGTCTGCAAAAGCAGATTATTCCCATCCTTTAGGTAAAGATGCTAAACTTGAAGCAGGTATAAAAAGCAGTTATGTAAACACTGATAATGAAGCCAATTACTTCAACCAGATAAATGAAACACTTACAACTAACTATAACCTAACGAATCATTTTCTTTATAAAGAAAACATTAATGCAGTGTATGCAAATTTCACCAAAAAATTCAAAAGACTATCTCTGCAACTAGGCTTACGTGCAGAAAACACCAACGCAAAAGGTAATCAAATAGGTAACCCAACGCGTCAGGATTCATCATTTGTTAGAAACTATACTAATTTATTTCCTACAGCATATTTTTCCTACAAACTCGATACTTTAGGAAAAAATGTCTTGATTGCTTCTTACGGCAGAAGAATACGCAGACCTTATTATCAGGACTTGAATCCCTTTATTACAATTTCCGACAAATTCACCTACTCTTCAGGGAATCCATTTTTAAAGCCGCAATATTCTGACAATTACAAATTATCTTATAATTATAAAAGCATATTTACTGTTGCACTTTATTATAATCGCATCAGTGATATTCAAAATGAAGTGATCAGACAGGAAGGAAACATTTTCATTGACGGGACTGGAAATATTGGCAGAGCCACCTTCCTTGGAGCATCGGTAAATATTGGGTTGCAACCAAATGACTGGTGGTTCTTTAACACCTATATCCAGGTATTCCGTAATAACTTTAAAGGACAGTTATTTTCCACTTATCTTGATCAGTCTTCCACTTTTGGAGAACTCAATTTAACAAGTCAATTCACTTTACAAAAGGGCTGGAGCGCAGAAATCAGTGGTTTTTATATCACCAGACGGGTAAATGGACAGTTTATCAATTACGCCAATGGTCAATTGAACGCTGGTATTCAGAAAAAAATATTCAATAATAAGGGATCAATTAAGTTCAATGCAAGAGATATTCTCAAGACCTACAGAGCTGATGGATTAACAAACTTCATCCCAAATGCTACTTCTTCTTTTAGGAACAGGTTCAATTCACAGGTATTTACGCTTGGATTCACTTATAATTTTGGCGGACCTAGTGGTGCAGAGAAAAAGCGTAAAACCGGAAGTGCAGACATTGAGAAAGACCGTATAAAAACACAATAATATAGAAATCCCATGAAAAATTTATTAACACTTGTATTGCTGCTACCAATTATTGTAAGTGCTCAGAAAGTTGTTTTTCCGACAGATAGTGTAACAAACCTGGTCTCGTATTCTTTTACAGCACAGGTACCGGAAACCGCTCAAAATATTCTTTTTAACCGTGCAAAAAACTGGTTTGATCAAGAAAATAAATCCGGCCAGCTTCTTTCTGTACAGGAGCGGGAGGAAGCTGGCCTATTATCCTCAAAAAAAAACCTTATCAGAAAATATAGCTACAATACAACAGATACCATACCCATCGCTTACCAGATAGAATTTACAGTAAGGTTGATAGCACAAAACAACATATATAAGATAATTTTAACTGATTACAGTACTAAAACCACTATCCTAGACATCACATCTGTTGCTCCTATAGAAGAAGTTTTTTCTTTAAACAGGCAAAAGAAAACCAGAAGTACTCTGCCTAATAAAGATGAACAGGAAACGCTTAGAATCAGAAATGACCTAGCCAAATTCGTTGATGAATCAAGCAAGGATTGTATTTCAAAATTAAAAACAGCAATGGCGCAATAAAGCGACTGTAAGTAATATAACTTATCAACAAGATGATTCAAAAGTAGTAAAAAGCATTTATTTCAACTTGACTAAAATCTATAATTTTGATCCATATTTTCTGATTGAGGACAGATTAACTTCAATAGATACAAATTGATTAATGCCATGAATTTTAACGGCAAATCTTGATTTGCTACTTTTTTTAAAAACAATACCTTTTAGTCCATTAAATGCACCATCAGTTATTTCGACAAGATCGCCAGCCTCTATATGCTGTTCTACAGTCATTCCGGGAACAACTATCATTTTTTTTATTATATCTATTTCATTTTCCGAAATGGTGACAGGACTTCCATTGGAAGAAACGTAGCGTGACACGCCGTACACATTTAAAGCCTGATATTTGGTTTTATCATCGGCATACACGAATATGTAGTTGGGAAATAATGGTATTTCAACGGTTTTTTTCCTGTCACTCCATTTCCTAGTTACCTTGTGTACAGGCAGGAAACATGTAATATCTAATTGTGAGAACATATTTCTAACCTTCTTTTCATAATTTGGGTATGTGTAGATAACATACCACTTGGCAGTAGTGACATAAAAAATACTCATATAAAAAATTAAATGTTTTAATCTAAACTGCTTAAAATATCATAATAGTGCTTAAATCATACCAATTATGTATATCAAAGCATTCAGAAAAATCATAGGGATATAGATGTTTAGCAATCGCTATACTTGTTCTAGCACGGCAATATGCCCGAAATATTTTCAATTTCACGAATTTCTATTTAACTAAGCCAACAAGGAATAACAGATACAGATTCCGGAACCGAACGCAAACAAATGCATTAATAAAAAGGCTTATGTTTTAAGATTAGTTACATAAAAATACTTTAGGGTCGGATACAACTGGAGCTAAAACCGGATAATCACTTTTTCAAATTAAAATCAAACCATAGACAACCGTGACAATAATATTTCAATCGGCAAGTAAATCAATTTTGGCACTCAGATTATCGAGGCGCAGGGATACCCAAAGGTTAATTTATTTCCTCACTAATAGCTTCTAGATGTGATATAAACGTAGATTTTCTCTTTTTTTTCGATCCGATTTCCTGCTTTCATTTTTCTCGATAACATATTCGATCTCAAGCTCGCCAAGCTGTGAGTTAACTTTCTTGTTGAATATAGGTTTTGTATAATCAACATACCTTGTCTTTGCAAATTCATTCATAAATACTATTGAAATTTTAAGAATCTATATCATTATTATTCAATTCCTAAATTACTATAAATCAAGCACGAAAACATATCGAAGGTTACAAATTACACCAAACAAACTACAAACTATGTAAACCCATATTTTATTTATGTAAAATTTATTTATATATTTCAATACTACATTTATAAATAAATAACACATTTAACTAATAACAATTTAGTAAATTAAATTATACAATAAATACATATAAAACATTATAAGAATATTATGGTTGTTATGAGATATTGATAATGTTTCAGCAATATAAAGAGAGGGTTTAAAAAACTATTCAAGAAGATTTTGGTAATAAGATTAAAGTAGTCCAAATCTCGATAATAAACCTAATGGCAAACAGAGAATTTGAAGCCAACTCTATTGGCTATAAACATGTTATAAATTCGGATAATTAAAATCTAAAATTATGTAAACTATTTCGCTATATACCATCAACAATAAATTTAACCAATATGAAAGTTCTCAAATCAATAAATAAATCTATTAAAGAAAATTAAACCAGTAAAATCTACGTACAAACACCAATTACAACGTTAAAAGTTTTAATAAATTTATGATAAAATCCTGCTATATAATTGATGATGAACAACATGCAATTGAAATTCTTTCGGAATATATAAAACAGACCCCTGGACTCAAGCTAATAGGCACCGAAACCAATCCCTTAATAGCGTTAAATAAAATTTCCAAAAAAGAAATTGAGCCAGATATTACCTTTCTTGATATTAATATGCCTGAACTTTCAGGTATAGAATTATCTTATCTAATTAAAGGTAAATCAGAAATTATATTTTCAACAGCATTTAAAAGCTATGCCCACCAAGCTTATGATGCAAATGCAGTCGACTACCTACTTAAGCCATTTAGATATGAACGATTTCTTCAAAGTCTTGACAAAATTTATTCGAAGATCAATGCAACTTCAGCTGGTCATCAAAATAATTTTA
Source organism: Pedobacter suwonensis (assembly GCF_900111825.1). Lineage (GTDB taxonomy): Bacteria > Bacteroidota > Bacteroidia > Sphingobacteriales > Sphingobacteriaceae > Pedobacter > Pedobacter suwonensis. The sequence continues at coordinate 30,022 of NZ_FOJM01000012.1, forward strand.
AGTTCATTCAGATAGATAACAATAAAAATCATTTAAAAATAAACATGGATGAAATAACCTATATCCAGGGACTAAGCAATTATATCAGGGTTCATACGCAATCAGAAAAAGCTTACACAATATACACTAGCTTAAAATACATACTTGGAAAACTAGATCCACATTTATTTTTTCGTTCACATAAATCTTTTATAATTAATTTAAAATATGTTGAAGTTATCATTGGAGATGAAATCGTAATTAAAGGCAATAAAACAATTCCTATTGGAGGCTTTTTCAGAAAGGATTTAATGAGCAAAGTAAGTGTTGATTTATTTAATTAAGATATTTTGTTTGCTCAAAAAGAAAATAATGAGACCCTTCTGCACAAACTCTCCACTTAGGAAAAACAGAACAATTAACTCAATTTATGATAGATAGCTTAATGATTGAAACGGGAAATTCATCAAGTATAAAAACCTGCTAACCAACAATTCGGCTTAAACAAAATTATTACAGCCCTATTGAAGCTGGCTAGATTGCATTTTATTTCATTTATGATAAAATATTACTATCAGAAGGCAAAAAAATACTTACTTTCAGAGGGACTAAATCGATTTTGATATTTACCTCTAAGCCACTTATCGATTTTACCGCCACATGGCATTTGTAATTTTGAGAAATATTCACTTCTTGCAATAAATATTCATCATTTTTGATCATTGCTTTGTTTTCTATAATTTCAAATGATTTCAAATCAACCCCGGTCAAACCTTCGCCACACGCCTTTAATGCGGCCTCTTTTTCTGTCCAATAACTAAAAAATTCGCTTTGTTTATTATGGGCTGAATTTATCCTGTTCCATTCCGAAATGGTCATTTGACTTCTAAAATCCTCTATATCAATATCCTGCATCAATTCTACATCAACACCAATATTTCCATTTGTGCTCAATGCACATACCACCAAATCTCCAGAATGAGATATATTGAAATCTAAAGCCATATTTTTTAAATATGGCTTTCCATGTTTATTATTAAGCAAATCAACATCTTTTGCATTACGGCTAAATTTTTTTAATCCCTCCAAAAGAAGTAACCTACCCAGTAACGATAGCTGAGCATCCTCCCACTTTCTGAATTTTGAAACTTTATATTGAAAATCATCAGAAAAATTATGTAAAGTATATTTCAATAATCTTTGATGAATATCCCTTTCGATATATGTGTATAATAAAGTTATCACACTCTCTGCTCCGTGAAATCTAAATACTATTTAAAATAAGAAATAAATATTTCATTACCGTTTTAACGCTAATATTATCTCACATCCAAGATTTCTTAGCCAACATTTATCATGATATTAATTTTAGAAACTAAGCTTAACTCATAAAAACCAGTTTAACAATTTTTAATAGTTAAGAATAATTCAGCTAATGTAAAAAGTAATTTAAATTTTTATATTTCCTATGTCAATTTGCATATTTAATTGTGTAAACCAAAATTTATTTAACTAAAGTTGTCATACCCATATATATTTATCACCAACCTGCTATGGAATTATACAGTTATAGACAAATAAAGCCTTAAAACAAAAAATGGCGACAAAAAGCAAAGACTAAACAAACATTTTAATTAGGAAACACTTGGGTCGGTTAAGCGATGATGTTAAGGAAAAAATATTTAGCGAAGTTAAATCTGGCAAAATTAGCCTGCGAACAGCAAGCAATAAGTACTGTAATCTTAAAGCACTATAGAACTTTGGCTTGACAAGCGTAATTTAGCTATCTTGCTAGAAGCTAAGACTTCAAATTTACTTTCAGCAATTAACAAAAACTAAGACACATAATCTTCAAGAAAGGATTGATGAGCTGATCAAAGCCCTGCCGACGTTCAACTTAAGAATGTCGGTTTAGAAGCTATGATCGAAGTGCTGAATTACTCTTATCAAATTTCACTTCTGATCATCGTCCCAACAAATCATAGCTAATCTGTATTACCTTTTCTTATAGATAACAGGTAGCTGGCGGTCTTATTTCGAAATTTTCAAAGCCGCCAATACGCATCAAATCTTCGATAAATAATACACTAATGAATCATCTTGTCAAGTGCACCTCACGAGACAAATCAGTTTCTACACTGTTTGTCTCGTTTTTTATTTCACGTAATTCGTTTGTGATTAAATATATACCCTCAACCCTTTTATCTATTTGAGATTTTTGATAACCATCTTCATGAGACATCTGGTTTTTCGACAAAACTGCCGCTACGAAAAATTGGTTAAAAAATTACAAAGACTGAGGTATTCGGGCTTGAGAGAGGTTGTAGCCAAATTTGGCAAAAAGCTAAGCCCAGGAAGTATGCAGTTGCAGTTCATGCGATTATAAAAGATGTTTTTCATCTATCGCGCCTGTCATTATTCTAACCATTGATGCACAATGATTTGCGTGCAAAAATACAAATCACGATAGAAAATTCAGATAAATTACTGGACAGATATGAAACTTAGGGCTTTTTTCAGGAAAAACCGCTTAAGGGTATCTGAACGCTTGATTCCGGGATAAAAGGAAAGATCTCTTTAACCGGGCTCAGGAACGATTTGAGACCACAATAACATGCTTCAGTTAAAAACCTCCTTAAATAGCCGAAACCAAATAAGAGAACTGATGTTAGTTTAACAGGCTATTGAGCCGGAGAAAGATCCTCTATTGACAACTGTACGTTAAGCCCTACAATATTGAAAATACATTTACATATCGCCTCCATTAACCTTAATATGATTTTATCGGCTATATCCGCCTGCTCTATTAATATTGGTTTTCTGAACGCTTCTGGAGCGCTTTACAGCTGCAAAGCGAGCGCCTTAATAAACGACGGCCGGTTATTCCATCCTTTTTTGTGTCTTATCCCTTTATATAAACAGCTAAGATGAATGAATATATCATATTAATGCTGATAGCGGGCATTGCCAGTATTGGTATGGCTTTTATTCCATCCATAGCCGGTAAAATAGGCATATCGTATTCTATTGTTTATGTAGCTATAGGTGCCTTGATTTATTGGGTATGGCCGGCAGCCCTGCCCTCCCCGCTTCCACAAAAAGATAACAGCCTGGTGGTTCATTTCACCGAGCTTATTGTAATCATCTCGTTAATGGGAACCGGCATCAAGATAGACAGAAGTTTTTCATTCAGGAAATGGTCTACAACACTAAGGTTGATTTTTATCGCTATGCTCCTTGCCATATCCATCTCAGCCTTACTGGGCGTTTTTGTGCTGGGTTTAAGCCTTTCAGCCGCATTATTGCTCGCGGCAGTGCTAGCCCCGACAGATCCGGTGCTTGCCGCCGATGTACAGGTTGGCCCGCCTAATGAGCGTGGTAAATCTGAATCGCGCTTTGCGCTAACCTCAGAGGCGGGGCTAAATGACGGACTGGCATTTCCTTTTACCTGGCTGGCTATTGTAGTGGCTTCACAAGGTATCGATGCTTCTTCTTTATGGCATTGGAGCTGGTATTACCTTTTATATAAAACAATCGGAGGTTTGATCATAGGCTGGCTTTGCGGCAAATTAGTTGGATTTCTGGTATTCTCTATTTCCGAAAAATATCGGTTGTTAAAAGCTTCTGACGGTTTCCTTGCGATATCACTTACCCTATTCACCTATGCCATTACCGAATCGTTACATGCGTATGGTTTCATTGCAGTATTTATTGCTGGCCTAACCCTCAGGCACTATGAAAAAGAACATAAATATCATCAACAATTGCATTCATTCACCGATCAGATGGAACGTATGCTGCTTGCTGTGTTGCTCATCTTTTTTGGCGGATCCCTGGTTGGGGGAATACTCGCTCCATTGACCCTGAAAATGGCTTTAGTTTCACTTGGCATTGTTGTGCTGGTACGGCCGATTGCCTGCTATCTGGCCCTTTTAGGAAACTCTACCGCTTTGAAGGAAAAACTCGCGATCAGTTTCTTTGGTATACGCGGGATGGGATCTATATATTATCTGGCCTTTGCTCTAGGTGAAGTAAACTTTGAGCAACAGGATGTACTCTGGGCCATTGTAGCCTTTACCATTTTGATTTCCATTATTCTTCACGGGCTCACCGCAAAACCTGTAATGGAGGATATCAATAGCAAAAAGGGATAAACAGACCTAGTGTTTCCTGATCTTGGCTCAAAAAAGACTGTACTGATTGGGAACTATTGATGCCGAGGCTTACGATAGCAACTGCTATTTTAGGAACATTAGTTCCATTCTTCAGCGCTAAAGATTTTCTTTTATTAGTAATCATTAAGGTGCATATGGTGTTTATTCCAAATACTCACAATTGAATCATTATATCTTTCAACGCAGACAAAAACATCTTGAATCTGCTTTATTTACTGCGGCTGAATCTGCTAGGTAGCAGCTGTTTCATCAGCACCAATTGTTGCCCTATCAATTTTGACCATCCTGATGTTAAATTGAATAACACATATTATGCTATCACTTCAAATCAAACTCAACTGAATATCATGCCGTGAAACTATTAACAGAGCACAATTGTTAGTGATAGTAAATATGAACAATGAGTGAAAAACATTCTACAGGTGCCCCGGGAGACCACCTGGCCAATGAACGTACTTTTTTAGCCTGGATCAGGACCAGTATAGCAGTTATGGGTTTTGGATTTGTGGTGGTTAAATTCTCCTTATTCATCAAGCAGATCTCGTTAGCCCTTGGAACTAAAGTTTCTGTGCACCAGACCGGCGATTCGAGAAAGATTGGGATATTGTTGGTTGCGCTTGGTACCATCACCATTATACTATCGTTTTTAAGGTATCAGAAAACAAAGTATCAACTGGAAAAAGGGCTTTATTATCATTCTACAATGTTCATTAAGGCAATTACCGTAATGATCTTTGCTGCCAGTATCGCGCTGCTTATTTATCTGACAAATGCTATTTCCTAAAACGTTATCTTGTTTTCCAGCGATTAAAACTCTAGCTACCATCTTGAACGTATTGCTCGTGCCATACTCTTCTGTTTGTATGATATATAAGGATAAAAAATTTGCCGGACGGCTTATATCCGTCCGGCTGTGCGTTAAAGTGTCTCGCCATTTTTAATCTCATCGTTGGCAGGCGAAATGATCTCTGTACCGGCTTTGATCGCACCAAAAACCTCAGTCATGGCTGTGCCTTTCATTCCTTCTTTAATGTCAACGAGCAAGGCTTTTCCGTTCTTCACTTCTACGATATACTTTCGTTCGGTAGACCGTACAATAGCGGAGTTGGGCACCAGTAACGAAGTAGCACCTGATTTTAGCGGAATCTCTACCTCAGCGTACATTCCAGCCTTCAGCCTGTTATCTTTATTGGCTACATCAATTTCCACAATTTCCTGGCGCATATTGCCCAAAGAATTTGCAGAGCGGCTGATCTTTGCCCGATGCTCCTCCCCTGGCAAGGCATTAAAATAAAACCTCATCATCTGGCTTAAATCTACTTTATCAACATAATCTTCAGGGATGGACACTTCAAGCCGCATGTGGGTCAGGTCTTGCAAAACCAACATTGGCAGATCAGAAGATTTCCCTGCTGATACCAACGCTCCGGGTGACACATTTCTGTCAACTATTACGCCGTCAAATGGGGCATATACCTTTAAGTAATCTTGCATGGTACGTACAGAAGATACATTAAATCGTTCGGCCTCCACAATGGCCTTATCTCCTTTCATCCTTGAAAGTGCATTATCAAGCTCCAAGGGGGATACAGAACCTGCTTCCTTTGCAGCTTCTTTTAACCTCCGGTATTTTTCACTGCTTGCGGATGCCGTTTCACGAGCCTGAAGGTAACGGGAATTTACTGACTGTAACTGGGATTCGAGTTCTGGTGCCTCCAAGATCATCAAGAGCTGACCTTTGGTCACTTTTGATCCTAAGTCGACCAATATGGCCTTCACAAAGCCATTGGCCTTTGGGAAAATGTTTACCTGATTACAGGGTTTTAACGTTCCGGGTATGCGGGTGTAACTGGAAAGGGCCTCTTCTGCTACCCTGGCTGTTTCGTATTTAGCGTCTTTGCCCTCTTTTGCCTTACTGATATCTACTGGTTTCTGGTTACCACTACAGGCGGCCAGCAAACCAATTATGATGATGAGCGAATAAATCCGGTTTTCATATTGTTTAATTAAAGTTTTGTTTTTTTTGACATGAGGGTCGGTTCTGTCAAACTGCTATCTTACGGTATCCAGGCGAGAAACTGCGGAAAGATGAATAATGCTGTAAGGTTAGGAAAAAATAGCCTACCAAGAACAACTCTTCTCAGCGGAAGCATTAGGAACTATTTAATTATCCATCTAAATGTATTAACTTAGCAATAGTAATTTAATAATTAAGACATGAGGGTATTAATTGCTGAGGACGACGAGTTGATGCTTAGGATAGTTGAATTTCGTTTAAAAAAAGATGGGCATGAGGTTGTTCTTGCTCGTGACGGAAATGATGCATTGCAAAAAGTAGAGGATTATGAACCTGACCTGATTATTTCTGACGTAATGATGCCTTATCGTTCAGGGCTGGAAATTGTAGCGGCAGTAAAAGAAAAACACCAGACACCTATAATAATTCTTTCTGGAATGGGGCACGAGGATATGGTACTTGAAGCCTTTCGTTTAGGTGCGGACGACTATTTAACAAAGCCGTTTAGCCCTAGTGAACTTTCTGTACGGATAAAACGGTTTGGAGTTGTTAAAAGATGATCTATTTTGAAATCCTCCTATCCGTTTTCCTAGGGCTTGCGACCTTCTTGATCACATTTCTTTCTTTTTATTTATTTATTCGTAAAATCTGGAGAAGAGCATATCTGAAGTGGGACAGGATGATAGATATGTTACTTCGTAAAGCTATATTTTTTCATGAGGGCAATAATGGCCAACTGACCTCAATTCCAATAACTCGACGATTGAAGGACAATTTAAACAACAGGAGATTTTCTAATCGGTTGGTAAAAAAAATTATCTTAGCAAAGCGTAATGTATCGGGACAATATGGAGATAACCTTCGCCAATTATACATTCAGCTTGGTTTGGATAAAAAAGCACTTCGCTTATTGGAAAGCCGTAAATGGCACTTGCAGGCTTATGCCATTCAGCAGATCGGAACGATGGGTCTCAAAGAGCATCTTGCCCGGGTATACCGTTATACCAACTGCAAAAATAACCTAATTCGTATGGAGGCACAAATTGCCGTACTGAATCTTATCGGGTTCGAGGGGCTTCGTTTTCTTGATATCATCTCTTATCAAATAACAGATTGGCAACAAATCAGACTTTTAAAAGAATTATCGACAGTACCACAAACTGAATTAACGGGGATAGACAAATGGCTAAGCTCCGAAAATGCGAGCGTTACCATTTTTGCGCTTAAACTGGCCCGAAATTATCGCAGGTACGAGCTTTATGAAAACATCGTGAGTTGCCTTGACCATAACAACCCCAATGTTCGTAAGCAGGCGATTGCGACATTAACCGACATATATGTAGAAAACACATCTGAAGTGCTGCTGGCCAGGTTCGAAAGGGAAACTTATCAAAATCAAATAGCCATCATGAATGCAATAGCAGTTATTGGAGATGTGCAAAATGTTTCCACTTTGCTTAGTTATCTGGATACTGAGAAGGCCCAGATGAAATTTGCGGTTGCACGTGCCATTATTAATGGAAATAAAACTGGTCTGGAATGCCTTGTAAATGATCAAAGATCGAAAACTTACCCGCTAATAGACATGATTCCTCAATTAAAAACCGAAATTAGATAGTGAGCTGGCAGTCATTTTTAGTAGATATTTTTACTTATGGGTTATTAGCCTATTCAGTATCGCTTTTATCTTGCTACTTGCTTTTCGCAGGGTTCTCGATTGGGGAAATTCGTAATTATCTGCGTAAAAATAGTTTTACAGATTATGGGGTACTAGCTGGCTCAACACAGGCTCCCAGTATTAGTATATTAGCACCAGCCTATAATGAAGGGGCAAACATTATTGAGAATGTTCGGTCCTTGCTATCCATAAATTACACCAATCTTGAAGTAATTATTATTAATGATGGGAGTAAAGATGATTCACTGGCGAAGCTGATTGAAGCTTATCATCTTTATAAGGCTGACTTTTTTATTGACGGCCAGATTGAAACGAAAGAAGTAAAAGGCGTTTACAGAAGCAGAAAGATAGTTTATAAAAAGTTAATCGTTGTTGACAAACAAAATGGCGGAAAGGCAGATGCCTTAAATGTTGGCATAAACGTTTCAAACAACAACTATATTGTTTGCATCGATGTCGATTGCATTTTAGAGCAGGATGCAATTCTCAAGCTAGCAAAACCCTTTTTAGAAAACACTAAAGAACGTGTTATTGCAACGGGTGGGGTGATTCGGATTGCCAACAGTTGCATTGTTGAAAACGGACGTTTGCTCAAAGTTAAGCTTCCCAGACAGTTTCTACCGCGTGTTCAGACGCTGGAATATATTCGGGCCTTTTTACTAGGTAGGATGGCCTGGAGTCGTTTAAACGGTTTGCTGCTTATATCAGGAGCTTTTGGGGCATTCGATAAAGACATTGTGATTAAGTGCGGAGGGTATAATCATAAAACAGTAGGCGAAGATATGGAGTTGGTAGTAAGAATGAGGCGATACATGCAGGAAAATAGGATTCCGCACAAAGTGAGTTTTATCCCCGATCCACTATGCTGGACAGAGGCGCCATCTACCTTTAAAATACTTGGGCGACAGCGAAATCGATGGACCCGTGGCACAATAGAGACTCTTCAGATGCATAAAATCATGTTTTTAAATCCGAAATATGGCATTTTGGGCATGCTTAGCTATCCCTATTGGTTATTCTTCGAATTTTTAGCTCCCTTAGTGGAATTTTTCGGATTTATCGCCTTTATAATCTTTGCCTGCTTCGGACTGATCCAATGGTCATTTTTTTTCGGCTTATTGCTTTTCATATTTAGCTTCGGATTTTTGTATTCAGTTTTTGCAATATTAATGGAAGTGTTCACTTACAATCAATACAAAACAAACAAAAACCTGCTACTTTTAATTCTAACAGCCTTTTTGGAACCATTAATTTTTCATCCGTTTGTAGTATGGTCTGCTGTAAAGGGCAATATTGACTTACTGCGGAAAAAGAATTCCTGGGGAGAAATGACCCGGCAAGGATTTACAAAAGAAAAAGTTCAACAATGATTAATCGTTTTAAATCAGCAAGTCAGGTTTTCCTGCAAATCGCAATAGTTTGGCTTATTGCTTTAATTGTGATCAGAGCGGTGGAAGTTCTGGTTAATGGATTAATTCATCAATTTCCGGCTAATCTATGTAGCTTTATGTTATGGTCATGGCTTGCAGATATAAGCTTTTGGCTTAAATGGATAATCTTTGAACTGATTTTATTTATACCACTATTTTTTGTGAATCCCAGATTGGCAACAGTCAGCTTTAAAGTGTTCGTTGCTATTATTATTTTCATTCAATTGGCCCTTTGCACGTATTTCACTACTGCCCTGGTACCATTGGGAGCCGATTTTTACGGCTATTCTTTTGCCGATATAAAACAAACTGTTGGCGCTTCCGGCACGATAAAACTTCCTATAATGCTAAGTTTTGCAGGCATGATTATAGTATTAGTGATTGCACTTAATCAATTGCCAAAACACATCAAGGTTCCATTGTGGTTGGCCTGGTCCTTACCCATACTATCTGTTTTTTACTTAATGATCAATGGCGAAGAACATCTTTTCAAAAAAAACTTTGAAAACCTTTTTGTCAATAACCTTGCGTTAAACAAGGTCGATTACTTTTTTATCAGTTCTTATATTCATTTTTATCCCACAGACGAGGATTTGGATATTTATGCCGATTCCTATATTGGAGATTATGGCAATGATAGTACTGCATCCAATACCTTCACCTATCTGGGTGGATCGGAATACCCGTTTTATAGGAAAGCGAATGATACTGATGTGCTAACACCATTTTTTAATAAAGCGAAAAACAAACCAAATCTTGTAGTTATTATCATCGAGGGGCTTGGGCGCGCATTTACCAACGAAGGCGCTTATCTGGGAAATTTTACTCCTTTTATTGATTCATTATCCAATAAAGGTCTTTACTGGAGAAATTTTCTAAGTGCCGGTGGTCGCACGTTTGCAGTCCTGCCCTCTTTAATGGGATCTTTACCTTTCGGTAAAAATGGTTTTCTTGAACTTGGACAGCAAATGCCAGATCATCTTTCTTTGTACAGCTTGTTAAAATTTAATGGATACAAGACTTCATTCTATTATGGAGGTGACGCAACTTTTGATAATATGAACTTATTTCTTCAAAAGAACAGCGTTGATGAAATCAGAGACCTTAAGTCCTTTTCCGCGAACTATTCTAAACTGCCTGAAGAAAATGGTTTTTCCTGGGGATATGGAGATCAGGAGTTATATCAGTATTATCTGGCAAACACGTCTTCAAAAGCCACTAAACCACCGGAGTTAAACGTAATTTTAACGGTAACTACCCATAATCCTTTTCTTATTAATGAACAGGAAAGATACAATTTGAAATTCGAGCAGCGCATGGCTGATTTAGGATTTGATGAAACTAAGAAAGATAGTTATCGAAACTACAAACACCAGTATGGTACTATTTTATATGCGGACGATGCGCTAAGGCACTTTTTTAATAATTATAAAAAACGAGAAGATTACAATAGTACCATTTTTATAATTACAGGAGATCACCGTATGCCAGAGATCCCGATGAGTAACAAGATAGATCGCTATCATGTGCCATTGATTATTTATTCTCCGCTGTTAAAGCGTAGCGCGCAGTTCGCATCCATATCTACACATTTCGATGTGACTCCAAGCTTGCTTGCGTATCTTCATTCAGGCTATGGTTTAAACTTACCAGACGCTGCAAGCTGGCTCGGATCTGGGCTTGATACTGCCCGCTCATTTAGAAATGTTCACAGTTACCCCCTGGTACAGACCAAAACAGAGATGATTGATTTTATCCAAGGTCAGTACCACCTCAATGGTACATCCCTTTATCAAATAGGTGATAATATGCAAGAGGAGTTAGCAAGAGACGAAGTGAACTACAATAGAATAAAAAATGCCTTTGAGAACTTCAAGCGAAAGAATGCCAGTTTGGATTCCAAGACTAGATTGCTGCCACCGTCCGTAATTCAAAAATATAGTCCGATAAAGAAATAGCTATTTGTTGTTGAATTCGCGTTCCTGTTCGAGGATAGTAGTCATCATCGGGCGATAGAAATTCCAAAAGAAACTGGATCGTTCCATTGGATCACTGGTGTTGTAAAACAGCCATTTGAAGGCACTAATTCCTTTAAAATAAGAGGTTGACAGGCTTACAGTATTGTCACAGAAATCTCCAGAAAAGTAATAAAAACGGTAATCGGCTTGCTTATGCATCAACACTGCAGGAAAAATAGCACTGAGGCCGTTCGCATTCAAAAGCGACTGCCCGCTTTGGTTAACATCTATTCGGAAGCTGGCAACCTGTGTGTTTATTGCCTTATCTGGTTGAATGACGTCAAACCAGAATGGATATTTAATTTCTTCAGGCAAACCCAGCACTTTTTGTCCGTATTCACCACTGATAATATGTGGCATTGGATTCTTCAGGTCCCGGCCATCCTCTAGGATGATGACCTTGTCTTGATCGCTGACCAAAGCAACACCCGACTTTTTAAAAGGCCAGTTGTTGTTATTTGCAAGTTTATAATTGTTAATAAGCCACCTGGGCAGCTCTTTATTTCTTGCTGTATCAAGGCTTTCAAAAAAGCGACCTGTCCAGCCGGTCCAACGCATTGCAAACATATTCTCGAATTGCTTTCTGGTTTCTTTGCCTGTTGGACTTCCAATACTATTAAATTCTGTGATAATGAGTTTTCTTTTCTGCTTCATCTGCTTTAACAACTCAATATCCTGACCGCTCATCCCTCCATAAACCATTCCTGATCGCTCATTATTATTCTTTTTAGCATACCATTCATTTCGATAAATGCCGTAGGTATCTGTAAAATAAACCAGGTTAATGTCTTCGCTTAATTGATGTAATTGATCATTATTAAAACGCTCCAATCCCTTAAGCCGAAATTTTTCTTGCGCCAATGGAAAGAAGCCAAAATAATCGTGGTCAATTTTATATAACTTGCTTGCTGTTTTTGTTAGTTTCTCATGATTTAGCACCCATAAGAAAGAGATATGTTCCTGCCCGTCGGATGTGAGAACTGTTTTATCGATTATAGCTGCAACCATTTTGGTTTTGGGCTTTAAATACCAGCAGAACCACATCATTAATGGAATGCTGGCGATAATAGCCAGGGTAATCCATATTTTTTTTGTCCTTTTTGTCATCAGAAACGTCTTATATAGCCAATCCCGAGATCAAATTGATTGCCTTTGGTATTAGGCCTATATTCCTGGTGCTCCAATCCCAGGTTAACGATGATAACATTAAGCGATTTAAATGCTTTCCTATAACCAAGCGTAATATTGTTAGAGCGTAGCTTATAAGTCGTGTTTCCAATTAAAACATTATTTTGGGGATCGTCTGGCGATAAACCAGTACCCATGCGAAGGCTAAAATAATCATCAGCGCCACCGAAATAGTACCGGGTGGTGAAAGCAAACGATTGAGATACCTGATCGTTTGAAGGAGTTAAAAAAGTCCAAAAATTAAACCAAAAGCTTTTGTAATATTTCCCTATTGATGCCGTGTAGCTCCAGGTTGATTCGCCAAAGGTTAAATAACGAAATCCAGCTTCCGCTTCAAAGCTTTCGGGCAGGTTCGCATACAATGAAAAGCCTGCACGGTAGTGAGGGAACACACCCACGTCGCTAGAATAACCGCCACTAATATAGGCCTGAAAGGTACCTGATATGCGGGGATATGCGTCTACCTCAAACTGAAGGCCATTGCGGTTAAAACGATTGGCATAGTTTACTCTTCCGGTAATAGAACCCAATTTGGTTTGCCTGCTATAATCCATATTCACAATGTGCCAAGGATTATCGAATTGTTTATCGAAGTATACAAAATCGTAATTGAGCCCTATTCTGTTTTTAGAAGAATTTTCCCGTACTCTTACGGCTAGTGTACGTGCCTCGGTTAGCTTTGGTGATCGTTTTAAGACCTCTTCAATAGTAATGTTTGCTTCTTTCCATTTTTTTAAACTGTTAAGTATTTTAGCTTTCAACAACAGAAAATCGTCGTCTGAAGGATAGAATGTAAGACCTTTATTTACATTGAGCAACGCTTTTTCATTATTGTCTTCCCAAAATTCGAGAGTAGCATTAGCCAGCTGAGCATCTTTGTTGTCAGGATGTTTTACTAAGACCAGAGCGAAAGCTTGCCTCGCACTATCTGGCTCCTTGGTCCAGCTGTAAAGCCTACCTAAAAAAATCCTGACGTCGGCATAATCCGGACTTTTAGCCAGTGCCTTCTTGCTAAGTGCAATGGCTTTAGGGTAGTCTTTTGATTCGAATGCAGCGGTCCTTGCTTGGGTAAACAGCTCGTCTGCACTGCCATCCTGCGCTTGTAACAATTTCGAGAATAGTAGACCTGAGAATAGCAATAAATAAAATTTGGGCTTCATGATAGTAAAATTAGATTTTAGCAAACTAAAAATTACGACTGGCGTTGAGGAAGTTCAATTCGGAAGACTGTTCCCCGTCCCTTTTCAGATGTGATGAACATTTCACCATTCAGTTTATCAATTAGGTGTTTTACCAAAGATAAGCCAAATCCGTAACCTTTTTCACCCGCTGTTCCTTGCGTTGTGCCGATGCCTCCTGTTAAAATTTGACCAATCTCGTCTTCACTTATTCCCACGCCGCTGTCGGCTACAACGATTTTTAAAATATTAGCATCCCGTTTAAATACCAAGTCAAGATCTACAGTTATTGTACCACCTGGAGGAGTAAATTTCACCGCATTTGAAATCAGGTTTCCATTAATCTGCAGCAGCTTGTTTTTTGAAAACACTATATTTTTTTTGTCCGGATTAATATTGATATTTAGCTTGATCTTTTTGTAAGTTGCCTGTGGTTCGTAAAGCTCCAGAAGTTTGGCGCGAAAGCTGCTCAGGTCAAACTCGTTGATGCCTGGGGCTTTCACTTCGTCATTATCGGAAAGTATATCATCGGCAAGATCCAAAAGTGATTTGCTTCCACTATGAATCAATTTGATAAACTCAATCACCTGATCAAAATTGGCACTTTTTCCCTGCTCAGTAATAATTTCAGATAAACCTATTATCCCCGCAATTGGTCCCCTAATGTCATGAGCGACTTTTTTTTTCGATTCACTGGCATCTTTTAATTTATTTTGTAACAACTCCATTGTCTGATAGGTTTTTACCCTATTCATGATCTCTAAAGCGATGATCTTCAGCAATTCAATCTTCTCGGGGCTCAAGATTTTCAATCCGCGATCCAAAACACATAGAGCACCAATGTTTAACCCATCATTATCCCTAAGTGGCACCCCAAAATAATAGCGAAGCGACAATGGAGCACCAACATAAAAATTTTTATTAAAGCGGTCATCTGCCGAAAGATCAGGTACTTCAAACTGGTCCGTTTGTGTAATGGTGTATTGGCACACAGATTCTTCCCTTGTCATCTGCTGTAAATCAAGACCGTGACTGCCTACTGTCCACTGTGTATAGGCATCGATGAGGTTGACTAATGAAATTTCTGTACCGGCTACCTTAGCGGCAAGGTGGGTAAGATCTTTAAAGCTTTCATTCATACTTCCGTAGTCTATATCGAAATCTGACAATTTTAAAAGCCGCTCGGGTTCATTATATGGTACAGGATAATTTAATTCAGACATATTTTACTTATAATTTAAATGACAATTTATTCTACGTACACGTAGTACTGCTCTATAGAAAACATACCCAAGATACGATTTTGCCTATAAAAATTCGTAAATACAACTTAAATGTTTTCTTAGTTAGAATCTTATTATTACTTTTTCATAAGACAATTAAAAACCTAGATGCAAATACTCAATCATAAGCTGAAGGATCGCTTTTATATATTGAAACAGTGAAGCTACGGCAATTTCAAAACTGTTTCTGAAGACTTAAAAATACCAAAATACAACTATTGAATCGACCTTGTCCAACTATACCTGAAAGCATGATTAAAGCTTGAAAAAGTAATAAAAAGCTCGATGTTATCACCTGCACCAAATCAATTTTAAATATCCTATTGGTAAAATTTTTTGCAGGTTTTACCGAATTTCCTGCAAACAATATAACGGGAATCCAGTTTTTTACTGGTGAACAATCTGAGCTGACATTCTTGGCCATGGAAAAGAGATATAAGATTTTGCGGCTTATCTTGGGTGATCAGCTTAACATACAGCATTCGTGGTTTAAAAAACCATCGCCCGATACGCTGCATGTATTGATGGAAGTAAAAACAGAAACCGATTATGTTTGGCACCACATCCAGAAAGCATGTGCTTTTTTTGCAGCAATGGAAAATTTCGCTGAATTGCTGAATAGTAAAAAAATTGAAACCATTTACCTTCGACTTGATGACCCGAAGAACAAACAAAATTTTTCAGATAACCTGAACGATTTAATAGAAAAGTTTGACGTAAAAGAATTTCATTATCAGTTGCCCGATGAGTATCGGCTAGATCAGGAACTAAACAATTTCTGCAAAAGCCTGTCAATTAATCACTGCGCTTTTGATACAGAACATTTTTACACCAGCAGAACCGAGCTGGCGGATTTCTTTTCCGGGAAAAAAGAATTGTTAATGGAAAGTTTCTACCGGGCAATGCGCACAAAACACCACATATTGTTAGATGATGACCATGATCCGGTAGGCGGCAAATGGAATTTTGATGAGGAAAACCGGAAGAAACTTCCCAAAAACCACAAACCAAACCCTCCGCTGTTATTTGATAACGATGTAAGGCAACAATATAATAGAATAAGTGCTACGAAGATAAAAACTATCGGTAATATTAATCCAAAACATCTCCTTTGGCCTGTAAACAGAGATCAGTCTTTAAAACTGCTACATTATTTCTGTGAAAACTGTCTCCCACTATTTGGCACCTTTCAGGATGCCATGCAAACCAACGAATGGTCTCTTTATCATTCGCGTTTATCATTTAGCATGAATACCAAACTTATTTCTCCGGTTGAAGTGGTCAGTTCAGCGATTAAATATTGGAAGGAAAATAAGAAATCGACCACAATGAATCAGATAGAGGGATTCATCAGGCAGATTTTAGGCTGGCGTGAATACATGAGGGGTATTTATTGGATGAAAATGCCCGAATTTGAAAAAATGAATTTCTTTGACCACAAAAGGAAACTTCCTGAATGGTACTGGACGGGAAAAACGGAGATGAACTGTTTAAAGCATTCCATTAATCAGTCTCTTGAATATGCCTACGCACATCATATTCAGCGTTTAATGATCACAGGAAATTTTGCGCTGCTTGCCGGCATCGATCCGGATGAGGTCGATTTTTGGTATCTGGGTATCTACATCGATGCAATACAATGGGTAGAAATTACCAATACAAGGGGAATGAGCCAATATGCAGATGGCGGCATTATCGGCTCCAAACCCTATACTGCCACTGCGAATTATATCCATAAAATGAGCAATTATTGCGATAATTGTAAGTACGACCGCAATGAAAAAACCGGAGAAAATTCCTGTCCGTTTAACAGCCTGTATTGGGACTTTCATGACAGAAACAGGGCTAAACTTGGCAAGAACCACAGGCTTTCTATGGTTTACCGGATCTGGGATAAAATGAATCCTGATTTGAGATCTGAAGTGCTGACAAGAGCAGACTTTGTCTTAAAAAATCTCAATAATCTCTGATATATTTGGAAGTACTTTACATGATATACAGTAAAATAGTTCGCCGCTTAATTCAATATGCCGTTAATTACTTTAGGGGTAGCGAGTTACATTTTATCTAATCATTCGCATACTTCCAGAACTTTTACGTATTTATTAAATATTAAGATATTTTTAATAAATTAACCACGTTTTATATAACAGTCGTTTTAGCTTTTAAGTGGATTTAAATTTAAGACGCTTAAAGGCAGGATCTATACGAATTTAGATGTATAAATTTACACTTGAAAAGGAGCAGGAATTACTTGGCCGTCTTTTATTAGATGACGAACAGGCCTTTGCTACTCTTTTTAACAGTTATAGAAATAAACTCTATGGTTTTATTTTTGGAATAACGGGATCAAGCGAAATTGCGAAAGACATTGTCCAAGACGTTTTTTTAAAGATCTGGAAAACACGCCATAATGCCCACAAAGTAGAAAATTTCAATGCATTGGTTTACCGCATGGCTAAAAATGCCGCTCTCGATCAACTAAAGCGGGCTTCGCGCGAGTCAACAGCCCTTTCAACCCTTAGCTTGGTTTCTGACGGGCGTACGTCCAGCGATCCGTTTGAGGATATGAAAGCGACAGAAATTCAATTGAAATATGAACTTGCACTAAAGAAATTACCTAGGCAACAGCGTATGGTCTATGAATTACGTCATATTGAAGGTGAAGACTACGGAGAAATCGCAAAAAAACTTAATCTTTCTATTCCAACTATCCGAAGTCACTTCAGAAATGCACTAAATACTTTAAAAGGAAGCCTATTTTCGTTCTTGCTAATAATATTATTCCGCTTGTAAACTAAAAATATAAAAATATTTATTTTTCTTTTGCACATTCTTACCACTTCGTCGTCTTACAATTAAAAACGCACTAAAAATTACGCTCAATTAATTGTTATGTATGTCGAAAAATAGAATAAAAGCTTTACTAGCTAAATATGTAGATCGCAAGTGTGATGAAAAAGAGCTGGAAGAGTTATTTGCGCTGCTGAATGTATTAGACCGACAAAAGTTAGACGAACTGCTAAACGATATTTGGCTGGAATATGAGTCTGACCAGGAACTCCCTGAAGAAGATGCGCAACAAATCCTGAATTCAATTTTAGTTAAGCGCAGCAGGTTCACCCTTCGTTATGTCGCTATAGCAGCATCTGTGCTCATCTGCGTTTTTGCAGGCACCTATCTGTTATTGAATTCGAGAAAATCCAATCCTGTTGAGCAGTCTGTTAATCTGGAAATTAAACCAGGTAGCAATAAGGCCGAACTGCTGATGGCAAATGGTAAAAAGGTAGTACTTGGCAGTGGCCTTCAAAAAATTGAGATCCCCAATACTGATCTGGTACTTCAACAGGATTCAAACGGATCGTTGACTTATCACAGGGGCGCAAATACATCACTTGCAAAAATGTCCTATGATACCCTGCGGACGCCAAAAGGTGGTGTTTACCAGATTAACTTGAGCGATGGCACCAAAATCTGGCTCAATACTTCAAGTGCAATCAGATTTCCTGAAAAATTTGCGAACAACAAACGCGATGTAGAACTTCTTTATGGTGAAGCGTATTTTGAAGTGAAACATAGGCCAGATGCTCCATTCACAGTTAAAACAGCTGCCGGGGTAGTTCGGGACCTTGGAACCAGTTTTAACATCAACAGCGCATCTAATAATGGCCATGTTGCCGCCACTTTACTAGAGGGCGCTATCGAAGTGGAGTCGGGCGGGCAATTTAAAAAGATAAAACCTGGTCAACAGGCCTTATTCAGTAAAAAGAAAATTGTGGTTAACGATGTAGACGCTGAGAACATGATTGCCTGGAAAGACGGCTATTTTATGTTTGATGAACCGATGGAAAGTGCCATGAATAAAATTGCCATGTGGTATGATGTAAAGGTTGAATACCAGGATGAAGCGCTAAAAAGCATCCCGGTTCTGGCCACTATTACACGCCACGGAAATATTAAAAATGTGCTGCGGATTTTAGAAATGACCAAAAAGGTCCGCTTTAATGTGCAGGGAAGAACAATCAAGGTTGCGCATTTTACACCATAAACCAATACCAATTAATTATCAACCACCAAACCAAACTTAACTAAACCAAACCACATGAAGAGTAACTAATTTCCACCATTTAAAAGAGAAAAAGGAGTGCTGGAACACCCCTTTTGAAACTCTTAAATCTTTCCGATCAGATCGGAAATGAACGTTTCTTACCAGATAATTCACGATTTAAAAGAATGTAAATGTATAAAATTTCTTCGATAGATTTTATGCAGCTTCCACGCTGCGCGCATAAAATTTTAAGGCTTATGAAGCTAACTTTTACCCTCCTACTGATCTCGCTTTTACATGTAAGCGCATCCAGTTTAGCACAAAATATTACCCTCAATCAAAAAAAAATTGCCTTAGTAAAGGTGTTCAGGGAAATCCGGTCACAAACCGGGTATAGTTCTGTTTGGGCAGATGTGGGCGAGAAGAACAAAATTATAAATGTCAGTTTCACTAACGCCCCCCTGGAAACTGCCCTTAAACAAATACTTGCCCAAACCAATCTTTCCTACAGCATTGATAAAGAGAGCAAAGCAATTCTAATCTTCAACAAACCGATTGCAGCAATTGCTAAGCCCACAGCGTTGATTGATGTAAAAGGTATTGTGCTAAACATGTTAAAACAACCATTGATGGGCGCCACCGTTAAGGTTAAAAACAGTAATACTTCCGTACAAACTGCGGCTGACGGCTCATTTCGTTTGGCCGGTATTGCCAGTGATGCGGTTTTAATGATCTCTTATGTAGGCTATGCAGTTAAAGAGATCAATGCATCGCCAGATATGGGAACCATTCAGCTCGAATTTGCATCTAATGAGCTGGAATCAGTAAATGTGACCTTTTCAACAGGGTATCAAACACTGTCAAGAGAACGGAGTGCAGGTTCATTTTCAAAGCCCAGCCTGGCTGTTATGAACGAGAGATCAGGCAGTACAAATGTATTACAACGGCTGGATGGTTTAGTACCCGGCTTAGCCGTAAATAATGCTCCTGATGCGGGCAACAATCCTTTTTTAATTCGTGGTTTATCATCCATTAACTCCAACAGAGGCCCGCTCGTAGTTTTAGACGGTGTACAGGTACCCGATAATGCTATTCAAAACATCAATATGCAGGATGTGGCAGATATCACTGTACTTAAAGATGCAACTTCTTCCTCTATATGGGGTGCCAAAGCGGCTAATGGTGTAATTGTAATTACTACAAAAAAAGGATCTGCAGATGAAAAATTAAAAATTGACTATGATGGCTATCACAATTTTCAGGGCATGCCAGATCTGAACTACATCCAGAAGATGAACAGTAGCCAGTTTATTGCTGCAGCAAGGGAACTATTCCCTCAATATGTTAGCAGCAATTCCTTTAATTCAGTTCAATTGATTGCACCCGTTACCCCCCATCTGCAATACCAATATGATGCAAACCGGGGTTTAATAAGCCAGGCCCAGGCGAATACAAAATTAGATAGCCTGGCTGGGATTGACAATCGCGATCAGCTTAAACAATATTTCTACAGGCAGGCTGCAACCACCAACCATACCATCTCTGTAGCAGGAGGTAGTAAAGTCCATTCTTTCTATGGCTCTGCCAATTATATTGGAATAGTTAACAATATACCCGGCCAAACAGATGATCAGTATAAAATTAATCTGCGCCAGGACTTTAAATTCAGCAAACGCCTTCAGGTTTACCTCATTACCGACTTTACGAACAGGCTTACCAGGAGTAATAATATAACCGTTCCAGGTTTAGATCTGGTTCCCTATCAGCTATTTGCCGATCCATCTGGAAATCCGTTGACTGTTAACCATATGGGGGATTATAGCGATGATGTACGCAAAGACTATCAGTCAAGAAGCCGGATCAATCTTGATTACTCCCCTTTACAGGAGATCGAAAATGGATATACCAAAGGTAATGCATTATCTACAAGGGTTGTAGGGGGCGTAACATTAGAGATTATAAAAGGGCTTCGATATGAAGGGACATTTGGCTATAACATTAATTCCTTTAAAAATCGCGTGGAACTGGATCAAAACAGTTATGCCGTGAGAAATGAGGTAATGACTTTTACCCAGGCGCCTACTGTGAACAGTACCCCTATCTATAATGTGCCCGCTTTTGGTGGTAGGTTAACTGCTACCGATGAACTGCTTAAAAGCTGGACCATCAGAAATCAGTTTTTATACGATCACAGCTGGCTTGAAAAGCATCAATTGACGGTTATGGCAGGACAGGAAGCGACAAGCATTTCGCCACTTTCAACAACAAGTATTTACCGGGGCTGGGATGATCAGCTTCAGGTAGCAAGACCTGTAAATTATCAGTTATTAGGTGAGGGTATCACGGGAACAGTACCAGGAGGAACAAGGACATTAGCCAACAATGTAACCGGTGGCGAAGGTATAATAAGCCGTACATCCTCTTATTTTGCCAATCTAGGTTACACATTTAACCGGAAGTACACCCTAAACAGCAGTATCCGTATAGATAAAAGTAATTTGTTCGGCTTTGACCGTTCAGCCCAGAACAGGCCAGTGTGGAGTGTTGGTGCGAAGTGGGCACTTGGGAGAGAAGATTTCATCAAACCGGTTAATTGGCTAAGCCGATTGGATTTAAGGCTCACTTACGGTATTACGGGTAATGCCCCGACTCCGGGTACGGCGGCATCATGGGATATTTTACGTGCTGAAACCAATGTTAATTATCCAAACGGCATTGGCCTGATCATTAATGCACCTGCAAACAAAAAACTGACCTGGGAACTGACCAAAAACTATAATCTGGGTATGGATTTTGAAATCCTGAATGGCATATTTTTCGGTTCGATAGATGCTTATCTCAGAAAAACAAATGATTTGATCGGCAACCTGACAACTGCTCCGCTAACAGGCTTTGCGTCAGTGATCGGGAACTTTGGCGATCTGCAAAACAAGGGTTTGGATGTCTCGCTCGGTTCGCTAAACATCAGCAATAGCAATTTCACCTGGAGTACCTCATTTAATTTGGGTTATAATAAAAATAAGATATCGAGGCTTGCGAACGCTACACCGATTACTACAGGCCCAGGCATGATCAATACCAGATTCCTGGATGGTTATCCTTCTTTTGCAGTATTTGCCTACAATTATGCAGGTTTAAATACTTCAGGAGATCCCCAGGTTAAACTTGCCGATGGAACGGTTACCTCAAACCCGACAGCGACTATGGCTCAGGATGTATTGTACATGGGAACTTCACAACCTGTTTACAGCGGTGGCTTTTCCAATAAATTCCGCTATAAAAACCTCACATTGGGCATTAACATCATTTACAACGGTGGAAACGTCATGTTTCGCGATGTAAATACATTCTGGTCGGGCGTACCTTATTTAAATTATATGACCAGTGAGTTTGCCGAGCGTTGGAAGACAGCTGGCGACGAAAATAAGACTAACATTCCCAGATATGCTGCCACAAGCGCAATCAGTGGCAATAGAAACACCAACTATTACACCTACTCAAATAGCAATGTGTTTAACGCCTCTTTCGCAAAGGTCCGGGATATCACATTAGCTTATGATATTAGAGGTGGAATAATCAAAAAGCTACATGCACAGGCCATAACGTTCAGGGCACAGGTTTCTAACTTAATGTTGTGGAAAGCCAATGATTTGGGGATCGATCCTGAATTCCAGTCTTTAGGAAATGTTGGTGCAACGCAAACGGCAGGCAACACCGGTGCGACAAGAAATCTGCGCACCGGACAGGGAACAATAACACTAGGTGCCCATATCACACTTTAAACAGAATTAACAGTTATGAAACTTACAACGAAATACTTTTTAACGCCATTGGTGGCCTGTATAGTGCTTTTATCGGGCTCCTGCAAAAAAGACTTTTTGGAAATACAGCCTAAAGGATCACTGATAGCAAAAACAACAAATGATTATGAACAGATCCTGAATGGTTTGTATTTGCAAAATACCGTTTCCGCTTCCATATATCTTGGAGACGATATTGCATTGCAAAATAGCTATTTGGATGGAGTACCCTTAAGGGTTCAACGCCTGTTTAGGTATGAAGACAGGGTTTACGAGCAAAACGAACTCCCTCAGGAAATTACCGCAGCTACGGGTTACATCCAAAGACTATACCTTTTTAACAAGATTATCAATGAGGTGACAACATCTACGCAAGGAACAGATCAGCAGAAAAAGCAGTTATTGGCTGAAGCGAAAGTTGGAAGGGCCATTTGCAATCTGGCCTTTTTAAATGATTTTTCACTCCCTTACAACCCTGCATCGGCTGCAACTGATTTGGGGATTCCTCTTATTACTGCAGCCGATGTTACCCAAACATCCTTTACCAGGGCAACAGTAAAAGAGTGTTATACTGCAATCATAAAAGATTTAACAGAAGCCTTTCCAGGCCTCGGACCAGTTGTGCATCGCAGAAGGCTATCTAAAATGGCTGCCGAATTCTTTCTCACCAGAGTATATATGAATATGCTTGATTTTTCTTCCGCTAAAACACATATTGATGGCGCATTCGCAGAATTGTCTAAATCAACCATACCGCTCTCACTTTACGACTACAATACTGTTTTGGATGAAAATGCAGCTGGTTCCTGGTTTCCGCTCAACTTCCTGGGTGCGTTAAGCAATCTGCCTCTTGCAGCAAACAACAGCCAGGTCATTTATAATATTTCTACCACAGTCTGGAATTTCAATTTTGCTGATTGTCCGGTTTTCACGCCTCAGGTGGCTACCCTTTACGGTGATGATGATAAAAGATTACTGCTTTATTCAGACATGGAGATGTTTGGCGACCTGATTTACCCCAAAAAAGTACGTCGTTATCCGAATTTCTTTCTGGATATCGGGCCGTCGCTGCCCGAAATGTATTTAATGCGTGCAGAAATCAAGGCTCGGGAAAATGATCTGAGCGGCGCAAAGGCAGATGTTGAGGCCTTGCGGTTGAAAAGAATGACTGCTGCAGCTGCGAGCGTGCCGGCAAACGTAGCTTCCAACCAGCAAGCCATGGTTAGATTTATTCTAGACGAACGCATCAGGGAATTTGCCCTTTCGGGTTTGCGTTGGTTAGATATGCGTCGTCTTTCAGTGGATCCGATTTATAAGGATCACATTAATCCTAACCACTATCTATTGGATGCAGATGGCAGCATTTTAAAAACTTATACACTGACCCCAAAACGCTATGCGATGAAATTCGGGGAACTTATGGTCAATCAAAATCAGGGATTAGCAGATAATCAATAAATCATTCCACCTGGGCGGCCCTTAGGCTGCCCAATATTACACATCAATTAAATAACAGTTATGAAAATCAACAAATTAATAAACTGCTTTACCGCTTTAAGCATGATGCTGATTATCAGCTATGGAGCTAAAGCACAACAGCCTAATCCTTTGGCTGAAAAATATGAAGAATTTACGCTTATTGGCAAAGTACAGGATCAGGAAAAATTTTATAAGGACTTAATAAAGAAAATACCTGAAACGGAGAAAAACAGAAAAATTTACGACCGCATTAAAGGTGTAATAGCCATTAACTGGCTTCATGATGAAAATTTAGAAAAGTTCAAACATTATGACAAGTCAGTTAAAGATGGTTTATCGTTATTTGAATTAACCAACATTCTTGAAAAGTGGTTAGATGAGCAAAAACACCTGGAATGGGTTGATGTAATTTCCAAACAATATATTAAAGATATTGAAAACGGATTGCGTAAGGATGATTTTGAACATGCACACGAACTTTTACTGGAAATTTCAGCTACGGTAGATTGTATCAACGGTGATAAAAGTTCTGCATTAGCAAAAATCAACGAAGCACTTAAAGATGCTAAAATGAGGAACATGAATTACTTTAAAGATTCGAAGCCAAATTTCATCAGTCGTTATGCATTCATTTTAGATGCAAATGGCCAAACGCAAAAGGCAATTGATACATTAACCGTTTCCGTTAAAGAAGCAGAATCTAATCCTAAACTTTTATCTACGCTTAAAACCATCTGTGCCAAAATAAATGGAGAAGACAATGCTACGAAATATGTCACTTCATTACAGGACGAGGCGTACCAGCACTATTATAAGGCGCTTGAAAGCAAATGGGATCCAATTGGCAAACCTGCGCCAACCATTGCCATTACCAAATTAAATGGTCAGGAATTTAAAGTATCTGATTACAAAGGAAAAATCATGGTAGTCGATTTTTGGAGCACCACCTGTACGCCCTGTAAAGCCTGCTTTCCTGCTTTCGAAAGAATAGTTGCAGACTATAAAAATGAACCATTTCAACTATTTGTAGCCGGAATAGCTGAGGACAAAGAAACCCAGCAAAAATATGTCGACAAATCCAAACTGACTTTAGATGTATTGAGAGATCCCGATATGGAATTCTACAAAGCAATTGGTGCTAAAGGCACACCGCATAAGTTTATCATCGATCCTAAAGGAATAATAAGAATGGAAGGAATTGGCTACGCTGGCTCCACAGATCGGGAATATTATGAATTAAAAGCAATGGTAGAAATCACTAAAAAGCATGCTGCCGACAATAACTAATATCAATATGAAAAAAAATATCATTCTGCTGTTACTCTGCTCGTTTTTCACAATAAAAGGATTCGGGCAAATCTACCACCCCATCAAATGGAGTTATGCGGCCAAAAAAACAGGTAAAAATGAAGCGGTTGTATATGTAAAAGCCACCTTAGAAAAAGGCTGGCACTTATACTCACAGTATGTAGAAAAAGGTGGTCCGCAACCGACAAAATTTACATTTGAAAAATCAGATGGCTATACCGTCGTAGGTTATACAAAAGAACCTCAGGCCATTGTGCGCTTAGAGCCCACTTTTATGATGGAAGTCGGATTTTTCGAAAATTCAGTCATCTTTCAGCAAAAAGTAAAGCTAAAAGGCAAAACAGCAACTGTTAAAGGAAAAGTTAAATTTATGGTGTGTAACGACAAGATGTGCCTTCCGCCGGATGAAGTCGATTTTACCATTAACATCAATTAATATCCAGAACGATACAATAAAAATATGAAACGATTAATGATCATCGCCTTATCCATACTACAATTGAGTGCTTTTGCACAGGGCGGAAAAAATACTTTTACCATCACAGGAAAATATGGTGAATTTAATGCACCGGTAAAGGCCTATTTAGACTATACTTTAAATGGCAAAGATATTACCGATTCGGTTATATTGAAAAACGGGGCATTTAAATTCACCGGCACAGCGACTTCTTCGCCAGTTTCAGCCGAACTGAGTTTTGACACAAAAGGTGTTGGTAGAGATAAAAGCCTGGAGCGCGGTACCGTAATTTTAGAACCTGGTAAAATAATGGTCGCTATTAAAGAAGGAAGTTCTTTTGACGGATTAGAAGTAACCGGTACACCTATGAACAATGATTATACCGAATTTAATAATCTTGTGGACGAATCGCTGGCAAAGATGTCTCCGGGAGATAAGGCTTTCATGGAAGGAAAATCAAATCAGCAAAACACGCCTGATTTTGAGGATAAGCTGGAAGAATTCAAAAAAAGATATAGCAAACTAACAAACGAAGCTTATGCAAAATTCGTAAGAACCCACCCTGATTCTGATCTTGCGCTCAACCTGATGTCGAAATTAGCTTATGACGGTGAATACGCTGAAGTAAAATCTCTATTTGATGGTTTTTCTGACAGGATTAAGAAAAGTACTAAAGGTATAAACTTTGCTAAAACCTTGCTTCAGATGAAAGCTACAGCCATTGGACAAACGGCACCTGATTTTGAGTTGGCTGATACAGAAGGAAAATCGGTAAAACTTTCTTCTTTTAAGGGTAAATACGTTTTATTAGACTTCTGGGCGTCATGGTGTGGCCCTTGCAGGGCAGAAAACCCAAACCTGCTCAGGATTTATAACAAATTCAAAGATCAAAACTTTACCGTAGTTGGTGTATCGCTCGATAAGCCAGAAGCAAAGAATCTATGGCTGGCTGCGATAAAGAACGATGGTTTACCATGGCTGCAACTATCTGATCTTAAGGCCTGGGATAGTACCGCAGCAAAATTGTACGGCGTTAGCGCCATACCGCAGAATTTCCTGATTGATCCCAATGGAAAAATTGTAGGCAAAACTTTAGTTGGAAAAGGACTTGAGCATAAACTCATTGAAATGATTGGTCAGCCTTCACATTAAGATTAAGGATTTTTAGCAATTAACATCTTTCTAGCTGCGTACAGACGCTGTATCAGAAATGATTTTTTAGATTTTTAGCAGAATAATATTTTGAAAGGTCGTCATTCCCAATTTAATTGGAAATCTTAATGCTATCGCAAAGCGCTTTAAGATTCCCGCCTGCGCGGGAATGACTAAAATTAAAATAAAATTTCGGGTTTAAATGTTAGATTTTACTTCTGATACAGCCTTTTTATATTTTCAACCGTGTATAATGTCTAATAAACCAATTCAATGCCTCATTTTTATTTGATTCTTTATAAGCCAGTACCACCTCTGTATTAATGGGAATATCGCTGATTTCAATAAAAGATACGTTCAATTGTCCGTATTGCTTTTTTAACGACAGTGGCAAAATAGATACACCCAGACCCGCCTCTACCAATTGTAGTATAGAATGTACATTGTTAGCCTCGTGTGTAATATCCGGACTAAAGCCCAACCTATGGCAAATCTCTACAAGTTTCTGGTTATACTGTGGTGCAAATGTTTTATTAAAGAAAATAAACGGGCTCGTCCTTAAAAAATCTGCGAGTTCATGTTCATTGCCTATTTTATGTGTTCCTAAAGGGGTAACCACCACAAAAGGATCAAAAAACAAAGATTCTACTTTCAATTTTTCAGACAATACAGGAGCTCTCAAAATCCCAACATCTAAATCGCCATGTTCCAGCGCTTTAATCTGCGCCAGTGTAGGTACTTCAAACAAACTCGTTTTTAAGTAGGGAAATTCCTGATGCATCAACTTTAAAATTTCGGCAAGCTGCGACTGATAAACTGAACTGATGTAACCGATCTTAAATTCGCCGCTAACACCTTCATGGATTTTACGCACCACTTCTTTACTTTCTTCAAGCCTGGTAAACAAGTTATCTACTTCATTCTTAAAATATTTACCGGCATTTGTTAACGCAACCCGCTTATTATTCCGGATAAACAACTTTACGCCGAGTTCTTCTTCCAACTCTTTAATCTGCCTGCTTAAAGGCGGCTGTGAAATAAAGAGTTTCGTTGCTGCCTTGGTAAAGTGCAGTTCTTCTGCAACAGTTTTAAAATATGACAAATGTCTGAGCTCCATATCTACAATACTTATAAGGTATTAATTTATGCTAAAATTGATATTTTACAAATATGATCAACTAAGGTAACTTTGCAAAAAACTAAAAACAATGAATAAAGATTATTCGCATAAAGCAACAAACGATGAGATAAAAACAAGGTTCGACAGTGATGTAGAACGTTTCTCTAATTTAGAAAGCGGCCAGCAAACCACTATTGATGCCCCCCTTACCATGGAACTTTGCACCGAAGCTGCCAAATACATTAATTCAACCGCTACAGAACTGTTGGATATTGGCTGTGGTGCTGGTAATTATACATTGAAAATGCTCAATAAAATCCCAAACCTAAACTGTACCTTAAACGATTTAAGCCTACCTATGTTAACACGCGCAAAAGCTCGGATATCGGCGCAAACCACTGGAAAAATAACGCTAATACAGGATGATATGCGAAACCTGGATTTGCCCTACAACCATTTCGATATTGTACTGGCCGCGGCTACATTTCATCATTTACGTACCGATGCCGATTGGGAACTTGTTTTCACTAAGATTTACCAGGCTTTAAAACCCGGTGGCAGTATCTGGATTTCAGACCTCATTGCGCACGATTCAGTGTTGATCGACAAACTTTTTCAGGATCAATACGGAGCATACCTGAAAACACTTGGCGGTGAAGCATACAAACAAAAAGTATTAGATTATATTGAATATGAAGATACCCCGCGTTCGGTTAATTATCAGCTGGCTTTGTTAAAAAAAGTTGGGTTTACCACGACCGAGATCCTCCACAAGAACGCTTGTTTTGCAGCATTCGGTGCGATAAAATAAAAGATGCCTGCGATTTTCCAAAAACGATCTATTACATCTTTATTAAACCTTAATGATTTATTTAAGCAAAAGATCATGTTTTATTTTAAATCAGTCCCCCCTATTGAATTAGGCATAGCCGGGCTTGAAATTTTTACTTAACGCAATTAATTCGTCAAGGTTAATCAGATTGGGATCTGCTGACTGTCGCCTTAAGAGGTTGATCGGAACCGTTATAATACCATTTGTAGTACGCAATACGCAATTTTCATCATTAGCATTTGAAGATACGTAATCGCCGATTCCGGAGTCGATTTCAGATAAACGGATTAGTAATTCGTAGTAGATATAAAGCGGAAAATTCACAGCGCAAAGTTAATGCAATAAAACGCGAATGTTTAATTATTGTTACGTTAACATTAAATAAGCCTAAAATGATAATTTAACACCGGGAACCATTCTTTCCAGGCCTATATTTGGTAGATTATGCTAACTTGAAAATTAATGCCGGGTTAACAATAGTAATTTTAAGTTTGTTCTAAAACCAGGAAAGGCAATGACCACGTCCATAACAAACTTAAATAAAACAACTTATCAGTTTATTTATATAGTTATTCTATTTTTAACTATCCTGTCGGGCTGCAAAAAAAGCAGTCAAAAACCTGATTATCCAATAGGAAGCAACGAGCATATCAACACCTGGATACTTGATAGCCTTAAACGATATTATTATTGGAATGACCAATTGCCTGCCTATCCGAATCTCAGTTTGGCACCAAAAGATTTTTTTAATTCCATCCGCAACTCGTCGGATCGTTTTTCATACATCACTATCCCTAATGACCCCGCCACTGCAATACCAGGCAACAGAAATTTTGGTTTTGATTATACCGTGGTGAGTGACCAAAACAGTTCAAAAGCTATCGGAATTATTAAAGTGGTACTAAATGACTCTCCGGCTTCGAGGGCCGGTTTAAAACGTGGAGATTATATCAGTAAAATTAACGGCAAAACAATAACGGTTGATAATGCACAGGTTTTGCAAACTGAAATATTAAATAGCGATCACTTTTCTTTGGGTTTAGCTGAACTGAAAAACAATATCTGGGCAGACACCCGCACTGTTCAGTTAAATAAAAGTATCATACTCGATCAGCGTGAGATCAGCAAGGTGATAGAAAGTGATGGAAAAAAAATCGGTTACCTGTATTTTCTGGATTTTAATGGTGGTTTGGCCAGTTCGCTTACTGCTGCCTTTAGTAATTTTAGATCAGAAAGCATCGCTGAACTCATTCTCGACCTCCGTTATAACGCAGGTGGCCAGGTAGCAGAAGCAGCCGGCTTATGCGCTATGATTGCTAAAAATGTATCTTTCAATAAACCCTTTATTATCTACAAAGGCAATAAAAACGGAGGCACCAAAACCGAATCAATCGGGACTGCAGCTACATTCGATGGCACTTTAAATTTTAACGCCATCTTGCAGCAAAACCTTGGCTTAAGCCGGGTTTATATCCTATCAACAGCAGCCACCGCATCTGCTTCAGAAGTCATGATTAATAATCTTAAACCTTTCATTCAGGTGATACTGATCGGCGAAAAAACAAGGGGAAAAGATGAAGCGTCATTTAGGATCTTTGATAACCGAAGCCCTAAACAGGTAAACTGGGAAATACACCCGATTGTTTATAAACTTTTTAACGCACAGGGCATTGGCGGTTACAGCACAGGCATTGCCCCCGATATCAAGGTTAATGAAATGGATAATCTGCCTTTGCTTCAACCTGGCGATACTGCAGATCCATTGGTGAGAGCAGCAATTGCTGCCATAACCGGTAAGGCTATCAAAACTTCTACTGTGATAAATAATGTATTGACTAGCAGCTTTCAGCCTGACCGTGTATTAATGGATTCGAGGACGTTGTCTGCACAGCAAAGCATAGTCATCAGCCATCAGTTAAGGTGATAGAAAAGGTTTTCATTGCGTTAACATTAACTTTATACGCAACTACTAACTTGCCTACATAAACGCTACTTATGGAACAGTTGGAAGATTTTAAAAATGCAAAACTCCTCAATGCAGTAAAAGCTGGCGATTCTGCCGCTTTCAATGAAATTTACCATCAGTATCGAAAAAAAATATATGGTTATGCCTACCATTTTAGCCGTAACAGTGAAGAAGCCGAAGAACTTACCCAGGATGTTTTTGTAAGGCTTTGGGAAAACCGATCAAAAATTGATATACAAAAGAATTTTGAGGCATTTCTTTATACCCTTATCCGTAATAATTTTCTTTCTATACTTCGTAAAAAAGCCAGAGAGAAGGCTTATAGCAACGAAAACCTTAAATGTGAGCCATCTTTCAATACCATAGAAGAGGAACTCAATGCCAAAGAAACGAAACAAATTGTAAATAAAGTGATAGAAAGTCTTTCTCCGCAGGTTAAAAAAATATATTTATTGAGTCGTAACGACCACCATACCCACGAAGAAATTTCGCAACTGATGGGCATCTCTAAAAACACGGTAAACAACCACCTCAAAAAATCACTTGGCACTTTGCGGAAATACTTCAGCACCTATTCCCCGGAAACGATATTATCATTGGCTATAGTGATCTTTTGTTGAAGGTTGCCCCATAAGAAAAGTACTTATGGCTACCTGCATGGTTTCTGAATATACTCTGCCAATTGATCATTATTAAATTCATTTACATTCTCCCATCTTAATTTTCTTTAGCGAGGATGCCTCCCGTTAGGTCACCGTTGACGAGCAAAAAAAAATGCGATGGTGACAAGAAAAAAGCCTTCTTATAATAACGTTTATACAAGCAGCTCATCGTTAATATATCTTGCTACTATATAAGCGCATATAAGTTTTAAGCGTTATCATCATTTTCAGGCAAGAGCGGCGATGAATACCTGCATAAATCAATCGAGGAGATTTACTTTTAGTTAAATCCTAAAATTATTTCTCAGGATAACAAGCAAATAAAACTGCCTAATAACTGCCCCTATTCGCTTTTTAAAATAAATTTCATTTTCCGATAGCTATATCACCACGCTCGTGCATATATACATTAGTGCGCAGCGCTAAAGCTTACAAATAATAAAGTGAAAGAAAACATTAAAATACTATTTGAATATTACTTAGCAGGTAAAACCACTCCAGAGCAAGAAAAAATGTTAATGGAGTACCTTGCTGACCCAGAGAACGCCGATAGTGAATTTTATGGTATAATGGAAAGCGCGTGGACAGCAAAAACAACAGAAACCGATTACTCTTTAACTGCTGTTAACGGACTTACAGAAATATGGGAAAAAGTAGAAAAACGCCGATCTAAAAGCAGATTATTCTCACCACTATTAAAATATGCTGCGGCAGTTATCGTCATTATTTCTGCATCGCTTGGCTGGTATCTGTACCGGAACGTACAACAAGCTACACAAACATCGATCACCTTTTTAAGTAAAACCACTCAAAAGGGTGAAAGACTAAAGTTGATTTTACCTGATAGTTCTGTTGTATACCTTGGTGCCGAAAGCAGGCTAACCTGGCCATCCCGGTTCGTAAAAGGTAATTTAAGAAATATCCAGCTGGAAGGAGAAGCTTTTTTTGAAGTAAAACATGATACCACCAGCCCATTTATCGTACAGAGCGGAGAGATGCAGACCAGGGTTTTGGGTACTTCATTCAACATTTATGCTTATCCTGAAGATGAAACTTTCAGCGTCGCTGTTCGTACCGGTAAAGTAGGCGTTTCGGAGAACAGTACCGGAAAATTAAGGCAACTTTCGCTACTTACTCCCGGAATGAAATTATCATATCATTTGAAAGCACATCACTATGATATCCGTAACGAACGTATCAGCGAAATTAATGCATGGATTAAGAACAGATTTGCCTTTAAAGATGTAAGCCTGGCTAATATGTTCCAGTCACTGGAAAGATATTACAATGTCCGTTTCGAACTGAAAACCAATAAATTAAACGATTGCAGGTACAATGCCACATTTACCAGCAAAAGCATCAGCGATATAATGGAAGAAATCCGGATCATGAGCGGCAAAAAAATGAGATATAAAATAGACAATGCAAACAAAATAATAACCGTATGGGGGGAGGGCTGTCAATGATGAGTTAGCAAAATGCTATAGCGCGGCAAAAGGTGCAAAAAACCAGATTTATACCTACAAAAAACAGATTAAACCTCTTTACATCAACAAGGGGCCGGATTGCTCGAACAATCCAGCTCCTAAAACAAAAGTTTTTAACCCGTGAAAATTAAAAAACATCTTGAACCTATGAAAATAGGAATTTATGAATATATAAAAGAATATATTATCAATTTAGATTACCGCCCTTTGGTAACCTTCATCATACTATCTACTTTTTTATTTAACGAGGCAGTGGCAAACAGTTTTGCACAAACGCCAAAAGAAGGCATACTGAGCATTAAGATAGTTGAAATGGGCATTCCTGATGCGCTTTCATTGCTCGAAGAAAAAGCAGGCTTGTCAATCAATTATAATAAATCGATTTTCAGCAAAAACGGGAAAGTAAGCCTCGAAGTAAAAAACATGGCCATTGAGCTGATCTTAAAAAAAATACTTTCAGGAACCAGAGTAGCCTACCGGTTTGCTGATGCCAATACCATATTGCTATATAAACTTCCGGATCTGGTAAAACCAGGAAACATATCAGGAAAGGTTTTTGACGAAAAAGGTGAAACCCTGCCCGGTGCATCTGTTAAAATTAACGAAACGGGCAAAGCTACACAAACGGCCAGCGATGGTAGTTACACATTAACTGCCGAACCCGGAAAATATACAGTAGAAATTAGTTATATATCTTTCATTACACAACGCATAAGTGATGTAGAAGTCAGGGCAGATAAAAGCACACCGCTTAACATTGCCCTAAAACCCGATGCAAAAGGTTTGCAAGATGTGGTGATAACCGCCAGCTATAAAAAAGCTTCCGTTGAAGGCTTACTGACCCGTCAGAAAAACGCTGCTGAAATGAGCAATGGAATTAGTGCCGACCAGATTTCCAGAACACCGGATAAAAACATTGGTGAAAGTTTGAAACGCATTAGCGGGGTAAATTCGGTAGACAATAAAATGGTACTGGTACGCGGCATAGGTGAACGTTATAACACTGCACAGCTGGATGGGATTACGCTACCTAGTACAGAGGCACAAACCCGTAACTTCTCTTTCGATTTAATTCCCTCGAACCTGGTTGATAACGTTGTGGTGAGTAAAACCGTTACGCCTGATATGAATAGCAGTTTCGGGGGTGGGTTAATACAGATCAATACCAAAGATATCCCTACCGAGAACTTTATGTCGTTTACAGCAGGTACTTCGTATAATGATCAAAGCACAGGAAAAGATTTTTTAAGTCATAAGCGAGGCAAATACGATTATTTTGGGTTTGATGATGGAAGAAGAAATTTTCCGGTCGGTTTAGAACATACTGAACGTACAACGGCACCCAACAATACGCTTACAGACGAGCAGTACCAGCAAATGCTGATTGCTCAAAGCCAGAAATTCGTCAATGATAATTTCACGATGTACAGGTACAAAACGGCACCATCTCAAAATTATCAGTTTACCATAGGCAGAACCATAGGCATTGATACTACAAATAATAAAAAACTGGGTTTTACCACATCATTAAGCTACCGCAACAACCAGAATATCAATACCATTGAACAACAAACAAGAGGTGAATGGAATATCAATACGCCAAATACCGGTGCGAAATATATGTTCAACACCACTTTAGCAGCCATGTTAAATGTAGGTTTACAGCTTGAGAAAAACAGATTTAGTTTCCGCAACACCTATACACACATTTACAATAACGACCTATTTAGAACCATTGGTTATGATGCTGATAATGGATCTGAATTCTTTGCCAATGGCCGAAAACCAAATGCTATTGTTGAAGCTGACGATCCTACGTACACCGACCTGTTACAGAATAAACTCAATGGCCAGCACCAGGCAGGCAAAGTAAAGCTGGAATGGAATTTATCGCGTACATCAATAGACCGTAAAGAGAAGGATTTGAGTATTAGCACCCAAAACTTGCAGCAATTTGGTAATGATTATGAATATTTTTACCAGGCAAGCGGCCAAAGGGAAGGTTATATCAAACCTACCTCAAGACATAACTACAGCAATAATGAACACCATCTTGCCTGGGGTGGCGATGCAAGTATGCCTTTCAAAATTGGCTCACTAAATAACACGGTAAAAACGGGGTATTTTGGTATACACAAAGAAGGTTCCTTAAACTGGGAAATCGCATCACTGGTCCGTAATGCATCGATACCCGATAGCCTGAAATTCATCTCTATCGCCCAAATGATTGATCCTGCCAAAATTGGCAATAATGGCTACAATTATTTTATTAACCCATACTTTTTAAACGGCTATAAAGGTAAAAGTACCACCCAGGCGGCGTATATGATGCTTGATAACCGTCTTGCTGAAAAATTACGTTTGGTATGGGGCCTAAGAGCAGAGTACTTCAAATATACCGAACTCCGCAACGACCTCAATGTTAGGGGAGTGAGCGGTTTCGCACTTCCATCTGAGAAAAAATGGCGTTGGTTACCTTCGGCTAATCTTACCTATAGCCCTACAAAAGAGATTAACATCAGGGCCGCTTTTTCAAATGCTGTAGTAAGGCCCGAACTAATGGATAACAGTCAGTTCTTTAGATACGACCCGATGTTTGATGCCCAGTTTGGGAACGAGGGTTTAGCCAGTACCCAAATTAAAAATTACGATCTTAAATTTGAATGGTTCCCCGGCTTGGGCGAAATCATCTCGGCAAGTGCCTTTTATAAAAAATTCGATCAACCCGTAGAAGTGGTTTACAGCATCTCAAACGGAGGCGGTTTTTATTATATCAAAAATTCTGATCAAGCCAAAGTTTATGGATTGGAACTGGAGTTGAGGAAAAACCTGGGTTTCATCAATAACAATACCCTGCTTTCAAGATTAACGCTTTACGGCAACCTTACCTTACAAACAGCCAATGTAGTTGGGACCTACAAAACTACCGGTACCAATGGCGAAAGTGTTATAGTAAGTGCCAAAGCCAAAAGGAACATGTATGGGCAGGCACCTTACCTGATCAATGCCGGGCTACAGTATCTGGACGAGCATTTTGGCTTCAACCTGGCCTATAATAAATCTGGGCGCAAAACAACTTTGGTTAGTCCGGAACTGAATAACATTGAATATGAAAACCCGCGCGACCAGATTGATGCACAGATTAGTTATAAGTTTTATAAAAACAGGTTCGAAGTAAAAGTCAATGCCGCGAATTTACTCAACAGGGCCTCGCTGATTTATAGAAATACCGCAAGTTACGAAGCCAACCCCGATTACCAGCCGGGTTCAGACTACAGCAATAAGTTGCGATTGAAACCAGGTTTTACCAACAACCTGGATGATGGAGACCAGGTGATGTTTTCGCAAAAATTTGGCCGCACCTACAGCACCTCTATTACCTACAATTTTTAGAACGACCATGAAAAACAGTTTTTATAAGGTTAAACCATTTAACAGGAAAGGAGGAAATTTATTTCCTGCATAGCCAAAAAAAACGAAAGGTTATATCAGAACCCTTCGTTTAAACCGATCATTTGCAGTGGAACGGCCAATCAGGAAAACCTGAAATATTTTTAAATCTACTGTTAAAAACCCAGGGTAGCTAACAGCTTTACTTAGTTAAATCTATATGAACAGCTAAGATATAAAAAAACATCATATTTAGGTATATCAGGCTTTTATTTCCTTAAAAACCAACAAATAACTTGTCTGTAAACCTAAATAACCTTGAAAAAAATCAACCTAAAAAACATGGATCGTAACAATAAGATCCTATGAAAAACAAAAAATGACAATGAAAAATTTTAAAAATTTAATCGGTCTTTTATCAATTGTTGCTGTTTCATTTACAGCTTGTAAAAAAAACGAAGGTGGTGCTGATGCATTCGGTAACCGCAGCACTTCAGCAGCAGATTATTCACAATCATCCTTGCCGGTTGTGGCTGTTAGCGGAGACATTACCAGCTCTGTTACCTGGACCGCAGGAAACGTTTACGAATTAAGCGGTGTAGTAACGGTTAGAAATGGTGCAACTTTAACCATCCAACCAGGTACTTATATCAAAGCTTCGGTAAATACTCCAGGTGTACAAAATGGTGTATTGGTTATTGCCAAAGATGGTTACATCAATGCAGTAGGTACAGCAGAAAATCCAATTGTATTCACCAGCCGTTACCTTTTAGATGGTGATGCCAGTACAACTGGTAAACCAGGCGACTTTGGCGGAGCCATTATTTTAGGTAATGCCAGAATCAACGTTGGTGATAAACTGATAGAAGGTTTAGCTGACAATCCTAAATTCCATTACGGAGGTACAAATGACGAAGATAACCGAGGTACTTTCCAATATGTGCGTATTGAGTATGCAGGTTTCCAGTTGGCTCCAAACATCGAAGTTAACGGTTTAACTTTAGGTGGCGTGGGCAGTGGCACAACGATCGATCATGTACAGGTTTCTTATGGTCTGGATGACGGATTTGAGTTTTTTGGTGGTACAGTTAGTCCAAGTAATTTAATTGCGCTGGCTTCTGATGACGACCAGTTTGATTTCGATAACGGTTTTACCGGTATACTAAGCGACTGTGTGGCCATTGCCGATAAAAATTCTACACACAGTACGAGTGGAGGCAACAGCGATTCAAACGGTATCGAATCTGATAACAATGCACCTGCGGAAGATGGTACGTTTAGCTTAACCCCTAAAACACATCCAACCTTACAAAATGTAAGCATTTTCGGAACTGAAAATAAAAACGGTATTTCTGGTTTAGGCTACCGTAACGGTATCCGCGAGCGCAGAGGTTCTGAAGTAAGCTTAATTAGTGTGATTGTTTCTGGTTACAATACCGGTATCGCTTTCGACAGTGATGCCAATGCAAGTCTTTCAGATATTTCTTCTACTTCTGTTCATGGTTTCAACAATTCAATCACAGCTGCCGTTGGTGCTTATGCTGATGGTGGTGGCAATACTTTGGTAGTAAATGCAACCAACGCCAGTACTTTCGGTGTTGCGCAACCATGGTATAACACTCCGGGTTCTCCTGCTACAGTTACACTTCCGAGCTGGGCTTCAGGTTGGTCAAAACTTGTATTTTAATTTTTTCTTAATAGAAAGAGACTATGCTGTTCGGCATAGTCTCTTATAATAAAACAGGATAACGCTGTTTTAAATGATAATTAACCTTTATATGAAACTTAAAATATTTGCCTTTTTTTTCCTTTCGGCCATCGCCACATTAAGTTTATCCTGTCGTAAGGCAGAACTACTCCAACCCGAACCGGTTAAAATTGTTCAGTTAAATGTTACAGGTGCAAGTAGTGTTGAGCTGGAGTACCTGTATAAAGACAGCGTAATTGCCGCACCACCTGCGGGGGGCATCAACGTAAAAACCCTGCTTACCGTTAAAGATCAGCACGCTGATTTGAAAATCAGAAAAAAAGGTTCAACGGAGATATTACTCTCCAGAACGATAACGGTAGCACCGTTCGATCAGTACATCAGTATTTTTTATGATGGCACTAAAATATACAACAGTTCCATTTCATTACTCATCAAAGGCTACGCACTGGCGGGTGAACTCGAATTTTTAATAGATGGAAATGTATTTTTATCCGGCACCGGTTCGATAAATAACACCTCCCCTATCCTGATTGATAAAGGTACAAAGAGAGAAATAACGGTACGCAAAAAAGGCGAAACCGATATTCTGCTTGCTAAAACGATCGATGCAACCAGCAATAGCCAAAGCATAAATTTCTTTTACGATGGAATCAAAATTGTTGATAATGTAAGCCTTAACCCGCCTGTAAATCCTGCAAATATGATGGTTAGTGCAAAGTTCGAGACTTTATTTGCACCACAATTTAAAAATGTTGATGTAGACCTCGTTTTCTACACCAGGCTTAAACCCCAATCTACCGCAGCGTATGCTACCGCCGGAACAAAGGTACAGCCCGAACTTAGGCTTACTTTGCTTAAAGATGGTACTTTTAACCAGATAGAACTTCCACCACTACCAGATGCCAATTATATATATAGTTTTGATATTGTTGAAAAAGGCACCGATAATGTACCCTACACCACAACCAGCGCGCCTTTTGTATTAGCCGCCTATCCCTTTAAACCTAACCAGGGCCGTTATGGGGAAATTAATTTTGAAGCCGGCAAGTCGAGGTTGTTTGTTATCAACGATACTAAAAATATTTTAGCAAATACAAGAAGTACCTATTTTTCCGGTAAAGTAACCGACCTTTCTCAATATTTCAAATAACATTAACATGTTCATTCTTTAAAAAAAGGAGGAAACCAAAGCAAACTGCAACGGTGATCTCCTTTTTCTTTATTGAAATTAAAGAACCAGCATCCCGATACTAACATTTTTTTTGCTACAGCGCTACCACCCGATATATCTGATTATTGCTGTAATTATCTAAAGGTAATCACATTATTTCATAGCTTTACCCAGCAAACCATACAACAGAATGAAATTAATGATGTCACTTATCGGATGGTCTGGAGTAGTATTTTGTACGCTGGCATACCTTTTTTTAAGTATGAAATTAATCCGGTCGGATTCGTTCTCTTTTCAGGCCCTAAATATATTGGGTGGCTTGTGTTTAGCCGTAACTGCTTTAGATACGCACGATTTACCCAATGCTGCTGCCAATGTACTCTGGATGTCTATTGGCTTATTTGCTTTGGGTCGCCAGTTAAAAAAACGTGATCAGAAGACGCCTTAGTCGGAGGTATGCAAAGCAGATCATAAGCTTTCTGCTTATAATAGGCTAATCGCTCCGAATAAGCTTTTTTATCATTTTCCAGCGAAAGATAAAAGTAAGCCCCGTCAACCATTACAAAAATGAAATCGGCTGCAACCTTTGGGTCGTTTACATTTGTAATGGACTGCGCATTGCACTGTTCAATCAGCTGTGCAAGTCCTTTGCGCAACGAATCCAGAATTAGCTTATACTTTTGCTTGATTTTTTTCTCCCTAAACGCCAAAGCGTAAAAAGTATAAAATAAACCGTCATCAAAAAGCAGGTTCCATTTTTTAGAAAACAGCATTTCAATCGTACTTTGCAAATCGCTTAAGGATGCTTTCTCTTTATTCTTTACGGTATAGATCAGTAAATACCGGTCAAGTATGTGGTCGATCAATTCGTAAGTGAGTCCTTCCTTGGTTTCAAAATAATGAATAATAAGGCTCGGGTTAATATCCATCACCTTTGCAATCTTGGCTATGGAGGTATTTTCGTAGCCCTCTTTTTTGGCCACCTGGTAAAATACCTTTATAATTTCCTGTCTCCTTGTCTCTTTTAGGCTTTTACGTCCCATTGTGCAGCTAATTTAATGGGGCAAACTAATCAAAAGCGGTTGGATTCTGCAAATTTATTTTACTAAATATATTGAATGAACGTTCAATTAATATATTAATTGAACGTTAACCTATCCTTAATATGATATGCTCAATTTAGCACTGCTGAAAAGAGCTTATCATTCCAAATCAAACAACTAAATATTAAGAAAATGAAAAAAAGGCTACTCTGGATATTCATGCTATTGATTCTGTCTACAAGCGGCTTTGCACAAGGGATCGCAATAAAAG
Source organism: Pedobacter suwonensis (assembly GCF_900111825.1). Classification (GTDB taxonomy): domain Bacteria; phylum Bacteroidota; class Bacteroidia; order Sphingobacteriales; family Sphingobacteriaceae; genus Pedobacter; species Pedobacter suwonensis. Next base: position 70,865 of record NZ_FOJM01000012.1, read on the forward strand.
GCGTGGTTACTGATGCAAAGACAGGAGAAACGCTCCCCGCCGTAAACATTACTGTAAAAGGGACAAACCTGCATATCGCCACCAACAGTAATGGTATTTATACCTTAAGTAATGTAAAACCTGATGCCACACTTATCTTTTCCTACATTGGCTACAAGCAACAGGAAATTTTGGTTAGTGGCCGGGCAAAAATCGATATTTCTTTATCTCCTGACTTTGCCAACCTAGATGAGGTAATGGTTGTTGGTTTTGGAACCAAGAAAAAAATCAATGTTGCCGGCGCAATTGATCAGATTTCTGGCAAGCAGCTTGAGTCGAGACCTGTAAGCAACGTATTACAGGGCTTACAGGGCATCAGTCCCGGACTCAATATTACTTACGCAGGCGGCGCGCCAGGCAGTGTACCCAACATCAATATCAGGGGCTATACTTCCATTAATGGTGGCTCGCCATTAATTGTTATCGATGGTATTCCTGCTACCAGCACTGATGATATGTTGCGCTTAACCCCTAGCGATATTACTTCGTTTACCGTATTGCGCGATGCGGCATCGGCAGCCATTTATGGCGCACGTGCTGCATTCGGTGTGATTCTGATTACCACTAAACAAGGTGTTGCTGGTAATAATACCATTAGTTACAATACTTTCCAATCATGGGCAAAGCCAACCTTACTACCCAGGCCGGTGACCGATCCCTATATTTTTTCGAGGGTATTAGAAACTGCTACAGATAACACTCCATGGGATTATGTAAATTATTCTGACGAGTATTACCGCTGGGCGAAAGAAAGATCGGATAACCCTGCTATAGCCGATACCCGGTTAAATCCAACCGACCCTACCAAGTGGGCCTATATGGGCAGTAACGACTGGTATGAATATTTTTTTAATCACTCGAGTTTATCTAAAAGCCATACTCTTACTTTTTCTGGTGGAGCTGCGGTAAACGAAAAGCCCTTAACCTACTACCTCTCTGCAGATTATACCAGAGATAATGGGTTAAATAAACTGACTGCAGATTACTGGGACCGTTATGGACTGAGGTCAAAAGTGGGTTTTTCTCCACTTTCGTGGCTTAAAATAGATAATAACCTGAATATTTATCAAACTAAACGGGCACTTCCTAACGGAAACATTACCGACCTGTATTACCTGATGCCTACCGACGTAGCTACGAATCCTGATGGCACATGGGCGAATACCGCTGCCGGAAAACTGGCTGCAAAACTTGTAGATGGAGGAAATAACCTTCAAAATATGTTTGGTTTTCAAAATATTACAAGTGCAACTGCTTTATTTTTAAAAGGTGATCTTCAGGTAAACGCTGACGCTTCTTTTAAACGTGAACTCTGGAAAACGCATAATGACAGTAAAAAATACAAAATCGGCTATGGTCCGAATGATATCCGAGAAGAAGGTGGTACCGGTTCAGTAACCGAAAACAATGGTTACCTGTTTAATAACGCATTTAATATCTATAGCACCTATAAAAAGACGCTTGGCGACCATTTTTTCAGTGCAATGGTAGGTTTTAATAGCGAAGATTACAGCTATTCTACCGTAAACGCGAGTAAAGACATTCTGATTTCTTCTTCTCTACCGTACCTATCGCTCACCAGTGGAACGGCTACTGCTAGTGCAGGTTATTCCGCTTATGCTACCAATAGTGCATTTTCAAGATTAAATTACACGTACAAAAACAGGTACATCCTGGAAGCTACAGGAAGGTACGATGGTTCATCGCGGTTCCCTGTAAATAGGCGCTGGGGATTCTTTCCTTCAGCTTCTTTGGCCTGGATAGCAAGTGGAGAAGATTTCTTTAAGATACTATCGCCTGTAGTATCTACCTTTAAACTTCGAACCTCATATGGAGAACTTGGAAATCAGGGTGCTCTTCCAAACGATAACGTAGCAAACTTTGGTTATATCCAATCACTTGTAACTGGTACTTCTGGTTATTTAATTGGAGGAAATGGCCAGAACCAGGTGATCAATGGTGCCCCTGGATTAAACGTAGACCCACGAACCTATACATGGGAAAGAATATCTACCTTAAATATGGGTACCGATATTGGTCTGTTGAACGATAAACTTTCTTTCACTTTCGATTATTATATCCGTGATACCAAAGGCATGCTTACTGCAGGACAAGAACTTCCAGGGGTGTTAGGCACGGGTGTACCACGCCAAAATTCAGCAGATCTTCGTACCAAAGGATGGGAGCTTTCAGTAACTTACCGAGACAGGTTTGAACTGGGTTCAAAACCTTTCAGCTTTGATACTAAAATATTCCTGGCCGATTCTAAAGCTAAAATTACCAGATTTAAAAATGATCAGAACCTCTTTTCCAATTACCGCGAGGGGCAGACACTCGGAGAGATCTGGGGATTACAGAATGACGGGGTTTTCCGGAGTAAAGCAGAAATTGCTGCTTTAGATGAATCTGCCATTATTCCATGGGGTGCACTTTCCATTGTTGAGGGATGGCCAAAATATGTTGACCTTGATGGAAATAAGAAAATTGAAAGGGGTTTAAGTTCAAACGATCCGAAAGATTTAAAAATTATCGGTAACAGTGCTGACCGTTATACGATCGGTGCCAATCTGAATATGGATTGGGGTGGTTTTGATGTTTCTGTATTTTTGCAGGGCGTATTAAAAAGAGATTTTTATCCTCATCACTATCTTTTCTGGGGGCCTTACCAGCAGCCGTATGCCAACGTTTATCCATGGAACCTTGATTTTTACCGTGGAGCAGCTGATTCGCCGGAACAAAGAGCCAAACACTCCGCTTCATATATCGCCGCGGGCCTTGCTGATGCCAATACCGATTCTCAATATCCGGTATTACAATCTTGGCTTGCCGATGCCAATTATGGATCGGGTTTAGATATTCCCCAGACTAAATATTTACTAAACGGTGCTTACCTGAGGATCAAAAACGTATCGTTTGGTTATACCTTACCAGTTCAGTGGACCAAAAAGTTTCATGTAAACCGTCTTCGCGTATTTGTGACCGGAGAAAACCTGTATGAGTTCTCTTCTATCAAGAAATTTATTGATCCTGAAGCGGTTAACCAGGGACCAAGTGCCTGGGCATATCCTTATCAACGGAGATATGCCTTCGGTTTAAACCTCGATTTTTAATTTTTGGATCTATCATAATTAAATCATTAGAAAATGAAAAAGTATATATATATCGTGTTTATTGCAGTTGCAGGTATGCTCGCAGCCTGTAAAAAAGCCGGGCTTGATCGTTTCCCTCAAACCTCCGTCTCCCCTGGCCTCTTTTTTAACACAGAAAGTGATCTTTCGCTCTATGTAAATGGCCTACTTTCGCAGCCAGACCGCAGTACTTACCTTAATGATCAGAGTACGGATAACGTATCCACTACAGCAGCAGTTGAGATAAAAAATATTATGGGAGGCAACGCGACCGCCCAAAACATTACCACTGGCTGGAGCTGGAGCAGGTTAAGAAACATTAACTATTTTCTAGAGAATTGTGGAAAAGCACAGGTTTCTGCTGCCGTTAAAAACCACTACGCAGGTTTAGCCAGGTATTACCGCGCTGAATTCTATTTAGATAAAGTTAAGCGTTTCTCTGACGTACCCTGGTATTCAGGTACATTGGAACCTGGTGATGATGCACTCTACAAAGCCCGGGATCCAAGGACGTTGATTGCCGACAGTATCATGGCAGATCTGGATTTTGCCTATAAAAATGTGAGGGAAAGTGTCCCGGTAGGTACTCCGGGAAAATGGGCAGTGGCCACTTTATATGCACGGGCAGCACTTTATGAGGGCACTTATCGTAAATACCATAACGAACTCAATTTAAGCAGTTCAGCAAATGCATTTTTAGAAACTGCAGCAAGAATTTCAGGAGAAATCATCGCCAGCAAAAAGTTTAACATTTACAACACCGGAAAACCGGAACAGGATTATGCAACACTTTTCTCCAGTCAGGATTTAACAGCCAATAGCGAGGTCATTTTAGTCAACATCTTTGACCTGAGTAAAAACAAAAGCCAGAATGTAAATTCTACCGTCTTTGGCGATTATGAGCAGGCACCAGCCAAGAACCTGTTAGAAACTTACTTAATGAAAGATGGAACGAGGTTTACAGATGTAGCAAACTACACGCAGCTGGGTTTTGTGGCAGAATTTAAAAACCGCGATCCGCGGATGTCGCAAACAATGGTTTACCCGGGCTGGATCAGGGTACCCGATGCTACCCCCTATATCCAGCGTTTAAACAAAAATTTTACAGGTTATCATCAGTTGAAAGGTTATGTAAACAGCACTGATAACGCGATCTTAAACGGTGTAGATTTTCCGGTATACCGCTATGCAGAAATCCTGTTAACTTATGCTGAAGCACTTGCTGAATTGGGTACCTTAACGCAGGCCCAACTCGATCAATCGATAAATCTTCTTCGTAAAAGAGCGGGGTTGCCCGATCTCAACCTGGCAACGGCTAATGCCAATCCAGATCCGGCATTGCAATTACAGTATCCGAATGTCACCGCTAACGCAGGTGTTATACTCGAAATCAGGAGGGAACGCAGGGTAGAATATGCTTTTGAAAACATGCGCTTTGATGATTTAATGCGTTGGAAGGTAGGCAAACTACTTACCACAAGCCCCCAAGGCATGTATTTTGCCGGATTGGGCAAATACGACCTTACCGGTGACGGCGTTGATGATATTATTCTGATTGACAGAACGGCAACGATCCCTGGTGAAGACCAGAAAGAAAAAAATTCGCTTGGGGTAAAACTTATTTATTACCGTGCAGGACTTATCGGTACTGATGCAACGGTTTATTTGAAGAATGGCAACAACGGCGGTAATATCGTAACAGAAAATGTGACCAGAAACTTCGAAGAACCCAAATTCTATTACCGCCCTATCCCGCAGCAACAAGTCATCCTGAATCCTAAACTGAAACAAATTTTTGGCTGGTAATGATGGCAGAAATAACGAGAAGGTCTTTAATAAAGGCAATAGGAATATCGGCAGGAACGGCATTTTCGGGCGCGTTGCCAGGTCTGGCTTCTGAAACGCTTACAGATAAACCGAAAGGTAAGAAGCTGGTGCTTACTGTGCCACACATTACTGATGTTCATATCCGTGCAGGAGAAAATGCCCCGCTACGATTCAAAGCATGTTTAAATCAGATAATCAGCAAACATAAAGTTGATTTCTTCTTAAACGGAGGAGATTCCATTAATGATGCTTCTTATGATAATGTGGTACGCAATCAGGTAACTGAACAATGGGATATTTGGGATGAATGCACTAAGGTGATCGATAAATACAAAATATACAGTTGTATTGGCAATCATGATATCTGGTGGAAAGCGCCTGCAACAGACGATGAAATGTATGGAAAGAACTATGTGGTAAAACGGCTGAAAATTCCTAATCGTTATTACAGTTTCTCTAAAAAAAACTGGCACTTTATTATCCTTGACGGCAACAACAGCAAAATTTCTCTTGATGATGAACAGTATAACTGGCTTGAGCAGGAATTAAAAAACCTGCCTGCCGGCACACCTACGCTGATCATGTCACACTATCCGATCCTGGGCACCACCCACGTATTGGTTGGCGGCGGACATTCGGATTGTAAAAAACTGAAGAATCTCTTCTACAAACATCGCGATAAGGTAAAAATCTGCCTGAGCGGACACAACCATCTCTCTGATCAAACGGTATACAATGGTGTGCAATACTGCTGCAATGGAGCCATGAGTGGCTTTTGGTGGGGCAAAGGCGATGCAGAATCAGTAGGCCCCGGTTATTACCAGGAAACGCCACCCGGATATGCTATACTTAAAATGTACGATGATGGAACAGTTGAAAACGAATATTTCTCAAACACTTTCTAATCATAAAACGATGTTATTAAGGACATTTATTTTTGCCTGCTTTTTTTCTTTATCACTATCATCACTTGCTCAAAACAGGCCACGAAAAGTGGTTTATGTTATCGCCGATGGCATCCCTGCCGATGTAATAGAACGATTGGAATTACCTAACTTCAAAAAAATCATCTCTGCAGGATCCTATTCGCGCATGCATGTGGGCGGAGATAAAGCAAGTTATAACGAAACACCAACCATATCTGCTGTAGGTTACAATAGCTTGCTTACCGGCACCTGGGTAAACAAGCATAACGTACCCGATAATGACATCAAGGCTCCAAATTATAATTATCAGCATATTTTCAGGCTTTTCAAAAATCAATACCCTGATAAAAAAACAGCTATTTTTTCCAGCTGGACTGACAACCGAACCAAACTGCTTGGCGATGGCCTTCCCGAAACCGGAAACTTTAAACCCGATTTTGTAGCTGATGGTTTTGAGTTAGATACTGTCCGCTTTAAACATGATAAAAAAGCTGACTATATGCATTTTATTGATGAGGAAGTGGTTAAACGAGCTGCTAATACCATTCATGATCAAGCACCGGATCTATCATGGGTATACCTGGAATATACGGATGATATGGGCCATCGCTATGGTGATAGTCCGGAGTTTTATAAGGCTGTTGAGATGCTGGACAAACAAATGGGCCAAATTTGGGATGCCATTAATTACCGTCAACAGCGATTTAAAGAAGATTGGCTGATTGTAATTACAACTGATCACGGACGCGATGAAAAAACAGGTCGCGGACATGGCGGACAATCGGATCGTCAGCGTTCTACCTGGATGGTAAGTAATTATAAAAACCTGAATACTCATGCGCAATACTTCGATCTTAGTATAGTAGATATTATGCCTTCCATTGCTGATTATCTGAATATAAAACTTCCAAAAAGTGTAGAACAGGAAATTGATGGTACTTCATTTATTGGCCCGGTATCCATATCCGCACTCAAGGCAAATTATGTGCAAAACCACTTAGACATCACCTGGAAGGCGTTGGAAAAGAAGGGAAAAGTAAAAATTTGGCTGGCAACCACTAATGCCTTTAAAACTGGCGGAAAAGATGATTATCATCTATTGGGAGAGGTTGACGTTAATCAGCAACATTACCTGGCCGACCTTAATAACTATCCATCCCCTTACTATAAACTAGTGGTTGAAGCACCAGACAATACGCTTAACAAGTGGATAAGTGTTAAATAATTAATTTCATTCCGAAAAATTCATATTCTTAAGCCCTATGCCTGATCTTAAGCGATCAGCTATAGGGCTTTTTTATTACTTGTAGCGCTTATCCTAATTGCTTACATAACAAAATTTGTCCTTAGATTTTAAATATTCGTACTTTTAAACCAATTTTTAGGAGCTTTAGACCTTTTTTGAAAGCGGTTCCTGATCGAAATTTGTATCATAAATTTCATCAAAGCGGAATCATCAATAATTTGATTTGGCTGATCACCAACCCAGATTCATTAAAGTGGCTAAATATACCATCACATCAACCCCTGCAGGTTTAAAAACTGCCCTTCTACGGCTTATTATTTATGGTGCACTCATTTACCTGCTTGCCGAATTTCTTAAATGGAATGTAAAACAGGAAGCAGCAAGCAATAAATTCAGTGAAGATTCTGCGGTAGAATATGTTCAAAGCATTTTGCTCCTTTTAAGTTCAACCGTTTTTCTCTACACCTCTTTTAAATACAGATCCTTATTCCCACTTTCCTTCGCGCTATTTGCTTTTATGATGGCTTCGTTGATCCGGGAACAGGATGCTTTTTTGGACGAACATGTTTATGATGGTGCATGGCAAACCGGTGCATTCAGTCTCCTTATCCTGGCAAGTCTCCTTATTTACAGAAAGAAAGCCATATTTTTCTCCAACTTAAACAATTTTGTACACCAGTTCTCTTTTGGAATTTTATTATCAGGTATTGTAACAACCTATATTTTTGCGCGCCTGTACGGAAGGAAAGTTTTCTGGATGGCCGTTATGGAAACACAGTACGTCCGTGATGTTAAAAATGTATCCGAAGAGTCGCTCGAACTCTTTGGCTATGCACTTATTCTTATTGCAAGTGTAGAGTTTTATCTATTTGCCCATGCAAAAAACATTGAAATAGAATTAAAAACACACCAGGCTCAATCCTCATTTCCTATTTCTGCTTAATTTGAATTAAAACGAACATCCTATTTACCAATGACGGCTACCATTTTGGCTACAAGTTGTTTTAATTTGGTGTAGCGCATTAATAAATTAAAAAAAATGATGCCCAAAAGCGCACAGGTTAATCCAGCCAAAACATCGAGCGTATAATGATGACTGGTATAAACTGCCGAAAACCAGATGCCCAGCATTACGGTAAAGAAGAAAATATTAATTTTTCCCAAATGATTTTTCAAACCATAATAAACCACAATAACCGGATATGATGAGTGCAACGATGGCATGGCCGCAAATACATTAGAACCTTTGCTGTATATTCCATGAAAAAGTGTAATCCCAAAGTAATGGTCAAAACGGGCCAGGCCGGCGGTATTACCGGCTGTTTTCGCTACAAAGCCGAAACCGTGTTCCTGCACATACCACGGTGGAGCAGCCGGGAAAGCATAGTAAACCACAAAACCCAGCAGATTTACCCAAACAAAGGTGAGCGAGAACCGAACAAACTGTTCTTTATTCTTAAAAAAAAGATAGGTAGCAAATGCCAATGGAACAGGTACCCACATCAGGTAGAAAAACCCCGTCAATACGTCTAAAAACGGGGTACTGTTTATCTTCCAGTATTCGTTCGGTGTTAGTATTGCTCCGTGGTAATTAATGCCAAAAGTTTTCCTTTCCAAATCATATAAATCTTTAATATGCACCGTATTAAACAGATAGTTTGGAAAGGCTTTCATGTAATCAAACAGGATCCAGTATACGATAAATATAGAAAAACCGAGGATAAACTTTCTGGTTCCCCTTGATAAATAGAACAAGGCATTAAAGATAAAAATCAGCACCAGCTGATCAGTTTTAAAGCCAACCAGCAGTATTGATAACAATAGATATCCAACAGATATAGCAACTGTCAGATAAATATTACGGATATCATAAAAATTGTTTTTAAGCAATGATTGTTGCTGCATACTACTTTTTATCAAAGTTAGACCTGAAAATGTGGTCCCAAAAAGTCCAGCTTACCCCATAACCTTTGGTCGAGTCGGAATAATGGTGAAGCATGTGATGCTGCTTTAGTTTTTTCCAGAAACCACTTTTAAAATTTGCATGGTGAAGCGCGTAATGTACCATATCGTAAAACAGATAACCGATCATAAACCCTGAAAAAAACGGATAAACTTTGGTATCGGGCAATAACCAGTCGAAAAGAAAGTAAAAGCCTAGAGCCATTGGAATACTGGCAGAGGGCGGCATCACCAGCCTTTTGGCATCATTTGGGTAATCATGATGTACCCCATGGAAAATAAAATGGATTTTCTTACCCCATTCAACTTCAGGTTCAAAATGAAAAACATACCGATGGAGCACGTATTCGGTGATGGTCCAGATGCCCAGGCCGAGCAAAAACCATCCTGTAAAACTTAAAGCCGTCATGTTTATTTCCCAGAGTGCTTTCCAAAACAGAAAGGCAATAACCGGAACATATACGATTAATGGTACGTAAAACTGAACTTTTGATAGACGCTCTAAAAAGTCGTTTTTAAACATCCTGATGGATGCGGTTGAATTGGAAACAAAATTCTTTTTCATTGTAATTATTTAATTGGCTTTCAGCTCCACTCATTTAATCGTCATCCTGAACTTGTTTCAGGATCTTTATGCTAACTATCCGCTAAAAGTCTTCGACTCCTCTCAGACATAGAAACTTCCGTCATTCTGAACTTCGTTGCACTACCATTTACTCTATTTCGAAATCACTTACTAACGATCGAATTATGAGACTATGCATTCCATCCAGCTAGGCCATACCGCCGAATCTACGTTCTACTTAAATCCGGCCTAACAAATTTTTCGGGTTCCACTGACCAGGCCTTGCCGCTGGCTTTGAAAGAAAAATTTTCAGCCGGCATTTTTTGTTACTTTTTGATGTCAAAAAGTAAGAGCCCCTCGGCGGCGGTGAGCCGAGGCAAGACTGCGCCATAGAACAAAAAAACACAATTGTATGTCACTCATATTGATTTTTACACCATAAATTATCCCTCAGAATGACAATCTGGAATTGCAATAGTCTTAAAGGACTTGGCATTACGATTCCCAATCAAGTTGGGAATGACGATCTATCTCAAACCTTAATCCTTTCTACTAATACTTTCGACGGCTCCGAAGCATCATAACCTTTAATTTCAACATATTTCACATTAGGAAACCAGAATGTGCCCCCTTCAATCCGAAGGAATATCCGTTCCAGCTGCATTTTCTTATTGTTGATTGTCGCAAAAACATGATATTTCTTATCAACAGCAGATTTATTCAGGTACATCGGCAGCTTTTTATGTGAAGTAAACCGCAATTCAAACTGGCCATTGCCTAAGTTTTTGCTAATAATGCCATAAGCGAATTTCCGCTGTATATAACTCAGTTCTTTTTTTTCACCCTGATCTCCGTAACGCATCCAAAATACATTTACAGGTTGTTCTTTATTCACTTCTCCATGTTTATCTACATTTAACTGGCAAATGATGGTATTGGTATTCGGATCGCGCTGCAAGTAAAATAATTGATTGCTAATGTCTTTTGGTACCGGAAAACTGATCGGGGAAGGATCTGCCCCCTGCGCATTCGCAGGCAACGAAATCATCCCGGTTAAACCTACCATAAAAACTAAACCTGCAATTAATGCCGCCTTATTATTTCCTTTTCTTTCCTTAAATTCTTGTGCTTCCAGGCCTCTTTTGGCCTCTTGAAGACGTTTAATAGCCGTAATATTGGTCAATACCGCCATTACAGTAATGGGCATGGTAAAAATCGACATGGTTTCGAATACATGGAAAGAAATTCCCGGCACATATAACTTATAATTACCACCGATAAAATGACCTGCAATACCGCAGAAGATGGCAAAAACGCCAATGGTCACTACCCGCTCCGGTCGCTGCATTAAACCGCCTTTACACTCCACTCCTAATCCTTCTGCCCTTGCACGCGTGTAACTCACCATCATCGAACCAATTAATGCAATAAAAGCAAACAATGAACTTAAAAAGTAATGATGTGCCACCAGGTAATAACAGATACCCAAAAACATAATCATTTCGCTATAACGATCGAGTACCGAATCGTACAAAGCGCCAAACTTCGAACTCATGTTCCCTAGTCGCGCCACCTGGCCATCGAGCATGTCGAAAAGACCAGCAAAAAGCACCAGTGCACCTCCCCAACCAATGTAAGACATGTCGCCTCGGTTAGATTTTTCTGCACCAAGCACAAAAATAACGGCCACGCCAATATTTAAAATTAAACCTATGGTAGTGACGGCATTAGGTGTTAAACCCATTTTGATCAATCCCTTTACAAAAGGATTAATGACTTTATAAATGCCCTGTTGCAGGCTGTCTCTCAGATTTTTTTCCATAGCTTATTTTAAAAATCAAATTTTACCCTTGCCCTGATCCCCCATTCCGAAACTTCCGGATTATTGAGGTAACTGAAGCGTTTTACCAGATCTACCCGCAATAACTTAAAGATGTTAGCCACACCGATACTGCCTTCCATATAGGGTGTATTGCCCAATGCATAAGTTCTTTGTGAACCGTTCTCATAAACCGGAAGCTGGTATAATCCGGTTTGAAAATTCGGATTATTCTCATTCCGCAAGCCACCATACAGGGCTTTGAATGAGAACACTTCCCTCAACTTCAATTTCTTGATCAACGGCATTTTATTAAAAAAGAAGCCATTAAAATTATGATCGATATTAATGCTTACGTAATGATCACTCACAAACTCCAGAAAGTTCATTAAGTTGTATGAGTTAAGCTGATAAGCATAAGTTTGATTGGCACGGTGGATATCCAGCAAAGGAAAAGGCACTTTTCCGGCAATGTAGCTACCCTCTACCGTTACATCGCTATAACCCAGCTGCGATAAATAAAAACGTTTATCGATGCTTCCCAGCAGGTTGTGATAATTGTATTCGCCGCCTAAAACGCCTTTCAAACCCGCGGTGTAACGGATATTAAATACGGGATAACGATCGGCAATGGGCACTCGGTATATTTTCCCCTGGTAAAATTTCTCATTCGGGGCGTACCTTAACTGAACAGAAACTTCACTGGTGGTTAACCGGTTTACCAACTGGTTATTTGTATTCAGGTAACTTAAACCGCCGGCCGGTGTCTGGCTCCATTTTTTGAAACCCAGGTTATACGAAAAGTGATTTTCGAACTCCTTTACATAATCCAAACGATAGAAATCGTTATACAACAGCATATCGTTTACGCCACGTTTAAACGAGAGCAGGAAATTATCTTCCTGTACAAACTGCAACTCTTGTCCGGGTATTTTAGTATCGCGCTGAAAACTGGCCCTCACATACTGTTGAGGGAATGCGTAGATCGATTTATTGTTCAGTGAATAAGTACCGGAAAGGAAAAACTTCCATTTCTCATCTTTAATGCCATAAGCCAGATAGTTTTCGAAATAGTAACGTTTGCTCAATTCTGGAGTGGTTCGGCCACCGAACCGTAGCCTTAAACCTTCTACATTGTTAAAACTGTAAAAGGTGTTTACCGGACCTATTTCATAGGGGCCAAGATTCTGATAACCTGCAAATAAAAGGGTCACGATTTTCATGGTCCGCTTGAAAGATGGCAGATTTTGCAGCGTATCAATATTGCTGTAAATCTTCAGCTGGTTCTTCGAAATGGTATCTAACCGGTTATTCTCCCAAAATTTATCGTCTTTTTTTGCCGCATCAGCCAGTACTACGCTGCTTTTCCCTTGAAAAATCGTATCCGGCAGCACCGTATCATACCGGTAATTTTTAAAAGTAACCGAACGCTCGCCTGTAAAGCCAATACCTTTGGTTTTACCAATGCCGAAATCGGCCAGTAAACTGCTTTTGCTCAAACTGTATTTACCTTTATCGTTCTGTTCAAAATTCAGATCGATTTTAAGTGCACGTACAAAATTGAGGTTAATATTTTTGTTTACCCCGAAAGAGGCTCCTGTAACCGCATAATGCCTATCATTGGTCACGTAAATCTTCCCTTCGAACAACATATCGCCGGTATTACGCGGGGTAAAAGACAGTTCTATTATTTCAGGTTTCTGTGTTTTAATGGTATCGGTAATGAAAAACTTATAAAAATTAGGCGCACCATCTGCAATAGGACTCAAAAACTCATTACTGATCACGGAGATATTATTCTTATAAATATCAATATCCTGATACATCCTGTCGAAATAGGATTTCATTCCTTTATTATCAATGTATCGGCTATCAAACTGGACCTGTTTTTCTCCGATTATAATCGTTTTGTTCTTTTCCGGATCTTTACTCAGGTAATGATCGGCCAGTTGCTCCCGAATATAAATCGGAAGAAGATTTTTCCCTCCAATTAATGTCGAATCCTGCTCCTGAAACAGAAACTGATAATTCTTAAACATCCTTTTATTCTTAAACTTATCTGATACATTGCTCAGTGAGAAGAGCATTTTTTCATATTGCCTGAAAGAAGCAGTATTATAACTTTTAATGCGGTTTTCATCTTTATGCGCAATTACCTGGCGGATCAATTCCACCGCGGGATTATCTTTATTTCGATACTTTGTCTTTTTACCGCCCACCACAACCACTTCATCCAAGACTCTCGAATCGGGTACCATGGCAATATCCAGTTCCTGCGTTGCGGATGGAACAGTATTTTTAAGAACACTACGATAACCAACATAGTTGAAACTGATCTCATTTTGTGGGTTTGGAGAAACAAGTAAATATTTCCCGTTTACATCGGTCTGTGTACCAATCTGGGTATCTTTAAAGAAAACCGAAACATTGGGCAGCGTTTCTTTGGTTACGGCATCGCGTACCGTACCAGATACAACAGTTCTTTGGCCAAAGGCATTTACCTGCAAAATAAAACAGAGCGTAACGAATAATAAAAATGAATAAATCGGTTTCATTTAATTTGAAAAAATAAACTGCTTTTGCATGATATAATTGTAGCTGATACCCGTTAAAACGGAGCTCAAGACTTTGGCGAGTACGTAATTGAGATTAAAAAAATGCGTGAGCATAAATACCCCCGAGGTTACAATGATCAGGTTGCCAGCCCATACCAAAATATATTTTAATATCTGCCACCTAATGGCTGTAGATTCACTTTCAAAAACCCATTTACGGTTTACGTAAAAGTTAACGGCACCACCTGCTACCGTGCCTGTTATACTGGCTGCCAGGTACCACCATCCTAAAAGATTTACGGCCATAATAGTCACACCGAAATCTGTTGCCGAGGCCACTAACGATGATGCCTGTGCTTTGAGGAAAGTAAACATCAGGTTTAAAATATTGCTAAAACAACGATGAGTTGCAGTATAATATTCGCATAAATTCCAGCCAGCACATCGTCAGCCATTACCCCCCAACCACCAGGCAGCTCTTCTAATCTGCGGATGCCAAATGGTTTAAGAATATCAAAAAACCTAAAAAGAATAAGACCGATCAGGGTATATTGCCATTTTAAAGGTATAAGCAGTAATGTAATGCACATTCCGGCAACTTCATCAATTACTACCCGGTTGTGGTCTTTACCCCAAATCTCCTCTACCCTATCGGCACTCATTACCCCAATCATTACAATGAACATGGTAAAAAGTATAGGCCATAGATATGGATTGGTATAAGGGCCCTGGGAAAGGTGCCAGCAAATACACGTTGCTATTGCAGCGTAAGTACCGGCACCTTTACCGATGTAGCCAATGCCCAAAGCCGTTGAAAGAAATTTGTGGATAAACACTATACTGTTTCTATCAGTTCTTCTTCGTAATCCTGACCTAAATGGGTAATCAATTCTTCACCCATAATGTAACGCAGGGTATTCTGAAGTTTCATTAACTGTTTAAAAATGTCGTTTTCTGCAGGGACACCCGGGATTGTTTGTGGCGATTTCAGGTAGAATGATAACCATTCCTGAATGCCCGACATATTTGCACGTTTAGCCAGATCGATAAACAGCGCAAGATCTAATACTATCGGTGCGGCCAAAATCGAATCGCGGCAAAGGAAATTAATTTTGATCTGCATTTTGTAACCCAACCAACCGAAAATATCGATGTTATCCCAGCTCTCTTTGTTATCACCGTGAGGCGGATAGTAGTTGATCCTGATTTTGTGGTACATGTCGCCGTACAGATCATGATTGAGCTCCGGTTTAAAGATATCTTCCAGTACACCCAGTTTTGATACTTCTTTGGTTTTGAAGTTATCCGGATCATCTAACACCAAACCATCTCGGTTACCCAGAATATTATCAGAAAACCAACCGTTTACACCTAACGAACGTGCCGCTAAACCAGGTGCCAAAATGGTTTTCATCAAGGTTTGACCGGTTTTAAAATCTTTACCGGCAATTGGGGTATTGGTTTCTTTAGCCAGTTCGATCAAAGCAGGAATATCTACCGTTAAGTTTGGCGCACCGTTAGCAAAAGGAATTCCCAATTTTAACGCCGCGTAAGCATAAATCATACTTGGCGCGATACGTAGATCGTTGTCTCTTAAACCCTGCTCAAAAGCGGCAAGTGATTCGTGAACTTCTGATGGTTCGAAATAAATTTCGGTAGAGCCACACCAAACAAGTACAATACGGTCGCAGTTGTTTGCAGCTTTAAAGTTTTTGATATCTTCCATTACAGCTAAAGCCAGTTCATAACGGTTATCGATATCTTTTACATATTTGCCATCCAGGTTTTTTACGTAGTTTCTGTCGAAAGCAGCGCGCATCGGTTTAATGGCCTGTAATTCTTCGCGTACATCGCGCAAAAGGTTGGCATCCAATACGCGGGCGTTTAAAGCAGCTTCGTAAACATTATCCTCGTAAACATCCCAGCCACCGAAAACCAAATCTTCCAGATTGGCCAGAGGAACAAAATCTTTTATTTTTGGCTCCTTTTTTTCTGTTCTTTTACCTAAACGGATCGTACCCATCTGCGTTAAAGAACCGATCGGCTTTGAGATGCCTTTTTTAATTGCAGCAACTCCGGCGATCATGGTTGTTGCTACGGCGCCTAATCCCGGCATTAATATTCCCAGCTTACCTTCAGCTGCTTTTACTTGTTCTTTCATTCTATTTTATTTAAAATCTTATAACCAATTGTTTTTACGGTACCAGTTGATGGTTTCATTTAGTCCCTGTTCCAGGCCAAACCGGGGGGCAAAACCAAAATCATTCTGAATATTTTTAATGTCGCAGCCCCAGTTAGGCGCCGTGAGTTCTTTTATCTTATCTACATTTAAGGCGGGTATTTTATTAAACATGCCATATAAATGCTCCATCGACCAGGCCAAACCTTTAATCAATGGCACAGGTACATTTAACCTTATTGTTTTTTTGCCTAAGGCTTTCCTTGCATAATGAGCAAGCGATGAACGCTTGTATACTGCCCCATCTGATATATTATAAGCCCTGCCCACCACATAAGAAGCAAGTACCTTAATGATAAGGTCGGCAAGATCGGTCGCATACACGAAACTGAGTTCCTGTTCCTGCTTGCCAATGTAAAGCTCCAGCCCAGCCTTGATGGTTTTGATCAGTATGAAAATATCTTTCTCCCGAGGACCATAAACCGCAGTGGGCCTGATTATAATTAAGGGCAAATCCGAAATCTGGGCAAGGTATGTTTCGGCTAATGCTTTGCTGATCCCATAACTGGTTACCGGATTTGAAGCACCATTATCCGTTAGCCTTTCATTTTTTTGCTTTAAAGGTCCCAGTGCCGCCAAACTGCTGATGAATACAAACTTCTTGATGCGATGTGTGGATCTTGAAGCAGCTACCGCCAAATTCCTGGTATAGGTGGCGTTAATTTTATTGTAATCGCTTAATTTTTTTGCCTTGGTTACTGCAGCAGCATGTACAATATAATCGTACTTTTTCTCTTCAATATTCTCTTTCAGCAAATAGATCGATTCAAAATCTAGATCTACATAATTGATCTCAAAATCTTTAAGATGACCTGCAGTTGTACTGTTACGTACATTGGCAAATACTTCCAGATTATTGGCCAAAGCAGATTTAATGAGGTGATAACCCACAAATCCCGTTGCTCCCGTTATCAACACCCGCTTTTTCATATCGCTTTCTCTAAAATTCTGTATTTCCGGTATAACTTTCCACCGATATCTTCAATGGGTTTATTGATCAGCTCGTTATGGTCTAAAGTCCAGCTTGCCTCTGCATATTTCATCTTTTTAGCTTCAAAATGTCTGATAATCCGTCCATATAAACAGGCTTCGATCCCCATTTTACGGTAACCATCTACCACGCCAAGCAATAAAATACGGATCCCATCAATTTTCTTTTTGTTGGCTAAAAGTTTGATCAACCCTGTTGGGAACAGTCTTCCGCGTTTAATTTTGATCAAAATCTGGTTGATATCGGGTATTGCTAGAGCAAAACCTATAATCTTGCCATGTTGCTCGGCCAGGATGCAAAATTCAGGATCAAGAATGAGTTTTAAATCGTTTGCCGTGTAGTCAAACTCTTTATCCGTCATCGGTACAAAACCCAGGTTTTTATCCCAAGCTTTGTTGTATACCTCTCTTACCGCATTACAATCCTCCTTGAATTTCTTCATGTTGATTTTGCGGAGGATAATGTCATTCCGTTTCAAACGTTCCTCAATCCTGTCCATCAGTTTCACCGACCGGTCGCTATAATTGCCAGCGGTGTACCGGTAGGCCCTTAAATCAACATTTTTCTGAAACCCAATCTGTTCCAAAAGCGGCAGATAGTACCGGGCATTATAAGGCATCATGGCTACCGGAGGGCCGTCGAAACCTTCTATGAGCAAGCCGCATACTTCATTGGTAGAAAAATTTACCGGTCCTAAAACTTTGGTCAATCCCTTTTGCTTTAACCAATCCTGTGCTGCTTCAAAAAGCTGTTTAGCTACTGTGGCATCGTTGATACAATCAAAAAAACCAAAAAAGCCATCAGTCGATTCATAGACCTTATTATGATTGGTATTGTTGATGGCGGCAATCCGCCCAACTATTTTACCTTCATCATAAAGCAAAAAGAGCTGTATTTCAGAATGTTCGTAAAAAGGATGTTTTCCAGGGCTAAGCAGATCGCGCTGGGCAATAAAAAGTTCGGGCACATAATTTACATCGCCCGCATACAAATCGTGCGGAAAATCTACAAACGCAGCCAATGCTTTTTTACCGGAAACCTTTACCAGTTCTCTCATGATTGGCTCCCGACTAATTCTACATTAACGGACTTAAAAGCTGCACTTAGCTTGGCTATGGCCGATTCAATCTGATCGAAAGTGTGCGTAGCCATCAAAGAAAACCTGATCAAAGATGAATCTGACGGAACAGCCGGCGAAACTACCGGATTAACGAAAACCCCGTTTTGCTGAAGGATATTCGTAATCATAAAGGTTTTGGTGTTATCGCGGATGTAAATGGGTATAATCGGACTGTTGCTGTGCCCGATATCGAAACCGGCATCAAGCAGAAGTTTCTTCGCATATTCGGTATTGGCCCAAAGCTGATCAATCCGTTCAGGTTCCGCTTCAATGATATCCAACGCAGCAATCACGCTGGCCACAGCTGATGGCGGCATACTGGCGCTGAACATGAGTGAACGGGCACGGTGTTTAATATATTCGATGGTTTCGGTATTACCGGCAATGAATCCGCCCAATGAGGCCAGCGATTTGCTAAAAGTGCCCATAATCAGGTCTACATCCTCAGTGAGATTGAAATGAGATGCTGTTCCCGATCCATTAAAACCGATTACACCGAGGCTGTGTGCATCATCCATCATAATATTGGCGCCAAATTCGTTGGCTATTTCCACCATTTCAGGAAGATTAACCAGATCACCTTCCATGCTGAAAATACCGTCGGAAACAATCAGTTTCGCAGCATCTTCAGGTAAACGGCTCAGTTTGCGACGAAGATCCTGCATATCATTATGCGCATATTTAATCGTGCGCGAAAAGGCCAAACGGCTACCATCAATAATAGAGGCATGATCATACTCATCCAGCAGCAGATAATCGTTACGATCTAACAAACAAGATATTACACCTAAGTTGACCTGAAAACCGGTACTAAAAAGTACTGCAGCTTCTTTACCTACATATTCGGCCAGGCGGTTCTCCAGTTCGAGGTGGATATCGAGCGAACCGTTCAGAAACCGCGATCCCGCACAGCCGGTTCCGTATTTTTCTATCGCTGCTTTAGCGGCTTCTTTTATTTTGGGATGGTTGGTTAAACCCAAATAGGAATTTGAACCAAACATGAGTACTTTTTCCCCATTGATTACTACCTCGGTGTCCTGACCAGATGCTATCGACCTGAAATAAGGATATAATCCTTTTTCTTTTATCACCGCTGCATCCTTAAAAGAGGCAATTCTATCTTGTAATTTTTTACGCATGCTGAACACTTATATTCTTCAGTTTTTTAAAACCCGTTCTGAAACATTGATCTGCAACCTGAATGCTACTTGTAGAAATTAAAATCAACAGCGTAGATTAAGGCAACATTAACCAAATGATTTGATCACACAATTTTAGTGCGTAAGTGAAGCCAAAAAAAGGTTCAAATGTGGGATATATTGGTCAAAATGTTGGATAGGCAAAATGTGACATTTAGATGAATTGACTAATTGACATTCTGACTTTTATTATAAAATAGTAAAAAGGTTAAAAAGTAGACTAAAAAGCGCTTAAATAACATAAATAACTGTTTTAAAGCATTTTAATTTATTTAAATTATTAATCAAAAACGTAAAAATCAATCAGAAATTAGTCATTTAAAAAAAATATTCTTGCAAAATTAATTCTGAACATTACATTTGCGAGATCAAAAATCCGATAGATAAGGGGGCAAAAACTATCCAAATAGGGTGGATGAAATTGTGGTGCAAAAGATGATTGGATCTGTTAAGAAATGATTAAAAATACGGAACAATTTTTATGCAAGAAGATTTACTCACCAAAACTTTTTCTGAAAAAGACCATGAGGAAGCGCTGTCTTTAAATGATGGTCTGATGGCTAAAATCCATCATAGCACAGATCCCAATTATTGCAGTTCCGAGCCGTTCCGCGTATCAAGTTATGCGCTAATCCTGATCACTAAAGGGAAAATGAACCTCAGGATAAATTTTACAGAACATGTATTAAACCAAAGGGATATTCTACTTATTTTTCCGCATGCTGTTTATGAAATAAGAGATAACAGCGAGGTTTCATTTATCAGTATTCATTTTAGCAAAAGTTATTTAAAAACCAGAGGGGTATTTTTTAACAGTGGCGAAGCTTACAGAATGTTCCAGACCGATCCTATCCATAAATTTTCATTATCAAAAGAAGAGCATACATTCATTTATTATGACATGCTTGCCATACACAAAAAACTGAATGTACCTAAAGATACGCCTCAGATTAAAAACATTGTTCACAACAGCTTTTTAGAACTCTTGTATGATATTTTTCTGTTAAAGCACAAACAGAAAGATGCAATGCCTTTTGTGCATGATAGCAAAACAGAGCTTACGAACCGGTTTTTATCGCTGGTATCAGAAAATTTCAAAAAGGAAAAGCGTGTAATTTATTATGCCAACCGCTTACGCATTACACCCAGGCATTTATCACAAGTAGTGAAACATGTAACGGATAGAACAGCGGGAGAAATCATTGATGAAATGGTCATCAGGGAGGCGAAATTATTACTAACGAGCCACAGAATGAATATTTCGGAAGTAGCCATGGAACTGCGTTTTAGCAATTCCTCTTTTTTTGGTAAATATTTTAAAAAGCAGACGGGAGTTACCCCGTCTGAATATAAATTATCGAATAATATTGCGGTTTAAGATTTAACCACAGATATAAAATCCCTGTAGATCCGTGTATATCTTTGGCTTAAATCAATTGGATTACTTCGAAAGGTATTTATTGCTAACATACCCCTGGATCTCTTCGTAACTTACCAAACTCCATTCCCCGTCACGGGATATTTCTGCAACATGTTCGCCCTTTAAAATCACCGGGATCTTTTTTATCTTTTCTGAGGTAACGGATGGCCCGGTTCTAAAATTTAAAGCAGTTGTTGTACGATAAAGGTTTGGAACCACTACCGGCGGCCTGTCCAAAATCACATAACCGTTCCTTTGTTCGCCGGCAATCATTTTAGCCTGTAATTGTTGCCAGGTATAACCATAATCGTGCTGTAAATGTGGGCCATCTTTAAAGCTTACCCAATCACCACCCCATTCCCAGCCATTGGCCTTAAAAACATTAACCACTTCCATCCAATCGCTACGCCCATCCTGATCATAATCTTTAACCATATTCCATGAGGTATCTTTTCCATCAATAACCAGCACAAAATCAAGTGCTAAACCGTAATTATGTATCGATTGACCAGCTTTTGCATTGGTAACAATATTACCCATAGGCTTGCTGGCCGATCTACCATCAGGGTTTACTACCGTTCGGCCAAGATTATATAAATCCTGTTGCTCTTTAAATGTTCTGAGGGTTGCAGTTATCCGCGGTTTAGATCTTCCCGTTAATTTAGCTTCCGCCTGAGAAAAGGTACTTATTGCCAGTTCCCTTAAATCGGGATGCAATAGCTGAATTTTTGTTTGGCTTGGTTTGTCCATGATGAGTTTGTTAATTAAGTTTTACGATAATTTATTAATAACAACTTAATAATCAATTAAATATACACAAAAATCAAGTTAAAAACGACAAGCCATATTCGTATATCAATAAAAAAAGGAAAAATACTTAATATTAGTTAGCTACAATTGTCATTATAAGTGGGGCTTGCTCATGTCTACCGGAACACAGTGAAGTGGAGATATCTATCTTGAGACAGATTTCCCGACTCAGCTGCAATCCACTCGAAAGGACGGAATGGTTAAGAATAACCCCTTAATAATGATCATTTCTAAGTGTGAGTCTATCGAAGATCTTGACTATACGAAAAAAAATTGGCCTTCTACAGGTTCGGGGCGGTAATTGTTTCTCCTAAACTTAACCCCATTGATTACCCGCCTGCAACGGGCAGGGTTTATATCAACAGGGCAAACCATTCACCATCACAAAAATAATTTTACCACAGATAGAAAGGATGCACACAGATATGAAAATCCATGTTTATCCGTGTTCATCTGTGATTAAAAAAGCTTAACTTAACTACACCGCTCACCAGCTTGCAGTGGACGGGGTTTATGTCAACACCATATTAGTACCATTCATCACCCCTACACGCAATCTAAGCGGAATGCGGGTTTCCTTCAAATTGTCAGACCGGAACTTAACCAACCCAACCGCTTCTCCAATTGCTTTACAAAAAATAAATGTTAATGTTATGGATTTGCAATAGTCAATTTTTTACCCGCTATATCCTCCCATCTATAAAAGTGAAAGGTTTTATCATCGCTCATGGCGACGAGTAAACCATGCCTAAAATCTTTATTTAGTGGAACTGAAACCACATCAATACCATCTGTTTGATTAGCTGAATATTTTATAGTGGTTAATAGCGGATGCGGATGGACCGTATTTTTCCTGGCCACCCGGTCATATACTTTTAACTGCCCGGCACCCTGATCAGACACCAGGATATATCCTTTATTGCCTGGTGTTTTATAAATGGCGATACCCTCATTGTCCACGGCAAAATCGCCTTGTCCAAACAATGCCAGTTCTTTATTTCCTTTGGCCGGATCTGCATAATACTTGCGTACGCCTACCTGCTCATCGCAATAATAAACAAAGCCCAATTCGTTATCAACGGCAATAGCTTCGATTTCTTTTTTCCCGCTATACAATCCAAATTTCCGCACTAAATCTGCTTTGACATTACCCTTTCCGTCATCTGTCAATTCATATTGCCAAAGATAACCTCCATTTTTAGGGCCGGTTTTACGGCCTACAATGGCATAAATTTTTCCAGCAGGATCGGTATACATCGAAATTCCCATCAAATCACGGTACTCTGCTCCTGTTTCACCCACAAAAACCGGAATTCCGCCATTGTCAATTGCCTTCATATCCGGCAGCGAAAAGATACGCAGTTTATGGGTATAACGCTCAGTTGTCACTGCAATATCTATCTTTTTTCCAGCCAACTGCAAACCATAGGCAATATCCACATTATCAGGTCGCTTTAAACCCTTAACCGTTTTGGATTGGATGATTTTACCTTTCAGATCGAAAACATACAGGCCACCATTCGTATCTTTATCGGTACCAATTACCAAAGATTGCGCAGGATCGTTTGGGTTTACCCAGATTGCAGGATCATCGGTATCAAAATCGACAGGGTCAGATACATATAAGGGTTTTACGACTGTACTATTTCCATTTTGCGCACCTCCTTTACAAGAAATGGCCAGGCTTAAAACCGCAAAAGCGGTAAACTTTAAAATATGGTTGTATTTCATTTTTATATTTTAGTTCCGTATGCACCAACAAATGTAGATGGTGAAGGCGAGATATAGGTAATTCCGTTTTTCATTACAATGCCGGCTTTGTGATGACGGTTAAAGTTAGTGATGCCTTTGCCTAAAGCGGGTGAGTTACCCTGCAGGTGAAAATCCCATGCGGTATTGAAATCGGCATTGGTAACTGCCGTGTTTAAAGGATAATTCACAAATTTAGGATCATTTGCACCGGCCACATTGCTGATCACATCGTTTTTACCACCTACAATATCGCCTGTTGGCTGAAACTGATTTACAGTGGCCTGATCAAAACCATAATACCAGTTATTGCCATAAGCCGAACGGCTATCTTCAGGTTTTTTCGGATCTCTTTTTACGCCAAAACGGGTATTGGCAAAAAGGTTATTATACAGATCGGCACGTACGGTACTTTCCAGCCAGATTGATCCGCCTTTGGCGGTTGGCCTTCTCCAACCTGTATTCACCATGGTATTGTTATACGCAATAATATAGGTTTGCGGTGTTTTATCTCCTGTATTGGATAATTTTAAGGCATTGGTATTGGTGCTATAAACCAGATTATAAGCGATATCTGCTAAACAGCCGGATTTAAAATTCATGGCTTCCCCTCCTGTCACACCCGTAGTATAAAACACATTATTGGCAAAAATAATCTTCCCGCCTTCAATGTAGGTACAATCTTCCTGAAGGTTCCTGAAAATGCTGTTCTGAACCACTAATTTGCCATTGGCATTGGCAAACCAGAGTGCGGGCAGATTTTCTCCGGCCTTGGCCTTATAAAGCCCCATTTTTACGGATGTGGAAGCGTCCGAAGTAGTGGAGCCAGCATATTCGAGGATTACATGATCAAGCACCAGTTCATCGCACGTTGGCCCGGCCAAAATACCGCCCCAAAGTTTTCCGAATTTTTTTGATGCAGTTTTATAAAATTCATTTACCGTAAACCTGATTGGATTTTCTGCAGTCCCAAGTGCATACAGGTTACCTTTTATCACTATCTCTGGTTTAGCAACCGTGTCCATCAGCACCGTTACCCCTTCTTCAATAGTCAGGGTTTTCCCTTCCGGGATGACAATATCGCCTTTAATTACCTGTGTACTGCCTTTTGCCCAAACCCCGGAAACCTCCCCGATTGCCGAACCATCAATAACAGTGGTATCTACATCTATATTGGCTTTTTTACATCCTGCCAGGGCTAGCACAACAAGGATTAATAATTTAAAAATCTGATTTGATTTCATGTCTTTGTTTCTTAAAATGCTATTAATTAAACTTATACCTAAAGCCAACAACATAATTCTGGCCGTAATAATCGCTCCTGATCAAGGTATTTCCGTTTTTAACCAAATCTTCCTTGATATCGTTATTTGCGGGATTTGTACCTTTTATAAATAGTTTTGTCGGGGTATTTAAAATGTTATTGGCTTTTACAAAAACACTTATTCCGCCTTTAAAACGCTTCTCTGCAGCGGCATCTACCTGGATAAATCCTTCCTGCCATAAATCGTTGTTTAAGAATTGCGAAACCGTGTTGATCCGTGGCCCCGTATAGGCACCTGCAACCTGAGCATCCCAGCCTTTTTTAGTGTCTTTAAACAATATAGACAGGTTAGCAATATGTGCCGACTGACCATAAAGCGGACGCTCCTGATTCACATTTGCGGGCTCTGTATCTCCGGTAGTGTTATTGATTACCCTGGTGGTTTTAGTGGTATTAATACGCGAATGGGTATAAGTATAATTGGCCTTCACCCCTATTTTACTAAAATATTTGATGTAATCTACCTCAGCTCCGTAGTTATTGGCCGTACCAAAGTTGCCCGGGCTGTAATAAATATCCTGACCGCGAACGGCATCGGCTTGAAAAGTATATTCAATTGGATTTTTTATCCTTTTATAGAAAGCACCAACCAATAATTGCTCGGAAGCGCCGGGAAAAAGCTCGTACCTTAAATCGAAGTTATCAGCCAGAGCACGTTGCAAATTAGGATTACCACGTTCCTGAAATTCTTCATTTACCACTTTTCCAGGTACAATTTCATAAAAACCCGGGCGGTTAAGCGCCTTATAATAAGAAGCATGTAACTGTGCTTTTTCCGTTAAGAAATATTTTGCGGTTAAACTCGGCAATACATCGGTGTAAACCTGGTTTCCTTTTGGAAAAGATTCTCCTGCGGCAAAATGAAGGTGATAACCCTGATTGGTATGCTCTACTCTTGCACCACCAATTACTTCTAATTTAGCTGAATTATATTTAAACATTCCATAACCGGAAGTGGTTTGTTCCGTGGCATCGTAGGTAAGGGAATTGGCTACAGCACCGGTTGGATTGCTTACCACCAGGTTCAGATCGGTATAATTTTGGAAATTTACACCGTAAACATCATTTGCATGATCTGCGGCCTGGGCCATATTATAGTTATTAAAGAAGCTGCTTCTTTGCTTATCGCGGTATAAACCTCCAGCCATAACATCCAATTTATGCTTACCTGCTAAAACATGGTAGGTCAGATCCAGATAACCTGCCACATCCTCGTCGGTATTACGCTCCCACCTGCGGGTAACCGGGTTGGTATTCACCAAGCTGGTGCGTTTGCGCTGGAAATTCTGTTCCAACCCATTTAAACTGATACTGGTATTTTCAGGCATATCATTTTTGGCAGAAGAATAAACAGCCGACCACTGCACCGTAAATTTATCATTAAAAAACTGATGGTCGCCATGCAGCGTTGAATTGTAAATCTGCTGCTCAGTTAAACGGCTACGGGTATCGAAAACCAACTGTGCATTTCCTGCTGTTGGATCATAATCTTTATTATAAGTAGTAGTTACGGCATCCCTAACCTGCTGGTTTTTCAGGTTAACATATACATTGTAAAAACTGATCTGGTGGTTTTTGTTAAAAACATAATCAACTTTCCCGTGCAAACCTGTACGTTGTTGCTGCTCCGAAAATTCACGGTAACTTTTACTGGTAATGGTGGCATAAGCATCTGTACCAACAACGGAATTATTATAGAAGGTACTATTGCTTCCGCGATAGGTATTTTGATAACTTCCTGCTAACACTACGCCTAATTTGTTATCCAAAAAGCGTTTACTTAAAGATAAACTTCCGATTAGATTAGGTGCAGGGTTTTTATATTTATAATCAAGCGTTCCTTTGGTAAAATCGTTCTGTGTAGCATTATAGGTTCTGCCGTTTATTTCATAAGGCGATTTATAACTGATATCCGAAGCATTGTAGCTGGTAAACTTACGATCGAAAAACAACTGGCTATAACCAGTAGCAACATTGGCATTTACCTGCAACAAACCCGGTGCATTTTTCATCACCATATTAATCGCACCGCCAATAGCATCGCCCTCTAAATTTGGGGTAAGGGTTTTGTACACCTCTAAACGATCGAGTAAATCAGCAGGAAAAAGGTCGAGCGGAACATAACGGTATTTATTATCCGGACTAGGGATTTTAACACCATTGACTAATGTATAGTTATAGCGTTTATCCATCCCCCTTAATATCGCGTACTGTCCATCGCCGTTGCTGTTGCGCTCTATGGATACACCCGAAATACGTTGCATCACATTCGCCACTGTCAGATCCGGTGAAATTTCAATCGCCCTGCCTGATACGATGTTCATCAGTTGTGGCGCATTTTTTTCTAAGCGTCTTGCCCCCTGATCAGTAGAACTAACCGTATTGGATTTAATGGTAATATCGTCAAGGATTTTCGAATCACTTTCCATGTAAAACTTTAAGTGATCGTTATCTTCTTTCAGGATCACGAATGTTTTTTCGATGGTTTTGTACGTAACATAGCTTATGCTGATTTTAGCCGTACCAACTTTAACATCCTTAAATTCGAAAGTACCGTCTAATCCGGTATTGGTTATGCGCCTTGGATTTTCTAAAACCACTGTTGCACCTACAATGGCCTCGCCGGTTTGCTTATAGTAAACATGGCCCTTTAATTTTGTGGCATGAACTGTGCCTGCACAAAAAAGAAGTAAAAACAGAATTTGTAATGGTTTATTCATTGCGTTTGGTCTTGTCTTTTTATTATCGACAGGGCAAAGATGTACACGCCAGATTACATCAGAAAATGTTAAGGGTTACATAAAGGCAACAGCGTTACAACAGGCATATACCAAAAAGCAACAAAAAGAAACAAACGACTGTAAATAAGACAATTAAACACATTAAAAAGCGCCGTTATGCTTTTATTATCGTTACATTAACGAATTGTTAAGCCCTAAAAACCATTAAAAACAGGCAATAGATAGCCATCGATGTAACGGTTATAAGGCCTGGATAAACGCGGATAAATTATTGCCTTGAGCCAGATTTAGCTTTTTCCTTAACCTATATCTTGATACCCTTAAGCTATCTGTAGATATACCGAGCAAGGTGGCAATGTCTCCCGAATCAAGATTCATTTTTAACAACGCGATTAGGCGCATATCTGCTGAGGTAAGCTCCTGACTATATTTTTTAAGGCTTTCCAGAAATTGATGGTGTACCTGCTCAAAAGCCGCCGTAAATTCCTTCCAGTTGCTCTCGTGGTTAAAGCTCTGGTTAATCTCGGTTAGGATCTGGCTCATCTGCTTTTTCTGATCGCGTTTATCCTCTTTCACCATCGCCTGCAAGGTACTTCTGAGGTTTTCCAGAAATTGGTTATGCTTAATCAGATTTAAAGTATGAGTAGATAACTCCCTGCTTTTTACCTCCAGTAATTGTTTCAGATTTTGTTCTTCGAGCTGAAGATTTTTGAGTTCAAGGCTGGTCATATCGTGTTCTATGGCCTTTTGCTTTGCCAGCATCTGTTGATCTTTTAACTTTAAACGTTGCCTGCTGAAAATCACAAAACCCAAAACAACCAATAATATCACCACAATGGCAGAAGAAAAAGCAATAATCCGGTTTACCTTCCGGTCGTTTTTTAATCGGATAATTTCATCCGATTTTTTATTGATATCGTAAAGTACCTGCAAAAATGCGGCCTGCCTGGCGCCATCTACCGAATACAGATCAATTGTATATTTATAACCAAGTTTTACATAATGATAGGCGCTGTCCATATTGTTCAATAATTCATAGGCTTTTCCTAAATCTCTGCAGCAGGAACTTAACTGATAAATATTGCCCATTTTTTCGGCAAGTTTTAGAGCCGTTTCGGTTTGCACAATACTTTCCTTATACCGACCGGTTTTACGCAAAATATCGCCTAAATTGTTAATGACCTCAATACTTCCCAGCTTATTCCGGTCTTTTTGATATAAATCCAGTGACTGTTTAAAATGTACGTAAGCGGAATCGTAACGCTCCAGATCTTCATATATGCTCCCGAAGTTTTCGTGTATTTTTGCAGCTTCGCTTTTATTGTTAAGGTTTTCGGTTATTTTTAAAGCCAGTTTTTGATAATAAAACGCACTATCATAAAGCTGCCTTTTTTCGTACAACTGCCCAATATTGCCCAATACTGTTACCTGTCCGGTTAAATTATTCAATCTTTTATAGAGATCAATAGCTTTACGATAGCTATTCATGGCCTTATCTTTCTGTTTCATATAATAGTAAAGCACGCCGGCATCATTAAGATTGGCTGCCAATAACAATGGTTGATTGGCATTACCAAATATCTTATCTGCTTTTAAAAAGAACTCTAATGATTGACTAAAATGGCCTTGTGTATAACAAATCTTTCCCATTTGCTGCAAACATTTGCCTTCTAATAACTCATCATTATCGTCAATAGCTTTAGCATAGATCCTCTTTAATTGAGCCAGGGCTGTAGTCGGATCTTTTTGATTCTGTGCAATAATCGATTCAAACCGATCTTCCCGGGCGTTTGCATTGGAAATCAAGACAACAAAAAATATAAGTAAACCAATGTGTTTAATCATCTTAAAAGCAATTATCAGGCAATATGGAGCAAAGAAAAGATACCGGTGTTAACTTAAAGTTAAGCGAAGTCTCAGGTGATATAATTAAGGTGCTTCACGGAATCTTTTTCGCTTTGAGTTCTAAGTGATATTAACTGTTTACGTGTCAGATGGTAACATCTGACACCACCGATCATAAGCTGTTTATATTTTGCCACGGAAACACGGACTGACACGGAGGATTTCACTATTTTCATAGCAGTGGTTTGTGTCCGCATGGACCATTTTCATTTTATTGCCGTTATTTATTGCAGTGGTCTATGTCCCCACAGGCTACCTGAGTGATCAGAACAAAAAACAGGTATTAGATGAACATGAATTAGCTAAACCCGACCGGCAACGTTATCCTGGTTTAGGAATTATTGTATTTAGTGATAAATTTCCAGGATTAAGCAAAGGGCGGGACTAGCCTAACCGAAGCACACCACCGTGGTCTGTATCCTTATCGCCGTGGTCTGTGTCCCCACAGACCACCTAAAAAATCAGAAAAATACAAGGATTCGATAAATCGAAAGGCCTCTGTTAACTAAACCCCTGCCCGTTGCAGGCCTATCGTGTGTACACATCTCTGTTAGCCATTATTTGTTCTTTAGCACTTAGTTCTAAGACGATCGTCATGCTGAATTTATTTTACAAGTAGAAATATGGTTTTCGATTGCCTTGTAGCTACTTCGTGGTCAGCATCTTTCATACTATTAATCCCGTTGATTAAGAAAAATTATTTTTCAACAAAAATATTGTTTTCCCACTCTATGCCGCGGGGGCATGGTACTTTGGAGCGCCAAAGTACCCAAAGCGCTTTGTCAATCCAGCTAGGAGCCTTTCACACAACCACACTCACATCAAAAAAACAGCGGCACTTCGTTTTGTGTTCAATTCTCTTTAACAATTAAATTAGTATTATGAACACAAAACCACTGCGTTTAAGGTTTGGTAATGCTATTTGTTCTTTCCTGCAACTGTTTTTTTGATAGCTCAGGCTCTTGGGATTGACGGCGTTCTTCGGTAAAACCTGTAATCTATTAAAGCAAGCTAGCAAAGCGTTTAAAAAAACAAACTAAAAGATGTGTCCACACGATAGTTTGCTGGCGGGGCGAGCGACAGCGTTATCCCGGTTTAAACTTTATTTCATTTACCAGCTAATCTACCGGGATTAAGCAGAGGGCGGGGCTAAAGTAACCACTGCCATGGGCCGTGTCTGCATGAACCATTTTTATTTTAACGCTACCGCCATAGTTCCATTTAGCATACTGATTACAAGTACTGAAACATCAGTCTTACAACCAATCCTATTAAAAGGTTTGATTTTAATTTTTTAAATGTAACTTTGTTGCATTGAAGCATTCGAAATATAAATATCGCCGCGAAATTTTTTCCCGCATATGGGCGATCTTGTTATTAGGGTTATTTCTTAATGCTACACTGGTCGAAAGTCTGCACCACCACGCAGCGAAACATACCGTGCACAATACATCGCATTCAAAATACAACGAGCAACTTGTTTCGGCAAAGTTAACCTGTAAACTCTGCGAAGTACTGAAACACCAATCGCACTTTTTCGATCGCCCTTTACCGCTGGCATTTCTTTTACCTATAAATAAACCAGGTGTTAGACCCAGTGTTTTCCTCATAAAGCAACCTGTTGTTTACATTCTATCTTTTAGCAATAAAGGGCCGCCAAGTTTAATGGCCTAACCTCAAAATCAGGTTTACTTTATTTATCCGACAAATTTATTTTGTTTAATGTGCAGCTGTATTCGGCATGCGCCTATATTTCCTATATATTTTATGCTTCAAGCTATTTCATTATCTAAAAATTATGGAGCTTACAAGGCTCTGAACCAACTTAATTTAACCGTTAAGGCCGGCGAGGTTTTTTGCCTTTTGGGCCAAAATGGTGCCGGAAAAACGACCACTATTAATTTATTTCTTGGTTTTATTGAACCAAGCGCGGGTAAAATTTTAATCGATGGCAAAGCGCTGGATGCGCATGATCACGAGCGCCGCAAACACCTTGCCTACATTCCTGAAGTGGTGATGCTTTACGGTAACCTTTCGGCCATAGAGAACCTTGATTACTTTTCAAAACTTGCAGGTTTTAATTATGAAACCAGGAGTTTGACCAATTTTCTAAATCAATGTGGTTTACAAGAATCGGCTCATCATAAACACCTGTCCGGTTTCAGCAAGGGGATGCGCCAGAAAGTCGGTATTGCGATTGCCCTGGCTAAAAACGCGAAAATTATTTTAATGGATGAACCAACAAGTGGCTTAGATCCAAAAGCCACCGCCGAATTTACCCTATTGGTTAAACAATTGGCTGCAGAAGGTAAATCTATTTTAATGGCTACGCATGATATTTTTAATGCCGTAAATGTAGGCTCGCACATCGGTATTATGAAACAGGGCGAATTAATCCATACCCTTAAAGCAAGCGAAATTAACGCAACCGACCTGCAGGAACTATACTTACAAACCATATAAATAAATCAAATCCATTTCATGCACCCAAAACATAAGGCACTTTATGGTGTCGCTACATTTTTTTTACTCTTCCTGCTCAATCTGGTAAGCATTCAAGCCATTGCCCAGATCAAAGTAAGCGGTAAAGTAATTAATACAGAACGTCAAAACATTTACAAAGCCACCATTAAATTTAAAAATGGCAAAGATCAATTAAATACAATGAGCGATTCTTTAGGGAATTTCTCGCTTATTTTACCTAAAACAGCTAGTTATGCGGTTACGGTTAGTGCCATTGGTTATAGCAGTTTTAGCCGCATATATCCTATAAACCAGACAGGCAATTTAAATCTTGATGCCATTGTATTGCAAACTTTAAATGAAGAACTACAAACCGTTGAAGTTATAGGCACCAATGGCAAGAAATATTACGGTAATTATTCCTTTTCAGCCACAAAAACGGCCACTTTAAACAAAGACATTCCACAGGCTATTTCTTCGGTTTCGAAAGAATTAATTGCCGACAGGCAGGCTGCTGTACTAGCTGATGCCATCAAAAACGTAACCAGTGTATCGCAAAGCAGTTATTACAACCAATTCTCCATCAGGGGGATCAACCAAAATGAAGAAGGTGCCATCATTAACGGCATGCGTACCCGCCAATTTTATTTTAACCAACCATTAACCAACAACCTGGAACGGATTGAGGTGATAAAAGGTCCGGCAAGTGCTACTTTTTCGAGTGTAGACCCGGGTGGAAGTATTAACCTGGTGACAAAAAAGCCGCTGGCAGAAGACCGCAGGGAGATCAGCATTTCGGCCGGAAGTTTTAGTACGATACGTGGCGCATTAGATTTTACAGGCCCCTTAAATGCGGAAAAAACCTTGCTTTACCGGCTGAATCTTGGATATGAAGACAGCAAAAGTTTCAGGGACCTCCAGTACAGAAAGGGTTATATAATCGCCCCTTCGTTCTCGTACATCCCGAATGAGCGTACCAGTTTAAACGTAGAGGCTGTGCTGAACAACAGCAATTCGAGATTGGACCGTGGCCAGGCTATTTTTGGCGCCATTGCCGGGCAAACCGATTTAAAAAGCACCCCCATCAGTTTTAATATGGGTGCCAGCAACGACCGTTTTAACACTCAGGATTTAATGTTGATGACCAATTTTTCTCATCGCTTTAACCAGGATATAGTATTTAATGTGGCTTATATGAAGCAAAACTGGAATGAAGATCTTTTGGAACATCGTACCACCAATGCTTTTGGTGTTGATGAAAACAATCAACCGATCCCCACCCTTGCTGCTATGCGGGCAGTTCAGCGCCAGCAAAAGTGGAGTACCGATAATTTAAGTACATATTTCAGTATAAACGCCAATACATTTCACTTAAACCATAAAATGGTAATCGGCTACGACCGGATCAATACCCAGAAACTACGTGGCGGCGGCGAAAATGCGGCACAGGGTTACCGCCTAAAAGATGGTACCATTGCCAGCAGGTATGACCCGGCAAAAAAAGACCTCTATTTATTTAAAATGGTAAATGGGGTGAATGCACCTGTACCTAATGTTGAGCATTTCAACCTTGCCAACCCGAGTTATACGATCAAAAATTTAAGCGATTATATTTTTACCAAAACTGAAATACCCCCGGCCTATAATTTAGTTAATGCGGTTTATTTTCAGGACCAGATCAGATACCGTAGACTCACGTTAACCCTGGGCCTGAGACAGGAATGGTACCAGGATTACAGCAATTACAAACTGGCAACAGAAAAGAAGATCGATCAGCAGAAGCTTTTACCGAGAGTTGGGCTAACCTATGCGGTGACCGATAACATTAACCTTTATGGAACTTATTTACAGGGTTACCAACCACAGGGCAATACCACTTCACTGGTTATTGTACCGCCACCTGCAGGCACAAACTTTAAACCCTTAACCAGCGACTTAAAAGAAATCGGCGCAAAATCAGAATGGTTGAATAAAAGTTTAATGGTTAACGTTTCGGTTTTTGAAATTAACCAGAAAAACCTGTTGATGAATGCAAACGACCCGCTGGATGTGAACCGTTTAATTGAACGTGGCGCACAGCGCAGCCGCGGATTTGAGTTTGAAGCTTCAGGTTTCATCAGCAGAAACTGGCAGTTTAATGCGGGCTATAGTTATGTAGATGCTATTATTATGGATGATTTCAACCCGGCTTTGATTGGTCAACGGGTGCAGAACACGCCAAAGCACAGTGCCAGTTTGTGGACACGTTATAATTTTGAAACTCAAAAATTGAAGGGCCTTGGTTTTGGTGCAGGTTTACAATACAGCGGCACTAAACTTCCATTATACATCAGGGATTTTACACTACCAGCCTATACCCTTGTTGATGCCGCAGCTTATTATTCGCCGGCCGGCTCAAAGGTGCAGTTGGCCTTAAATGTAAATAACATCTTAAATAAAACCTATTGGGTAGGTGCGCAAAACTACCTGCGTCTTTTCCCTGGCACGCCAAGAAATGTAATGTTTAACGTAACCTATAGAATATAATGTCGGGTAGAATAAGCACTATCGCAAAACAAACATTTAAAGCCGCATTTAACAATAAAGCAACATTAGCCTTAACACTTTTATTGGGCTTATCACTCTGTTTGGCTACTTATGTTGGCTGGCAAAACTTTAAAATGCAAAATAATCAACGGCTCCATTATAAAGCGATGGTAAGGGCGCAATGGTTAGCCAAACCAGATAAACACCCACACCGGATGGCGCACTATGGCTACCTCGCCTTTCGTGAAAAACATGAACTCAGTTTCTTCGATTTTGGCATAGAAAGTTTTGCGGGGGTATCTATTTTTTTAGAGGCACACAAACAGAATACCGTTAATTTTAGCGAAGCAGGTTTTACAAACGGTATGTTAAGCTTTGGCGAAATCAGTGTAGCCATGGTGTTACAATTGTTGGTGCCTTTACTCATTTTCTTTTTAGGTTATAACAGTATATCGGCCGAACGTGAATCGGGTACCTTAAAAATCCTGTTGTGCCAGGACGTTAGCTGGAGACAGCTTCTTTGGGGGAAAACTATGGGAATTATCGGCGTGTGTCTCTCTATATTTATTCCGCTTATCCTGCTCACCATCTTGTTATGGGCATCATTAAGTCATTGGCAAATCAGTATGGATTCAGCCTTACGTCTGTTACTCCTGGTTTTAACTTATGCCATCTATTTTTTCATCATGTCGGCCGTTACGGTTTTGGTTTCTGCCTTTGCCCGCAGTTCTAAATCCGCTTTGATTACCTTATTGGCCTTCTGGATATTTTTTATGGTGATTATGCCACGCATTACCCAGGCGGTTGGGGTAAAGATCCATCCTTCGCCGTCTAAAATAGAATTTGCCGATGCCATTGCGACAGAAGTTCATCAGCAGGGTGATAGCCATGATCCTAACGACCCACATTACGCGGCCATTAAGGATTCGCTACTGAAAGCTTATGCCGTAGATGATGTTAAAAAACTTCCTTTTAACTACGGTGGCTATATTATGGCTGAAGGTGAAAAGATTACTTCAAAAATTTACAGTAGCCACCAGAATGAACTGAACAAAATTTTCAAAAAACAGAACAGCATGACTACAATCACGGGTTTCTTAAACCCTTATTTATCATTGAAAAATATTTCGATGGCTTTAACCGCATCTGATTTTAACACCTACGTCGATTTTCAGCATCAGGCAGAAGCTTACCGCTATCAGCTCGCTCAAAAGATGAATAAGCTACAGATTGAGAAAATCAGCAACATTAAACCTGGGGATGAAGAGAAACCGCTAGCCATTAGTAAGTCCAACTGGGCAGAACAACCCGATTTTAATTATCATTTTAAAACATTAGATACTGTTCTGTCAGATGAGCTACTAGCGCTGAGTGCCTTAACCTTTTGGTTATTGGTTACGGTTATTTTGCTCCAATATTCAACCAAATGGCTTAAAACGATATAGCAATACGCATGAAAAAAAATAGATATCAGCTCGAATTTAAATTGTTTTTTAGGAGCAGTTCTTCCTGGATTGGCATCTTTGTGCTTCTTATAACAGGTTTTGCCGGCCTGTATTTCGGCAAAACTTTCATTGCCAGGCAAGAAGCTGTAATTGAAAAAGCGGCCATATTGCAAAAGAAAAATACCCTTAAAAATATCGAGCATTTCGGCGATGATATTGGCCTGTTATTTTTCCATAATAAGTTTACACTGGCCAACGCACCTGATAATTGGGCGGCCTTTGCCAACGGACAGCGCGATATAAACCCCTACTTAATTTCGGTAACCATGTTGGGCCTTGAAGGCCAGCTTTATGACACCGATATTAATAATCCGGTCAGCCTGCTGCTAGGCAACATGGATCTTAGTTTCGTATTTATCTTTTTGTTTCCGTTGGTTATTACTGCCTTCACCTACAACCTCCTTTCAGAACAAAAAGAAAGTGGGATATGGTCGCTTTTAAGGGCGCAAACCAACCAATCTTTCCAGGTTATCTGGCAAAAATTTTTAGTTAGGGTTGCAGTGATTTTTAGCGTTGCACTATTGCTGTTATTGGCAGCGATGTTTTACCTGGCATTGCCGCAAGACGTAACCTTCCTTTCGGTTACCGTACTTATTTTACTCTACCTGAGCTTTTGGTTTGCTGTTTCCTTTTTCTTCATCTCTTTAGGTAAGTCTTCAAATTTTAATGCCTCAGCGCTGATAGCCGTGTGGGTACTGCTCTGCATCGTTATTCCGGCATCATTTAATCTTTTTTTAACGCGAAAATACCCGGTACCTGAGGCCTTGCAAAATGTAATTAACCAACGCGAAGGCTATCATGAAAAGTGGGATATGGCTAAAGACGTAACCATGAAACCCTTTTTTAAACATTATCCCCAATTGAAGAAATATCCGTTTCCTGAAAAGAAAACCTTTAGCTGGTATTGGTATTATGCCATGCAGCAAATGGGTGATGACCAGGCATTTGCAAGCAGGCTGGCCATCGAAAAGAAATTAGCCAGCAGGCAGGATTTTACAGATATTTTTGCCTTTTTCCTGCCTACTATACAAACGCAGCTCGGATTAAACAAAATGGCAGGATCAGACCTTGCTACACATCTTGAATTTCAACAGGCGGTCAGAAAATACCACGAGCAGATCCGCTTGCATTTTTATCCGGCAATCTTCCTTAATCGAGATGTTAACGATACCGATATTAAAGATTATAAACTGGAAAAATATAACCGTCAACAGATTCCGCATGTATGGATTAATATGCTTTCGGTATCATTGCTCACCATGGTTATGATTGGCGCAACAGCTTTAAATTTGAAAAGATTCAACAGTTAGCCTGCTAATAAAAAGTCCTTTCAACTGGAGCCATCCCGTTTTTCCTCGGCGGCGAAATGCCCACCTATGCGGCGGGCGGGGAGAAATCTACTTATTAAGATTTTAGGCTTCTTTACACCCGATTATTATTGATAGCCTCCCATAGAAAGTGTCGTCATACCAACGACTAAAGCGCAGTCTCGAACACCCGGCAGAGAAATCTATCCTGATAGATTTCTCGACTGCGTTGCACTCCGCTCGAAATGACGCAAGCTTTATGGAGAAAACAAATGCCGGTAAACTATTGACCAATATACCAATGGCTAATGAACCATTACCTCTCTACAGCGGATAAGCAGTTTCACTTTTTGGTTCGGAAAGTACAAAGTAGCTCTGAACAGTCGTAATATTAGGCAGTGTAGCCAGTTTATTCCGTAAAAATTCGTGATAGGCATCCATATCTTTAGTGGCAATACGGAGAATAAAGTCATGCGCCCCCGTCATCTGCAGGCATTCCATTACTTCTCCAAACTTAGACACCTCGGTTTCAAATTCGATCAGGGTTTTGGCAGTATGTTCTTTCAGCAGTACGTGAGAGAAAGCAATCAGGTTTCTATTGATCTTTTTCCGGTCAAGAATCGCCACCACTCTTTTAATATAACCCTGCTCCTTTAATCTCCTTATACGTTCGTGTATGGTTGCTATCGATTTATGCAGCTTCAAAGAGATTTCTTTATGGGTTAAGGCGGCATCATGCTGCAACAATTTTAATATTTCGATGTCAACCTGATCTAAATCGCCATGTACCATATACGCTGATGAATGAAAAAAAATATAACAGACCTTTAAAAAAATAGCCTAAACTGAAATAAAAATCAAATAAAGACAAAAATATCAAAAAATTTCCGAAAAAATCGACTTGTATTGATCCAAATCAGAATAATACAGAGTTTTACCGAAATTTAATTAGTTAAAAATTTACTTTAATTGATTTAAAAAATCTCCATGAAAGCATTAACCGCTAATGAATTAACAATTTCCAATATGGGAAAATTTGAACATTTATCACTTCTGGTTGGTAACACCCCAATGCTGGAGCTTACTTATACGTATCGTGGAAGTTTGGGCAAAATTTACGTTAAATGTGAACACTATAACCTAACCGGCAGTATCAAAGACAGGATGGCGCTTTATACCCTCAAAAAAGCTTATGCTGAAGGTAAAATTAAAGCCGGCGACCGGATAGTGGAGGCGACGAGCGGTAATACCGGAATTGCATTTTCAGCAATAGGTAAAGCTTTAGGCCACCCGGTAACCATCATTATGCCCAATTGGCTGAGCAAAGAGCGCATGGATATTATTAAAAGTTTAGGTGCTGAAATTATTTTGGTGAGCAAAGAAGAAGGCGGATTTATCGGTAGCATTAAACTTGCAGAAGAAATGGCCACAAAAGACCCAAATATCTTTTTACCAAAACAGTTTGAAAATATTGCCAATCCGGAAGCACACGAACAGACCACTGGGAAGGAAATCTGGGGGCAACTGCAATTAAAAAACATATCGCCCGATGCTTTTGTTGCCGGCGTAGGCACCGGAGGAACCATTATGGGGGTCGGCAATTTTTTAAGAAAGCAAAATGCTGATATTAAAATACATCCCCTTGAGCCTGCAGAATCTCCAACTTTAACTACAGGTTATAAAGTAGGCAGCCATAGAATCCAGGGCATTTCTGATGAGTTTATTCCTGAAATTGTTAAACTGAATGAACTGGACGAAGTGGTGCAAGTAAACGATGGCGATGCCATACTCATGGCGCAAAAACTGGCAGAAAAACTTGGTTTAGCTGTAGGTATATCATCAGGAGCCAATGTGATAGGTGCCATCAAACAACAGCAAAAAATGGGAACTGACAGTTGTGTAGTCACCATTTTTTCTGATAGCAACAAAAAATATTTAAGTACCGATTTAATGAAGCAGGAACCTGTTAAGGCTGGATACATTACCCCTGAAGTAGATTTTCTGGATTACCAGGCCTTTAGCAGATTACAAAACCACCATAACCAATAATTTAATAACCACAACATGAAAAAAATCACCTTTTTGTTATGTGCCGTATGCCTGATTAACCTTGGCGCATATAGCCAGATCTTAAAACCCGTAACCTGGAGTTACGCTGCAAAAAAAACCGGCCCAAATACCGCTACTGTTTTTATTAAAGCTACTATAGACCAGGGCTGGCACCTCTACTCGCAATTTGTTAAAGATGGTGGTCCTGTTAAAACAACCTTTACCTTTCCAACAGCTGCTGCTTACACATTGATTGGCAAAACGATCGAGCCAAAAGCAATAACCAAGTTCGAACCTACTTTTAAAATGGAGGTGAGCTACTTCGAAAAATCTGTCGTTTTTCAACAAAAAGTAAAGCTGAAAGGTAAAACGGCAACCATTAAAGGTAATGTAGAATTTATGGTATGCGACGATAAACAATGTTTGCCGCCAGAACAGGTTGACTTTAGTATTCCTGTAAAATAAGCGAAAACAAGCATATGACATCCTTAAAAAAAATCTGTCTTGGATTGCTGTTCTGTGGTGCCATATCCTTAAACGGATATGCACAAGACAGCTCCGGTACCGATGATCTTACCTTTACAGAGATTAAACCTGAGACGACTGACAGTATCATCAAAGCAACTGATACAGTTGTTAAAACAGCACCAGCGGCGCCAAACAAGGCTGATCAAACTGTTGCACCATCGAAAGAAGAACACAAAACGTTATGGGGTATTTTTATTGCGGGCTTTGTTGGCGGTTTAGCTGCCCTGTTGATGCCTTGCATTTTCCCTATGCTGCCGCTTACGGTAAGTTTTTTCACTAAAGGTTCAGAAAAAGGAAAGGCCTTTCAACGCGCGGCGTTATACGGCTTTTTTATTATTCTCATTTATGTGGTACTGGGCCTTTTGGTTACCGTAATTTTTGGTGCAGATGCCTTAAACAGTTTATCTACCAATGGGATATTCAACTTCTTTTTCTTCTTATTGCTTGTTGCTTTCGCAGCTTCGTTTTTAGGTGCATTCGAAATTACCCTACCCTCTTCATGGGTAAATAAAATGGATGCCAATTCTGATAAAGGAGGCGTAGCAGGCTTATTTTTTATGGCCGGAACGCTGGCCCTGGTATCATTCTCGTGTACTGGTCCAATTATTGGCACTTTATTGGTACAGGCCGCAACAACCGGCGCCTTATTAGGCCCGGCCGTAGGCATGTTTGGCTTTTCCTTAGCCCTGGCCATCCCTTTTGCCCTGTTCGCCTTATTTCCGTCTGCAATGAACAAGCTGCCAAAATCTGGTGGTTGGTTAAACAGTGTTAAAGTTGTGCTTGGCTTTCTTGAACTTGCATTTGCTTTAAAATTTCTAAGTAATGTAGACCTGGCCTACCATTGGGAATGGTTTGACCGCGAAATATTTTTAAGCCTTTGGATCGTTATTTTTGGGATGATGGGCATCTATCTTCTGGGTAAGCTAAGGTTTTCGCATGATAGCCCATTGGCATTTATCTCCGTACCGAGGCTTTTTCTGGCTACCATAGTATTGGCTTTTACCATTTACCTGATCCCGGGCATGTGGGGCGCGCCGTTAAAGAGCATTTCTGCTTTTCTTCCACCGCAGGAAACCCAGGATTTTGATCTGTATACCGCCAGTTTACTAGGCGGAAAACAAACTGCAACAAATGATGGTCCGCATAAATATGCAGATAAATTCCATGCACCTTTAAAGCTGAATGTTTATTTCGATTATGATGAAGGTATGGCCGCAGCAAAAAAGCTGAACAAACCTGTAATGATCGATTTTACCGGCCATGCCTGTGTAAACTGCAGAAAAATGGAAGCCAACGTTTGGCCGGACAAGGATGTGTACAAAATGCTAAGCAATGATTATGTATTGATCCAGTTGTACGTAGATGATAAAACGGAGTTGGCTCCTGCTGATGTAGCAGTTACACCCGAAGGTAAAAAACTTACCACCATCGGTAAAAAATGGAGCGACTTGCAAGCCAGGAAATTCCAATCCAATTCACAGCCGTTTTATGTACTGCTCGATCCAAAAACAGAAGCACTATTGGCACCGCCGCAAGGTGCTGATTATGAGATAGAAAATTATAAAAAATTCTTACTCAGTGGTTTAAACGCTTTCCACTAAACAGATAGAAATAAAAGTGTTGAATTTAATTTTAGTTAATGATGTAAAAGGACAGTACCGGATGGTCTGTCCTTTTTTTTTAATTTAGGCTTTTGAACTGAGCCATGACTACTTTTACAGGAACTGTCA
This sequence comes from Pedobacter suwonensis, assembly GCF_900111825.1. Lineage (GTDB taxonomy): Bacteria > Bacteroidota > Bacteroidia > Sphingobacteriales > Sphingobacteriaceae > Pedobacter > Pedobacter suwonensis. The sequence goes on from NZ_FOJM01000012.1 coordinate 112,538, forward strand.
GTAGAGTTAAGCGCAGCGTCTCTACGGATTTAGTGATAAGATTAAGTCCCAAACTCAACTGATAAAAACAAGTCAGAGACTTTTTTCCATTAAAAGTCCAAAAAGCATATTGAAATTAACGGAGAGATTTTGGAAGAACGATTATCGAATATTTGAATTTGTTAGCGGGCAGCCTGATGAATATCATTTTTTTTATTTACTTTAAACCTGGAAGTTACAGTCTCAAACAAACGTCATAAATACCACATGTACCTCTTAAAAAAAGCTTGCTTTTTCATCGGTTTAGCCGTTTTCACCTATACCGCAAACGCTCAGTCAAAAGCTAATATTCAGGTTAATTTCGATAAGAACATAGCACCTATGCAACCCATATGGGCCTGGTTTGGTTACGATGAACCAAATTATACCTATATGAAAGACGGACGAAAGTTGCTCACCGAAATCTCGAAATTAAGCACGGTTCCGGTGTATGTACGTACCCATAATCTGCTCACATCCGGAGATGGAACCCCTGCTTTAAAATGGGGATCTACCAATGCTTACACCGAAGATTTGAAAGGTAATCCGGTTTATAACTGGAAAATTGTCGATCAGATTTTCGATACTTACGTAAAAAGAGGTATGAAACCTTTGGCGCAGATCGGTTTTATGCCAGAGGCATTGTCGATCAAGCCTTTTCCTTACCAGCATAAATGGAAACCTGGCGCACGTTACGACGAAATTTTAACAGGTTGGGCCTACCCCCCAAAAGATTATAAAAAATGGGGCAACCTGGTATATGAATGGGTTAAACATTGTGTAGAACGTTACGGCAAGGCAGAGGTAGAAAGCTGGTATTGGGAAGTATGGAATGAACCCGATGGCGCCTATTGGAAAGGTACACAGGCTGAATTCTTTAAACTTTATGATTACGCTGCCGATGGGCTGAAAAGGGCTTTACCCACTGCAAAAATTGGCGGTGCCAATGTAACCGGTGGTGGCACCAGGTTTTTAGATGCTTTTATCAAACATTGCTTAACCGATACCAATTACGTAACCGGTAAAATCGGTTCACCTTTAGATGCTGTATTGTTTCATGCTAAAGGATCACCCCGCGTAGTTGATGGAACTGTTGTAATGAATGTAAGGGCGCAGCTCCGTAATATCGATGCCAATTACAAGATCATCCGTAAATATCCTCAACTTAAAAATATACCTGTTATTATTGGCGAATCTGATCCCGAAGGCTGTGCCGCCTGTGGTATGAGTACCAATCCAGAAAATGCCTATCGCAATGGCACCATGTATTCGAGTTATACTGCAGCTTCTTTTGCCAGGCTTTATGAACTTACAGACAAATATAACATTAACCTATTGGGCGCTGTTACCTGGTCGTTCGAATTTGAAAACCAGCCTTGGTTTGCGGGCTTTCGGGATCTAGCAACCAACGGCGTAGATAAACCTGTATTAAATGTGTTCAGGATGTTTGGCCAGATGAAAGGAAACCGTGTAGAGACCATAAGCAATCGGATGTACAATTTAAATTCCATCCTCGATTCGAGTATCAGAAAAACGCAGACGGATATTGGGGCTTTAGCCACCAAAGCAGATAGAACAGCTGCTGTTATCATTTGGAATTACCACGACGAAGATAAAACTGGAACGAAAGAAACTGTTTCCATCTCGTTAAATCAACTGCCTGCAAAAACAGTAAACATCACCCAATATCTTATCGATACTGATAATAGCAATGCTTATACCGAATGGAAAAAAATGGGTTCGCCACAAAATCCGGATGCAAAACAGATTGCAACATTGGAAAAATCCGGTCAACTTAAAATGATGGGTAAACCCACCAAATTCAATACAGGCAACGGTCCATTTGAGATGGAATTGGCGAGACAGGGAGTAGCCTTTTTAAAGTTGGAATGGTAGATCACCCTGAGTTAATCTAATCACTTGGTCTGCAGCTCACAGACCATTTCCATCTATCGGTTCGATATTTAATCTGCTTCATTCAATGAGCATGGAATAATAGTTGACGCTCGTCGGTGCGGCAGCAGCCAATATAAAAGATTCTTCAGTCCGCTGAGAATGACCTGATTTATAGGCTATATTCTTTCTTCCAAACCTGCTTATTACCACTGTAAATCGCTTCGTTGCACATGGCCACACATATAGCTGCCTGAGTTCCGGTATTGATGTTTGATGCCGGTTCTGTTTTTGAAGTGATCGACTTATAAAATTCATCAAGCGCATAGTTTGTACCATCTATGGTGGGCTTATCCAAAATCGGGATTCCGCCGTCTTTATTAACGACAATTTTGGTTGCACCTGTTACGCCATCAACAATACCCAATTTTTTTTTGGTGCGCGCTTCAGGGTAAAATAAGCCGGTATTGGTCAGCAGAGAAACCGAACCGTTCGTACCTTTTATTTTAAACAGGTAACCATCATGCGCGTTGCCACAAGTGGCCCCAAAGTTGCCAATCATACCTTTCTCATCATACCTCAGTATGGCCTGAATGTTATCATAAGTTTCGCGGCCATCTTTAAAAACATCTATCCCTCCCGAGCCCATAATTTCATCAGGCTGGGTTTCGAAAGCCCAGTTAATAAAATCGATCTGGTGAGAAAGCAGCTCAGCAGCCAAACCACCGGAATACTCCTTATACATTCTCCAATTGATTTTTCGTTCTAAAGCCGGATCCGGAACAGCCCTGCGCCAATTCCCATTACGGTCCCAACGGCAATCAATCTGGCTAACCTTACCCAAATAACCACTCTGAATCATCTCTTTTACCTTGAAATATAATGGCGAATAACGGTACTGATAACCCACCTGAAAAACCTGATTAGGATGTTTTTTAACCAGTTTCTTAAGTTCGAGTGCCTGGGCAATGTTATAAGTCATGGTTTTTTCCACATACACATGCTTGCCGGCCAGCATTGCATCTTTTGCAATTCTAAAATGTTCGCTTAAAGGTGTGGCAATAAAAACTGCATCGATTGTTTTATCATCTAAAACTTTGCGATAATCTTTTATCGCCCTTGCTTCAGCAGGAACATATTTTTCAGTTTCCTTTAGCCTAAAATCGAGAAGATCGCAATAGGCTTTAATTTTATATTTTGCAGACATAGACTTAATGACCGACAAAACACCTTTGCCACGATCTCCACAACCGATCATGGCCACATTAACAACTTCTTCAGCTGCTAAACTGGCGAAACCCTCATGGCCTAAAAGTAAACCAGAACCTACTAAAGCTGATGTTTTAACAAAAGATCGACGATGCATGATATCTTAATATTTTATTCTTTTAATGTTGATTTGAAGCGCTAACTACTGTTGCTATTAAAGGTAGTCCCGCCAATGCTGCAATCTTTTTGTTCAAGGTAGCTGCTGTATGGCCTAACATGCAACAAAAAGTATTTCCGCGTATGTCGGGGCTAATTACCATCCGTCAGTGCTCATAGGCTTGTTTCAAGGCACAAACGTTAATGATAAACCCGATCCCAGCTACCAGATGAGCTAAATAGCCCACAGCGTAGCGAGGACTATAAGTGAAAGCGGGACTGCAGGCCGCCATACTGAACCAATGCCCGTTTTCAGATCAAAACTTATATTTTTTTGATCTTAATCGTTCTGAAATCTACTTTGTTACCATGATCCTGCAGTAGGATATGCCCTTTTGGCGCCTCACCAAAATTTTTCCAGTTTTTATACTTACTCATAGCAACGAGTTTTTTAAACTCTGCTGAACCACGGGTATATTCCAGCACTTTTACGCCATTTAAATAATGCTCTACCCGGTTATCCGGATAAACCACTACACGTCCATTGTTCCAGCTGCCGATTGGGCGCAGGTAACGGGCTTCTTTTTTCGAAGTGATCAAATCGTATAAAGAGGCCAAAGTACGGTTTCCATCTCTGCCCAATTTAGCGTCAGGATGTAATTCATCATCCAAAACCTGGTACTCCAAACCAATGGCCGAACCTGAATTGTTTTCACTTAAAGTAACAAAATATTTCACACCGCTATTGGCTCCGGGCGTCAGCTTAAACTCAAATGATAAGTCAAAAGCAGCATATTCATCCTTCGTTACAATATCTCCTCCATTAGTCGATTCTGCACCTCCTGAAGGTTCAACACTGATGATACCATCCGCAATCTTCCATCCTTTGGCAGGGAAAGCAGTTTTATAGGCACCAACCCAGCCTGCATTGCTTTTACCATCAAATAACAGTTTATAACCTTCCGATTTTTCATAAGCTGATAAGGCATTTGGCGTTAAGTTAACGGTGTAAATGCCTTTTGGAAAAGCTTTGGCTTTCAAGCCTTCAGTTTGGATATTGATATTTTTAAAATAAACTTTCTTGCCATCGTTATCCAGGTTGTTGCCAATACCATGAACCTGTAAGCCAATAAAGCCAGATTGGTCCAAAGTATCGATCACATAGGCAACGGGCGTTCCGTTTACCCAGGTTTTGGTTTCATTACCAATACATTCTATTCTGTAATGGTTAAATTCATTCTTTTTATACAATGGTTTGGCCGATGGGTTAAGTTCTAAAGGATAAAGCCACAACCTTCTGGCTTCATCATAAATTCCTCCCGTCCACGCCCGCGGTGAAGGGTCTATTTCTACCTGCCTGCCAAAAACCAACCCTTTACCGCCGTTCCCTTCGGGTTTAATATGGCTACGGGTTTGCACACCCGAGTTGGTCGTTTCGCCTTCCAGCTTCACATCCAGTTCTAAAATGAAATCGCCGTATTCTTTTTCGGTAATCAAAAATGAGTTGGGTGTGCCTTTGGTCATCGTTCCCACAATCATTCCATCTTCAACCTTATATGGAGCAGCACCTGCAACGGCTTTCCAGCCGGTAAGCGTTTTACCATCAAATAATGGTTTTGCTTTTTGGGCAGCTGCTGATAAACTGATTAGCGAAAACGCCAGAATACTATATTTTTTTAAATTTAACATGATAGGTTTTTCTTGCCGTCATTGCGGGTAAGAATGACGAAGCGATCTTTTTGCAAAATAGATGGCTTGTACCTCGCAATAACGATATTTTTATTTTAATACTTAAATACTTTTCCGTTCGCCATTACTTCCTGTTTTCCTTCATCGAAAATGGCTTTTGCACCTGTGTGTACCGCAGCATTGGTCATGATATTAGCAATAGAATGCGAATAACCTGCTTCCACAGGCGCATTTGGTGTTTTACGGCTGCGCACACATTCCATCCAGTTGCGCATATGACCGGAGGTTAAGCTATCACCACCCATATTGGCACCGGTTGCGGCTTTAATTTCGGTTTTACTTAAATCAAATTCAGGCAAAAGATTGGCTTTCAATCCCATGGCTGCAGCTTCTTTTTCCCTTAAACCACCCTTTGGCGATACTTTATTGGTTATCAGGTTGAGTTCACCACCATTCGAGTAATAAACTTCACCTACATCACCAACACTGTTCTGCATCCTTGAAGTAAAGGTAACCTGGAAACCATCGGTGGTATCCGGCTGGCCGTAATCAAATACAGCTACCATCGAATCCCAGTTCCTCCTGCCGTCTTTCCAGGTGTAAATGCCTCCGTTTGCCACTACGCTACGCGGGTGTTTTAAATTGGTAAACCAATGCACGGTATCAATCTGGTGGCTCATCCATTGCCCGGGCATTCCTGATGAATAAGGCCAGAATAAACGATATTCCAGGTATTTTCTTGGATCAAAAGCTTCCTTTGGCCGATTAAGTAAAAATCTTTTCCAATCAATATCTTCTTCCTTTAATTTAGCCACTAAATCCGGTCTACGCCATCTGCCGGGCTGGTTTACATTCCATACCAGATCTACCGCAGTGATGGGCCCGAATTTTCCATCCTGGATAAATTTTGCAGCATTGATATAATTTTCACCGCTCCTTCTTTGGGAGCCAATCTGTACAATCTGCTTGCTGGCTTTAACCGCTTTAAATGCAGCTTTAGCGTCATCCATCGTCTCAGCAAACGGCTTTTCCACATAAGCATCGCAACTGGCTTTTACCGCCTCAATGGTGTGTAGCGCATGCTGAAAATCGGCTGTACTGATAATTACGGCATCCAGATCTTTTGTGGCATAAAGCTCATCATTGTTACGGCAGGCTTTAATATCATGCCCGAATTTTTCTTTTAAATGGGCAATTCCTAAATCTCTTCGGTAGTTCCAAAGATCGGAAAGACCTACGATATCGAAGTTAAGTTCTTTATTATGGTTCAGAAAGCAAGGCAGAAGCGTATCTTTAAAACGATCAGAAAATCCAACAACACCAACTCGTACCCGATCATTTGCGCCAATAATACGGCCATAACTTTTAGCACTCATACCCATGGTACCCGCATAGGTTGCTGCAGCAAATATTGCTGATTGTTTTATAAACTTTCTTCTGGAATTTTCCATAGAATATAACGGTTTAATAAGGTTAGATAGATTGCAAGTTAAACGATTTAATGCACGTTTAACAGCATCCAAATTAGCGTTTCTAGTTTAATATAAGGCTACGCTTAGGTAACAATTTAGAAAGGAAGGTAGTAAGAGGGTGTATGATGGGAAATGAAAGGAAAAAGAAAATCCCTTTTTAAGACCTATAAGGTTTTGAAAACCTTATAGGTCTGAGAAGTTGTAACTAGCCTAAAACCGCTAAACTTTCTTCAATAATTTTGATTTTTGCCTCAGCATCGGCTTTTTTATTTCGCTCGTTGGCAATAATTTCAGGTTTCGCATTCTGCACGAAACGCTCATTGCTCAATTTGGCATCAACTGACTTCAAGAAACCCTGAAGATAAACCAGATCAGCATTTAGGCGTTGGCGCTCAGCCTCAACATCAACATTTTCGGTCAGTGGAATAAAGAATTCATCTTTACCTGCCATAAAAGCTGTTGCACCAACAATTTTATCATTTACAATCTCCGCTTCTGAAACATTGGCCAATTTGAAAACAATGTTTAACCATTTTTCGTAATCAAGTTCAGAATTTATTTTGATATTTAAAGGCAAGGCTTCTTTAGGAGAAATCTGTTTCTGATTCCTTACGTTTCTAATTTCGGCTACAACGGTTTTAATAACCTCTGCATCTTTCAATAATTGCTCATCAAAAGCCCCCCCTTTCGGAAATTCGGCCACAATACAGCAATCCATTTCTGCACGATCACCAAACAAATCATCATGCCATAATTCCTCAGTAATGAAAGGCATATTCGGATGCAATAACTTGATGATATTTTCAAAAAAGGCAATCGTAGCTTTGTAACTCTCCGCATCAATCGGCTGTTGGTAAGCCGGTTTAACCATTTCTAAATACCATGCACAGAAATCATCCCAAACCAATTTGTACGTAATCGTTAATGCTTCCGAAAGTCGATATTGCTTAAAATTGGCTTCAATTTCTACCAATGCCTCATTAAAACGGTTTTCAAACCAGGATATAGCCTGCGTATTCGGGTTTACCAGGTTTTCATCAACTTCCCATCCCTTTACCAAACGAAACGCATTCCAAATTTTGCTGGCGAAATTACGGCCTTGCTCACAATAACTTTCATCGAACATCAAATCGTTACCGGCAGGTGATGACATCAACATCCCAACACGAACCGCATCGGCACCATATTTTTCAATCAACCCGATCGGATCTGGTGAGTTGCCCAGCGATTTAGACATTTTACGGCCTAATTTATCGCGTACAATACCAGTTAAGTATACATTTGTAAACGGCTTTTTGCCCATAAACTCATGTCCGGCCATAATCATACGGGCCACCCAGAAGAATAAAATTTCAGGTGCCGTAACCAGATCATTGGTTGGGTAATAGTAATTGATATCTTTATTTTCCGGGTTTTTAAAGCCATCGAAAACAGAAATTGGCCACAACCATGACGAGAACCAGGTATCCATCACATCATCATCCTGCCTTAAAAATGGCGCTAACTGATGTTTGAATCCAGCTTTTTCCTCATCTGAACAATTTTCATCCAGATGTTTTTTCTTCCAGAATTCCTCTAAAGCTTCATCTTTGGTTTTGGCAACTACCCAGTTTCCTTTATCATCATACCAGGCCGGAATTCTTTGCCCCCACCATAACTGGCGACTAATGTTCCAGTCGCGCACATTCTCCATCCAGTGACGGTAGGTGTTTTCAAATTTATTGGGAATCAGGTTTACTTCGCCGTTCGAAACATCATCCAATGCCGGCTGAGCCATTTCTTTCATCTTCACGAACCATTGCATCGATAGCTTCGGTTCGATAGCGGCATCGGTACGTTCAGAAAAACCTACCTGTGATTTATAATCTTCTACCTTTTCTAAATGACCGGCCTCTTCCAACATTTTGGCAATTTTTTTACGGGCAACAAACCTGTCTTCACCTACTAAAATTACCGCCAGTTCGTTTAAGGTACCATCATCATTTAAAATATCAGTAACAGGCAAATTGTGCTTAACACCCAGTTCATAATCATTCAGATCGTGCGCTGGGGTAACTTTTAAACAGCCCGTTCCAAATTCAATATCTACATATTCGTCTTCAATAACCGGAATTTCGTGGTTAACCAAAGGCACAAAAACCTTTTTGCCTTTTAAATGTGTAAAACGTTCATCATTTGGGTTGATACAGATGGCTGCATCGGCCATAATGGTTTCCGGACGCGTTGTAGCAACAGTTAAATATTCAGGCTCATCCTGATTCTTGCTGCTTGATACCTGATATTTAATGTAATATAATTTCTGGTTTACTTCCTTACGGATTACCTCTTCATCAGAAACTGCTGTTTTACCAGCCGGATCCCAGTTCACCATACGGATGCCGCGATAAATCCATCCTTTTTTGTATAAATGGATAAATGAATCGATAACTGCCTCAGAAAGATCCTCCTCCATGGTGAAACGGGTACGGTCCCAATCACAGCTTGCTCCCAATTTCTTTAACTGTTCTAAAATAATACCACCGTACTTCTCTTTCCATTCCCAGGCATATTTCAAAAACTCTTCACGCGAAAGATCTTTTTTATCTATACCCTGCTCTTTTAACATGGCAACCACTTTTGCTTCAGTAGCGATAGAAGCATGATCGGTTCCGGGCACCCAGCAAGCATTTTTACCCTGCATACGGGCTTTGCGGATCAATACATCCTGAATGGTGTTGTTGAGCATATGCCCCATATGAAGTACACCTGTGACGTTTGGAGGCGGAATGACGATGGTGTAAGGTTCGCGCTCATCAGGTTCTGAGTGGAAAAACTTTTTAGATAGCCAGTAGCTATACCATTTATCTTCTGTTTCTGCAGGATTGTACTTGGTGGAAATGCTCATGAAAAATTGTTATAAAAGCCCAAAAATAGCTAATTAAGCGCAAAGCTGAAAGACTAAAGCAGAGAAAGCCAAAGACTAATACAGATGAAGTATGGATGTGCTTTATTTGGCAGATATAAGTATGAGTTTTTAGATAGCAGGTAAAGTATTTTATCTATCCTTGCTTTGTTCTACAATTCAGACGTCAAGCTGGGCTATCAATCAGTTTTGAAAAATTAGGCTGTACAAAATAAGACTGGTCATAAAGTTATTAATCCACATCTTCAAAAATATCATCCAATGCCAGTTCAAAACCTGGCAATACGGTTGAAGTGATTTTTTCGCTTAGGGCAAATATTTTAGAGGGCTCGAATTTACCCATCTCATTTAAGGTATAAATTAAAATACTTTGATCGCCATGGCTCACTACCCAATATTCCTTAACGCCAAATTCTTCATAAATGCGATATTTATGAAGCAATTCCGTTTTGGTATTGCCAGGTGATAAAATTTCGACAACCAGATCGGGCGCACCGATACAACCACGGGCATCCAGTTTGCTCTTATCGCAGATGACACAAATATCTGGTTGTAATACAGTATATACATTCTTATCAGCCTTGCTCTCTTTAGGAAAACGAACATCAAATGGAGCCGAATAAATCTTACACTGTTTGCCTTTTAAGAAGTTACCGATTTTCAAGAAAATACGACCAGCGACTTCCTGATGTGCTCTTGATGGCGCTGGGCTCATCTTAAAGATTTTACCGGCGATCAGCTCTACCCTTTCAGGAAAAAGCCAGTTTAAATAATTGGCATAGCTATAAGTTAATGACGCATCAAGCTCATTGAACTGCCTTATAGGCTCATCATCATTTAAAACAGGATATGGAACTGGTTCAGACATAAACGAATATACTAAAAAAAGTAGCAATCCAAAAATTGTTTATGGATTTATATCTTCAAAAACATCATCCAAAGCCAGTTCAAAACCTGGTAATGTGATTGATGTAATTTTTTCGCTTAATGTAAATATTTTAGAGGGTTCAAATTTACCAATTTCATTTAAGGTATAGATCAAAATACTTTTATCGCCCTGGCTCACCACCCAATATTCCTTAACGCCAAATTCTTCGTAAATGCGATATTTATGAAGCAATTCCGTTTTGGTATTACTTGGCGATAAAACCTCCACAACCAAATCGGGTGCACCGATGCAACCACGGGCATCAATTTTACTGCTATTACAAACTACACATATATCGGGCTGTAGAACGGTAAAAATAGCTTCATCATTTTGACTTTCCTTAGGAAAACGAACATCAAATGGAGAGATAAAAACCCTGCAGGGTAGTTTTTCAAGAAAGTTACCTAATCTACGGTATATTTTGCCCAAAATCAATTGATGAAAACTTGATGGCGCAGGACTCATCTTAAAGATTTTACCTTTAATCAGTTCTACCCTTTCAGGAAAAAGCCAGTTTAAATAATTGGCATAGCTGTAAGTTAATGACGCATCAAGCTCATTAAGCTGCCTTACAGGCTCATCATCGTTTAAAACAGGATATGGAACTGGCTCAGACATAATCAAATATACTAATTTTTATAGTAATCTGATTTTCTATTTTTCAACATATCTTGCTAATCACCAATAAGTTTTTCAGTTGGCAATTAGCAGTTACTATTGAATCAGTGAAAAAATGTTTTATTCTGAAGACAGTTAACCGATTAACCAATTTAAACAATTAATCCATCAAAAAAACTTCATTTTCTGAATTCTCACTGCATTTAAAATCGCCAGGAGTGCTACACCAACATCAGCGAAAACAGCCTCCCACATGGTCGCGATTCCGCCTGCACCTAAAATTAAAACAATTGCTTTCACAGTAAATGCCAATATGATATTCTGGATCACTACATTTTTCGTGGCTTTACCTATTTTAACAGCGGTCGCAATTTTAGAAGGTTGATCAGTTTGAATGACTACATCTGCTGTTTCGATAGCTGCATCACTACCCATTGCACCCATGGCCATACCGATATCGCTGAGCGCCAATACCGGTGTATCATTAATTCCATCGCCCACAAAAGCCACAACCTTGCTTTTATCGTTTTTAATTTCTTCCAGTCTGGCAACTTTATCTTCGGGCAATAAATCTCCGAAATAAGTATCGATCCCCAAACTTTCGGCAACTTTTCTAACGATTGAGGTTTTATCGCCACTTAACATCACCACCTGTTTTATTCCGTTTTCGTGAAGCTGTTTGATGGCATCGGCGGCATCTTCTTTTATTTCATCTGCAATTAAAACATAACCCACGTATTTCTGGTCAATAGCAACCACAACGATACTTTCTTCTATCGAAGTAATTTTAGGATCAAAATCAATATTGTATTTCTCCAGAAGTTTAGCATTACCTGCCAGAACCTCTTTGCCATTAACCAAACCCTTTAAACCCATCCCGGCAATTTCCTCGATATTTTCGGCAGGATGGATTTCTTTCTGGCCTGCATATGCCACAATAGCTTTCGCAATTGGATGGGTAGATTTTGCTTCTACAGCCGTTAGTAAGCTTAAAAAATCTTTTTCATCTATACTGCTTTCTACTTTCTGAACATTAAAAACACCTTTTGTTAAGGTGCCCGTTTTATCCATCACAACAGTATTAAGCTTGGTAATTAAATCAAGAAAATTTGAGCCTTTAAAAAGAATACCATTTGCTGATGCTGCACCAATTCCTCCAAAATAACCCAGTGGAATAGAAATCACCAGCGCACATGGACAAGATATAACCAAAAAAACCAACGAACGATACAACCAGGTTTGGAAGTGATATTCACTTCCCAAAACCAAAATTGGAAGAGTGATCAGCGCAAGGGCCAAAAAGAAAACAATCGGCGTATATATTTTCGCAAATTTGCGGATGAAGAGTTCGGTTTTGGCTTTACGTGTAGTGGCATTCTGAACCATTTCCAAAATGCGCGACAATGCACTGTCAGCAAAAGCTTTGGTAACTTTAACTTCAATTACCTTTTCTAAATTAAGCATTCCGGCCAAAACCGATTCGCCTTTAACAATCGTGCGGGGTTTGCTCTCGCCCGTTAAGGCAGCAGTATTGAAACTGCTTTTATCGTTGATCAATTCGCCATCCAACGGCGTTTTCTCACCAGCCCTTATCTGTATCGTTTCACCAATCTCTACTTTTTCGGGATCGACATCTTCATATTTTCCATTTCGGAATACATGCGCCACTTCTGCCCTGACATCAAGCAATGCTTTGATATTTCTTTTTGCGCGGTTTACCGCAGCCATTTGAAACAGTTCGCCAATAGTATAGAAAAGCATAACCGTTACGCCTTCAGGATACTCGCCGATAGCAAAAGCACCAATAGTGGCAATAGACATTAAAGAGAACTCGGTAAAAAAATCTTTCGCCTTAAATGTTTCCCAAACTTCGCGTAAAACCGGAACACCTACGGGTAAATAAGCCACAATGTACCAGTAAGGACGAATGACCTGAAATGCCGGCAAATTAAAAAGGTTATCAAACGCAATTCCAACCAGCAGCATAACCAATGTTACAATAGCTGGCAAATAAGTTTTAAAGGCTGATGGATCACCCCCATGATCATGGTTATGCCCGTCACCCTCTTCGTGTGCATGACCATCATGATGTGCATGTTTTGATCCGGCATTTTCTTTACTGCTGCAACAGCTATCTTCGTTATCATGTGAGTGGGTCATTATATACTGTATCTAGTGCATTACCTTCTTAATTACTTACTAAACTTTGAAACTTCAAAAAACATGCTAAGTTTAATCAGTATTTCAAATTTATGGAAAATAATAGGTTTTATTCTGAATCATTCTTGATAGCAATATTTTTCACAAGCGCACAATAAATTTTGTTAAAAAATGTTAATAGTGATATAAAGATTTAAAATCATGAAATCTATCAAAATTCCTTTTTCAGCTTCCGACTTGATCAGACGTCTTGGCTTGGCAAAAATTTATTACTGGTTTAACAAGTAATATTCTTAATATATTACACCAGTATCAATTAGTATTTCCTAAATTTCGCATCATTATTAACTTATTAAGCGAATGAAATACCAAAATTTGAAAAGATATTTTGCGGCGCTGGGTATAATCGCTGCTGGCTTTTCTGCAAATGCACAAACGAAAAAATTTATCGACCCTGCTAATATGGATTTATCCGTTAAACCAGGCGACGATTTCTACACCTACGCGAGTGGTACGTGGATAAAAAACAATCCGGTTCCTGCTAAAGAAACGCGCTGGGGTTCATTTAACGAACTCCGCGATTTCAACATCAATGCTGTTAAATCTTTAGTGGAAGATGCAGCTGCCGATAAATCTGCTCCTGCAGGTTCGGTTAAGCATAGAGTTGGCGATTTTTATACAGCCGCCATGGATAGTGCGACCATTGAAAAATTGGGTTATACACCTATCAAAGCCGATTTAGCGAAAATCAAGCAAATCAAAAACATCCAGGGTGTGCTTGATCAGGTGGCCTACATGCGCACCAATGGTTTGGGCGGCGGAATGTTTGGTTTGGGTGTTGGCCAGGACCGCAAGAATGTGAACAAATACATGGTGAATATCAGTCAGGGTGGTACAACACTTCCTGACCGTGATTATTACCTTAAAGACGATGCGCGAAGTGTGAAGATCCGCGATGCTTACAACACCTATATGGTAACTTTGTTTACCTTAACAGGAAGTACCGCTGAAGAAGCCAGACAAAAAGCAACAACTGTTTATAAAATTGAAAAGCAATTTGCTGAAGCGCAGATGAGCCGTTTGGAAATGCGCGATCCTTATGCCACGTATAACAAACTTACCGTTGCAGAGCTGAACAAAAAAACACCTGACATTAACTGGACGACCTATTTACCTAAGTTCAAAATCAAAAATCAAGATACTGTTCTGGTTTCATCGCCTAAATTTATGGCAAGCCTAGATGGAATGTTGAAATCAATTCCTGTTGAAGATTGGAAAACCTATTTAGAATGGAATATTTTAAAAAGTTCAGCTTCTAGTTTAAGTTCTCCGTTTGTAAAGGCAAGCTTCGCTTTCACACAAGCTCAAACCGGTCAGAAAGTGCAAACGCCGCGTTGGCAACGCATGTCATCTCTAACAGACGGCACCATTGGCGAATTATTAGGCCAGCTTTATGTAGATAAATATTTTAAGCCGGAAGCTAAAGAACGCATGAACCAGATGATTGTGAACCTGCGTAAAGCATTCGAAATCCGAATTAAAGGTTTAGAATGGATGAGTCCTGAAACCAAACAAAAGGCCTTAGCTAAATTAAATGCATTTACACCCAAAGTGGGTTATCCCGAAAAATGGAAAAACTACGATGGTTTAGTGATCAATAAAGATACTTATTTCCAGAATTTACGCAATGCAAGCGTTTGGGGTTATAATGAAATGGTTAACCAGTTAGGTAAACCGGTTGATCGTAAACGCTTTGGCATGACGCCTCCAACGGTTAATGCTTACTACAGCCCTACATTAAACGAAATTGTTTTCCCAGCGGGTATTTTACAGTTCCCTTTCTTCGACCCAAATGCTGACGATGCCGTTAACTATGGCGGTATCGGTGCGGTAATTGGTCACGAAATGAGTCATGGCTTTGATGACAGCGGTAGCCAATATGATGCCGCCGGCAACTTAAAAAACTGGTGGACAGCTGAAGACAAAGCTAAATTTGATGCTAAAACCAAAGCTTTGGGCGAGCAGTTTGACGCCTATACGGTGTTAGATACGGTTCATGTAATCGGTAAGTTAACCATGGGCGAAAACATTGGCGATTTAGGCGGTTTAAATGCTGCTTACACGGCTTTTAAAATGACCAAACAAGGTCAAAGTAATGAAAAAATCGATGGTTTTACACCAGATCAGCGTTTCTTCTTGGCCTGGGCACAGGTATGGAGGGGTAATATTTTACCAGAAAGTGCAGCCCAGTTAATTAAAACAGATCCGCATTCTCCAGGTCCTTACCGTACCATTGGTGCGCCTGTAAATATGGATGCCTGGTATGAAGCTTTTGATGTTAAACCTAGCGATAAACTATACAAAAAACCTGAAGACAGAATCAGAATGTGGTAGATTTGAGGTTGAAGGCTGGAAGGTGTAGAGTGTAAGGCTTTTTAAGTTCGATCATTTAATAGAGGTTGAAAGTCGAATTTATAAGACTCTGCCTCCCTCAACTTTAAAATTTCCATTATCATAAATTTAAATATTATAAGCGCCCCGATTATTTCGGGACGCTTTTTTTTCAAATGCGGTGCAAGGTCGCCTTGGTTTGTGTCCCCACAAACCAATAACTAATTCAACACTTACCTCAATCAAAAATTAATCCTGCTCGTTTAAACAATTCTTAATTATCATCCTATCTTTGAAAAAACATAATTACCCTATCCATGAAAAGTCCAATTTCCTACCTCTTTATCTTTGCGTTATCCTTATTTTCCCTCTCAGGTTTTGCCCAGGAAAATAACATGATCAGTATTGAAAAATTAATCAACAAAACAGATCCTGCATGGCCATTGGTAAAAAAATGGATTGACTCTGCAAAAAACAAGGTAGAGGTTCTGCCCGTTGATTCTGCAAGGGCGAAGGAGGTTTTGTACCACTCGCAAATGACAACCTATGCCACACTTGGTTCGGTAATTTACAATACCGGAGGCATTATGGTAGATAACGGCTGGATTAGAATTTTAGGCTCCGGCAGTGAAAGATTAAACAGAAACGTAGCCGATTGGAACAAAGGGAAAACCTTAAAGGAGTATGGCGATAACATTCCCTACCTCTTAGTTGCCGATGATGCAGTAGGCGGTTTTTTTGCCATCAACTACGGCGGTTTGGGCAAAGACATTAAAAATGTGTATTATCTTGAACCCAATACCTTAACCTGGCAACCACTTGGAGCTGGTTATGGGGAGTTTCTCGTTTTTTGCTTCGACAGTGATCTTTCCAAATTTTACAAGGGATTACGCTGGAGCAGCTGGAATCAATTCATTGCCAATTTGGATGGGACCAAAACCTATAGCTTCCGTCCCTATTTATGGGAAGAAGGTACAGACATTGATAAATGCACGCGAAAACTGGTTGGTATTGAAGAAATGTACCGTTTTAATATTATGAAGTCGAAAGAACTGAATGCAGATAAAGGCAAAAAAAAAGACGAAACAACAAAAGAAGAAACTAAGGGCGAACAATAATTCCCAGTCAATTTACAGTATAATCCTGTACCTAATGCACGTGAAAGTTACTTAGCATAGATATTAAGCGTACTTTGCCTGTGTTTTCTTTGGTAATTTGGCTAACACCATCGCTCTTGAATCGGCCACCCTTCTTTTTAGCTCATTATCGTTCAATACTTCTAAATTCTCGATCTGGATCCATTGCCGCTTTGCCATATGATATGCTTGTGAAATGCCGTCTATCGCAGAAAGTTCGTCAAATTCATCCGGATCACATTTGATGGAAAATCGATTTCCCTCATCAATAGCGATAATGACATAAATTTTTTCTTCTATCATAAAACACAAATGCTCCCATTTCATGCCTTCTGTAGTACCGGGTAAACTTAAACAATATTCTCTGAACGATTCGATATCCATATTTGCTAGGGTTTAGGGTAAGATCAAAGCTAATCACAAAAGATTAAAAGTTAAAGACCAAAGATACTAGTAGCAAGATACAAGTAGCAAGATGAAAGTATAAAGACAGATAAGATCTTTAAATAATTCTTGATCATTGAATTGCTAATTGATCCTGAAAATCCAAAAATCCTATCCATCCTGTTCCTATATTTGCACCATTACCTTCGAAAATCAAATAATCCAAGCCCATGAATATTATAACGCCTACTGCCGACGGTTCCAATACACTTTATAACGAAACCATAGGCGAACACTACCACAGTAAACATGGTGCACTGCAGGAAAGCAAACATGTGTTTATTGATGCAGGTTTGAAATTTGCTTCCACCAACCAGGATGAAATTTCCATTTTAGAGGTTGGTTTCGGCACGGGGTTAAATTTTATTTTAAGTTTCGAATATTGTGCGGAAAACAATATAAAACTGAGTTATACCAGTATTGAAGCTTTTCCACTGACTACAACAATAATTGAGCAAACAGGTTATGCAGCATATGTTTCTGAAGAAATATGGACCAGTTTTATTTCCAACTACCCAGAAGCATTAAAAGGCCCTCAAAAACTATCACCACTTTGCACATTAGAAATTCCGTATACTACATTGGCCGAATACCGCGGCAATAAAAAATTTGACCTGATTTATTACGATGCATTTTCGGTACAGCACCAACCCGAAATGTGGAGTGATGAAATTATTGCACATGCCTGCAGTTTCTTGAAGCCTGGAGGAACTTTTGTTACCTACGCCATTACGGGAAAATTAAAAAGAGCGGTTAAAGCCTGCGGATTTAACATAGAAAAATTGCCTGGCGCCCCCGGAAAAAGAGAGATGCTGAAAGCGGTTAAAGGGATGTAAAAGATGGGAAATGGATGATGAAAATAGAGGATGTAAAATGAACGATGTGAAATGGAGGATGGATATGGAAGAAGTTGGGGTCAGAATGTCCGGAGATGGCATTGCATAAGAATAGTCTCCAAGTTCTGTGCTCTCCGTGCCTTACTCTTAGTGTCTTCATGCCTCGTGGTAAAAATATGCACAACAAGAACAGCCACCGAACTCCGTGTGCTCTGCGCCTTTCTCTTTGCGCACTCTGCGGTTAATCTATAACATCATTTTACATAATTTAGAGCACCTGCCAAACCAGTACAATCTAAATTTGTTAGATTAACATTAACATTCGTATCATGGAAAAAAGAATTTTAGGCAAAACAGATTTACATATTGCACCAATTGTATTCGGAGGAAATGTTTTCGGCTGGACGATTGATGAAAAGAAATCATTTGAAATATTAGACCAATTTTTAGCAAGTGGCTTCAATTTTATCGACACGGCAGATGTATATTCCCGTTGGGTGCCTGGAAATAATGGAGGCGAATCGGAAAAGATTATTGGTAACTGGCTGAAAAAACAAAACAAACGCCACGAAATTATTATCGCAACCAAAGTAGGTTCAGATATGGGACAGGGCAAATCGTTGAAGAAAGATTATATCATCAATGAAGTAGAACATTCTTTATCTCGCTTGCAAACCGATTATATCGATCTCTATTTTTCGCACTTTGACGATGAAACTACCCCTGTTGAAGAAACTTTAAATGCCTACGAAACTTTAATTAAGGCAGGCAAAGTCCGCTGGATCGGTGCTTCAAATTTTTCTGCCGATCGACTTAGGGAATCTTTAATTTATGCTACCGAAAATGGCTTGCCCCGTTATGAAGTCTACCAACCAGGGTATAACCTTTATGATAGAGTAGACTTTGAACAGGAACATGAAAAAATCTGCCTGGATTATGATTTGGGTGTTGTGGTTTATTATTCGCTTGCCAGTGGTTTCCTAACCGGCAAATATCGCAGCGAAAACGATCTGAACAAAAGCCAGCGTGGCGGGGGCGTAAAAAAATTCCTGAATGAACGTGGTTTTAAAATTTTAGCAGCCCTTGATCAGGTTGCAGCGCAACATCAGGTGGAGCCGGCTTCTGTAGCTTTGGCCTGGTTAATCAACCATCCGTCTGTTACTGCCCCAATTGCAAGTGTTACTGATTTAAACCAACTAAAGTCGTTTACTGAAGCTGCTAATTTGAAATTGTCAGCAGAAGAAATTTCTCATTTAGATCAAGCGAGTAGTTATTAAAAATATCTCTTATATTTAAATGCCCGATTAATGAAACAATTATTCGGGCATTTTGTATTAAACAGGATTTTAATAAATATGAAAGAAAAACTATCTTTTCTACCCAAACTGGCACTGGTTCTCTTCTGTTTAATCAGTTTAACCTACATTGCCATTTTAGGCCACTCTTTGCTGGCTCCTTTGCTTTTTTCTTTTTTAATGGCAATCTTACTATTACCTGTAGGCAA
The DNA here is from genome assembly GCF_900111825.1 of Pedobacter suwonensis. Taxonomy (GTDB): domain Bacteria; phylum Bacteroidota; class Bacteroidia; order Sphingobacteriales; family Sphingobacteriaceae; genus Pedobacter; species Pedobacter suwonensis. The sequence goes on from NZ_FOJM01000012.1 coordinate 131,894, forward strand.
TTTTTTAGAGCACCGTTTAAAATTCAAAAGAAGTTTGTCAACCTTACTATCGGTGATTCTGATGATTGCTGTTATTGGCGGAATTGTATACTTTTTTGGCAATCAACTCAGCGATTTATGGGCAGATTGGCCGTTACTTAAAGAGAAAGCAAACGTTTCCTATCACGAACTGCAAAAATGGATTTCGCATACTTTCGGCATAAATTCTCAGAAACAGCTCAGTTATTTAAACGATAGCACGGAAAAAGCTTTGGCTACCAGTGCTGCAATTGTAGCTACAACCCTATCAACCTTATCTTCTACCCTATTGTTCTTAGGTTTCACATTACTATTCACCTTCTTTATTTTAAATTACCGCAGGGTATTATTTACGTTCTTAACTTCTGTTTTTAGCGAAGAACATAAAGAAAAAGTCGCAGAAATTGTGAGCCAGATTCAGTACATCATTAAAAAATACATTATAGGTTTGTTCTTGCAAATGCTTATTGTTACGGTATTAATGATTACGGTGCTGAGTTTATTGGGCGTTAAATACGCTGTTCTATTGGGCTTGGTGGCAGGGATTTTCAATGTGGTTCCTTATTTGGGAATATTCTTCGCCTTACTGGTAAGCTGCCTGATCACTTTCGCTACCGCAGGTGCTGGTAAAGTACTGCTGGTTTTAATTGCGTATGTTGGGGTGCATGCCATAGATGGAAATGTGCTGATGCCATTAGTAGTAGGTTCTAAAGTAAAAATAAATGCTTTATTTGCTTTTATCGGTATCGTTGTTGGCGAAATGATCTGGGGTATCTCAGGCATGTTTTTATGTATTCCATATTTGGCCATCTTAAAAATAATTTTCGATAGAGTAGATGGCTTAAAACCCTGGGGCATATTAATGGGAGAAGAACACAGGCCCGATAAAAAGAAACGGGTTTACCGGATTACAAAAAAGATTAAATTAGAAGAAAAAGATTAAAATGGCCGAAAACAGATCGCCTCATATTTTAAGCACTTCTGCCAATCTCCTGGGTATTTGCTTTATTGTACTCACGTCTTTGAAAAAACTCGCACTCAACGATGGCTCCCTAATTGACGAATTTGCCGTAGCTGCGGTAATGTTTTTTATGACCAGCTGCATCTTATCTTTTATCTCAATGAGAAGACAAAAAACAACAAGCCAGCGGCTGGAAAAAGCCGCCGACTTCATCTTCTTATCCGGCCTTTTGGTATTGTTTGTTGCTACAATACTAATTGCATTTAATTTAATAAAGTAAATCGGTTAAATTAATGAAACCCCTATTTGTCCTGGTAATCGTTTATGTTGCGCTGATGGCTTTTGGCCAACACACCACCTTTGATAAAGGAGATATTTTTGCAGGTAATATGGCAATGGCCGCAATGCTGGTATTTACTGCTGTTGGCCATTTCAAATTTAAAACCAGTATGGCAGCAATGGTTCCACTATTCATTCCCAAAAAAGTAGAACTTGTAATGTTAACAGGAATGCTGGAAATCTTATTTGCAATCGGATTGGCGATACCAGGCACCAAGCATTTTACCGGAATAGCATTGATTATTTTTTACATAGCCATTCTACCTGCAAATATTTATGCAGCCAGACACCGCATCAATTACGAAAATTTATATAAACCAGGCCCCGGACCAAAATATTTATGGTTCAGAATTCCTTTTCAGTTTTTCTTAATCGCCTGGGTTTGGTACTTTAGCGTTCGATAAATCTATTTCAACCATAAAATATGCCTAACAATCCAATTCCTGCAAGCGCCAATAATCCAGCTGATGCCTTTACACGTTTACTTACCGTTTTAGATACCTTGCGCACGCAATGCCCCTGGGATAAAAAGCAGACCATGGAAACGCTGCGCCATTTAACTATTGAGGAAACTTATGAGTTAAGCGATGCCATTTTAGACGGCGATTTAGACGAAATTAAAAAGGAACTTGGCGATGTGATGATGCACCTCGTTTTTTATGCCAGAATTGCTTCAGAAACCAACGATTTTAACATTACTGATGTTTTAAACGGCGTTTGCGATAAACTGGTAAACCGCCACCCACATATTTATGGCGATGTTGAAGTAGAGAATGAAGAAGATGTTAAACGCAACTGGGAACAGATTAAGCTAAAAGAAGGCAACAAATCGGTATTGGCTGGTGTGCCCTCTTCACTGCCCGCATTGGTTAAAGCTGCCCGTATTCAGGAAAAAGCACGTGGAGTAGGCTTTGATTGGGAAGATAAAAACCAGGTATGGGAGAAAGTAGAGGAGGAATTGCAGGAGTTTAAAACTGAATTTAATGTAGCAGACAATACGGCAATCGATATCGAAAAAGCTGAGTCAGAATTTGGCGATGTATTATTCTCATTAATCAATTATGCCCGTTTTATCAATATCAACCCGGAGAATGCATTAGAGAAAACCAATAAAAAATTTATCAAACGTTTCCAATACCTGGAAAATAAAGCAAAGGAAAACGGAAAGGCCTTAGCCGATATGACACTTGCAGAAATGGATGTATATTGGAACGAAGCGAAGAAAATATAGCTAAAAAGAGTGAATTCGCAAATTTAATATAAATTTTGCGAATCGATTCGCAAAATTTATATCAAATTTGCGATTATGATTCAAGAGCAATAGCTGATTAAGCCCGATAACCTGAATGAATTTTTATCATGAGTAAAAATCCCCATCAACATAATACCATTTACCATCTTCTAACCTAAAGTTAGATTTTTCATGCAACACTTCGGTCTGAAATTTTTTGTTCAGATAGTAGGCCTTAAACTCTACCACATCAAAAGCGGAAAAAACAATCTCGAGCTTTAGCCATCTGGTATTTTTCGCACTGCTTAAATAACCCCTTCTAGAATGGTTCTTTCTTTTGCTGATATGCGTAGTTTCATAAAGATAATCTGCATCAGTGACTACAAAGGCCGAATATCTGGAACGCATTAAAGCCTCGGCAGTTGGCGCTGTTTTCGTTTTTAAGTGATAAGGCTGGCAACATTGCTGAAAAGTTATTCCGCTTCCACAAGGACAGTTTATTGAATCCATATTAAAATTTACAGCACAAAAGTATCATTTAATATTCCTGCTGCTAAAATTTCCGTAAAATTGCAGCAGAATAATGAGGTATTTCTTTCATATTGCCTATCAAGGCCAGCACTACAATGGGTGGCAAAAACAACCTGGTATAAAAAGCGTTCAGGAAGTTATAGAACAAACCCTGTCGAAGATTTTAAAATCGCCAATTGCCATTAACGGCTGCGGCCGTACTGATGCACACGTGCATGCCAGTCAGTTTTTCTTCCATGCTGATATCGAAAAAGAGATCAATCCCAATCTGCTTTACATTTTGAATAAAGCTTTACCTTCCAATATCGCCGTGTTCGACATTATTAAAATGGAAGGCAAGCCGCATGCCCGGTTTGATGCTGTACAGCGTAAATATGACTATTTTGTCCATACCTACAAAGATCCTTTTTTAACTAACCAAAGTTCTTTTTATCTATTAAACGATTTAAATTTTGATAAAATGAAAGCTGTGGTAAAATTATTACCTCAATATAAAGACTACAGGGCTTTTTGTACGCATCCGGATAAATATGAACATACCATCTGCAACGTAATGGAAGCCGATTTATTTGTAAACCCAAAGGGCGACAGATTAAGGTTTCATATTGCCAGCAACCGCTTTTTGGGTAAAATGATCCGCTTGATTATGGGCAAAATCCTGATGGTAGGCAAAGGACAGCTCAGTTTTGATGAGTTTGAAAGCGAACTCATTACCCTTAAACCTTCCAAAATATCATTACCTGCCCATCCCACCGGTCTATATCTTTCCAAAGTTACTTATCCCTATCTAAACCTCGAACCACGGACTGAATTTATCCACAGTACACAAGGTACAGAATGGATTTCGATTGGAGTGTAGCGTTTTTATTATCAACTCCGTTTAAGGGGTATGAATGTCCAAATCTGTATTGTCCTTTTCATCCTCATTCTATCTTTAGGCTCAAAAAAAACACCAATGTAAATGTTTATGGAGTGGAGTATCGATGATCACGATGTTTGCACCTGAAATCAGCCGGTTGCATTATGGGATGGAAATTCAATATTGCACCAGATGCCAATTTACAAATCTTTGAAAGGAATCCATACTTTCAAATATGACCTTGGCAATTTGAGGATATCAGTGTATGGACAGCAGCTTTTGACTGGAATATGATTTGAGACGGGGTTCTTCATCAGAAATGTAATATTGCACAAGCCGTAAAGGTGTGAGTAAGCAAGGGCATAGTTTAGGTTGCTTGGGCATCGGGAAATGATCTGTCCGGTGTCCCAAGTTTTTTATTTAAACCGGATTGCCTTAAGTGGCGAAACCTTACTCACCAGCAACGAAGGAATAATCAAAACGGCTAAACAAACCACTACCGTAACGATATTAAGCAACAGCACATCAATAAAATGAAACTCTATGGGTGCATACGCTAAAAAGTATGAGGCCTGGTTAAGCTTAAAAATGTGCGTAGACTGCTGTAAAAACCCAAGACCTAAGCCCAGAATATTCCCTAATAACAATCCTATACCGATTAAATAAGCCGCATTGTAAAGGAAAATTTTCATAATGCTCCAGTTGCTTGCCCCGAACGACTTTAACATACCGATCATGTTGGTCTTTTCCAGAATCATAATCAACAAGGCTGTAATCATATTAATTACACCTACTATGAGCATCAGAATCAATAATACTTTGGTATTTACATCAAGAAGGCCTAACCAGGTAAAAATATTAGGAAAATTTTCTTCAATGGAATATGAGCGTAAACTACGCGGGAGACTTTCATAAATATGATCGGAAATGGGTTTAAGTCTGCTGAAATCCTTAATCCTGATTTCTACGCCACCAATTTCATTAGCTTTCCAGTTATTCAGGCGTTTAATGATATTCAGATTGCCCAGTACAAAACCCTTATCAATATCTTCAACACCAATATCGTATATACCTACAATTTTAAATTTACGCGGGCGTAACTGGTTTTGAACAAAGTACATGATAAAATCATCGCCTGTTTTAAGTTTTAACCGGTTAGCTGTGTATTTCGAAATCAGTAGCTCCTGCATGGCCGCCGTACTATCAGAAAAATCGATAATGGTGCCGCTGATAATATGCTGTTTAATGTAATCCCATTTATAGCTTTTATCTATCCCCTTAAAGTTTATGCCCTCAATTTCATTATTGGCCGATAGAATACCAGGTTTTGTAGCAAAAGGGTAATAATATTCAACATCAGGATTATTTTTGAGCATCTTTTCCGTTTCCCGGTCTAAAATAAAGGGAGAATGCTCAAAAGAATTATTCAGATCGTAGCGGGTAATTTGTATATCGCCTAAATATCCCCTCACTTTATCCTGAATTTCAGTTTTAAAGCCCTTGATAATGGCTATGGAAAGAATCATAACAGCCAGGCTCAACATCACGCCTGCTATTGCAATACGTACAATGAGTTTTGAAAAGGTACGTTCAGATTTAATGGCTATCCGCCCTGCTATGAAATATTCGAAGTTCAATTTAATCGGTTTGTATTAACAAAAATGCTCAATTCCTTTTTAAAAATGGCATTTTCGAAAATAAATAACCAACTTTAAATATCAATCGTTAACTTTTAAAAAGAAAACGCCAATAGCATAATTAAAATATGCTGTAAATTGTTTTATTATAATATCCAGAATACACTAAAATGAAAAAATACATCAGCTTTACGTTAACCAGTTTAATTGCTTTATCTGCATGTGGGCAGCCCAAACCGCAGGAGCAAGAGGTTTTAGGCAAGAATAGCCCTGAAAACAAAAAACTGATGATTAAGACAGCAAAGTTACCAACAGCCATTAAAACCGGTGCAGAGCAAACCGAAAAATATCTGCCGTTGTTAAAGGGTAAACGTGTTGGCATGGTGGTTAATCCGACCTCTGTTATTGGTACGCAAACATCAGTTGATAGCCTTTTGAAAAGAGGAGTAAAAATCCAGAAGATATTTGGTCCTGAACATGGTTTTAGAGGCAATGCCAGCGCTGGTGTGAGTGTTAATGATGATATTGACACTAAAACAGGAATAAAAGCCGTCTCCCTTTATGGCAAACATAGTACGCCTACAGCTGAAGATTTAACTGATATTGATATTATGGTTTTCGATATTCAGGATGTAGGTGTGCGTTTTTACACCTATATCAACACTTTGCAGCATGTGATGGAAGCCTGTGCCGTAAACCATAAGCCTTTACTGATTTTAGACCGACCAAATCCAAACGGTTATTTAATCGACGGACCGATTTTAGATCCTAAATTTAAGTCGGGCATTGGCATACAACTTATACCTATTGCGCATGGTTTAACAGTTGGAGAATATGCACAGATGTTAAATGGCGAAGGCTGGTTGAAAGATAAGGTGAAATGCAAAATTACCATTATCAAAAATGCCAATTACGATCATAACATGGAATATACTTTACCGGTTAAGCCCTCTCCTAACTTAAACACGCAGCAATCTATTTTACTTTATCCATCTACCTGTTTATTTGAGGGAACTTACCTAAATCATGGCCGTGGAACCATGTTTCCTTTTACTATTGTTGGGGCGCCTTACCTAAAAGGTAAATTCGATTTCAGTTTTACCCCAAAAAGCATAAAGGGGATGGCAGAAACACCATTATTTCAAGATCAGGTTTGTTATGGCTTAGATTTAAGAACTTACGACACAGCCGAACTGCGCAAAGCCAAACAGATTAATTTATCATGGTTAATTTCATTGTATCAGGCATCGCCCAAAAAAGATGATTTTTTTAATACCAAACTGAGTAAAGAAATGGGCGTTATTGAAAGACTGGTGGGCGTAGCTGATTTCAGGCAGCAGATAATTGACGGTAAGAGTGAAGCAGAGATCAGAGCCAGCTGGGAACCAGGCTTAAGTGCGTATAAAACCATGCGTAAGAAATACTTGCTTTATAATTAATGTGAGAATGATTGAATGAGGGCGTGAGAGAATGAAAAAATGATAAATTTTAGAAGATTTTAAACTTAACGTATTCTGATTTGTTATGATTTAAAGGGATAAAGATTTTCTTTATTCAATCATTCAAAATTCATTCATTCAATCATTATAACATGAGCGGTCCAAAAGTTAAAAGCGATAAACCAGGAAGCAATTACGAGAAAGAGGTGCCTAAAGGAAGGGAGCCTGTTGACCATAAAACCGTCAGACACGAAAACGACAGCACCCCCAACAAGCCGGTTCGCACCAATAATCCCGCTAAACACCGCGAAAACGAAGAGCAACCGGTACAGCCGATCAAGAAAGCACCTAAAGCATAAATTATCGTTCAGACTCCATCTGATGGTATGAGCTGAACGATTATTTTATTTTTAAAGCAAAGAAAAAAGTGGCACCCTCTCCAGCAGTGCTTTCTACCCAAATCCTGCCGCCCTCACTTTTTATAATTTCAGCTGAGATGTAAAGGCCTAAGCCCAAACCCGGGTAGGTATGTTGCAAGTTACCATCTACACGGTAAAACTGGTCGAAAACCAGGTGTTGCAAATCCTCTGAAATACCAATACCATAATCCCTGACACTTAATATTACTTCACCGTTTTGGCTATAGGTAGCAACATCTATTTCATCGGCATCGGTGGAGTATTTAATTGCATTAGATAAAAAATTAGTAATAACCTGTCCAATGCGTTCTTTATCAGCGAAAACGATGGCATTACTTTCCAGGTTACAAATGATCTTATGTTTTGAACTGATATGCTGCATTTCATCTACAATATCTTCAACAACAGCATCAAAATCAAATTCAATTGGGTTGAAAGTCATTTTACCGGATTGAATTTTGGTTACATCAAGTAAATCGCCGATCAGGCCCGTTAACCGGTTCAGCTGCTGGTCCATTTTACGTACCATTGTCGCCTTTTTTTCGTCTCCCTCACTCCTGATCATGCGTTCAAGCACCTGGGCATACGCTTTGATACTGGTTACGGGTGTTTTTAACTCATGACTGGCGATCCCTAAAAATTCATCTTTTTGCTGTTGCAGCTGCACTAGCTTTGTCACATCCGTTGCAGCGTGGATAATGGCATACACTTGCCCATTAGCATCTTTTATCGGTTTATAGGTAAAGCTGAACCAGCGCTTTTGTTCTTTACCATCAATAATCACCAGGAATTCTTCCTGATCAGCATGGTAACTTATTCCTGTTTGATATACCTTTTTCAAAGTTTCAACTGATGGCTGTAAGTTTAATTCAGGTATGGCCTCAGCAACGGTTTTACCGATTACGCTTTTATCCTTTCCCCAAAACCGGAGCATTTCATCGTTCGCAAGGCTGATTACCATGTTTTCTGTTTCATAGTAGGCCGTGGCCATCGGTATATCATACATAAAGTTGCGAAAGCGTTCTTCGCTTTTAGCAGCCTCCATTTTTGATACAACCTGTAAGGTAATTTCGTTAGCGACTACCATAATGCCGGTAACCTCTCCATCCTGACCAAATATTGGATCGTAAACAAAGTTGAAATAAAAATCATCTTCAACCCCGTTATGCTCCAATCGGGCTTTCGTTTCGTAGCCATAGTGAGCAACACCGCTGTTGTAAACCTGCTGTAACAATTCTGGAAAAGGCTGGTTGGCAATTTCAGGCAATCCATCTAAAAGTTTTAAACCGATTACAGCTTTACTTTTCCTCCATATCTTTAACAGATCATCATTGGCATCTTCTATAATCAGGTCTCTGCCTTTTAAAATTCCAATAGCCACAGGCGCATCGTAAATCATCTGCCTTAACAAGGCTTCACTCTGCTCTACTTTAAACTTTGCATTTACTAATTCGGTCACATCTGTAGCATTATTTAAAATACCCCATACATTACCATCTGAATCAAGCAGCGGTTTATAAGTAAAATCGAAATAAAAAGTTTGGAGTACATTATCATTTAATAGCACGGCCTTGTCTTCTTTAGCTTCATAAGGCATGCCGGTACTTCTTACCTGTTTAAGAATATCAAGAAAGGGTTGATCTTTCAACTCCGGCAGCGCAAGAGCCAATTCTTGACCTATTACAGATGCGTCTCTTCCCCAGGCTTTAAGCATAGCCTTGTTGGCTACCTCTATAATCATATTTTCTCCGGTATAAAGCGCAATGGGCATTGGAGACTCCTCTATAAGCGTATTAAAAATATTGGCTTTATCGGCGAGATTAGTTTGCATAATTGGGATAAAAGACAAATATAGTTGCTTTTTTACTTGCTACCAGATTTTAAAAAAGATAATAACACCTTTTCATTATGCTCTAAACTCACCTTTCCTTTAAGTGCATGGTTATTCATTTTTTTAAGGTATTTTTCAAGCTGATTATTCTCGTAAGCCGTAAGCAAAAGCGGATAAACGTAAGAGCTTTTACATACCGCCCGGGTGTTACCTAATTTTTTGGCTACACAATCTAAAACGGCAACAATTTGTTTTTTACTATTTAAACCTGCATTTTCATTCACCTGGCATTGGGCAAACTGCCGAAGGGCTTCGAGGGTACCTCCCCAGGTTCTGAAATCTTTCGCCGTGAAATCATCGCCTGTAATTTCTTTAATATAGGCATTTATTTTACCGGAATCGATGCTTTTATGTTCGCCATCAGGTGTATAAAACTGAAAAAGCTCCTGACCAGGAATATCACGGCATTTTTTAACGAGTTTTGCCAGCGAACGATCGTTAAGTTCCAGTTTTTGCTGCACGCCTTTTTTTCCCACAAAATCCATGGTAATTTTACTTCCGTTTATTTTTACATGCTTATCACGTAGGGTGGTAAGGCCAAAAGATCCATACAGCTGTTTGTAGCTTTCATTTCCTACCCTGATTAATGTTTTTTGAAGTACATCTACCGAAATAGCCAGTACCTTCCGTTCGTCGAAATCTTTGCGGCGGAGGTCTTTCTGTAGATTTTTCCTGGCTTTTGGCAGAGATTTCCCAAACTCAAGCAGGCGGAAATATTTATCCTCCGCACGTCGGCTGGTCCATTTTGCATGGTACTTGTATTGTTTTCGTCCCGCAGCATCAATTCCCGTCACCTGTAAATAAGCATTGGGTTTATTGGCAATCCATACATTTTGCCATGCTGGCGGAATAACCAGCGTTTTAATACGGTCCAGGTGTTTGTCATCTGTAACTTTATTACCGTCTTTATCTACATAATAAAATTTTCCTGGTTTTCCTTTACGGTAAATACCAGGCATGGCATCAGTTACATATACCAATCCGCTCGCTTTTACAACATCTTTACCTTGTACCATTTTTTGGCTATAAGTATGGGTTTATTTTTAGTTATTTTGCAAAACTAAACGTGGATGACCACGTTATTTCAGAAACACAACACTTTCATATGAAAATAGTTTTTATGGGTACGCCCGATTTTGCGGTAGCCTCTTTAGATGCCTTGGTACAAGCCAATTTTGATGTGGTTGCAGTGGTTACTGCGCCAGACAAGCCTGCAGGGCGTGGGCAGAAACTAAGTGAAAGTGCGGTAAAAAAATACGCGGTAGAAAAAGGGATTCCTGTTCTGCAACCCGAAAAATTAAAAAATCCTGAATTTATTGAGCAACTCAAATCATATCAGGCAGATTTACAGGTAGTGGTGGCTTTTAGAATGTTACCAGAAGTGGTATGGAATATGCCGCCAAAAGGAACCATTAATCTTCATGGATCGCTCTTACCGCAATACCGGGGTGCGGCTCCAATAAACCACGCCATCATAAATGGAGAAAAAGAGAGTGGCGTAACCACTTTTTTCCTCACACATGAAATTGATACCGGCAATATTATCCTAAGCGAAAGTACCCCAATCGCTGATAACGAAACCGCTGGCGACCTGCATGATAAACTGATGCACATTGGTGCTAACCTATTAGTAAAAACGCTTAAAGCCATTGAGGCCGGTGAGGTTAGCGAACAACCGCAGCCACAAAGTGGCAACTTAAAACATGCGCCGAAAATTTTTAAAGAAGATTGCAAAATCGACTGGAACAACCCGGTACAAATGATATATAACTTAATCCGCGGGTTAAGCCCATATCCTACCGCCTTTACTTTTTTAAATGATAAAACCTTAAAAATATTTAAGGCCGAAATAGAGCATAAAGAACCAGGTATTGTTGCCGGAGGCTTTTTAACCGACGGCAAAACTTTTTTAAAATTCGCCGCTAAAGATGGTTTTATCAAACTATTGAATATTCAGTATGAGGGCAAAAAACGCATGCCGATAGAAGATTTTTTAAGAGGAATACGGTTGTAGGTAGTCCTTAGTCTAAAGTCTTTAGTCCGAAGTCATCAGTCTGGAGTCGAATAACTTATATTACATGTCATCCTGAATGCAATGAAGGATCTTTTAAATAAAGCTAGATTTTTTATTTAAGAAATCATACTTCGATCATCCGCCTGCAACGGGCAGCGTTATCCCGATTAGGAACTGTTTATCCTGAAGGAAATTTTATCGGGATTAAGCAAAAGGCGGGACTAGCGGAACCGAAGCACCACAAACATTGCTTTCTAAAAAAGAAGTGGGATAAACCTGTGCATGAAGACCTTAGTTCATTATTCTTTTTGGAAAGCAGTAACAGTAGCTTTTACGTTAATACAGCCCCGCTCCCGCTTCTGCCAATTTGAAGGAATTGGCATCCCGCTTTGATCGGGTTTAGGTGGCGCAATCTGTGCATGGTCCAAAGTCAAATAAACCCGACCGACAGCGTTATCCCGATTAGGAACTGTTTATCCTGAAGGAAATTTTATCGGGATTAAGCAAAGGGCGGAACTAGCGGAACCGAAGCACCACAAGCTTTGCTTTCCAAAAAAGTAATGAGTGCTTCAGTAAATAAACAACCAAACACAAATAAATCAATGACTAATGAACTTATAACTAAATGGCGTTCAGCTTCTCCGACAAAAACTTCGAAACCTCGTTAAAATAACGTTTCCTACCATAGCCCATTACCCATTGTATGCCTTGCGTAGCATTGGTAATAAAAACTTCTTCAGCTTCTTTTAAGATTTCCGGATTGATCTGCGCCTCAATCAAAGGCATATCGTTCATTTTGCACAACTGCATAATAGCTGTACGCATTATGCCGCTGATGCAACCTTCGGCAAGGGCTGGTGTATAAATCTGTTTGTTGTACACCACAAAAACATTTGCACTGATGCTTTCGCAAAGAAAACCATATTGATTCAGGATCATGGCCTCATCCAGGCGGTGCTGACTTTTAAAAAGCCCGGCCATAACATAAAGCAGTGCATTAGCTGTTTTAAAATTCGAGAGTTTATTAACTGGTTTGGTCATTTCGTCAAAAACATCAATGATCAAGCCTTTGCTGTTTAACTCGTATGTAGAGGCTTTTAGCGGAATACCCTCCAGAATATAACCAGCTTTATTAATTTCAGGTGTGTATACTCCAGCCCCTCCCCTGTAAACAGAAAGTCGGAACCGAACATTGCCGTTCCATTTGTTCCTTTTTGTCAAATCAGCTGTTTTCTGGCGCAGAAAATAATCGTCCATCAAAGCATGTCCGTCTATTTTTAGTGCTTTCATGCCAGCACTTAACCGATCAGCATGTAAGTCCGCAAATTGCAGCTTATTATTGATCATGCGCATACTTTCAAACAATCCATCGCCAAATTTGAAACTTCGGTTAGCCGCTGTCAAAATTGGGGCATCAACCGCCTGAAATTCATCATTAAATAAGAGGTACTCTTGAAGCATATTTTATGATGTTGCGATATAATTTTCCCATTTGGTTAATCCGGCTTTAAAATCGGGTGGTAACGGCGATTCGAAATACATGTACTCTTTAGTAGTGGGATGGATAAAACCCAAACTTTGCGCATGCAGGGCCTGACGGGGCAGCAATTCAAAACAATTATCTACAAACTGTTTGTATTTATTAAACGTAGTACCTTTTAAAATCTTATCACCACCATACATGGCATCGTTGAACAAGGGATGACCAATGTGTTGCATGTGAGCCCTGATCTGGTGCGTACGACCAGTTTCGAGTTCGCAACTGATCAAAGTAACATATCCCAACCGCTTTAGTACTTTATAATGCGTTACAGACCATTTGCCTTTTTCTTCATCATCGTAAATATCCATTACACGGCGATCCTTTACACTACGGCCAATATAACCTGTAACGGTACCATCATTTTCAATATCGCCCCAAACCAACGCAATATATTTACGGGTAATGCTGTGATCGAAAAACTGGCGCGCAAGGTGTGTAATCGACTTTTCATTTTTACTGATCAACAGTAAGCCTGAAGTATCTTTATCAATGCGGTGCACCAGGCCCGGGCGGCCGTCATTTCCGGGTAGCTGAGGGAGTTGCTCAAAATGGAATGCCAAAGCATTAACCAATGTTCCGGTATAATTATTGAAACCAGGATGTACAACCATCCCGGCAGGCTTGTTTACCACGAGTAAATCACCATCCTCGTAAATAATATCCAGTGGAATATCTTCGGGATAAACTTCTGTATCTCGTGGCGGATGAGGTAAAACGATAGATATTTCATCAAAAGGCTTAACTTTATAACTGGCCTTTATCTGTTTCTGGTTAACCAGTACGTTTCCTGCATCAATTGCATTTTGAATACGGTTTCTCGAGGCATTTTCTACACGTACCATCAAAAATTTATCGATACGCAGTAACGACTGCCCTTTATCCACAATAATTTTTAAATGTTCGTATAATTCCTGTTCTTCTGATTCCTGCAATCCAGCCACATTTTCCATGGCGCAAAAATAAACTTTTAACTTCAAGATTTTTTTAATGATTGCAGTTTTCGCAAAAACAGCATTATATTTACTAACAATGAAAATCTTTTAAATCTTCCTCTATGAAAAAACACTACACCTTAAAGGCGATGTGTGCCTTAATGTTATTGATTACGGCTCAAAAGGCTAATGCACAACAGAATGTTGGAGACCTTTTTAAGTCTGGTCCCGCCGATGCGACTAAATTAATCAATGCTTATTTCGATCCCTTATACAAAGGTTTGGGCATTGGCTTAACGGATGGCTGGAGTAATACCGCAAAATCTAAAGGTTTGTTAAAATTCGATGCCCGCTTTTCGGTTTCCGGCGCCTTTGTGCCACAATCAGCCCGCAGCTATGATGTAAATACGCTGGGCCTGAACAATATCAGGCCGGCAGTTGGTGCGTCGTCTATAGGGCCGACTGCTTTTGGCAATGACGAGGTTGGCGGAAAGATGCAGATCTATACCAGTAACGGAAATAAAACAAACTCATTTTTCAATCTTCCAAAAGGTTTAGGCTTTCACGTTGTACCTGCGGTACAATTACAGGCTACTTTGGGGCTACCCAAAAATATTGACATTACCTTACGGGCAATGCCAAAGATTAAATTAGGAAATGATTTGGGTAATTTATCAATGATCGGCTTTGGTGCAAAAGTAGAATTGCTGCCACTTTTTATGGGTTCGACTACAGAGAAATTAATCCCGGTTGATATTGCTGTAGCAGGAGGATTTACCCAATACAAATATAATTTGCCGTTGAATATTAATAATAACGCAAATTCAGACCAACGCATTGATGCCAAGTTCAATGGTGTAAATTTTGACGCCATCGTATCGAAACAAATTCTATTCTTTACGCCATTTGCAAGTGTCGGGTATCAAACGTCGAATACAGATTTAAAGGCTTTGGGTACCTACTCTTTTGATACCGGTGATGACCAATCAGTAAACTACACCGACCCGATTGCTGTAAATCAAAGGGATATCAATGGCGTAAGAGCAAGTTTAGGCTTTCAGCTAAAGTTTGGTTTCTTTAAGTTTTACGGTTCCTATACGCAGGCCAAATACAGCATGGTTAATGCCGGTATCGGTTTAGGCATTGGCAAATAAAAAACTTACAGGCATAATAATGGTTCAAAAACACCTGAAATATTTCAGGTGTTTTTTATTTTTACACGTGTTTGAAGAAATATATAGCCCGGTACAGAAAATAGCATTTCCACCTTTAAAAAACCTGTTCGTTAAAAGGGATGATCTTATAGACCCTTACATTTCGGGCAATAAATGGCGTAAACTCAAACATATTCTAGCTAAAGCCAAAGCCGACCGCAAGACGCACCTTGTTACTTTCGGTGGTGCTTACTCGAATCACCTGGTCGCTACAGCAGCTGCAGCATCACGCTCAGGGTTTACATCAACCGCTTTTGTACGTGGGGAAGAAGTAAAAAATGAGACGTTATTGCTTTGCCGGTTATTTGGGATGAAACTCATTTTCACCGACCGTGAAAGTTATCGGGATAAGCATAATTTGTTTAATTCAAATTTTGCTTCTGATGAACAGGCTTATTTTGTAAATGAGGGAGGCGCCTCTATGGAAGCCACTATTGGCTGTGCAGAGATAATTAACGAATTAACAGTCCCTTATGATCACATTTTTTGTGCTGCAGGAACGGGAACCACAGCGGCAGGGCTGCTGCGCGGAATTCAGCGGCATGGATTAGACACAAAACTACATATCATCCCTGTGTTAAAGGGGGCCTCTTTTATTCAGGAAGAAATTGCAAAATACACACCAGTGTCTACTCATCTCAAACTTCATCTTGATTATCATTTTGGTGGCTATGCCAAAACCACTCCCGCACTGATTAGTTTCATCAAGAACTTTACGGCAAAAAGCGGACTGCTTTTAGATCCGGTTTATACGGCTAAAATGTTTTATGCCATCCGGGATTTAGCAAAACAAGGCATTATTGGCAAAGAAGAAAAGGTATTGGCTATTCATACCGGCGGCCTGATGGGCCTTTTTGGAATGAAGGACAAGTTTTAGAAAGTCCTGCTTACTTAAGAGTTTTGGTCATTTTTGAGCGGCTTGCAGAATCCAGTGCCTTGTGCTTCTCTCCCCAGCTTTCCAGTTGTTTTATAATGGCTTTAAGTTCGTAACCTATCGGTGTGAGTTCGTATTCTACGCGTGGTGGTACTTCAGCATAAACCGTTCGCTTAACAATTTTGTTCTCTTCCAGTTTTCTGAGTTGAAGAGTCAACATCCGTTCGGTAATATTAGGTAACAATTTTTTCAGTTCACCAAATCTGAGTTTGCCGTTAATTAGCCAGGAACAGATGACCAATGCCCACTGCCCGCCAATAATATTGGCCGCATAAACCTCTGGACATTCCTCGGCCAATGCCTGTTTATTGGCGTAATTAGTCGATGTTTCCTTGATTTTATACATTACTTACATTTTTTATAGTACCATACAATTGGTAGCCAATATACATATTCTATGTAAGCTACCTTATTTTTGTGGTTAATAATTTAAAACTACTAAAATGAAAACACTCATTATCGTCATTCATCCTGATATTCAAAACTCTGTTGTTAACAGAAGGTGGATCGAAGAACTTGGTAAATTCCCTGATAAATTCCATGTGCATCAATTGCATGAAGTTTATCCTGATGAGAAAATTGATGTGCCTGCTGAGCAAAAACTGATCGAAGCATATGAAAAGATAGTATTTCAGTTCCCTTATTATTGGTTTAACTGCCCGGCCTTTTTTAAAAAGTGGCTAGATGAGGTCCTTACGCATGGTTGGGCATATGGAAGCAAAAGCGGCTACAAGGTTGCGGGAAAGAAAATTGCACTGGCCATTTCATTAGGTGTAGATCAGGAGGAACTCAGTTCTTCAGGTATTTACAAATATCCACTTGAAGAACTCACACGTCCTTTTGAGCTTTCTTTTGAATATGTTAAGGCCGATTATAGACCATTTTTTGCCTATTATGGAATTGAGCACAATGCTTCAAAAGAATGGGTTGAAAAAAGTGTTCCGCTGTACCTGGATTTTCTTGACAAATTGTAAGATATCATTCATATCTCTCAATTTAAGAGTAAAAGATGTATTGCTCAAATGCGATTTTACCGAAAAAGTTTTCCACATCTGTGAAGTCCAAAATCGGTTTTTGTCTATAATCATACTTTAAACTGTTTAAACCTATTTTTTAGGCAAAGTGTAGAAAAAGTGCTTAAATTTTGATTTTAGGCACATTTAACTAAATTTGGATTATACCAAAACCAAGTTTATGTATCAATTAACAGTACCTGCAGATCGCGTTAACGAATCGTTAAGTAAACACATTTTGGCCGATGGTTTCGACCTGACCTATGATATGGAAAAAAGCCATGGCGCTTACATTTACGACTCTAAATACAATAGGACTTTACTCGATTTTTTCACTTGTTTTGCTTCCGTTCCTTTAGGTTACAACCACCCAAAAATGGTTGATGATGAAGCTTTTAAAAAGAATCTTTTACTGGCCGCTCTGGCCAATCCATCGAATTCCGATGTTTACACCCAGCAGTATGCACAATTCCTGGAAACATTTTCCAAAATTGGCATTCCTGATTATCTGCCCCATGCTTTTTTTATTGCAGGTGGAGGCTTGGCGGTAGAAAATGCCATTAAGGTTGCCATGGACTGGAAAGTTCAAAAAAACTTTGCCAAGGGATATACCGAAGAAAAAGGTTTCAAGGTTTTGCACTTCGAAAAGGCTTTTCATGGCCGTACGGGTTACACACTGAGTTTAACCAATACTCTGCCAGATAAAACAAAATGGTTTGCCAAGTTCAATTGGCCAAGGGTAGCTGTTCCGGAAGTTAGCTTTCCACTTTCCGGAGATAACTTAAATCATGCCATTGCAACTGAAGAAGCCTCGCTCGCCCAGATTAAAAAAGCCTTTGCAGAAAATAAAGATGAAATCTGTGCCATTATTATAGAACCGATCCAATCAGAAGGTGGAGATAACCATCTGCGGGAAGAGTTTTTAATCCAGCTTAAAACATTGGCCGATGAAAATGATGCTTTTTTGATTTATGATGAAGTACAAACCGGTGTGGGGTTAACCGGTAGATTCTGGTGCCACCAGCACTTTAGCGAAAAAGCCCGGCCAGATATTATCGCTTTTGGCAAAAAAATGCAGGTTTGTGGCATTCTTGTTGGTAATAAGGTAGACGAAATTGAAAGCAATGTATTTAAAGTACCCAGCCGGATTAACTCAACATGGGGAGGCAATTTAGTGGACATGGTGCGTTCTTCCCAGATTTTACAGATCGTGGAAGAGGATCAGCTATGTGAGAACGCAGCAAAAGTAGGCAAATACTTAAAAGATCAATTAGAAAACCTGGCGCATAAATTTGATCAGATGACAAATGTACGCGGAAGAGGATTATTATGTTCTTTCGATTTCCCGACAAAAGAAATGCGCAATGCCTTTATTGGCAAGGGGCTGGAAAACAATGTGATGTTTTTAGGCTGTGGTGAGCGAACCATCCGTTTCCGCCCGGCACTTTGCATTGAGCAAAAGCATATTGACGAAGGCCTGACCGTTATGGAAAAAATATTGCCTTTATTGTAAGCATGAAGCGAAAATCGTTTGTTTATTTCCTAATTGCAGGAGTTTTAGTATTGATCTTTTTTATGGTTAAAAATGTTTTTGATCAGCCAGGGATTAGTGATATGAAAGCTGGCTTTAAAGAAGTGATTAAGTATAGAAATGACAATAACACTGGCCCAATACAACGGATTTACGTGGTGACAGTTAAAGATTCCATCTGGAAAGAAATGAAAGATTATGGTAATTTAATGCCACATACTAAATACGGTAATACCAAAGTGTATTTTTTCATGCAACATGCAAATGTTCCAGAAAGCTTACAACCCGGAGCCGTAAATTTCGATCCGGTTTTTAACAAGGACTGTATTGCATTATATGAAAAAAGTGCAATGAGCCAGGTGGCCTTTAATAAACACCCTTATTAAACAGAACATCCGGCACATTAGTTAGCAAAAAAATTAAACCTTATTTATTTGGAAATGAAGGGTTCTGAGCATTTGGCATTTTCAGTCCCGCTTTCCCTACTGCCAATTTGAAGGAAATTGGCATCCGTTCCAATCGGGTTTATATACAAAGTTTTGTGTCACAGAAAACAAACTCTCCTAATTTGCCCAGGATCTTTGTCTCGATATGCTGTCCGTAGAGTTCTGAAAGGCTCTACGGGATTAACAAATGGGAAGGGCCTACAACTCGTTTTTCCAATAGTGAGTTAAAAAAACTTAATTCCATTAGCCAATTAGTGGAGACGCTGTGCTTAACTCTACGAAAAGGATATGGATGTATCCAAAGAACCTTTGTTCAATAAACCTGACAGCAGCGGCAGCCCCGATTTTTCCATCGGGCTACAGCGAATGGCAGGGCTGTAGCACCTATGAAACACTGACGTTCATTTCCTAACCCTAAAAAATCCTGCAATTTATCATCCTTACATCAGTTTTCGACTACGCTCAGACTGACAAGTATCTAATATAATTTAGCTCGGACCCAACATTAAACTCACAAATTTTCCCAGCGCATTAGCCCTTTAAATTTCGTGAGTTTTCCCAACCTCTAAACAAAAGCTGAAAAGCCTGTTATGGCCCTACCTACAATCAGTGTATTAATTTCTTTGGTACCCTCATACGAATAAATGGCTTCAGCATCAGCCACAAAACGTGCTACATTGTATTCGAGCAAAATACCATTTCCGCCCATTACTTCTCTTGCTTTGCTTACTACATCGCGCGTTCTTAATGAACAGAAAACCTTGGCCAGCGAAGCATGTTCATCTTTTAATAAACCTTGGTCTTGCAGCTGTGATAAACGGAAACAAAGTGTTTGCATCGCCGTTAAATTCGATAACATTTCTACCAGGTGATTTTGAATCAATTGAAAAGATGCAATGGGTTTACCAAACTGTTTTCGGGTGCGTGTATATTCCAGGGCATTTTCATAAGCGCCTCGCGCACAACCTACTGCCTGCCAGGCTACTCCTGCACGTGTCATTTGCAAAACCTTTGCCGTATCTTTAAATGAGTTTGCATTTTGCAGGCGATCGGCTTCATCTACCTCACAGTCGGTTAAGGTAATCAAGCCATTCTGTACAATTCTTAAGGCCATTTTATCCTGCATTTTCTCTACAGCAAAACCCGGATTATCTTTCTTCACGATAAACCCTTTTACCTCCCCGCTTTCTTCATCACGTGCCCAGATAATTAAGATATCTGCAAAAGTAGCATTACCGATCCATTTTTTCTGACCGTTTAATATCCATTTGCCATTTACTTTTTTACAGGTTGTGGTTAGTCCGCCGGCAGCAGCAGACCCTACTTCGGGCTCAGTTAACCCAAATGCGCCAATGATTTTAAATTGTTGCATCAGCGGCAGCCACTGCTGTTTTTGTTCCTCCGAGCCACATAAGTATATTGAACCCATAGCCAGGCCACTCTGTACACCAAAAAAAGTAGATATCGAGGTATCGATTCGGGCCATCTCCATTGCTAAAATGCCCTCCATCAAATTGGATTTCCCCGGACAGCCATAACCTTTGTAGGTTAAACCACAAATATTGAGCTCGGCAAGTTTTGGAATAATTTCAAATGGAAACTCGGCTTTGTTCCAGTATTGGTTAACGATGGGTTTCACTTCCTGTTCCAAAAAAGCACGTACCTTCAACTGGAGCGCACGGTCCTCATCTTTTAGTGCTTCATCGCCCAAATGATAAAAGTCTCCTTCTATAGGCGGCAACGCTTTCTTTTTGCCAGATCCGCCCATCATTTTCATCATTCCCTGAATCTGTTTATCATCCAGGCTCGAGATCGTCTCGACCATTTTGGGTAAATCGACTTTTTTTGATAAAGCTTCCAGCTTATCGAAATCTACATGTTTAAAAAGACGGTAAGCGTTTTTGAGAGATGAAAATATATTCGCCATTATTATTCATTTTGAGAATAACAAATGAAGGGCTGTTTTGTTGGGCTGTCAAAATAACCGCAAAGGGCGCAAAATTTTTCCGCAAAGAAACGCTAAGCATCATTTTATTTTTACCACAGAAGGCACTGAGGTTTGCACAGAGGAACACGAAGATTTTAACCGCTAAGGTCACAAAACTTTTTCACAAAGACATTTGAGGTTTCAAGTCATTAAAAAATGACCCAGCTCGATGCTCTTTGTGCCTTTCTCTGTGAGCCTCTGTGGTCAAGATCAAAGCATTATTTCAGTGGATTCGATTTTCCGCAAAGGGCGCAAAGTTTTTCCGCAAAGAAACGCAAAGCATCATCTTATTTTTACCACAGAAGGCACTGAGGCTTGCACAGAGGAACACCGAGATTAACCGCTAAGGGCGCAAAACTTTTTCACAAAGACACTTGAGGTTTCAAGTCATTAAAAAATGGACCCAGCTCGATGCTCTTTGTGCCTTTCTCTGTGAGTCTCTGTGATTAAGATCAAAGCGCGATTTCAGTGGATTCGATTTTCCGCGAAGGGCGCGAAGTTTTTCCGCAAAGAAACGCAAAGCATCATTTTATCTTTACCACAGAAGGCACTGAGGTTTGCACAAAGGAACACAGAGATTTTAACCGCTAAGGGCGCAAAACTTTTTCACAAAGACATTTGAGCTTTCAAGTCATTAAAAAATGGACCCGGCTCGATGCTCTTTGTGCCTCTCTCTGTGAGTCTCTGTGGTTAAGATCAAAGCGCTATTTCAGTGGATTCGATTTTCCGCAAAGGGCGTAAAGTTTTTCCGCAAAGAAACGCAAAGCATAATTTTATTTTTACCACAGAAGGCACTGAAGTTTGCACAGAGGAACACAGAGATTTTAACCGCTAAGGGCACAAAACTTTTTCACAAAGACATTTGAGCTTCCAAGTCATTAAAAAATGGATCCAGCTCGATGCTCTTTGTGCCTTTCTCTGTGAGTCTCTGTGGTTAAGATCAAAGCGCGATTTCAGTGGATTCGATTTTCCGCAAAGGGCGCAAAGTTTTTCGCAAAGAAACGCAAAGCATCATTTTATTTTTACCACAGAAGGCACTGAGGTTTGCACAGAGGAACACAGAGATTTTAACCGCTAAGGGCGCAAAACTTTTTCACAAAGACATTTGAGGTTTCAAGTCATTAAAAAATGGACCCAGCTCGATGCTCTTTGTGCCTTTCTCTGTGAGTCTCTGTGGTTAAGATCAAAGCACTATTTCAGTTTTTCCACAGAGGGCATTGAAGTTTAAACGAATCAAGAAAAATGTGGCCAGCTTGGCGCTTTTTGCACCTTTCTCTGCGAGCTTTGCGGTCAAAAAAAGACCTACCTTAAATCAAACAAATTATCCACACCCAACAATTTTCGCGAAGTAAAGCCTTCGCCAAAAGTGGCGCCTATGCTTTTACCAAACTCCCTTG
The DNA here is from genome assembly GCF_900111825.1 of Pedobacter suwonensis. Classification (GTDB taxonomy): domain Bacteria; phylum Bacteroidota; class Bacteroidia; order Sphingobacteriales; family Sphingobacteriaceae; genus Pedobacter; species Pedobacter suwonensis. The sequence continues at coordinate 154,230 of NZ_FOJM01000012.1, forward strand.
AACGACCGATTACACTTTCAAAAAACTCTGGGGAGGAGATATAGGTCTGTTGACCTTCAACATCGGGATTATAAAACTGTGTTTTAAAAGCCTTAATGGATTCGATTTTTTTATCCATATGATCAGATACATCTACAATAATATCAGGCTTTAAATACCGATCTTGAATGAACTGCAATAACAATCGGGGGCGGTGTGCTTCTTGCTTAATTCCATCTATTGAGGTTTCTACTTTTGGCAAACCTGATAAAAAAACGGAATCGTAAACCAGGTCACCGGCCCTTCCATGATCTGGGTGGCGATCCTCCAGCGCATTACTCAAAATAATCTCTGGTTGATATTTTCTGATGGCTTTAATCACTTCCAAACGGTGATATTCATCGTTCTGAAAAAATCCATCCCTCATCCTTAAATTTTCACGAATATGCAATCCTAAAATCTTGGCTGAATCTGCCGCTTCTTCATCTCTTGTTTCTGCTGTCCCCCTTGTACCAAGTTCACCCCTGGTTAAATCTACAATGCCCACTTTTTTACCCAGGGCAATATGTTTTAAAATCGTACCTGAACAGCAAAGCTCCGCATCATCAGGATGCACAGCGATTACTAAAATATCTAAGTTCATCTGTGTTTTCGTGTTTTTTAATTGTCAGATGGAACCTTTGATCATTAAAATAATCATTATCCATCTGGCCTAATGATTATTTTAATAATGTCGGTTTCACTAATTCAATTATCGGGCATTTTGACTCAGCAACTGCTGAATTTTCTTTTTAATTTTCGTATTCAAAGGCTTGGTGAACGGGAAGAAATAATCTTCCAGCTCGCCATTTCTGTTCACAATATATTTATGGAAGTTCCACCGGGGTTTCGAACTTAATTTGGCATTTTGTTTTTTGTCACTCAGGAATTGATAAAGTGGGTGAGCATTTTCCCCGCGAACGACAATCTTATCAAAAACCGGAAATTTTACACCATGATTGATCTCGCAGAAAGATGCAATATCAGTTCCGTTCAAAGGTTCCTGCTTTCCAAAATCATTAGAAGGGAAACCCAGGATTTCAAAATCGGGGTTATTAATCTCATCCTTAAGTTGCTGTAACTCCTTTAACTGGGGTGTTAAACCACATTCTGATGCGGTATTTACAATTAAAACAACTTTGTTTTGATAAGCTGATAACGGTTGTTCTTCGCCGTTAACTTTCTTCACCTTAAAGGAATAAATATTGGGTATGCGATCCTGCATTGTATGTTATTGATAAAATCCCGAAGTACGGATAATAGATTCTATATCCCTATCTGTATTCGGATCGTAAGTGCTTTTTAAATTATGTCCTACCACACGGGCTACAATCTGGTACGAAAATGCTGCGAAACCGCCTTTGGTTTGTTTTACAATATCATAGGTTGTTCTGCCCACTTCACGGTCGATCAGTTTCGTTAAAATCTGGCCTTGTGTAATCGTCAACTCTTTTATCTCGCGGTTAAACATGTCTTTTATTTCTTTATCACATTGTTTAACCAATTGTTTCTGTTCTTTTTTCTCTGAAGTTTTGGCTAAATCCTGCTCCAGCTGTTCGTAACGGCGTTTGGCAAACAAGGCATAAGGCATTACTTTTAATACGTTATACCGTAAACGGTTATAAGCGGCCTGCTCTGCCGGCGATTTCCAGATTCTGGCCGCATAAATGTTAACCTCGTTCAGTTGCATCCATGGAATCATCACGCCGTTATCATTTGTGGAGGCTACTCTTATCGTATCGCTTTTACCTAATTTAGGGAATACAGGGACAGTTGGTTCCTGTGCATGCAGTGAAACACCATAAATCATTACAATACAAAGAAAAAATAGCCCTTTAAATTTCATAAATTTATACTTTTACAAAGTTAGGTGTTATTTCATATATTAGTTGTTTCACAGAACTAATATAAGTTTTATTCATAAATAAGACGCAATTTTTACGCAAAAAATACAAATGAAAACAGAGTTAGTGATTGATTTAGAGGCGGAAAAGCAAGAGATTCTAAAAAGATACAGGGCCTTACTTCGGGCAAGTAAATCTACCTTACAGAAAGGGGATAAAAAAGAAATCCGAAAAGCTTTTGATATGGCACTCGAAAGCCATAAAGATATGCGGCGCAAATCTGGCGAGCCCTATATTTACCATCCAATTGCCGTTGCGCAGATTGCTGCTGAAGAAATTGGACTCGGAACCACTTCCATTGTATGCGCCTTATTGCACGATGTGGTAGAGGATACTGACATCACTTTAGAAGATATTGAACGCGAATTTGGCAAAAAAACCGCTAAAATAATCGATGGCTTAACCAAAATATCAGGTGTTTTTGACACCAACAGCTCTTTACAGGCAGAGAATTTCCGTAAAATGTTGCTTACCCTGGCTGATGATGTAAGGGTAATCCTGATCAAACTCGCCGATCGTTTGCACAATATGCGTACAATGGATTTTATGCCCCGCCACAAGCAGCTTAAAATCGCTTCAGAAACTATTTATTTATACGCTCCCCTTGCCCACCGTTTGGGTTTATACGCTATAAAATCAGAGCTGGAAGATCTTTCGATGAAATATCTCGATCCTGACACCTATAAATTCATTGCAAAAAAATTAAATGAGAAAAAGGCAGAGCGTGCACTTTTCATCAAAAAATTCGTAGAGCCTATTGACGAGATTGTGCACGAACAAGGTTTAGTGGCTGATGTTTATGGCAGGCCTAAGTCGATCCACTCCATCTGGAATAAAATGAAAAAGAAAAATATCCCTTTTGAAGAGGTTTATGATCTTTTTGCCATCCGGATTATTTTGGATTCGGCTCCAGAAAATGAAAAGGCTGATTGCTGGAAAGCATATTCCATCGTAACCGATTTATACCGTCCAAATCCAGATCGATTACGCGATTGGGTATCATCTCCAAAAGGAAATGGATACGAAAGCTTGCACACCACGGTAATGGGACCGCGCGGGCAATGGGTGGAAGTACAGATCCGTACGCAACGCATGAATGAGATTGCAGAGAAAGGTTTTGCAGCACATTGGAAATACAAAGAGTCGAGCAATGACAACGGCCTCGATCAGTGGATCCAGAAAGTACGCGAAATGTTGAGTAATCCTGAAGCCAACGCTTTGGATTTCCTCGATGATTTTAAAATGAACCTTTTCTCAGATGAGATTTTTATTTTCACACCAAAAGGTGCTTTAATCCAGCTGCCTTTAGGTGCTACAGCATTGGATTTTGCTTTCGAGATCCATACCGATGTAGGTGCAACCTGTATTGGAGCCAAGGTTAACCACAAGCTGGTTCCTATTTCATACAAACTTCAAAATGGCGATCAGGTAGAGATCATCACCTCGAGCAAACAAACCCCAAAAGAAGATTGGCTGAATGTGGTGGTTACGGCTAAAGCCAAATCGAAAATTAAATCATCACTAAAAGAAGAAAAACGGAAAATTGCAGAAAATGGCAAGGAGATTTTAGAAAGGAAGCTGAAATCGCTTAAAATCACCTACAATACCGATAACATTCAGAAACTGAGTTATTTCTTTAAACTACCATCTACCCAGGAACTCTTTGTAAATGTTGCCCTCGGTAAAATAGAACTAAAAGATATTAAAGAGTACCTACTAAGCGGAAAAGAAGTTGAACACCGTAGTCCCGAACGCCCTGAAAATCTTTCTGTTGATGGAATAAAGAGCAAAATTAAAGGAGGAGATTCTGACATCTTACTCATTGGAGAAGATATGCAGCGTATTGATTATACGTTGGCAGCCTGCTGTAACCCCATACCTGGCGATGACGTTTTTGGATTCATCACCGTGAGTGAAGGAATAAAAATACACCGTACCAACTGCCCGAATGCCGCGCAGCTAATGGCCAATTATGGCTACCGGGTGGTTAAAGCCAAATGGAATAAACAACAGGAATTAACCTTCTTAACCGGCTTACGTATTGTAGGTATTGATGATGTTGGCTTAATCAACAATATTACACGCGTGATTTCTACTGATTTTAAAGTAAATATGCGCTCAATTACCGTCGATACCAATGAGGGGATTTTTGATGGTTCGATTATGATTTTTGTAAATGATACCGAACACCTGGAAAACCTGATTAAAAATTTATTAAAAGTAAGGGGTGTTACCGGAGTAACCAGGTTTGACGCATAGGTAGTCGGGAGTCTGTAGACCGAAGTCCGAAGTCTGGGTTTAGAGTCTAAGTTGCAGTCTATTTGCGATTTCAACTTCCGGATCCAGACCTCAGAACTCCGACTTTGACAACATTTAAACAATCTAAGCCTCGAACAATCAAACTAATTAACTACCTTTGAATGGAGTTTAAAAACTATGTCTGAACAAAAAACAAATGAGCTCGTCCGTAAGATTTTTGAGGCTTATTTAGAGAACAAAAATCTACGTAAAACACCAGAGCGCTTCGCTATATTGGAAGAAATATATTCAAGAAACGACCACTTTGATGTAGAAACCCTATATATCCACATGAAAAACCAAAAGTACCGCGTTAGTCGTGCTACGGTTTATAATACGTTGGAATTATTGGTTTCCTGCGACTTGGTTACCAAACACCAGTTTGGTAAAAACATGGCGCAATTCGAAAAATCATATGGTTACCGCCAGCATGATCACGTGATCTGTATCGAGTGTGGTAAAGTAGTAGAATTCTGTGATCCCCGCATCCACCAGATCCAAACGATGGTGGGTGATCTGTTAAAATTCGATGTTAAACACCATTCGCTAAATCTTTATGGTTTCTGCTCTGATTGCAGCATGGCTAGGAAAGTAAATGAAAGTGTAGCAACAGCCGAAAAAATCGAACAAAATTAAATCAAAATACAAATAAAACCAGCTTAATTTATTAAATAATGACGCAAGTAGATGTACTTCTCGGCCTGCAATGGGGTGATGAAGGAAAGGGAAAAATCGTTGATGTACTCAGTCCAAAATATGATCTTATCGCCCGTTTTCAGGGTGGCCCAAATGCCGGACATACTTTAGAGTTTGATGGCAAGAAATTCGTTCTGAATACCATTCCCTCAGGAATTTTTAACGAAAAAACCATGAATCTTATTGGAAATGGTGTAGTAATCGACCCTATTATCCTAAAAAGAGAGTTAGATAATTTAAAAAAAGCTGGTCATGACCCAATTGCCGATGGCAAATTAGTGATTGCCCGCAAGGCACACTTAATTTTACCTACCCACCAATTATTGGATGCAGCTAACGAAGCACGCATGGGTAAAAATAAAATTGGATCAACCTTAAAAGGTATTGGCCCAACTTATATGGATAAAACCGGCCGTAATGGTTTACGTGTTGGCGATACTACACTACCTGATTTCAAAGAGCGTTATGCTAAACTGGTAGAAAAACATACCGAAATCCTTTCTCATTACGAAGGTTTTGAATATGAATTAGCGGAGAAAGAAGCATCGTTTTTTGAGGCCATCGAATTCCTAAAAACCATTCCTCATGTAGATAGCGAACATTATGTGAATGGTTTCTTAAAAGAAGGAAAAGCGGTTTTAGCAGAAGGTGCACAAGGAACGTTGTTAGACGTTGATTTCGGTTCATATCCTTTCGTAACATCAAGCAACACTACAACAGCAGGCGCTTGTACCGGTTTAGGTATTGCCCCTAATAAAGTAGGTGCTGTTTATGGTATCTTCAAAGCATATTGTACACGTGTTGGTGGCGGCCCTTTCCCTACCGAATTAGATAATGAGGTTGGTGAAAACCTGCGCGCATTAGGTCATGAGTTTGGTGCAACTACCGGTCGTGCCCGCCGTTGCGGCTGGATTGATCTTCCTGCTTTAAAGTATGCCATCATGTTAAACGGTGTAACCGAATTAATTATGATGAAAGCTGATGTTTTAGACACTTTCGATACCATTTATGCCTGTACTCACTATGAATATAATGGCGAAACCATCGATTACATGCCTTATGATATCATTTCTATTGAACCAAAACCAGTATTGAAAGCCATTGATGGTTGGGCTACCGATGTAACCAAAATCACCTCTGTAGATGAAATTCCGGCTAAACTGACTGAATATATTGCATTCTTAGAAAAAGAATTGGAGGTGCCTATTAAATTCCTTTCCGTTGGTCCGGATAGGGCACAAACTTTAGAATTACGCTAAAATATAAGATTCGTCATGCTGAATTATTTCAGCATCCATTTAATCTATTAACACTAATAGCCCCTGAAATAAATCCAGGGTGACGATCAATTAAAGAAAGGCAATCCATAGCGGATTGCTTTTTTGTTTCTTAGTTATTCATTATAAAAAATCTTCATCTAGACCGTAGCAAAGCACAGTGCCTGCCTGTAAAGGCGGGGAGAGATCTATCTAAACAGATTTACCTTCGCTGAGCACTTCGTGGTTCCCGACTGCGTTGCCCTCCCCTCGAAATGGCGATATTCCTAATTAAGAAACCGTAATCAAAAGATAAAAATTAATTTCTTACAATTATCGCTGTGATTTTTACCTTTGCGGCAGCTTGAAAACCATTCAAAACATATCTGATTTTAAACGAAAAGCGCTACACTGGGCCAACCAGTTTGAAGTTTGTTGCTTTTTAGATTCAAACGATTATAAAGATGCTTATTCTGTTTACGATTTCATGATCGCTGCAAATGTACATGAAGAACTAAACTGCTCGACATGCAATGGTTTTGATCAGTTAAAAACTTTTTATGCTAAGCACAAACAATGGGTTTTCAGCTATTTCAGCTACGATTTAAAAAACGAAATAGAAGATCTTCAATCTAATAATCCCGACGGTTTAAACTTCCCGGATTTATATTTTTTTGTTCCAAAATACCTAATCGCTTTTAAGGATGGTAAAGCTGAAGTTCTTATTGGTAATGAGTCTGTTTTAGATGATATCGAATCTTTATCCTTTGAAAATAAAAAACAACTTAGAGCGATACAGATCTCACATAGATTATCTAAAGATCAATATATAGCTAAAGTTGAGGCTTTAAGGAACCACATCCATAGAGGGGATATTTATGAAGTCAATTTCTGCCAGGAATTTTTTGCAGAAAATGCCGAAATAGGCCCCGTTCATACTTTTGAGGCATTAAACCAGATTTCGCCCACACCATTTGCAGGCTATTTCAAGATTTACGACCAATATATTTTATCTGCCACACCAGAAAGATTTTTGTGCAAACGCGGATCGAGACTCATTTCACAACCCATCAAGGGCACAGCAAAAAGAAGTTCGGATCCGGAAAAAGATAAAGCTGTAAAATTGCAGCTCCGAAACAGCATTAAAGAACAGGCAGAAAATGTAATGATTGTAGATCTGGTACGCCATGACCTCACTAAATCTGCAGTGAAGGGATCTGTTAACGTTGATGAATTATTTGGCATCTACAGTTTCACACAGGTTCATCAAATGATTTCGACCGTGAGCTGCGAATTAAATCCTGATATCCACTTTATCGATGCCATTAAAAACACTTTTCCAATGGGTTCTATGACAGGTGCCCCAAAAGTTAAAGCCATGGAATTGATTGAAGAATATGAATTAAGCAAAAGAGGTGTTTATTCTGGCTCATTTGGATATATAACACCTGATGGCGATTTCGATTTTAATGTGGTGATCAGAAGCATCTTATACAATAGTGATAATCAATACTTATCATTTCAGGTGGGAGGAGCGATCACTTATGAATCAGATGCCGAAAAAGAGTATGAAGAGTGTTTACTCAAAGCCAGTGCAATTTTGCAGGTATTAGGAGGCCATTAACCTCCCCTAGTTTTAGCGCTCCGCTAAGACTTAATGAATATCCTTAAAAAGAGTCTGTCATCCGGGACGCAATTGATATTTTTTTGAAACAAAAAAGGCCTTAGCGAGACGCTAAGACCGGATATTTTGCTTTAGACTAAACCTTCCACTTTTCAACCTTCATGCCCTCTACCCTACCTTTTATAATACTGTTTCGCTTCAGGCAAATATTTTTGGATCTGTGCTATCCGTGTTGCATCGCTTGGGTGGGTACTTAAAAATTCCGGTGGCCTTTGTGATCCTGCTGACGCGTCTGACATCCTATTCCAGAAAGCAGTAGCATTTTGCGGATTATATCCGGCCATGGCCATAAAAATCAGACCTAAACGATCGGCCTCCAATTCCTGGTTGCGGCTAAATTTCAACATCGCAACAGGTGTACCTACACCATACAATGTATTAAAAATAGATTGGGTTTTTGGATTTTTAGAAAGCGCCACACCTGCAGCAGCACCTATGCCCTGCGCTACCATTTCTTGCGACATCCGTTCTGCTGAGTGACCTGCAATGGCATGGGCAATCTCGTGTCCCATAACTGTCGCTAAACCAGCATCGTCCTGTGTAATGGGTAAAATACCTGTGTAAACCACAATCTTACCACCAGGCATACACCAGGCATTTTTTTCATTGTTCTGCACTACGTTAACTTCCCATTGATAATCAGCAATCAGATTACCATAGTTATTGCTGTTCATATATGACTTTACTGCAGTAATTAACCTGTTTCCAACGGTTTTAACTTTCAAAGCCTGAGCATTGGACGCCGGCAAAACGGCTGATTTATTTTCCGTTAAAAAAGTATTATAAGCCTGGAATGCCATTGGCAAAACCTGGTCGTTACTTACCAGATCAAATCGACTACGACCCGTTAAAGGAACAGTAGAACATGAGTTAAATAATAAGATCCCAGCAACACTTGCTGCTAAAAATATTTTTTTCATAAATGCGATTTTTTTTAAATGATTTTGTAAAACTGATAAGCAAAAGCCGTTGATTAAACATCAAGCCTATAAATAAGTTTTACAGAAATGTGTTTTGTTGGTTAATTCGTTTTCTTTCTAAACAAATACACTTTTGATTCTTTGCCTTTCAGCAATCTTTCGAGATTTTTCTGGTGCGTAACCAAAATTAAAATACAAACCACCATACCATAAAGCACTTCAGATTTAATGGAAACCTGAAACAGGAAAACCACACTTAACGGAAAGGTAAATCCTGCACAAATGGAACTTAATGAAACGTATTTAGTTAATAGCAGTACCACCACAAAAACCAGAACGCAAAGCATAGATGCTTCGAAGTTAACTGCTAAAACCATTCCAAAAAGTGTAGCCACTCCTTTCCCTCCCCTAAAGCCAGCAAAAACAGGAAACAAATGCCCCATTACTGCAGTTACCCCCAAGGCGAGCTGGTAGTTAACAAAAACAACTGAATTCTGGGGGCCGGTTACCGACATGCCAATGAGATAGGCTAAATTAGTTGCAGTATAGCCCTTTGCAATATCAATGATCATTACGGCAATTCCGGCTTTTTTGCCTAACACCCTAAAGGTATTGGTTGCGCCAGCATTACCACTTCCATATTCCCTAACGTCAACACCATAAAAGGCCTGACCTAGCCATACAGCCGTTGGGATAGATCCGAAAAGGTAAGCAATTATTAACGCGCTGAGAGAATAAACCGTAACCATAGCCTACAATGTTACAAAAAATAAGCTTTTAATTTTAGAGCAAATCAATTTAGTATGCTTTTAAACTCATATCCAGGCTTTTCACAGAATGTGTAAGCGCACCCATCGAAATAAAATCTACTCCACAAGCTGCATATGCTGCAACGTTTTCCTCAGTAATCCCTCCGGAAGCCTCGGTAATAAATTTTCCGTCAATTAGTTCCACTGCGGCTTTTAAGTCTTCAAAACTGAAATTATCAAGCATAATCCGGTCCACACCACCTACAGCAAGAACCTGCCTTAACTCTTCCAGGTTCCGCACCTCGATTTCGATCTGAAGTGATTTATTTTGATCTGCAATATATTGCTGAGCAGCTGTAATGGCATTTGAAATCCCTCCTGCATAATCTACATGGTTGTCCTTAATCAGGATCATATCATATAAACCTATGCGGTGATTTACCCCTCCACCAATCCTTACCGCCCATTTCTCTAAATAGCGCAAACCAGGGGTGGTTTTACGGGTATCTAAAATCCTGGTTTTGGTTGTTTTCAACAGTGAGACAATGCGCCGTGTTTTAGTAGCAATGCCACTCATACGCTGCATGCAGTTTAACACCAGTCGTTCGGCAATTAGAATAGAATGTGTACTTCCGGCAACGGTTAGGGCTATATCTCCGAATTTAACCGCAGCACCATCTTGTAGTAATACATCGACTTCCAAACCGGGATCAACTTCCTTAAATATTTCGATGGCCAATTCAATTCCAGCTAAAATCCCATCTTCTTTGATGATGAGTCTGGCTTTTCCCTGTGTTCCTTTCGGGATTGTAGAAAGTGAAGTATGATCTCCGTCACCCACATCTTCAGAAAGGGCATTTTTGATGAATTGCTGTATCAGTTGATTATCCAAAATATAGATTTTAATGCCGCAAAAATAATAATTATTTATTAGCAGACAATTCCCCAAGGGTTAATCTGAATCGTTAAGCCTAATTTGGTTTCTGACTAGAGAAGCTCAATTACACAAATTGCAACTTCATTAATCCTTCGCAGGCTCTATCCGTAACTCGGTAATAGAAAAACTGGTGTTGAATTTTTTCATGGTGATCGAAACCCTGAAAGTTTCTTTTGCAGTGCTCAACATGATTACACCAAAACGATAATTTGGGTTGGTATTGATTTTATGAAAAATACTTGTTTTTATTGGTGGATGTTTGATAAAAAAATCTCTTAAAATCTGTTCACCCTGTGCTTTAGAGTATACATCTTCTTCATCAATAATGATCAGTTCGATAGTTGAGGCAAAATCTTTAGCGATTTCCTTTGAGTTGCCAGCCTTAAAATACGACGATAAATCATCGATTATATCGGCCTGAAAGGCATTTGGGTGATATAACGACGATAAACTAATTATGAATAAAAATAAGCTCCGGATCATTTCTGTATTTTATACAGAACCCTATAGCTAAAATTATGCCATTAGCATATCAAAAAAAGGATTTCTTCATTTGGATACGCTTCAATAAAGTTATATTTGCCATGTAAACAAAACACTAAACATGTTATACATGAAAATGTTTTGACAAAGATCAATAAATTTTACAATAAAAATGGTAAACGATAAAAAACTCGCGCTTATAATTCTAGATGGCTGGGGCTATGGAAAACAAGATAATTCTGACGCCGCATACGCTGCCAACACTCCTTTTTTCGATTCGTTATTACAGAAGTACCCAAATTCTAGGCTTGAGGCATCTGGCGAAGCAGTAGGCTTACCTGCAGGCCAAATGGGCAACTCAGAAGTCGGACACATGAACCTGGGTGCAGGAAGGGTAGTTTATCAGGAGCTTGGAAGAATTAATAAAGCTATAACCGACAGGGAGTTGCACAACAACCCGGTTTTAGTAAGTGCCTTTGATTATGCCAAACAGCATAATAAAGCAGTTCATTTTATCGGTCTGGTTTCAAATGGTGGAGTACATGCACACATTGAACATTTAAAAGCTTTATGCGATGCCGCAAATGAAGCAAATGTTCCAAATTCTTTTGTCCATGCTTTTTTGGATGGCCGTGATACGGATCCAAACTCCGGTTTGGGTTTTATTACCGACCTGGAAAACCACTTACAAAATTCCAATACTAAACTGGCAACTATGGTTGGCCGGTATTATGCCATGGACCGTGATAACCGTTGGGAACGTGTAAAGCAAGCTTATGATGTAATGGTTAATGGAATAGGCGAAAAAACCGAGGATGCTTTAGCTGCAATCAAAAAATCATATGCGGATGGTATTACAGATGAGTTTTTAAAACCTATCGTATTAACGCAGGATAATGCTGCTCCGGTAGCCACTATCCAGAATGATGATGTGGTAATCTGTTTCAATTTCCGTACTGACAGGGGGCGTGAGATTACAACAGCCTTGACCCAGAAAGATTTCCCGGAGCAGCAGATGCATAAACTGCCATTGTATTACGTTACTATGACAACTTACGATGAGAGTTTTGAAAAAGTAAATGTAATCTTCACCAAAGATGATTTAACCCAAACTATCGGGGAAGTACTGGCGAACAATAATAAAAACCAGATTCGTATTGCCGAAACCGAAAAATATCCGCACGTTACTTTCTTCTTCTCTGGCGGTAGAGAGGCCGAATTTACCAATGAGAAACGCATCTTAATTCCTTCTCCAAAAGTTGCAACTTATGACCTTCAACCGGAAATGAGTGCTGCAGGCATTACGGATGCCATTACTAAGGAAATGGAAACAGGATGGGCTGATTTTATCTGCTTAAACTTTGCCAATCCAGATATGGTAGGTCATACAGGTGTTTTTGAGGCCGTGGTAAAAGCAGTAGAAACGGCAGATAAATGTGCCGAAACTGTAGTGAACAAAGGTTTGGAAAACGGCTATTCCTTTATTCTTTTAGCTGATCACGGAAACTCTGAGTTTATGGTGAATGCCGACGGATCTGTCAACACTGCGCATACAACCAACCTGGTTCCTTGCATTTTAATTGATAAAGACTACAAAACCATTGCAGACGGCAAACTAGGTGATATTGCCCCTACTATTCTAAAAATATTAGGCGTGGATATTCCGGCAGAAATGACAGGAAACGTTTTAGTATAATGATCAAAAAACTTTTTATCCCCGTATTTGCTTTGGCTTTATTTTCCTGTAACCAGCGAAAAGCAGCTGAAGCAAATACCAATTTGGCATATTTTGATATAAAAGGATATTTTGAGAAAGAAATTTCACGTTTACAAAAGCTAAACCCCGTTGTAAATAAAACCGTAAGCGTAGATGGGACGGTTGAAAACAAAAACGTTAAAATTTCTGACTGGACAAAGGAACTTGCCATTTTTGTTAATGCAGATATTAACAAAACATCATGGAAAGGAAGTTTTGAAACAAACCAGGAAAACGGAATTGATATTTATACTTCTGACCATAAAAAAATCCCAATAAAGAAGGTTTCCATTACCTGGAAAGGTCAGAAAGCAGGTAAAATAGAGATCATTATCGATAATAAAAATATCCTCTATCAATCTCAGGATACGCTAACTTATTGTCCCGACAGCTTATACAGCATCAAAAAGCACCAGAAAATCAGGCTATTAAAGGATAAAAGATACTCCGTGGTCGGAAAACTGAAATAGAAAAAAAGGGATCCGAATATTATTCAGATCCCTTTTCCATTTCAATGATTTTTTTTTATTTAAGGCTGGCAATCTGCGCCTTATCATAAGTTACCCAATCGATAATATCCTTTCTTAACGGCTGAAGCGTTAATACCTTTTGAAAATCAGCAATAGAGTTATTGAATAAAGCAATACAAGCTGCTTTTTCTTCCTTTTTCTTTGCTTTGAAAGACCTGAAAATTGCATAATCTTTATAAGCTAAGCCACGGTTCTGAAACATCTGCGCATCTTCATCTCCGTTAATCTCAATTGCTTTTGTAAAATCTTTTAAAGATGCCTGATAAAAATTTTCACGCATCGTGTTTAACGATTCTTTAGGATCATTAGCAATTTTTAACCTCGCTATACCACGATAATAATATGCCGAAACCTCAGTAGGCTTGATGTTCAGCAATCGGCTGTAAGTGGCGATACATTTCTCGTATTCGTGATTTTGGAAGTAAGAATAACCAAGCATCTGGAGTACACGAGCATTATCAGGAGTTTTAGCCTCAGCTTTTTCTAATTGCATAGCAGCGGTTTTGTAATCACCCTTCATCATCGCCTGCATGCTCCTCTCGTAATTGCTCTGCGCGAAACTAGCGGTTGATGTAAAAATCATTAATCCTAAAATCGCTTTCTTAAAATAGTCCATGTATGAATAATAAGTGTAACAAATCTAACCCCTAATCAAATTTTATAGGAGAAATTTTTTGCAATATAATCCTATTCTGATAATTTAAAAGTTTTTAATTTTTCTTTCATTAAAAACCGCTTGCCCTGAACATTAGCTTAAACGCTAAAAAATGCTTTATATGATATGGGCGAAAATATTTATATTACTCTGCCTTTTTAACATATCATTAATATTATTTTTATTTTGGCACAAGAGTTGAATTTATGAAGGGAATACAAAAATTAAACAAATTAAATACGACTAAACTGCCAGTTTGTCGTTAGCGGAAAATGTGATAATGAGTAAACAAGATATATTTGATTTCCAAACAGCAATGCCAATCATAAATGAGGATACAGAGTTTTTTCCATTAATGTCTCAACAGGACGAAGATGAAATGAACAATGAAGAAACGCCGGAAACCCTGGCCATATTGCCTTTGCGAAATACCGTTTTATTTCCTGGAGTAGTTATTCCTATTACAGTGGGAAGGGACAAATCGATTAAGTTGATTAAGGAAGCCTATAAAGGAAATAAGATTATTGGGGTGGTTTCTCAAAAAGATGTTTCTATTGAAGACCCTACTTTTGAGCAGCTTAACACCGTTGGTACCGTTGCCAACATCATTAAGCTATTACAGATGCCTGATGGAAATACAACCGTAATTATCCAGGGTAAACAACGCTTCAGTTTGATTGAAGAAGTGCAGAACGAACCTTACATTAAAGCGGTTGTTAAAAAGTTTGTAGAACAAAAGCATAAGGCAGATAAAGAGTTTAAAGCCTTGATTGCCTCTATACGGGAGATGTCTGCACAAATCATCCAGCTTTCGCCAAATATCCCGAGCGAAGCCAGCATCGCACTTAAGAATATTGAGAGCAATTCATTTTTGATCAATTTCATTTCATCAAACATGAATGCCGAAATGGCCGATAAGCAAAAAATCCTTGAAATGGATAAATTGCAGGAAAGAGCGCAAAAGGTAATGGAACTTTTGATGGTGGAATTGCAGATGCTGGAATTGAGAAATCAGATCCAGTCAAAAGTACGTACCGATTTAGACAAACAGCAACGTGATTATTTTTTAAATCAACAGCTAAAAACCATTCAGGAAGAACTTGGCGGTAATGCTGCCGATTTAGAATTTGACGCTTTACAGGAAAGGGCTAAAAAGAAAAAATGGACCCAGGCGGTTGCCGATCATTTTGATAAAGAGATAGACAAGTTAGGTAGAATGAATCCTGCTGCGCCAGATTATTCGGTACAGTTAAACTATCTGGAATTACTGTTGGATTTACCGTGGAACGAGTTTACAAAAGATAATTTCGACCTAAAAAGAGCACAGCGCATTTTAGATAAAGATCATTTCGGTTTAGAAAAAGTAAAACAACGTATTATTGAATACCTGGCTGTACTAAAACTAAAACGCAATATGAAAGCGCCTATTTTATGTTTGGTTGGCCCTCCGGGAGTCGGCAAAACATCACTCGGCAAATCGATTGCAAAAGCATTAGGCCGTAAATATGTGCGCATGGCTTTAGGCGGTATCCGCGATGAAGCAGAAATCCGCGGCCACCGTAAAACTTATATCGGTGCCATGCCGGGACGTATCATTTCTTCCATTAAAAAAGCCGGCGCAGATAATCCTGTTTTTGTGCTGGATGAGATTGATAAGGTTGGTACTGATCACCGTGGAGATCCATCATCAGCTTTGCTGGAAGTTTTGGATCCTGAGCAGAACAATGCCTTTTACGATCACTATGTAGAAGTGGATTATGACTTATCAAACATCCTGTTTATTGCTACAGCTAACTCGTTAAGCACTATTCAGCCTGCGTTGTTAGATCGTATGGAGATTATTGAAGTAAACGGATATACCATTGAAGAAAAAATAGAGATTGCCAAAAAATACCTGTTGCCAAAACAGAAAGAAAATCATGGTTTGCAGACCAAAGATATTTCCATTAAACCTGCCCTGATCGAAAAAGTAATTGAAGATTACACCAGAGAATCAGGTGTGCGTGGTTTAGAGAAAAAAATAGGCTCTCTGGTACGTGGCGTGGCCACTAAAATTGCCATGGAAGAAACCTACAACGTAAATTTAGACAATGATGATGTGGAGCGTATTTTAGGTGCTCCTATTTACGACAAGGATTTGTACGAAGGCAATGAAGTAGCCGGAGTTGTAACAGGTTTAGCCTGGACAAGTGTTGGTGGAGATATTTTATTCATCGAATCGAGTTTAAGTCCGGGGAAAGGAAAATTAACCTTAACAGGTAACCTGGGCGATGTAATGAAAGAATCGGCGGTGATTGCACTGGCTTATTTACGTGCACATGCTGCAGAATTTGGCATTGATTATACTTTATTTGATAATTGGGATGTACATGTACACGTTCCGGCAGGCGCTACGCCTAAAGATGGTCCATCGGCCGGAATAACCATGTTAACGGCATTAACCTCGGCCTTTACCCAACGTAAGGTAAAACAACATCTAGCCATGACGGGTGAGATTACTCTTCGCGGAAAAGTGCTTCCGGTAGGTGGTATAAAAGAAAAAATCCTGGCCGCCAAAAGAGCCGACATTAAAGAAATTATCCTGTGCAAGAGCAACCGTAAAGATATTTTAGAAATCAAAGAAAGTTACATCAAGGATTTAAAATTCCATTATGTAACCGAAATGAGCGAAGTAATTGATTTGGCACTGACTAAAAACAAGGTAAAAAAACCTTTGGATTTAAGTATTAAAATTGCACCGATTGTAAACTAATTTATAATCTTTTAACAGAGAACAATCAAAAATCCAATTACAATAAATACTTTTATAGTCCCGGTAATTATCGGGACTTTTTTATGAAATCACTTTTATTTGCACTATTTTTTTGTTTGGCTGTATCAACTGGTTTTGCCCAATCTTTTAAAAACGAATTTGGTTTTAAAACCGAAAATGATGCTTATCTGGCTACTTTAAATGATCGTTATTATACCAACGGCTTATTTATTTATTTCAGAAGAGCACTTAATACCGAAAAGTTATCAGATAAGATCGAAAAGAAGACCTACGAAATTTCTGCAGGTCAAAAAATGTATACCCCATATTGGGGTCAGGTACCGAAAAAAGAAGATCAGGACAGACCTTTTGCAGGTTACCTGTATGCCGGTGGTGCCTATTCGGTTTTCTACAAAAACGAAAGTGTTTTAAAAACCAGTTTAGAATTAGGTACAGTTGGTCCTAACTCACTTGCACAGGATGCACAACGTTTTCTCCATAAAACGGTTGGTTTTTACACGCCAGCAGGTTGGGATTACCAGATCAAAAATGAACTGGCCGTAAACCTGGCTGCCAATTACAGTAAATTGCTCTTTAGGCCTGAAGACCCAATTGCAGATATCAGTGCCCAGGGTTATGCCAATTTAGGCACCACTTTTTCGGGTTTGGGCACATCAGTACTTTTCAGAGCCGGCAAAATCAATCAATTGTTCAATAGTGCTTACCATAATGCCGTAATTGGAAATTCGAAAACCAAAAGCCTAAATAATGCTGAATTTTTCTTTTATGTAAAACCGCAGCTTAATTTTGTCGCTTACGATGCCACCATCCAGGGTAGTCTTTTCAACAATAATAGCCCGGTAACGTTTGGTGTAAAACCATTCGTTTTTGAACAACAGTTTGGTGTAAATTACAGTTCAAAAAGATTTACAGCCGATTTTAACGTAATTTTTAAAACAAAAGAAGTTAAAAGTGTAGCGAAAGCACAGAATTATGGTGGTTTAAGCTTATATTATCGATTTGGGAAGAGTTAGGTTAATTGTCTAACTGAAAACTGATATTAGAACCTGATCAATAATAACTTTAGATACAATAAAGGGACAGTTAAACTGTCCCTTTATTGTATCTATTTAATTTGTCAGTTTTGCTACCTTATCGGCATAGTACTGATCCAGGTAAGCTTTTACTTCAGCTTTTTTAGCTGCATCATCAATAAAGTTATATAGTGGGGCCAAACCGTCTTCAGCAGCACCTATAAAAGTTGCTTTATCCTCTGTCGTAGAACCAACCCAGTTGGTAAGGTTCACAATAACTCTGTTGTTTATGGTTTCGGGCTTTAATTTGCTAATGTCACCGCCTGTTGAACTATAGTAGATCTGGGCAGAAGTATTATCATTTAGATTGCGTAGGATAGGCTCATCCAGGTAGCCCGTAGGCAAGCCAAATGTCCTTTTTAATGTATAACGTAATCCTTCCATCACAATCGCCCCCCTTCTCTCGTTCTGAGGTGCTTCTGCCTGGTAAATAACGTCAAATTTAGAACCTATTTTTATGTTTGTTAATACATGAGTTCCATATTTACTAACAAGTTCCTTAGCAGGTAACAAAGTAATATCTTTCTTAAAATCTGCTGTTAAAAATTTATTTACTCCCTGGTCATAATAAAACTTATATAACTTCAAGATTATATAATACGAATAGTGTCCATAAACATATTTTTTATTAGTCGCATCCGTTCCTGGAAATCCCTGATTAATGGTATTTCCAAAGAGTTTTAAGCTCTTGGTTGCATTATATGAATTAGAAAATTTTGTTGATAAATCAACGGCATTTTCAGCCAAAGTAGTCCTCCACGAAGATTGTGTACCCCTTACAGGAATAACATTATACGATCCGTCAGCAGCATAAGCAGAAATATCGACTACATTGCCTCTTACAGAAGCCAGATCATTAAACTTATCTGTAACATCATATCCAAACCCTAAAAAGTTGAAGGTTGCAGATGGTGAATGTAAAGGCTGAGTATCTTGGGTTGCTCCCTTAACCGTATAGGCAATATCAGGTGATAATTTTTCTTCAGGAACAGAATTTGGAGTTTCTTCTGGATTTTTCTTGCAGGCAGCAAGTGTAGCCATAAAGGCCAGCGCTAAAATAGTTCTTTTCATTTGGTTTAATTATTTGTGTGAGTGCACACCAGTGTCAATTTTGGTGCCACTTATACAACAAATTTTAATGTTTAATGTGTAAAATCAAATAACAACTAAAAAGATAGTGATAGTGCGGCCATAAATCATTACAAATCAACCACTTTCCTGTTTCTCTTTTTCTCCGCTGTTGAGGCTTTATTTTTTAACCTTTTTTCGATAACACCTTTTGGGATTTTGGTTGGTTTTCTTTTTTTTTGAACCATCAATGCTTTTTTAAGCAGATCGATCAGCTTGATGATGTTTTTTTCTTTATTGAGCAACTGGCTCCTATCCTCTTGCGAAACAACATGCAGCAGACCTTCACTATCCATGCGGTTCTGCAGCTTAATTTTAAGCTGTGCTTTTTCCTCATCAGAAAAATATGCAAATGTTTCTACATTAAAAACCAGTTCTACCTTACTCGAAACCTTGTTTACGTTCTGTCCGCCTTTACCCCCGCTACGCGATGTTTTAAAAATGGCTGATCGTAAAATTTCTTCTCTGTTAGGTAACATCAGGCAAAAATACAAAGAATATCGATCTAAAAAAAGTTAGCAAACCCATCGGCTTTTTTTACCTTTGTAGCAGAATGAAGAAAAACTTGGTTATAGCTATTGACGGCTATTCATCTTGCGGAAAAAGTACATTAGCGAAAGCACTGGCTAAAAAATTAGGTTTCATTTATGTAGACAGCGGGGCCATGTACCGTGCGGTTACCCTATATTTTTTACGCAACAGCATAGATGTGAGCAATGATACCCAGGTTGAAGATGCCTTGCAACACATCGAACTCAATTTCCATTCGCGCGATTATGAATCGCACATCACCCTTAACGGTGAAGAAGTTTCAGACGAGATCCGTTTGATGCCGGTTTCAGAAAATGTAAGTGAGGTTTCTGCGCATAAAATTGTCCGCCATGAAATGGTGAAACAACAACAGCGTATGGGGAAATCTAAAAACATTGTAATGGATGGCCGCGACATCGGCACCACCGTTTTTCCAAATGCCCCTGTAAAATTCTTTATGACCGCCGACCCGAAAATCAGGGCCGAACGCAGGTTTAAAGAACTGGAGAGCAAAGGCAACAACGAAACGACTTTAGAAGAAGTTTTTGAAAACCTTGCCCACAGGGATTATGCCGATACTACCCGAAAAGAAAGTCCGTTGGTTAGGGCCGATGATGCCATTATTTTAGATAATACCGATCTTACACAGCAGGAACAATTGGATTTTGCGCTGGAGAGAGTAAATCCTTTTTTGGTACATTAGTTCATTGGTATATTAGTTTATTGGTCATTGGTTAATTAGTTATTGGTTAATTAGTCATTGGTACGGTGGTCATTGGTTAATTAGTCATTACGATCAACATATTCTGACAGATGTTTATCATCTCGACTGTTGCGAAGCTTAATGAAGAGGTCTATATAGATGTTCAATCCAGGCTATCGATTATGAACTATCCGGCTATTGAACATTGACTTCAGGAAAAAATTTATATTTTTAGCACCAAAACCAAATGTTGCTATGAAATTAAAATCAATTTACCTTACTGCATTATTTCTATCCTTCTTTATTTTAAATGCAAATGCCCAAAAAGGCTGGATCAACCTTTTCAACGGAAAAGATTTAAAAGACTGGAACATTAAAATTGCCAAACACGACTACAATGAAAATTATGCGAATACTTTCCGTGTAGAGAACGGTGTAATGAAAGTAAGTTATGATGGCTACAATGAGTTTGACCAGCAATACGGACACATTTTCTATAAAAAGCCTTTTTCAGCCTATCTTTTAAAAGTAACCTATCGTTTTGTAGGCGAGCAGGCTAAAGGTGGCGAAGGTTGGGCTACCCGTAACAGCGGCGCTATGTTGCATTGCCAGGACCCGGCTACCATGTTAAAAGACCAGGATTTCCCGATCTCTATCGAAGGACAGATTTTGGGTGGAGATGGTGAACATGAACGCCACACCAGCAATGTTTGTACTCCCGGAACCCTGATTAATTATAATGGTAAATTGTTTACACCACACTGTTTGGATTCTAAATCCAAAACTTATGCTGGCGACCAATGGGTGACCGCAGAATTTTTAGTTTTAGGCGATTCTGTGATCAAGCACATTATTGATGGCGAAGTGGTTTTAGAATATACCAAACCTCAAATTGGCGGTGGTAATGTTTCAAATTTCGACCCAAAAGTTAAAACAGATGGTAAAGCCTTAACATCAGGTTATATTTCATTACAGAGCGAAAGCCACCCGATAGAATTCAAAACAGTACAGCTTTACAATTTGGAGGCTTATATGAAAGATAAAGCAAAACTGGATAAAGTATTGGCAAAAATTTTAAAAGAGTAAACCATACCGCCAACTGTTTGTTAAATGATGAGGCCATAAATTTATACGATGCTCAATAAACATTTAATAAAACCTCTCGCCCTCTTCATTTTCCTTTTTTTAGGCAATTTTGTTTTTGCGCAAACGGCCTATCAGGTAAGAGATATACCCGATCCGAAAAAAAATGGAGGTGGCTATGTTAGCGACCCCGATAACATTTTGGGTGCCGGAGCAGTAGCACAGCTCAACAATACCATTGCCGATTTTGAGCGTGAAACTAATGTGCAGGTGGCGGTTGTGGTGGTTAATGATTTTGACCATGATCAGGAAGATTTCGACTTTGCATACGAATTGTTCAATACCTGGGGAATCGGCTCAAAAACCAGCAACAATGGTTTATTGTTATTTATTTCGAAAACGCGGCGAAAGTACAGGTTTATTACGGGCACAGGCGTTGAAGGTGTTCTGCCTGATGTAAAGCTCAAACATATTGCCGAACAGCAACTTTTACCTGCTTTTAGGGAAAATGATTTCGCCACAGGAATTACCAATACCATCAATGCCATTGGAGCAATCATTTTAAATCCTGAAAACAAATCAGAGCTCAATCAATTGTTCACCCCCAAAAAAAGCAACAGTGATTTTGAAAACTTCTTACTACCTACCGGGATCATCCTGCTGCTTTTTTGGGGTGCATTTAAAATTGTAAACCGGCAGGCAAAAAAGGTATTAAAAGATAAACCTCAATCAGATGGGAAGCAATATGAAAAGATAGGAAAAGGCTGCGCGGTGGCTATGATGGTTATTTTTGTAGCTGTTTTTATATTCATCTTTTTTAATGGCTTCAGCTTAGTTGAAAAAATAAGACCAGAAAATATTCCGGTTATTTTGTATGTTATTTTGGCGCTTGTACTTTTAGGCAGGTACCTTTTCCACATTTCAGCGTTACGGAGTATCCATAATGACGATAAAAACTTTTTTAATTCGGTAAGTAGCTTCCATAAAAAAAACTTTTGGTTGATCATCTTTTCTCCCTTTATTTTAATCAGTATCCTGCTTTATTTATTTAAAAGGGTAAAGAATATTAATCGGTTTAAAGCTGTACTGGATAGTAAGGGACGGGAAATGGTGCGTTTGGACAGGGATATTAATATTGAAGGTAAGCCTTTTTTAACAAAAGGCCAGCGTCAGGAGGAAATAGTAAAAGCCTATGATTATGATATATGGGAAAGTGTTGATCATCAGGAACATCTTATCAAGCCATGGCCTGCAGAAGCTTATAATAATTATACTGAATGTCCTGATTGTTATTTCCGTACCTACGAGCTCAACAAACAGGTAACCACTAAAAAGGCTACTTACAGCCATGAGGGACAAGCCAAAATCATAAACGAGTGCAGCTTCTGTAAAAAAACAGAGTTTATTAAATGGATTACCTTAGCGATGCTGATTGAATCGGGTTCGTCGTCCGGTTCGTCTTCATCTGGCAGCAGTTCATCATCTTCCTCTGGCAGTAGCTGGGGCGGTGGCAGTAGCAGCGGTGGTGGCACTGGTGGAAGCTGGTAATTTAGCTTATGTGATTGCCAAGAAAACATCAGACTGCATAAAAGAAGCTTTCTGAAGAAAGATAATTCCTTTTTTCAAACTTATCCCTAGCTATTAAAAGTATTTTCTAATTTTGAAACACTTAGCACGGTGTTTGCTTATAGCGTGTTTGCGATTACTTATTAAACTGTTCGCAGAAACTTATACTTATGACTAGAATTTTCTTCCTCCTCATTGCTCTTTCTTTTTTTGCTAATCGTTTAAGCGCACAAGATTTGTATCGTGTAAAGGCCGATCAATTGCGTGTTAGGGAAAGCAGCAATCCTAAAAGTAAGATTATTGGAAATATAGCTCAGAATGAAAAAGTTACGGTTTTAGATGCCAGTGATGCCAAATTTTACAAAGTAAAGTTTAAAAACCGCGAAGGTTGGGTGAGCAAAGATTTCGTTGAAAAAATTGCCCCTGCTGCTAAACCTACAACACCACAAGCAACTGCTGCGCAGCCTGATGCCGCTCCGCAAACAACAAGTGCCGACATGTATCGTGTAACTGTTGACGATTTGAGGGTTAGGCAACAAGCTGATCCGAAAAGTAAAATTGTTGGTTACCTGCCTAAAAATGAAAATGTTGCCGTAATCGATTCTTCTAACACCAGTTTTTATAAAATTAAAGTAACCAATGGTGAAGGATGGGTTAGCAAAGAATTTTTGATCAGGATTTCGCCTGTAAAGGCAAAAGTTGAAAAAACAGGCATCACGGCATCTGTACCTCTGGAAAAAAAGGATTATACGAACATTATCTTTTTTGCTGTGGTTGCCTTAATACTGATTACCATATTATACTTTTCGGTTAAATATGCCAGTGGCAATAAGTTTCTGATCGGTTTTTCGGTAATTGTAATTTTGGTAATCGGGTATTTCTGTTATATCACTTTTATACAGGCAAAAGTGGTAACAGGTACCTTTGCCAGCAATGAAGATATACAGTATAAAACTTTCAATTTTAAGTCAAAAGATTCAGTAACCGTTACCGATGCCTATACCGATTCTGTGTTTACCTCAAAATATGTAATTGATGGCGATATGATTAAATTATACGATCAGCAGAACACCATTATGCTTTTAATCAGGGATGAAAAAACATTAATTGGAGAAGGTTTTACCAGGGGAACTTTTACGAAAAGATAGCAGCAAATCGTCATTCTGAAGTTGTTTTACAAGTAGAAATAATATTTTCAATGGCCTTGTAGCTACTTCGTGGTTAGAATCTTTTGGAAGGGTAAGCGATCGTCCTTCGAAAGGCTATCAATGAAAGATTTAAAAAATCTCCGTCATTTCGACTGTAGCGCAGCGAAATGGAGAAATCTTTGAACTAGAATTGCAATAAATCTTTAAACTATGTTAAAAGATTTCTCCACTGCGGTCGAAATGACGAGACTTCGATTCCATTAAAATTCTTTATCAATCTGTCTATTCATTATTGATTTTTGAACAATAATTATCACTCAGAATGACATTTTTTTTTATTTTTTACTTTAGTAAGCTTTCCGTGGAAATGTTTGGTAGATATTTGTGCACAGTCCCTTGTTTATAAACCCGATAAAGCGGAATAGCCCGGAGCGCAGCGAGGACTATAAGCGATAGCGGGACTGCTGCCCCCGATAAAATACGGTACGCTCATTTTCAAATCATTATAAAAAATCAATCTATAAAGTTATAGGCCTCTTCGCCCAGATCCTGAAATAAATTCAGGATGACGGACCGATATATTATAATCAGCTAAAAATCAGCAAGATTTATTAAAAAAATCTTTTCTATTAATTAAAATATTTTTACCTTTGCAATCCCTAAATAGGGAAAAAAGGAGACAATTAATTAATGGCTAAAAAACAAGTAGCAGAAAAAGAATTAGCGGCTAAAACAGCTGAACTTCAGGGAGAAGGCGGACGCCTGACTGAAAAAGAAACAATTGAATCAGAAGCTGATTCAGTTTCGATCGAATCGATCAAATCATCATTAGCAACACCAAGCGAAGATTTCGACTGGGATGCAGATGAAAAAGTTTTTGGTAATTACAATGAAGCAGACCGTAAAAAGTTTGAAGATATGTATGCCGGAACATTCAACCAGATCACTAAAGGTGAAATCATCAGCGGTATTGTTGTTTCAATCAACAACAAAGATGTAGTATTAAACGTAGGTTTCAAATCAGACGGTTTGGTTTCTACTTCAGAATTCCGTGATACACCAGATCTAAAAATCGGCGATTCAGTTGACGTTTTCGTTGAAGCACCAGAAGATGCTAACGGTCAATTGATCCTTTCCCGCAAAAGAGCAAAAACCCAAAGATCATGGGAAGCTATCAATGAGGCGCTTGAGAACGACAGAATCATCAACGGTTTCGTTAAGAGCCGTACTAAAGGTGGTTTAATTGTTGATATCATGGGCGTTGAGGCTTTCTTACCAGGATCTCAAATTGATATTAAACCTATCCGCGATTACGATGTATACGTGGGTAAAACAATGGAATTTAAAGTTGTTAAAATTAACCATGAGTTTAAAAACGTAGTTGTTTCTCATAAAGTGTTAATTGAAGACGATTTAGAAAGTCAAAAAGTAGAGATCGTTTCTAAATTAGAAAAAGGTCAGGTATTGGAAGGTACTGTTAAAAACATCACTGATTTCGGTGTGTTCATCGATTTAGGTGGTGTTGACGGTTTACTTCACATTACCGATATTTCTTGGGGCCGCATAGAGCATCCGAAAGAAGTATTATCATTAGATGAAAAAATCAACGTAGTTGTTTTAGATTTCGATGATGAGAAAAAACGTATCGCTTTAGGCTTAAAACAATTAACTCCACACCCATGGGAGAATTTAAGCACTGACATTCAGGTTGGTTCTAAAGTAAAAGGAAAAATCGTAACTGTTGCAGATTACGGTGCTTTCTTAGAAATCATCCCTGGTGTTGAAGGTTTAATCCACGTTTCTGAAATGAGCTGGTCACAAAACTTAAGAAATCCACAAGAATTCTTAAAAGTTGGCGATGAGATCGAAGCTGAAGTTTTAACTTTAGACAGAGACGAACGCAAAATGAGCTTAGGTATTAAACAATTATCTAACGATCCATGGCAAGAAGTTGCTGCTAAATTCCCAGTTGGAAGCAAGCACCAGGCAACTGTTAAAAACATGACTAACTTCGGTGTATTTGTTGAAATCGAAGAAGGTATTGATGGTTTAATCCACATCTCTGACTTATCATGGTCTAAAAAAGTAAACCACCCTAACGAATTCACTAAAGTTGGTGATGTATTAGACGTTGTTGTTTTAGAATTAGACGTTGATAACCGTAAATTAAGCTTAGGTCACAAACAATTAGAAGAAAACCCTTGGGATACTTTCGAAACGATCTTCACTTTAGATTCGGTTCACCAGGGTACTGTTGTTAAAGTAACTGATAAAGGTGCTGTTATTGCTTTACCTTATGGTGTAGAAGGTTTCGTACCAACTAAACACATGGTTAAAGAAGACGGTACTTCAGTTAAAGCTGAAGAAACCAATGACTTCAAAATCATTGAATTCAACAAAGAAGCAAAACGTATCGTAGTGTCTCACGCCCGTATTTGGGAAGAGGTTAAAGCTGAAGCTGTAGCAGAAGAAAGAAATGCTAAGAAAAAAGAAGCTAAAGCTGCTGTAACTGCGGTTAAAAAAGTTAAAGATTCTGTAGAGAAATCTACTTTAGGAGACTTAGACGTATTGGCTCAATTGAAATCGCAATTAGAAGGCGAAGAAAGTAAAGCTAAAAAAGGCTAGTTCTTTTTAACTGAAATATTAATCCCGATAGCGAAAGTTATCGGGATTTTTTTTTGCCCCATCCTGTAAGGTTTCAAAAACCTTACAGGATTATTTTTTACCCTACAACCTATAGCAGCCAAGGAAACACGGAGCTAGGGGATTTTCTTAATAAATCGTTAGTAGTTAGGAAGTTACCTCGAAACGTCATCTCGACTGAAGCCCAGCGAAACGGAGAGATCTATTGAGACAGATTTCTCGACTGCGTTGCACTTCGCTCGAAATGACGTCATTACTTTTATGTAACAAAATAATCCATTCTCCTCTACTTATTCTGTACATCCCTCCTATTATCACTACTTTTGAAAAGCTTAACCTAGTTTTTTCAGCATGAAAAAAATTATCTTTTTGTTTCTGATCCTTATTTCGTTTAAACTTGCTGCGCAGGAGATTAATATTATCCCACAGCCTGTACAATTGAAACCCAATCCGAATGAGCTGCCATTTAAAATAGATAGCACTACAGTATTATATTCAAACGATTCTTCTGCCACTGCATCGATAGAATTCCTACAGAACTATCTTAGTTTAAACTATAAATTCAAACTCAAAACAACTAGAATTCCGGACATAAACCGAACCAACGCTATAAATTTGATACTAAGTGATAAAATTTCTAATCCAAAAGAATACATCTTAACGGTTACGAATAAATCAATTATTATAGGCGGTAGATCTGACACAGCCATCTTCCAAGGTATCCAAACCTTGATTCAGCTATTGCCAACTTCAAAACACTTTCCGCTTCAAATTCCTGCGGTTTCTATAACCGACTACCCCCGCTTCGACTACCGTGGCATGCACCTTGATGTAAGCCGTCATTTTTTTGATGTTGCCTTTGTAAAACAGTACATTGATTATTTAGCAATGCATAAAATGAATTATTTCCACTGGCATTTAACCGATGATCATGGCTGGCGGATTGAAATTAAAAAATATCCTAAACTAACCGAAATTGGTGCCTGGCGCAATGGGAGTATTATTGGCTTATGGCCAGGAAAAGGCAACGAAAATATTAAATATCAGGTACTGACCAACGAAATTAAAATCACACCAAAAGATGCTGTAATTAAAACTGACGGCATACGCCATGGTGGTTTTTATA
Source organism: Pedobacter suwonensis (assembly GCF_900111825.1). Classification (GTDB taxonomy): domain Bacteria; phylum Bacteroidota; class Bacteroidia; order Sphingobacteriales; family Sphingobacteriaceae; genus Pedobacter; species Pedobacter suwonensis. The sequence continues at coordinate 181,890 of NZ_FOJM01000012.1, forward strand.
CCCAGGAACAGATTAAAGAAGTAGTAGATTATGCGGCTAAACGTTACATCACTATTATCCCGGAAATTGAAATGCCTGCGCACAGCATGGCTTTACTGGCAGCCTATCCGGAATTAGGCACCGAACCCAACAAAAAGTACACCGTAGCCGAAACCTGGGGCATGATGAACAAATACAACAATGTACTGCAGGCTTCTGACACTACCTTTAAGTTTTTAGAAAATGTTCTAACAGAGGTGATGGATTTATTCCCCTCTCCTTATATCCACATTGGCGGTGATGAAGCTGCTAAAGTATGGTGGAAACAATCAGCTGTTTCTCAACAGATCATGAAAGCCAACGGCTTAAAAACCGAGAGTGAACTGCAAAGTTATTTTATCCGCAAGATGGAGAAATTTGTAAACAGCAAAGGTAAAACCATTATTGGCTGGAACGAGATTTTACAGGGAGGCCTGGCACCAAATGCGGTGGTGATGAGCTGGCAGGGAGAGAAAGGAGGCATTGAGTCGGCCAGGCAAAACCATAAAGCCATCATGACGCCAGAAAATACCATGTATTTTAACCACAGACAGTTCGTAAAAGAAGATAGCCTGGCTGCAAATAAGTTTTCGCCCCTGATTGATGTTTACAATTATGAACCCATACCTACTGAATTAAATGCCGAACAGGCAAAATACATTTGGGGTGCGCAGGGCTGTTTATGGACCGAATACATCACCACTCCTGCTAAAGTACAATATCAGCTTTTCCCAAGGTTAGATGCCCTGAGCGAAATTTTGTGGAGTCCAAAAGACAAACTCAATTATCCGGATTTTCAGAAAAGATTAAAAACGCAGTTTAAACGATACGATTTAATGGGAATTACCTATTCTAAAAGGTATCTGGAAAATTAGTGGATGATCTGTTTTGCTAACTGTACCTGATAAGTGCCAGGTGTGATGCCGACGATCTTTTTAAATGTCCTGATAAAATAATTGGCATCGTTAAAACCCAATTCATAACTTATCGAAGCCACTTTTGCACCAGGCCGGGTAAGTAAGATCTTGGCTTTATTAATTTTCTCTGCCAGGATAAAATCATTGGGACTAATGCCCAGCTCGCGTTTAAACAAGCGGTAAAACGTGGCCTTGCTCATACAGGCCTTATCGCTCAAGCTATTGATGCTGATCTTCTCGTTCAGGTTAGTTTTAATATAGTTCAGTACAAAGGCCAATGGATTTTGATTGATGTTATAACCTTCATCGCTGACGGTTTTAAGATTTTGAGTCTGCATAATGCGCACCAGCAATTCTTTTAAGGTTAAGTCGGCCAGCACATCTTTTTCCTTGCTACGTTCGGCGCAAATCCGGATGACTTTATTAATGAGGTAGGCAATTTCTTCATTGTTGTAAAAATGGTATTCATCATAGTTCAGCAACCATTTTTCGTTACTTCCCTCCTTTGGGAAAAACTCGTTTAAATAAGCAATCGTTTTTTGGATCTGTTCCTGGTCAATAGCAAGGGCAATACATTGCGTAGGATTTTGATTAGTGGCTTCCGGAAAATCAATCTCCATGGTAACCGATGGAGGAACAATAACGGTCTGACCCGGAAAATAGTCAAACCCCTCTTTATCAAACAAATGCATCACCTTTTTGCCCCTCAGCATGCTCGTAATAACAAAATCGTTAAAAGTGAGGGGAACCTTATAAGATTGGGTATAAGTTTCGAAAACATTTAATTCACAGCGCTCCAAGGTATAAGAAGTTCTGTTCTCTACCAAAGTTTGCAAGGTTTCCGATGCACTGAGATTTACCTGATCTAATGTATGTTGCATAAACCGAAATAATTTGGTTAGACTATTACTATAATCAAATATAGTGATTTCCAGCTTTTCAAACGGTCATCCGAAAGCCTTGTTATCCGGCAATATAACATCATTTCCACTGGCTGACCTTTAAAGCAGGTCGGGTTATAAAATGGTTACAAAACCTGAAACAATAATGCTATCAATTGATTCGATTATCCTATCTGTACCACCCAATTTGCCATTAGGTTTGTATCAGCCAAATCTTATTACCGTAAAATCATGATGAGCCATACCATTAAAAACCCTATATCAAACCCGCTCAGAATGGTTTTTAAAATTTAATTATCAATAATAATTATGGAAAATTTAATTGAGAAACCTTCATTCAAATCCCACTATGATAACTATATAGGGGGAAAATTTGTAGCACCGGTTAAAGGTGCGTATTTTGATAATATATCGCCGATCGACGGTCAGGTTTTTACCAAGGCGGCCCATTCTACGAAAGAAGATTTAGAATTAGCCGTTGATGCTGCGCATGAGGCTTTTAAAACCTGGAGCAAAACCTCTTCTACCGAAAGAAGCATTATCTTAAATAAGATTGCACAAAGGATGGAGGATAACCTCGAATACCTGGCCACTGTCGAAACCATCGACAATGGAAAAGCGGTTAGGGAAACTTTAGCTGCTGATTTACCGCTTGGCATAGACCATTTCAGGTATTTTGCCGGTGTGATCCGTGCAGAAGAGGGTTCATTGTCAGAACTTGATCAAAATACAGTTTCCTTAATCGTACACGAGCCTATTGGCGTAGTGGCACAAATTATTCCCTGGAACTTCCCTTTGTTGATGGGTATCTGGAAACTGGCCCCTGCGCTGGCCGCAGGTAACTGTGTGGTATTAAAACCTGCAGAAAGCACACCTGTTTCGATTATGGTTTTAATGGAATTAATCGGTGATTTACTGCCTCCGGGTGTGGTTAACGTGGTAAACGGCTTCGGATCAGAACTTGGTCGGGCATTGGTTACTAATCCTAAAATTTCAAAAGCAGCATTTACAGGTTCTACCCCTACCGGAAGATTGGTGATGCAATATGCTACTGAAAATATCATCCCTGTTACCCTGGAACTTGGTGGAAAATCGCCAAATATCTTTTTTAGCTCGGTAATGGCAGAAGATGATGCTTTTCTAGATAAGGCAGTGGAAGGTGCGGTGATGTTTGCCTTAAATCAGGGCGAGATTTGCACCTGTCCCTCGCGTTTATTAATTCAGGAAGATATTTACGAAAAATTTATCGCAAAAGTAATCGAAAGAACCGAAGCAATAAAAATTGGTAATCCGCTGGATAGAACGGTGATGATGGGGGCGCAGGCTTCGAAAATCCAATATGAAAAAATTGCACAGTACATCAAATTAGGTAAAGAAGAAGGTGCAGAAGTATTAACTGGTGGAGGGGTAAATGAACTACCTGGCGAACTGGGTGGCGGTTACTATATAAAACCAACGATTTTTAAGGGTCATAATAAAATGCGGATTTTCCAGGAAGAGATCTTTGGTCCGGTGTTGGCGGTAACGACCTTTAAAACCGTTGAAGAAGCCATTGAGATTGCAAACGATACTTTATATGGTTTAGGCGCAGGGGTATGGACACGCGATGCTCATGAACTTTACCAGGTACCAAGAGCTATTCAGGCAGGTCGTGTTTGGGTAAATCAATATCATTCTTATCCAGCAGGTGCTCCTTTTGGTGGCTACAAACAATCAGGTGTAGGCAGGGAAAACCATAAAATGATGCTGGGCCACTATCGTCAGACTAAAAATATGTTGATTTCTTACGATAAAAACAAATTAGGTTTCTTTTAGTTAGATCATAGTGGATGGTTTGCTGGTTCATAGCTTAGTGTTTCATCAAAACTAAATACTGAGATAAATGAAACAAATATAAAGTCTATCAACCACCTGACCATCAACCATAAAAATCTCTGCTTCTAAAAATCAATTATAAAATTAACTTCATGATCGAGCGAATAGACAGTACACAAAAAGCAAAGGAGCTGATTGCAGTACTTAAAGAAAAGCATGGAGAACTCATGTTTTACCAGGCTGGTGGCTGTTGTGAAGGTACACAGCCTCAATGCTTCGAAAAGGGAGGATACTACCTGCGGATGCGCGATGTTTGTTTGGGTGAAGTAGAAGGCTGCGAATTTTGGGTAGACAGGGATCTTTTTGAATACTGGAAATTTTCGCACTTTACGTTAGATGTGCTGGATGGTTTCGGCGTAGGTGGTTTTTCTTTAGAAACTCCAATGCAGAAAACCTTCAAAATACATTACCGGTTATTCTCTGAAAAAGAGTTAGAAAATTTAACTCCGGTTAAAACAGCCGAGTAATTTTTGTGTATTTGGTAAACACAGGTCAGCCTGGAGTAATCCGGCTGACTTTTTTTGTTGACTGTTCAGCCATGCTGATTTAGGCCAGCATCTTTCCTGTTTCTAAAAATTTATGCAATCTTTGCATTCAAAACAAAATTATGCGTAAACTATTTGCTGTCCTTTGTACCATCATTACCCTATTTGCCATTAAAGAAGCAATATATGTTTTCCTTTCTCAGGAAGCAGATATGGTTAAACAGCGCCCGATCCTTATTGTCATTTCGTTAAGCATCTGTATCCCACTGATTGTGTTATCGCTGTGGCTGTGGACACCGCGTGGAAAGAAAAACAATCAATCAAATTAAGCAATAAACTTACCTTTCAATTCGGGCGTTGGCACCCAACAACTCTCCTGCTTTCCCCACCACTTGTAACGGTTTTTAGCTATCCTGTCGTAAACCCAATCACGAATGAATTTGGGAACGATGATAAATGTATAAAGCAAGGGAATTAATCCATTCATTTTGCGGGCCACCCGCAGTGCCGCTGATGATTTGGTATAGAGCTTTTCATCCTCCAGCAATAGAATGGTATTCAACTTTTCCGGATCTGCATTAAATTTTGGCAGCATTTCTTTGGCATAATCACCCTGTAACGCCGAAAATTTAAATTGGTTCTTTTGATCATGCGCGATAACAAACTGTACAGATGAATTGCACAAGTTACAAACGCCATCAAAAAAGATTACAGGTTGCCGGATCATAGACTATAAAAATAATGTTTTAAATGCAAAAACAGCCATAACTCCGATCAAAATTTAAGCGAAAAGCAGAAAGTCTAAACCTTAAGTCGAATTACTCCTGTCGGACTAACTTCACCCTTTTTGTGATTTACCATTTCCATCCACATAAAATTATTTTTTTCCTTTTACTTTTTGATAACGAACATTTTAGCCGCAGAATCGTTAAAACAATCAATGTTCAACTTTCTTAGCTTAAAACATTTTTATATATTTGCCCAATCCTTCTTCAATGCAAAAGAAAACACTTCTTGACGGACAAAAAATTCAGATTACAATTAAGAGGCTCTGCCATCAATTAATTGAAAACCACGACGATTTCGCAAATACCGTTTTAATTGGCATCCAGCCAAGAGGTATCTTTTTGGCTGACCGCATTCATCAGGATCTTCAACAGATCTTAAAAAACAAGAAAATTTTAAAGGGAAACCTTGACATTACTTTCTTTAGAGATGATTTCCGACGAAAAGACGGATTGGTTACCGCGAGCAGCAACTCGATGGATTTCATTATTGAAGGCAAAAAAGTAATCCTGATTGATGATGTACTCTGGACAGGCAGAACCATTAGGGCAGCGCTCGACGCCCTGCTTGCTTATGGCCGCCCTGAAAAAGTGGAGCTCTTGGTTTTAATAGACCGGAGGTTTAGCCGACACTTACCTATAGAACCTGATTACATTGGTCATCAGGTAGACAGCTTAAATTCACAACAGGTAAAAGTAACCTGGGCCAGCGAAGGAAGTGAAGATAAAGTGATTTTAATATCAGAACCGCCCCTTCCAAAATGAGCCTAAATACCTTACAATAGGAATATTTGGCATGGAAGCGCTATCTGACAATTAAAACCAAATAATAAAACAGAGAAAAACAATAAATAAAAAATGGCAGCAGAAAAATTATCAACCCGACATCTTTTAGGCATTAAAGATATTAACCGGAATGATATCGAATTGATTTTCGAGACTGCAGATAATTTCAAGGAAGTGATTAACCGACCAATTAAAAAGGTTCCTTCACTTCGTGACATTACGATTGCCAATATCTTTTTCGAAAACTCTACCCGCACCAAACTTTCTTTCGAACTTGCTGAAAAAAGACTTTCGGCTGATGTGATTAATTTTGCAGCCTCCTCATCATCGGTAAGTAAAGGAGAAACCCTCATCGATACGGTAAATAATATCTTATCCATGAAAGTTGATATGGTAGTGATGCGTCATCCTTATGCCGGGGCAGGCCAGTTTTTAAGTAAACATGTAAAAGCCCAGATTGTAAATGCAGGAGATGGCGCGCATGAACACCCTACCCAGGCCTTACTCGACGCCTTCTCCATCCGCCAGAAATTGGGCGATGTGGCTGGCAAAAAAGTGGTTATCGTAGGGGATATTATGCACTCTCGTGTTGCGATATCCAACATTCTTTGCCTGCAGCGCTTAGGTGCAGAGGTGATGGTTTGTGGCCCTACCACCTTAATCCCCAAACATATCCATCAACTTGGCGTAAAAGTTGAACATAATCTGATTAAAGCGCTGAACTGGTGTGATGTGGCCAATATGTTGCGTATCCAGCTCGAGCGTCAGGATATAAAATATTTCCCATCTTTAAGAGAGTATGCCTTGATGTATGGCTTAAATAAACAGATCTTAGATAACCTTGATAAAGAAATCATCGTAATGCACCCTGGTCCGATAAACAGAGGTGTGGAAATCACCAGCGATGTGGCCGACAGTAAACAATCGATTATTTTGGAACAGGTAGAGAATGGAGTGGCCGTCCGAATGGCCGTGTTGTATCTGCTAGCCAGTCAGGGATAAATTAGTTTGGAGTTTGGAGTTGTTAGTTTGGAGTCCTGAGTCGGGAGTCTATTTTTTTCCTGCAATTAACAGATTTAAACAACTAACCAATTAACCTTCTACGCGAATTTCTACATAGATTTGATGGAGGGAATAATAAACCAATGCCAATCGGCCACTGAACCGATACCGGATGCGGCGATATCAATGACGAATGGACTGACGACCATTGAACCTAACTTTTCCACATTCGATCGCCCTTTAATACCAAACCAAGAATCCCGTCGTTAATTTGTGTTATTAACAGATGTTAATTACTTCTGTTGATAAGCTCTGATACTATTTCTAATTTAGTACCAACCATATTTGAAACCGATGCAGAAAAAATACTTACTAATTCCGCTAATTTTAGCAGGAAGTTTTAGCACTTATGCGCAAGTTAGTGCAGTGCAAAACCTCAACAAAAACTATCAAACGGGCTTAGAATTATTAGACAAAGAAAAATATACGGCAGCTGCGCAACAATTTAAACTCGTTGAGCTGCAACGTTATAAACCTTCTACCCAGACAGAAAGCAATGCCGAACTGTCGTTACTTAAGGAAAACGCAAAGTTTTATGCAGCTGTTTGTGCATTGGAACTGACCAATGCCGATGCCGAGAGTCTGTTTCAGGCATTCATCCGCGATTATCCGTTAAATCCGAATACCAAACTGGCTTATTTCTACGTTGGAAAAACTTATTTCAATCAAAAAAACTACAAAAAAGCGTTAGAGTGGTTCGAAAAAACCGACCCTTCTACTCTTTCGGGCAAACAAAGAAATGAATACCAGTTTAAGCAGGGTTATGCCTATTTTGAACTTAAAGACTACGATAAGGCAGAGCCTTTATTCGAAAAAGTAAAAAAAGAAGAAGGTGATTTTCAGGAAAGTGCCACTTACTACTTCGCCTACATCAATTACTTAAATAAAGAGTATAAAACGGCATTGGCCAACTTCGAAAAGCTGAAGGGCTCACCTACCTATGAGGCGAGTTATCCATATTATATCACATCAATGTACTACCTGGATGAGCGTTATGATGATGTGATCAGCTATGCGCTGGCAGCCATTCAAAAAACAAAACAACAGTTTGAACCAGAGATGCTGAGCCTGGTTGCGGCATCTTACTTTGCAAAATCTGAATTCAAAAATGCGGAAAAATATTTTGCAGAATATTATGCAAAAGACAAGAGCGAAACCAAAAACAACCTTTTTATTTATCAATATGGATACAGTCTGTTCCAGAATAAAAAGTACAAAGAAGCGGTTACCGTTTTAGAAAAACTGAATAACGATGATATTTACCTGCAAAACGGTATGCATACGTTAGGTAAGGCTTTTATCCAGCTGGGAAACAAACAGAAAGCACAAAGTGCCTTTTTCAGGGCTTCACGCTTGAGTTTCGATAAAAGTATACAGGAAGAAGCCTGGTTAAACTACGCTAAATTAAGCTATGAATTAGAATTCCACCAGCAGGCCCTTGAAGCTACACAGGGTTTCTTAAAAACGTTTCCAAAATCGCGTAAAATAAACGAAGCGAAAACTTTATTGGGCGAGGTTTTATTAACCACTAAAAATTATCAGGCCGCTGTAGATATTTTAGAACCTATTCCTGATAAAAACCTGGAGGCTAAAGAAGCCTATCAAAAGGTTACTTACTTCAGAGGATTGGAGTTTTACAACGAAAGGGCTTTCCCAAATGCCTTATCCATGTTTTTACGCTCCGACAAATTTCCGGAAGACAATGAGATTTATGCTTTAAACACCTATTGGAAAGCAGAATCGATGTACGAACTTCGTAAGTATGGAGAAGCAGTTAGCACTTTCGAGAAATTCCTGAAAATGCCGGATGCCGATAAGACAGGTGTATACAATTTTGCCAACTATGCTTTAGCTTATGCAGCTTTTGAAGATGAAAAATACAGCAAGGCGGCCAATTATTTCGAAAAATTCCTTGCAGGCAACGATAAAGATCAAAAAACCATTGATGATGCCACTATCCGGTTAGCCGATTCGTATTTCGTTAATAAGAATTATGGTGACGCGATGGCGAATTACAATAAGATCATCAACAGACATACCACTTCCGAGGATTATGCTACTTTCCAGAAAGGGATGATCCAGGGATTGGAAAATCAGTATGATGCGAAAATTGCAACCATGCAAAACTTATTGAAGGCTTTTCCAAACTCAAACTACGCGGATGATGCCGGTTTCGAAACAGCCTATACCTATTTCAATAAAGGTGATTTTGATAAATCCAAATCTGACCTAGTAGCTTTGGTTGCCAAATACCCACGAAGCAGCTACGTAGCTAAAGCACTGGTTACCATTGGTCTGGTTCAATATAATCAGGATCAGGATGATGCTGCTTTAGAATCGTTTAAAAAAGTAATCCGTGATTATCCAACTGCCGATGAAGCTAAACAGGCGATGGAATCAATTAAAAATATTTATGTAGACCGTGGTGATGCGGATGGCTTTATTGCGTATGCCACCACTACTCCACTGGGAAATTACTCTGGCGCAGAGCAGGATAACATTGTATTTGCTGCAGCTAACAATACCTATCTAAAAGGAGATGCAAACGGCGCTTTCCAGGCGATAAATGCTTATTTTGATAAGTTCCCTAAAGCGATACATGAAAAGGAAGCTAAATTTATCAGAGCTGAATCATTGGTTAAATTAGGTCGCCCGGATGAAGCCATTCCTGATTACGAATTTATCTTAAACGACTGGACAAGTGATTATACGGAGCGTTCATTGGTAAGTATCTCGCAACTGTTTTTAAACCAGAAAAAATACAATGAAGCCATTGTTTACCTGAAAAGACTGGAAACAACTACTGATTATAAATCGCATTATAGTTTTGCTATCAATAACTTGTTAAAGGCTTATACCGCCTTAAACATGCCTGATGACATGCTTAAGTACGCGCAGCTGACTAAAGAATCAGAAAAAGCATCGGAAGAAGAAAAAAACAGTTCCGGCTTATACTCCGGTAAAGCTTATTTACTAAAAGGCGACACTACAACTGCCATAAAAGAGTTTAAGAATGTAGTGGCCAAAACCAAAACTGTTGCTGCTGCCGAAGCCAAGTACAATTTAGCTTTATTGGAATACAACAAAGGTGATTTCAAAACTTCATCTAAAACCTGCTTTGACCTGATTAACAATATGGCCGCTTACGATTATTGGGTAGCGAAAGCTTTTATCCTTTTATCTGATAATTATGTAGCACTTAAAGACAATTTACAGGCGAAAAGTACACTTCTCAGTATTATTGATAATTACGAAGGCAAGGACGATATCATTCCGACAGCCAAAGAAAAACTAGAAAAACTAAACAAGAAGAAGTAGCAATTATGAAATCGATTAAATATATATATAGTTCGCTGTTTTTTGTAGCTGCCGGCTTAATGACCGCACAGGCCCAGGATAAAAAAACGGAGGAAAAAGGCGTAGTAAAAGAAGAGATTGAAGTAGTGCGCCCATACAAACCCATTTTGGCCGAAGCAGTAAAGTTGAGACGAAGCCCAAATTTGGATGACGTTAAAACATATAAGGCTAAATTAAACTACAGCATTATGGATAGAAAGCTGGAACTAAACAGTGATATCCAAAAATTACAGGCCCAGGCACTTGCCGAAGAAAAGGAAAGCATTTTAGTCAACAATTATGTAAAAGGTGGATTTGGTTCTTTGGCTACTCTTTTAGGAGAAGCATATTTCAACACTGGCAAAGATGAAGGATTACAGGTTGGTGGCTATTTTAAACACTTCAGTCAGGAAGGAAAGTTAAATAAACAGAACAGTAGCAACCAACAGTTAAGCGTTTTCGGTCGCAGTATTTTGGATGAGAATACAGTAAGTGGGCGCATTAATTTTGAGCGTAACGGCACTTATTTTTATGGGATCGACAACAGCAGGACTACGCTAAATCCCAATCCGGATAAACAGGCATTAACGACCATCGAATTAGAAGGCGAATTGGTGAAAAACTTCACTGAGGACGAAGATGCTTTTAGCTATGCCTTAAAAGCCAATGGCTATATCTGGAACGATAAATTTAGCGCTAAAGAAAATTACCTGAGTTTAAACGGTTATGTTAACAAGCGTATTAATTCTTTAAACCTTGGCTTAGCTGCGTCAACTGAATTTGGAAACACGAAAGATGCTTTAACGAGTGTTGGCAACAATTTGCTGCGTTTAAACCCTTATATCCGCTTACAGGTTAAGGGGGCTAAAATTACCGCAGGCGTTAATTTCGTTCAGGAATTTGGTGCCTATAGCAGCACGAAGGTATTCCCTGCGGTTACGGCCGACTTTACGCTGATTCCTGATTATTTACAGGTTTTTGGAGAAGTTAAAGGAGATGTAAACAGAAACTCGTTAAAAAACTTTACCGATGAAAATCCATGGCTAAACAGTAATATCCTGGTTAAAAATACTGTAGAAAAATTAAGTTTCAGCGCGGGTGTTAAAGGTACAGGCGGACCTGGTTTTGGTTACAAAGCCCGTATCTATGTAAAACAGTTTGATGATATGCCTTTGTTTGTAAACAACTTTACCGACTTTAATAAGTTCGATGTCATTTACGATTTCGGCAAAACAAAATTAACTGGTCTGGAAGGCGAAATTTCAGTTCAGGTAAGCGATGCTTTAAAATGGACCGGAAAATTAAACCTGGACGATTGGAAGCCGGCTTCTGAAACCTACTCCTGGTTTAAGCCGGGCTTAAAAGTGAGTTCGAACTTTATGTATACTTTCAACAAAAAACTAAGCTTTAATGCTGGAGTAGTCATTCAGGATGATGTAAAAGCTAAAGTATATACAGGTGCGCCGGTTCCTGCTTCACAATATGTAATTCCGAACCCGGGCATAGAACTTATTGAGACCGTTAAAGGATATGTAGATTTAGGCCTTGGTGCAGATTACAGGATCAATAAAAAATTCTCTGTTTTTGCTAAAGCGAACAATATTTTAAACAACAACTACAGCAGGTATTTATATTACCAGGCAAACGGATTTAATATTTTCGGCGGATTGACTTATTCTTTTTAAGCAGCTATTTAAGCGTACAAAAAATGCCTTTCCAAATCGGTAAGGCATTTTTTTTAGGGTTTTATTTGGCATGTACTTTAATATCATGATCGCCAGCCCATTGATTAATGTCTTGTTTATTCAACGCCGCTGCCATTAATTCGGGAAACAGATCAGGCGTACAGGCAAAAACAGGTACGCCCAGTGACGATAGAAATTCGGCATTGTGGTGATCAAAAGCTGTTGAGCCATCATCATTAAGCGCCAAAAGTGTAATCAATTGTACCCCATTGTTAACCAGCTGTGCAGCCATATTTTTCATTGCTTCCAAATTCCCGCCTTCGTATAAATCGGTAATCAGTATCAATACCGTATCCAACGGCTTTGTTATTATCTGAGCACAATAGGTTAATGCCTTATTGATATCGGTACCTCCTCCGAGCTGAACACCAAAAAGCAGATCAACCGGATCATGGAGTTCCTCGGTTAAATCAGCAACTTCGGTATCAAAAACCACCATTTTGGTATTAATTGCCGGAATTGAAGCCATTACGGCGCCAAAAATCCCCGAATAAACTACAGAGGTTCCCATCGATCCACTTTGATCCAAACAGAGCACAATGTCTTTCATTGATTTCCGTTTCCGTCCATAACCGATTCGGATTTCAGGAATAACGGTTTTATATTCAGGTTGGTAATGTTTAAGGTTCCGTTTAATGGTTTCGGCCCAGTTGATCTCGTTATGTTTGGGCCTTCTGTTTCTCGCTGAACGGTTAAGACTCCCAATGATGGCCTGTTGGGTTGGCGTCATTAATTTCTGCATCAGCTCATCAACTACTTTTTGAACCACTAAACGTGCCGTTGCCTTTGTTTTTTGAGGAATAGCCCGGCCTAAAGTCATTAAGTTTGCCACCAAATGAACGTCAGGAATAAGTGTTCCGAGTATCTCTGGCTCGTTGAGCATAGAAGTAAGATTGATCCGTTTAATAGCATCTTGCTGCATTACTTTTACCACAGTTTGCGGAAAGTATTCACGGATATCACCCAGCCATCTCGAAACATTTGGCGATGAAGGTCCTAAACCACCTTTCCGATCTGAGTTATATAAAGCCTCCAAAGTATTGTCGATGCCGGTTTCCTGCTTTGTGAGCACTACATCCAGCTCCTGCCGGGTTTGCCCGCCCAATATCAGCCTCCATCTTTTTTCTAGTTCTTCTTGCATAGCATAAGCTTAAAAACCAAGTATTTTTTCGAGTACAGGCAAAACCATTTCCGCCCGCGCTACATCAACTTCATCCTTCTGTGTAAAGCTTCTCCCTAACGTCGGTGCCTGCTTAACCTTTTGTGCAATACTATTTTTTTCGGATGGGGTATAAGCGGCAAAGGTTCTTCTCAACAGTGGAACAACCTCTAAAAATACTTCAGCACTTACTTCCGATAACCAGTTATTCAGAATTTCCCAAATTTCGTGGTCAAAGACTAAAACCGTTGCTGCATCTTTTAAAAAGCCTTCTATCCACAAGGCAGAATATGATGGATCATTACCCCCAGAAAGTGCCCTGCTAAATTTCAGGGCAGTTTCCTCTGTACCAATTACTTTTGAATCGTACAATAGTTTACAGCAGGTCCCATGAACCAGCGGTACCACATTTTTTTGTTTTAATACTGTGGCAAGGGTTTCGAGCCAAGCGTTTTTCATCATCTCATCTTCCAAAAACAAAATCGCTTTGTTTACAGCTTTGATCTTATCTGCAACAAGAACAGACTGCTCTTCATCAATTCCGAAACAGCTCGATGGCAAACCTGCATTTAAACGAAAAAAGATCGATTGTAGAATAGCACCTATGGTTTCCTGATCAGTTTTACGAACGTTGCCATAGCGGCTTACTTCCGTTAATGGGATAAATGCATCCATTAGCATGGCGATATCTGATGTCATCGCGGCCAGTTCATCCATCCTCGTCAACAATATTTGTACACCTTCGTGAAGATCAGCAGGTAGTGCTTTGCTTACCAGTTCAGTGATCTGGGCAAGGTGTCCACAGTTAGATGAAATATGTTTCAGGTAATGGTTACAGGCCGATTCAACCGTATTGCCCCAAGGTGCTTTTTCGAGTAGCGCAATGGACAGCTCGGGATACCAGAGCAATAGCCACTCTTCCTTAAAAGTACCTTTACCCGAAATATATCTTTGCTTTGCCCATTTAATATCCAATATCAGCAAGCGATGGAACAGGATACTTTTTTGCAGACCACTTGTTTCCCTTAAATCTAAATTAAGTATTTTTTCTTCGTTGATTACTTTTAGGCGCAGGCTTTTAACCTGTTGTTCAAAATCTTTCTGCAGGGGTACCTGTGGAATTCCCGCTGGTACAGATCCCATATCGTTACCGATAATCAGTTCCGATCTGATTAGTTGCATCTGAATATCATCGCCCATACACATTACTGTTTGGGTGGCTTCATTGAGTTCTTTTAAGCCAGCTTTGCTTAGATTTCTTAATGCTGCCAAGGTATTAGCCAGCCTTACAGCCTCAATAATGTGTGCGGAAGAGATGTCGATCTTGTTACTCCTGAAAACATTGGCACTGTAGGTTAACCACCTTGTGCCATCATCATTTTGGTTGTTCCAGATATGCTTGTACCAGCCAGGCGAATCCAAACCAGCACCATACCCACTTTCGAAAGCAAGGCGGTCATTCGTCCATGGAATCCATGTAGTTTCGATTTTAGTTTTAGGCAAATTTTTTAACAGTGCATCATCATCCTTTTGTTTGGGCATATTCTGTAAGGCAGGTACATGCCAAGCTCCACATATTACCGTAATTGAACTATACATTTCACGTTCTGCCTGCCTGATGCCTCTACGCATAAATGCCTCACGGATTTTTTCAACCTTGTTATTCTCTGTTAGCCCCTCCCTTAATGCGCCTATGGCCTCTCCTATTGATGCAAAAACATCTTCGGGTTGCTTTGCAATCTCGAAATGATGTTCCCACCACTCTTCCTGATCATCGAAACCAGCAATCTCAGCCAGATGGGATAACGGATTTTTAGTAACAGGAATAAAGTCCGCTACTTCATCTGCCATACCTATATCAGGTGTAGCATTTTCGGGTGATTCCTCTGCATGCACTTCTACCAGTTTATGGATAAGGGGCATATCGATAAACCTTACCGGAATTTTATTTTTCAAACCATAAACAATGGCCTGCCACTCTGGCGAAAATTCTGCAAAAGGATAAAACACGGATTGTTTCGGATTATCAGGCACATAAGCCAATAAGGCAACCGGCGGTTTCATTTCCTGATCGCCCACCCACTTTAAAATAGCCTCTCCCTCTGGTGGACCTTCAACCAATATCACATCGGGCCTGAGGTTTTGCAGTGCTTCCAGAACATGGCGGGCAGATCCGGGGCCATGGTGCCTGATTCCTAAAAGATGAACAGACATATTAAACGATATCTCTACAAGCCCTATAAATGTCTTTCCATCCGTCTTTTTGTTTCAGAACGGTTTCCATGTATTCCTGCATCACAATTTTATCTTGTACAGGATCTTTGATTACCGAACCGATAATACCGCTGGCAATATCATCAGCTTTTAAAGATCCGTCGCCGAAATGATAGGCCAATGCCAATCCATTATTCATTACTGAAATGGCTTCTGCCGTACTTAGCGTGCCCGACGGCGATTTCAGTTTGGTTTTACCATCAAGCGAAACACCGTTACGGAGTTCCCTAAAAATGGTTACGATCCTCCTGATCTCTTCGGTTATCGATTTTTGAACAGGCAGGTTAATTGACATGCTAAAACTGGCCACCCTTTGTTCAACAATATTAACTTCTTCCTCAATTGAAGTAGGTACAGGTAAAATAACCGTATTAAAACGTCTTTTTAGTGCGCTTGAGAGTTCATTTACCCCTTTATCCCGGTTATTTGCGGTTGCAATTACGTTAAAACCCTGCACCGCCTGCACCTGCGTATTTAGTTCGGGTATAGGTAACATTTTTTCGGACAGAATGGTAATCAGTGAATCCTGAACATCGGCTGCAATTCTGGTAAGCTCTTCAATACGTACAATCTTGCCTTCTTTCATTGCCCGCATTACAGGTGTTTCTACAATGGCTTCTTTAACCGGACCTGCTGATAATAACATGGCATAATTCCAGCCATAACGCACCGCTTCCTCACTGGTACCTGCCGTACCTTGTATCACCAGATTAGAATCGCCGGTAATCGCAGCAGTAATGTGTTCTGAAACCCATGATTTGGCCGTACCTGGTAAACCATATAACAATAAAGCCCTATCGGTAGTTAACGTCGCTACAGCGATTTCCATCAGCCTTCTGTTACCAATATATTTTGGGGTTACCTCAAAACCATTCCCCAGTTTTTTGCCCATTAAATAATCGATCACGGCATGTGGCGATAACTGCCAGTTTACAGGTTTTACATGTTTATCTTCCTTTTTTAACTCTTCAATTTCCTGCTTAAACTGTTGTTCGGCAGCTTGTCTTAATACGTTATTCTCCACGCTAATTAGATTTTAAAATTTTAGTGTTTGCCTCAACTCGATATAGCGAACCATCGCTACTACCTGGTTACTGAAATATTTTGCCTGATAATGGTCTGAAGCTGGTGTTTCGAATTTTTTCATGAGTGGTAACAGGCTATCAGGCATTGATAAAGCCAGCTTTTGATAAACGTTGGTCTGGATTGCATAAGGATTATCAGATAGTTTTTTAAAAATCCGTTCTGCAATAACCGTTTCTATAATATCATAACTTTCCAAAAGCAAATCCAATACCCTGTTGAAATCAGTTTCGAGTAGTTCTTTAATAAAAGTCGTCCGCTCTTTAGGATTAACATACTTTAGCAGTTCGATTCCATTCTCAATGCCTAATTCAAGCAGTTTTTTACTTAATAACCCATCTTTAAAATGAATTGCTGTATTTTTCAGAAAAGGTTTAAAAACCTCAGCATGTTGATCGCCTAATACCAGTTTCAGCCAATCTTCTACCGAAAGGTTAAATTTTGAAGCCAGCGTCCCGATATCGATAAACTCAAAAATCTGGGCCACCCAAAAAACAGCGTCATCAATACCTTTTTGTGAACTGATTTTCTCCAAACCATATTTAAACAATTCATCACCCGGTGTAACCCCAGGATCAATAGCCAAAACCTTTTTCTTTGCAATAAGCATTACCCGTTCTTCTTTAACGGAAAGGATATTGATAAGATAGTTTAAAAATAGCTGATTTACTGCGGTACCTGGCACTAATTTAAGCAGGTAAATAGCAATATCTCTTACTTTTTTGCTCTTATCGTTTAAAACTGACATTAAAAAAGTTTCGTCGTTGATGGAAAGATTGATTTCCAACAAAGCGATAAATTCGACCCTTACATTTGCGTTTTCCTGTTGCAGATCAGCTAATAACGCCAAAGCGTCTGATGGCGAATCTGCTCTTAAATCTGCAAAATAGTTTAGGCGCCATTCCAGGTTACCTGTTTCCCAATCCTGCCCTGACGAAACGGAATCAAAAAGTTCCGCCCAGTTTTTATTGATGCCTGCCAGCCAATTTCCCGTTTCACCACAGGCTGTTAAGACTGCTTCGGCTTTCCGTTTCTGTAATAAAGCTTTATTTAAAGCAATGGTAACCAGATCTGCACCAAATATTTTATTGGCCTGATTGGTTCGGTAAACCAAGTAATAAAATAACACATCGTCTTTTAACCGGAGTGCTGATTTGACCTGAAAACCAGTAAATGCATCTACTTCGTTTTTTTCTTCATCCGGACAACCTTGCTGAGCACCGCTATAAACATCAGGTATCCTACCTGATTCGTGATACAGGAAATTTACCGCAGCATTTTTCAAAAAAGCATCTTCCTTATCTATCTGCCCGGCTATAATTCGGTTACCTATTCCGACTAAATCGGGAATTGGATCAAAAGTCACTTTATCAGTGCCTAAAAGGGCTGTTTTTATAATTTTCTGATCGCTCATTTTATCGGGTAATGTTTATCATTTATAAAAACTGAAGCTAAGTTGATCTGCTCATTCTGATAAATACCAAAGCATACGAAAGAATTACCCTTGGTGATGGAAAGGATTAGCCAACATTCATCTTCAGAATTGCTCAATAAAATGAGTTTCTGATCCGAATCAACCAAAAACCACGTTTCTTTTTCAAAAACCAGCTTTACAGACGATAGTAAAAAAGGAATTTCTTCTGCAAACGGATTGATGGCTAATAAAGCCGAAACGTGCCTGAAAAGATCCGCAATATTACTTTGCGTTTCTGGAAAGAACTGAACATTCTCTTTTCGAACTTCACCTTTAAATAAGGCCCTTAAAGGTGTGGGCGAAGGATAAAATGCAAGCGCTGCATGAACAACATCTCCCGGTATTAAATTATTGGCATTAGCCTGAATCGTAGTATAGAAATTAATAATAAGTGCATAACACTTGGTTTTTTCACCGTAAAGCCAGATTTTCTCCGTTTTCAGATTATTATCTTCGGTAGTGTCAATCGATAGTACACACCAATCGTCAGTTATACCTGTGTTCGCCAGTATTTCCTCTTTTGATATATTCCACCCAACCAGCGACCTTACTTCCTGTTTAAGATCTTCCGGAAGCAGTTGCTGATTTTTATAGGCCTCTGTAAGCAGGTAAGTTTTGCTTAGCGATTTGATCAGTGCTTTTTGCCAACCCTCTTTGTAAAAATTAATATTATTCAATCTTTTAAGGTTATTAGCTAAACCACCAGCCTGTGCATCTACCATCCTTGCAACTATATTTTTGTTAAAATCATAGGCATTCTGTGGAATATGCATGATACCGCTACGCACTAAATCTTTAATCCACAACCTAAGTTCCTCAATACCTGAATCAACTTTTTTAGTCCTCGCTTCTAGTCTCTTTTGCTGGGCTTTCTCATCTACTACTGCATCTTCTTTAGGTCTTTTTTCTTCCTGTTTCGCAGAACGTTTATTGATCCACTCTTCTACATGTGGCGCCATATTCTCTTCACAGGAAAAAACAGATGAATTAGAAACATATAGAAAAAGTAGCCCCAAGCCGTGTTTACAAGGAAATTTCCTGCTGGGACAAGAACACTTAAAAGCAAGATTAACTAAATCGATAATGGTTTTATACGGTGTTTTACCACTCCCCTGACAATCCCCCAAAGTGCTTTTTCGTGAGCAGCCGTAACTACCCATTTCGATGGCGTAGCTAATGCTTTCCCTGCTTTTACAGATGCATCATCGGGAGCAAACTTTAAAATCTGTTCGTGCGTAAACTTCATCCTTCATTAATGAGGTTATCCGGATGCATTCTGGAAATCGAGGATTGGGTTTTACTGTATATTTTTTTCATTTGAGCGTTCCATCTATTTAGCATAAGTTAAAACCAAATATAAAAATTACTTATAATCCTTAACATGCCTCACTAAAAATTCATCAAAATATAATACATCAAGCGTATTTGTTTATTTTTAGTAGACGATTATTCGTTATGTAAAAGAAAAGGAGCTATTAGCACGAAGCTAGATATAAGCAAGTTGAGGCAGATTTTTTGAATTATTTGAATTTTTATTGCAGCTCAATATTTAAATGTAAAAAAATCTGACTGGCAGCTACTTATCCCCTTGTAAAACCACACCCAAAGCCTATTTTTAACGTGTTTACCGAAACCTGTACCCTACTCCAATCCTAAAAAAATGATTACGCTGTTTAAAAGAACCCAAACTATTATTTAGATTGTATGGGGTTAACCATTGGTAGCTGGCATTAACATCAAATTGTTTAATATGAATGTTGATGCCCCCTGTAATTCCGATGTTTACCCTATTGTTTACGGTATTGGTATTAACTAAGATAGAGTCGATTTGCTTGCTATGGTATAACGTATCGCTCGGATTGACTATTGGATTTAATTTGGTGATTCCTATAGATTGCTTGCCTACAAAACTAACTATCGGACCAGCTTTCAAATCGATATGTTTTGATAACTTATACGCAGCAGCTAATGGAATATCGATTGTAATCAATTTTCGCGTCGTAGCAATGATAAGCGGTGGTACCGAGTCTGGTCGGTAATAACTCGGATGTGTAAATTCCCCTGCAATTTTTTGGTTACTGTTGGCATTTAAACCAACTGTAAGTTGCCAGTTTTTATTGAGTGCATAGGAACCAAATAAACCTATATAAAAACTATTATTTCCTTTTTGCACATTCATCCCGGAGTTTAAACCATAACTATACTTTGAAGCAATAGAACCGTTTTGTTTGGTTTTATTCGTTCTGATTTTAGGCAAGCTGATATTTGTTTCCTTTTGATTTTTACCATTAGCAATACGTTCAGCTTTTTTATCATAATGCCGTGTTCTGTTATCTTGATTCCCTGATAGATTTTGAAAGTCATTAGCTTTAACTACCGGTATTGCTATACGCTGAATTTTTAGGGGAAGATCAATATAGGTAACTCCTTGTTGATATTGCTTTGGCCACGATAATAATTTGCCGCTCTTCCCAAATAAGCTGTTCTCCTTTTGATCAGTATTGCTGATGACTTCCACTTTTGAACTGGATTTCAGGTTTATCTTATTTAAATCTTCAATTGATTCGACTTGACTAGACTCTTTTGCAACAAAATATTTGTTGTTTAAAGGAGTAACTGCATTTGCTTTCATGGTTGTTGAAGCGTTTTTCTGCATTTGCCGGGCCGGTTTTTCCAGCTCAGAAGCATTATCGCTAACAAATTTATTTTGCTCCACATTTGCATTCAATGAATCCTCTGCGCCATTGAGGCTATCTCTGATTATCGTACTGTCAGCTATTTCATTATAATTTAATACCTTATTGCTATCCACAAGCATCGAATCCGAAAAGACCGATTTAACTTTATTTTCTATTTCATTCTGCTTATTGTCCGATTTTTTAAGTGTGAAGTAGCCCACAGTGGAGGCTGCAGCAGCTACAGAGAAGGTATATCCTATTATTTTAACTACTTTTAATAGTTTGGTGCCTGTTGATAAATGTGGTCCGTGGCCACCACCCGTACCGATTGGCATTTTTTCATTGAGCAGTTTCTGCATACCTGTCCATGAGGCATCAGCAGCATCCTTGACAGGCAAACCATCAAATTTATCGCGCCAGAGTTTATGATACCATGCTGAATTTTTCATTTCTTTTTCGTTTTTTCAGTTGGTTTATCAATGGCTGAGGACGCTAACATTTCCCTCAACTGTTTCTTCGCTTCAGAGAGATGCCACCTTGAGGTGCTCTCGGTAATATTCAGATGTTCCCCTATCTCCTTATGCGAATAGCCATCTATAATCGAAAGGTTAAAAACCAGCTGCGTAGCGGCTGGCAATAAGCGTATCAATTTGAGGAGATCCTCAACAAAAAGTTTATCTAATACTGAGGGTTGAATAAAGATTTCTTCTATTTCATCCGGACTAACGGTTTCATTAAACTTGGCTTCTCTTCTGCCAATATCAATGCATGATCTCACCATGACCGTTCTGATCCAGGCTCCAAATTCTCCTTTTTTTGCATCGAAGGTTTGGATGTGCTGAAAAATCTTCAAAAAACCGGTGTTTAGTGCATCTTGTGCCAAATCATCAGATTTTAAATAACGGAAACATATACGCAGCATATCGGCATAGTAAAGTTTATAGAGCCTCTCCTGTGCTTGCCGCTCATTAGCTTTACAGCCTTTGATCAGTTTAGTATCTTGCTTAGAAAAAAGGTTCATCCATTTGGTTCGGTAAGCGGTTTTTCTTCATCGTGTTGTAAGAGGATTACGAGATGAATATGAAAAACGCTGGGTTAAAATTAATTTATTTTTTGCTACGCTATTTTATTTTCGACCAAGCGTTTATAATAATGCCTTCGTATAAGTTTATAAAACCTGTTATATGCACCATACCGAAAGCTACAATAGACATGATGAATGGTATAACACACATTTCCCATCTGAAAGTGCTAAAACCGTTTTTTATGAACGAGCCATGGCCACCGGTAAAGATAATATAGCTTATTGGCTTCAAAAACTGTTCTTTAACTGTATTGATCCGCTTTTAACAAAAAAGAAACAAAGTTGGCTTACCATAGGTGATGGTTATGGATTTGATGCGCAATACATCCTTAGTTCAGGCAACATTGTATTAGCAACTGATCTCAATACAGATTTTCTAAATATTGCACTAAAAAGAGGGATTATTGATGCCTGTGCTGCGGAGAATGCAGAAAAACTTACACAAGAATACAATAGTTTTGATTTTGTACTTTGTAAAGAATCCTATCACCACTTTCCAAGGCCCTATGCTGCCATGTACGAAATGATCAGGGTAGCCAAACATGGCGTAATCGTTATAGAGCCACAAGATCCGGTAATCAAGATGCCACTGCTATTGATGTTAAGCAATCTTCTGAACCGGAATGCGCATTTTTTAAATAAATTATGGAATAACCGCTTTTCATTTGAGCCGGTCGGAAATTTTGTTTATAAGGTTTCGGAAAGAGAATTTGAAAAGTTAGCAGCTGGTTTAGGCCTGCCTCTAATCGGCTTTAAAAAGATTAATCCAAATTACTGGTTTAAAGGAGCAGATCTGGTATCAACCGAGCGCTATAGTAAAAAGTTTTTCTTTATCAGATTAAAGAAGTTTATCCTTGATGTTCTTGTCAGGATAAAAACCATGCCCTCGCAGGTATTAGCCACCGTTATTTTTAAACAGTTGCCGGATGAGTGTACAATAACTCTCCTCAAGGAGAATGGATACCATCTGGTTTACATTCCACAAAACCCATATTTAGATTAAGCCCAACACTTCCAACCATTACCAAAATATGAGAACCAAAACAACCGTAATAACCCTTTACATCTGCTCCTTTTTAACTTTAGCAGCTTTTTTACTGCTCACTTACTTTTATTATCCGCTTATAAACTGGGGCGATTTTTTTACTGCCGCCAGCCTGTTTCTTCCCGTAGCAACCGGATTGCTTGTTTCAGCATTACTTCTATTCCTGGGTATATACCTGGCTATTAAAGCAATTAATTATCGAAAGGAAAAAAAACATGTGAGATACTTTTGAGCAAGGATGCGATTTACATGATTAATATTTGTATGCGCTGTGATTTTTAACCTGATAATTTTTACCCCTAAAAACAACATTTGAGCAGGCTAGCCTCGGTTCTCCTGCTTTTTTTACTATCATTACATCACAACATTAGGCCATTAACCCGGTTATATTGATCTTGTCATTTGCTTACTCGCATACCATTTCTATCTTTGTAACCGTTATCTTTGCACGGATACAGCTATACCTTTAAAGGACTGTAGTTTCTTCATAGTTGAAACAACAATCTGTACCGGTTTTTGTCCCCTTTTAGAATAGGATGTATAATAGCATCCACAGACACTATTTGAAGGTAAAATATAATTTTTAATTTAAAACGCTTAATTTTACCCGAATGGATATCTTATCATACCTGTTGGCACTCTTGCAGCAACGCAAAGAAGTTGGTATTACCGGCTTGGGCACCTTTTATAAGAAAAAATACCCTGGAAGATACGATAAGGAAAAGCAAACGTTTTTGCCTCCAGGCTATACGCTCCGGTTTTCCGAAGAAGTAACCGAACAGGAAGCTTTGGCTAACTTTATTTCAACTAAACTCAATATTACAAATGAAGATGCCCTCAATCGCATTGCAAAGTTTGTTGAAGTAGTAAATGAAAAACTTGAAGTAGACCACGAGGCCGAACTTGAAAATACCGGACGCTTATTTTTTACTGAACAAGGTTTAGCTTTCGAACCAGTTAAAGACATGAATTATGGTTCGGAATTTTACGGACTTCCACCGCTGGAAGAAACGATCGTTGAAGAGGTAAAAACAGATTTACCAAAGAACGAAGAGGAAGAGGTTTATGACGAAATTGCGGAGGCGCCAGTTGCACCATCTCCTTTTGAGAATAAGTCATACCAGGCTCCTGTAATCGAAAATGTAGAACTGGATGAAGTAAAAGACGATCTTAAAAACACCTTAAAACATACAAGAACCGATACATCAGCAATTACTGAAGCACCCGAATTTATTAAGGAACAGCATGAAGAACATCCAAACCGTTTTGGCCATACACCAGAATCGGAATTAGAAAATATTGCTGCTGATCGGCAGATCAGTAAAACGCAAGAACCTGCTGAAACAGAAGAAACGGTAAACATTACTAGGGAAGTAGAGGTCCCTGAATCAGTTATAACGCAACACGAGGAACATCCCAACCGTTTCGGTCATGCACCAGAATCAGAGGTAGAAAATATTGCTGCTGAGCACCGTGCTGTTGAAGATAGTCAAACGAATAAAACCGAACAGGTAAAAGATACCGGCGTAACCAGCCCGGTTGAAGACGTTAACCAGGTTGGTGTTCCTGCATCGATAGTAGAACAGCACGAGGAAAATCCTGACCGTTTTGGGCATAGACCAGAAGCAGAAAAAAATGCAGAAGCAGCAGGCCCTGAACCGGTTCTACCCCCACAAGATTATTCGGGCCGTTTTTCATTGAGGCCAGAAACGGATGAGCCAAAAACATATATTAATTTAGAAGAGGAAATTAAAAATGAAGAGCCCGTAATTGAGGCACCAGCTTTTATAAAAGAACAGCATGCTGAGCATCCAAACCGTTTTGGCCATGACCCGCTCGAACACAGCAATGAAGCTAGGCAAGGTATGTCTGCCTGGTTAATGATTACGATTGCAATTGTGGCTTTGCTTGTGGTTGCGGCAATAACCTTTTTGATTAAGCCCGAGTTATTTACAGGAGAAACAACCGGTACTGAGAAACCTGCACAAGTAATTATTGATTCGCCTAAGGTTGCAGTGGATACTTTGAAAGCGAAACAGGATTCAATAGCCAAAACCGATAGTATATTAAAGGCTAATCAGATTCAGCAAAAAACAGATACCGTTAAAAAAGAAGTGGTTAAACCTGTGGCTAAGCCAGCTATCGAAACGCCTAAAGAAAACAAAGTTGTACCAAACACTGGTCCTTCTACGTTCTATGTTATCGCAGCATCTTTCCAATCAGAAAAAAAGGCGCTTGTTTTTATCAAACAAATGGAAAAAATTGGTTTAAAGGCCGAAATAGCATCTGTTCCGGGCCGTTTAAAAAAGGTGAGTATAGCAAGCTTCAGCACAGAAAAAGAAGCTAAAGAGCAAAAAGATATTTTAGAGAAAAAACTTAAAGGCAAAGGGTATTTCGTACAACAAAAACACAACACACAACCATAATGATAACTTTATTAATTCAGGACACCACACAAGCATTGCAAGACACAGCAAATGCAATTAACCAAACATTAACACAACCACAGCAAGAACTCCATTTTATCGATCTGCTTTTTAAAGGCGGATGGGTAATGATTCCGTTGGCTTTTTTGGCTTTTTTGGCTTTGATTATTTTTGTTGAACGTTATTTAACCATTAAAAAAGCCACAAAAGATGAGGCTAACCTTATGGCGCAAACCCGGTCTTATATCCAATCCGGAAATTTAGATGGCGCCATGTCGCTTTTAAGAAATAACAACTCCCCTCTTTCGCGCATGTTGCAAAAAGGTTTAAAACGCATTGGCCGCCCGATTAAAGATATTGAAGGCGCAATTGAAAATGTGGGCAAATTAGAAGTTTCTAAATTAGAGAAGAACATCAGTATCCTGGGTATTGTTGCAGGTATTGCGCCAATGCTCGGTTTCGTAGGTACAATTGTGGGGGTAATTACCATTTTCCACCAGGTATCGATTAAGGGAGCAATCGAAATCGGAACAATTTCCGGTGGTTTATATACCAAAATGATTACCTCTGCAACCGGATTAATTATCGGGATTATTGCTTATGTACTCTATCATATCTTAAATATTATGGTTGAGAAAATCATTCTTAAAATGGAGACCGATGCAATTGATTTTATTGATTTACTAGAAGAACCGGGCAAATAATGAATTTACGCAAAAGAACAAAAGGATCGGTAGAAGTACACACTTCAGCGTTGAACGATATTATGTTCTTCCTGATGCTGTTTTTCTTATTGGCCTCTGCAGTAGTCAATCCTACAGTAGTAAAATTATTGTTGCCACAATCATCAAGCGGACAGCAGTCTACCGCCAAAAAAGCAGTTACCGTTACGATAGACGAAAATTTAAAATATTTCGTTGAAAAGAAACCAGTGAGCATTGAGGAATTAGAGCCTACCCTGGCATCATATCAAAAGCTGGCACCAGATATGACCATACTTTTATATGTATCGCGCAATGTAACTTATCAGGATGGATTTGTGGTGAACGATATTGCCAATAAACTGAAATTGAAACTTGTTGTAGCCGTTGAACCAAAAAAATAATGAACTACAAAGCACAAAACGTACCTCAGGAGGAAAACAATTATCCAAAGGCCATTGCTATAGCAAGCGGTATTATGGGATTTTTGTTATTGATCAGCTTTTTTATTGTGATTGGTTCATTCCAACCACCTGAAGAAGTAGGTATGGGCGGCATGGTGGTAAATTACGGAACCTCGGCAGAAGGTATGGGCGATGATTATACCAGCATTGAAGAACCATCTGCGGATCCAAATGCGAATGGTAAAGCGCCTGAAAAGGTAACACCTGAAGAGAAGGTTACACCAAATACCGCCACCGAAAGTAGTGATAAAGAGGTACAAACACAGAATACAGAAGATGCCATTGCCGTAAATACCAAACCCACAAAAGCTACAACAACTGCACCTACGCCTGTTACAGAAGATAAACCTGCTAAGCCGGTAATTAACCAAAATGCACTTTACAAAGGCAAGAAAAATACCGGTCAGGGACAAGGAGACGGTACCGGAAAAACGCCAGGCAACCAGGGTGATAAAGATGGCGATCCGTTAGCATCAAATTATGGTGAAGGTGGCTCGGGAAATGGGAATGTACAGCTATCTTTAGCCAGCAGAAAATTTATCGATATCCCCAGGATACAGGATGATGGACAGAGTGCAGGAAAAATTGCCGTCCAGATACGTGTAGACAAAAATGGCAAAGTTGTACAGGCACGCGCCGGAGCTAAAGGTACAACCTTATCTGATTTAGCCCTCTGGAGAAAATGCGAGCAGGCTGTATTGGGTGCAAGTTTAAACAAACTGGAATCCGCTCCAGATGTACAAACCGGAATTGTGATGTTTAATTTTAAAGTTAAATAATTTTTATTGTGCTGTCAGATATTACTATCTGACAGACTATTTGTTCAAAAGCTTAATAGGATTTCTTAACGATTAATGATGCATGAGTATCATCTAAACTATAAGTCAGATGGCAACATCTGACGTCACCTACAAATAATTTATTGTGCTGTCAGATATTACTATCTGACAGACTATTTGTTCAAAAGCTTGATAGGATCTCTTAACGATTAATTATGCATGAGTATCATATAAACTATAAGTCAGATGGCAACATCTGACTTCACCAACAAACTTTTGAAATTGCTTCAACAAAATCTTTCTCATTTCATTTCATAATTACGCTAGTCAACCTATATTTGACGTATATTATGAACTACCAACAAACGCTTGATTTTTTATACAGTAAACTTCCGATGTTTACCCGCGTTGGCGCATCAGCATTTAAAAAAGATTTAACGAATACCATCATCCTTTGCGAAGCGCTGGATAACCCTCAACATAAATTTAAAAGCATCCATGTGGCCGGAACAAACGGGAAGGGTTCAACATCCCACATGCTCGCTTCCGTGCTACAGGCTCAGGGATATAAAACGGGATTGTATACTTCACCCCATCTGAAAGATTTCCGGGAGCGCATTCGCATCAACGGAAAAATGATCAGCAAAACTGAAGTGGTATCATTCGTAAAAGAACAACAAAAACTCATCGAAAAAACCGAACCTTCCTTTTTTGAAGTAACTGTTGCGATGGCGTTCGATCATTTTGCAAAACATCAGGTAGATGTAGCAGTAATTGAAGTGGGTTTGGGCGGGAGGCTGGATTCTACCAATATCATCACCCCGGAAATTTCAGTCATCACCAATATCAGCCTCGATCACATGAATATGCTCGGGAATACCCTTGCAGAAATTGCAGGAGAAAAAGCAGGCATCATCAAAAAGAGTATCCCAGTGGTGATTGGCGAAACGCAAGAAGAATCTGCGCCAGTTTTCATTAAAAAAGCCAACATTGAACAAGCGCCGATTGTTTTTGCCGACCAGGTACTAACCACACAGGATCTTAAAGTCAAAAACAGTAAACTTTCCGTATCCGTTTATCAGGGAAGAGAAATCAAATATAAAGATCTTCAAAGTGATCTTACCGGAATTTATCAGCATAAAAATATATTAACCGTTCTCCAAACCCTGACTGTGCTGAACGAGAAAACCGAAATAAAAACGGATCAGCAAAGTGTTTACAAAGGCATCAGCCAGGTTAAAAAGCAAACTGGTTTACAGGGACGTTGGCAAACTTTAAGCAGAACGCCCTTGGTAATCTGCGATACGGGACATAACGAAGCTGGCATTACTGAGGTGATTAAAAATATAACACAAACGCCTTACCAGAACCTGCACATTGTTTTCGGCATGGTTAACGATAAAGACATTTCGAAGGTATTGTTGTTAATGCCAAAAAATGCAACTTATTATTTTTGCAAACCCGCTTTAGAACGCGGTTTAGATGCAGATCGCTTAAAAGAACAGGCTGCCGCACATGGCCTAACAGGAAAAAGTTTTACTTCAGTTCTTGAAGCAAAAGCAACTGCTATTCAATCGGCAAGCCCTAAAGACCTGGTTTTTATTGGTGGAAGCACGTTTGTAGTGGCCGAAGCGATATAAAATCTTTACATTAACTTCAAAGTAGCTTTATCTAAATTCATTACTTTAGCCCTTTAACTAAAGCATAATGAATAAAATATTCCGTTTAATCTTTACCGTTTCTATTTTTTCGATCTCATTTTCATCCGCCCAAACCAAAAAAACAAGCACAACATCTGCCAAAGCATTTCCTGCGGAGGTTGCACGTCCAAAATTGGTGGTAGGTCTGGTGGTCGACCAAATGCGCTGGGATTATTTATACCGCTATTATAACCGCTACACTAATGGTGGTTTTAAAAGGCTGATCAATGAAGGTTTTTCTGTTGAAAACACCTTTATTCCCTATACACCGACATATACTGCATGTGGTCACACTTGCATCTACACGGGTTCAGTTCCAGCTGTTCATGGTATTATCGGTAATGACTGGTACGATCCTGAAACCAGAAAAAGTGTTTACTGCACAGAAGATTCTTCGGTTTCTACAGTGGGCAGTACACCTTCATCAGAAGGCAATATGTCGCCAAAAAATATGCTCACCACAACCATAACTGATGAGTTGAGACTGGCTACAAACTTTAAAGGGAAAGTAATCGGTATTTCTTTGAAAGACAGAGGTTCCATCCTTCCTGCTGGTCACGCCGCAAATGCAGCGTATTGGTACCAGGGTAGTACCGGAAACTGGATAACCAGTACCTATTATATGAAAGAGGTTCCGGGCTGGATTGCCGATTATAACAAACTGAAACTCGCGAACAAGTTTTATGCAAAAAACTGGGAAACGCTATATCCGATCAATACCTATGTAAACAGCACAAAAGATGAGAATGCATATGAAGGTAAATCAAGTACATTTCCACACCAGCTAACACAAAACATTGATAAAAATTTCGATGCCATCAGAAGTACACCTTATGGCAATACCATCACTTTAGATTTAGCTAAACTCGCTATTCTTTCCGAAGACCTGGGGCAAGACAACATCACCGACTTTTTAGCAGTAAGCTGTTCTTCTACAGACTATATTGGTCATGCTTACGGACCAAACTCTATTGAGGCTGAAGATACTTACTTGCGTTTGGATAAAGATTTCGAAGAGTTTTTCAACTATCTGGATAAAAAGGTAGGTAAAGGAAATTATACTGTATTTCTAACGGCCGACCATGGCGCTGCCCATGTACCTGGCTTTATGCAAGAGAATAAGCTACCTGCCGGTGTGGTGAGCGACAGAGAAATCGCAAGTAAATTAAATACCTATTTAAACGATAAATTTAAGTTAGACAATGTCGTATTAAAATCGATGAATAACCAGATCATCTTTGATCATGACAAGACAGACAAAGCAGATATCAGCTTCGATGTGATTAAATCCGCCTCGGTTGAATTCTTAAAAAGACAGGATGGTTTTCAGAATGCGGTAGATATTGCGAAAGTATCGCAGGCAACACTTCAGGAGATCCAGAAGAAAATGATTACCAACGGATACAATGCCCGTAGAAGTGGCGATATTTATTATATTTTACAACCGAACTGGTTTAATGGTGGCAGCACGGGAACCACACATGGTAACTGGAATCCTTACGACTCGCACATTCCTTTGGTATTTATGGGTTGGGGAATTAAGCCAGGTGCCACCAACACCACGCATTACATGACAGATATTGCACCAACATTAGCGGCTCTACTGCATATCCAAACCCCGAATGGAACAGTAGGTGAACCGATCACTGAAATCATCAACAAATAATTTTAAAAAAACTATGCCCGCCAGCATAGTTTTTTTGTTATTAATTCAATCGTCTCGACTGAAATACAGTGGAATGGAGCGATCTGCCTCAATAGATTTAGCTCCGCTGAAAACTTTTTGGTTCTCGATTGCAGTATGAGACCGTTTATCATTAACCACAATAGCGGTTATTTACTTTAATTTAGGTAAAATTTATAGCTGAACCAAAAGCCATAACGGTATAGGGTATTCGTGCTTTAAGCAGCATAATTTAGTACATTTGCATACCAAATATTTTTGGAAACAAGGATTGGTTACCAGAGCATGCCAGTCCTTTAAATCCCATAGTATGCAACCAGTAGAAATCTATAAACCTAAAAATAAAATCCGTTTTGTAACCGCTGCGTCCCTTTTCGACGGACACGATGCCACCATTAACATCATGCGCCGTATCCTGCAGTCATCAGGAGCTGAGGTTATCCATCTTGGCCACAACCGTTCGGTTGAAGAGGTGGTGAACTGTGCCATTCAGGAGGATGTACAAGGTATTGCCATGACCTCCTATCAGGGCGGACATATTGAATATTTTAAATATATGTATGATCTTTTACAGGAAAGAGGATCGGGTCATATTAAAATATTTGCAGGTGGCGGCGGCGTGATTCTACCTTCAGAGATTGAAGAATTACAGGCCTACGGAATTGCCAGAATCTACTCTCCTGATGATGGACGTAAAATGGGGCTGCAAGGCATGATTAATGATATGCTGATACAAACTGATTTTGTAACCAAAACAGACATTGGCAATGATCTCAAAAGCATCTCCACGGAAGATATCAAAGCTATAGCTGGTGCCATTACTGTTGCAGAAAATGATCCTGAAGCTGCTCAAAAATTTGTTGACGAATTAAAGCGTTTATCTCGGAATAATAATGCTCCTGTTGTAGGTATTACCGGAACCGGTGGTGCAGGAAAATCATCCTTGGTCGATGAATTGGTCCGTCGATTCCTGGTTGAAGTAAAAGATAAAACCCTGGCTATCATTTCGGTCGATCCTTCAAAGAGAAAAACAGGAGGTGCCTTACTTGGCGACCGGATCCGCATGAATGCGATTAATAATTCAAGGGTTTACATGCGCTCATTGGCAACCCGACAGGCCAACCTGGCTTTATCAAAAAACGTACAGGAAAGTATCGATATCTGTAGGGCTGCAGGTTATGATCTGATTATTGTAGAAACCTCGGGCATTGGCCAGTCGGATACTGAAATTACCGAACACTGTGATGTTTCATTATATGTGATGACACCTGAATTTGGGGCAGCTACACAACTCGAAAAAATCGATATGCTAGATTTTGCTGATCTGGTAGCGATTAACAAATTTGATAAACGAGGGGCTTTGGATGCACTAAGGGATGTGCGTAAACAATATAAGCGCAACCATAACATTTTCGATGCTAAAGACGATGAAATTCCAGTGTATGGTACTATGGCTTCCCAATTTAATGATCCGGGAATGAATAACCTGTTCGTCGCTTTAATGGATCAGATTAAATTAAAAACCGGAATTGATTTTAAGGCAAAAATGGAATTAACCTCCGATCAGTCAGAGAAAATTTACATTATTCCTCCCGATCGGATCAGGTATTTGGCAGAAATTGCAGAGGCAAGCCAAACATACAATGATTGGGTAGAGAAACAGGTTAGCATCGCCCGTAAAATGTACCAGCTTAAAGGGGTAATAGACTTATTAGGTGAGACTAATCCACTATCTTTAGAAAAAGATTCTCAGAATGAGATATCAAATAACCTAAAGGCAAGCTATGAATTCTTCGAAGAGCAATTAGATGGCGAATGCAAACGCCTATTGCGCCAATGGCCAGAAACCAAAAAAGCATACAAAGAGGAGTTTTTCATTTATAAAGTCCGCGATAAAGAAATTAAACAGCCTTTATTTTACGAATCACTTTCAAAACTAAATATCCCAAAGGTATCTCTGCCAAGATATGAAGACTGGGGCGATATTTTAAGATGGTTGTTAACCGAAAACCTTCCGGGTGAATTCCCCTATGCGGCAGGCGTTTTTCCTCTAAAAAGAGACGGTGAAGATCCTACCAGAATGTTTGCCGGAGAAGGTGGCCCTGAACGAACAAATAAACGTTTTCATTATGTATCATTAGGTCAACCGGCACATCGCTTATCTACCGCTTTTGATTCCGTTACACTTTATGGAGAAGATCCGCATATCCGCCCCGATATTTACGGTAAAATCGGTAATTCCGGTGTAAGCATCGCCACTTTGGATGATGCCAAAAAACTATATTCCGGTTTTGACCTATGTGCACCCTCCACGTCAGTTTCAATGACTATTAATGGCCCGGCACCAATGTTATTAGGTTTTTTCATGAATGCGGCGATTGATCAGCAATGCGAAAAATACATCATTGAAAATGGTCTGACAGAAGAAGTAGAGGCTAAAATTGTTTCAATCTATAAAGTCAAAAATATAGAAAGACCATCTTATAATGGCGCATTACCGGAAGGAAATAACGGCTTAGGTTTAATGCTTTTGGGTGTCACTGGCGATCAGGTTCTTCCTGCCGATGTTTATGCCACTATTAAAGCTAAAGCCATCAGTTCAGTACGGGGAACGGTTCAGGCTGATATTTTAAAAGAAGATCAGGCGCAAAATACCTGTATCTTTTCTACAGAGTTTGCTTTAAGAATGATGGGCGACATTCAGAAATACTTTATCGATGAGAAAGTGAGAAATTTCTACTCGGTATCTATTTCCGGCTATCACATTGCAGAAGCGGGTGCCAATCCTATTTCTCAGCTGGCATTTACCTTAAGTAATGGATTTACCTTTGTTGAATATTATTTAAGCAGGGGCATGCATATTGATGACTTTGCGCCTAACCTGTCTTTCTTCTTCTCCAATGGTATCGATCCTGAGTACGCCGTTATAGGCCGCGTAGCCAGAAGAATTTGGGCTAAAGCCATCAAAAACAAATACAAAGGAAACGACCGCTCGCAAAAGCTTAAATACCACATTCAAACTTCAGGCCGTTCATTACATGCTCAGGAAATCGATTTTAACGACATCAGAACTACGCTACAGGCACTTTACGCCATCTACGACAATTGCAATTCCCTTCATACTAATGCGTACGACGAAGCCATCACCACCCCAACGGAAGAATCGGTAAGGAGAGCCATGGCCATCCAGTTGATCATTAACAGAGAATTAGGTCTGGCTAAAAATGAAAATCCGCTACAAGGTGCTTTCATTATTGAAGCATTGACTGATCTGGTTGAAGAAGCTGTTCTATCCGAATTTAAACGAATCAACGATCGTGGTGGTGTTTTGGGCGCAATGGAGACGATGTATCAACGTGGAAAAATCCAGGAAGAAAGTTTGTATTACGAAACGCTCAAACATACAGGTGAATACCCGATAGTAGGTGTGAATACCTTTCTCAATAAAAATGGTTCACCTACCATTGTTCCGGGAGAGGTAATTCGTGCAACGGAGGATGAAAAACAATACCAGATTGCTGCATTACAACAATTTCACAACCGTAATGAAGACCGTGCAGCGGATTTGTTAAAACAACTTCAAAAATCAGCCGTAGCAGGTGATAATATTTTTGAGCAACTTATGGAAGTGTGTAAAATATGCTCATTAGGCCAGATTAGCAATGCCCTTTACGAAGTGGGTGGCCAATACAGAAGAAATATGTAAGGGAATAAGCCAAAAAAAATCCCTCGATTTACATCGGGGGACTCCACATATTTTTTTAACCGACTATCCGGCAATCCAGCTAAATTTATAATCAATCGTTGGATTTTTCATACGTTCTGCAACACGTAATAAACGCGAAGGCAATGCCATAATATAATCACGTGCTTTTTCACCTGCTTCATTTAAATCACGCATGCCTTCAATTTTCCAGTCCTCGATTAACTGCTGCATAATTTCAACATAATCAATTGCCGTGTAAACACCTAAACGTTGCGCAGCATCTGTAAAGTGACCAAATGTTTGACCTATTTTTAAACCTACCTCACGTAAGAAATGTGCAGGCATGACAATTTTTTTACGCATCATGTCTTCAAAAGCCAGCATGGCTTCATTAGGATCAACCTCGAAAATACGGTTCATAAAATCCTTATAAGCTTTGGCGTGCCTTGCCTCATCAGAAGCGATTACACCACACATTCTCGATAATAAAGTATCACCATCTTTTTTGGCTAAAGAAGCTACCCTTCGGTGAGAAATATTGGTTGCCATCTCCTGAAAAGAGGTATAAATAAAGTTGCGATAAGGGTCATGACCAGTACCAATATCGAAACCATCGGCAATCAGGTATTGTGTAGAGATTTCCATCTGGCGCATATCTACGCGACCAGACAAGTATAAATATTTATTCAATAAATCACCATGGCGGTTCTCTTCAGCAGTCCAGTGTCTGTTCCATTTCATCCAGCCACCATCTTCTTTCATACTCGGCCCCTGCACCATTGATAACCACGATTCGTAAGTAGGCAAAGCTTCTTCAGTAATCGTGTCGCCAATCAATACCGCTACAAGATCGTAAGAAAGGTCCTTTGCATTATCCCTTAAAATTCTGATATCTTGATAAAATGTTTCGCTCGTAGAGTCAGGAAGGAAATCAGATGGTTGCCAGTTCGTATCAATTGGTTTAAGATAGGTATCCATCATCTCCAGCATATACGTTTCAATATGCACCATTACTTCCCTTCTTTTATCTGCAAAAAAACTCATTACTTATGATTATATTTTTAATAAGAACAAAGATAACCAAATATTGTGGCAAACCTTGTGATATTAAACATATTTAGTATTAATCAGTTTTAAATTTAACCACAATTGGCAACCTTAAGAGAAATAATTTTAATCTCCAGTCCAAAAGGTATGCCGCAACCATCGGGGCTATTTAATCAGGAACATAACGTAAAATATGGAAGATGTAAAACGGATGATGGAATGGTCTCTGCGAAGATCAGCGTTTTCTGCGGGAGCACAACCTTAACTTTTCTCAACTCCTTAATGGTTTAAATACCTCTTGGTCTTGGAGCGCAGTGTCCCGAGCATTTGGGATAGGTCCCGTCCTGCTGT
>NZ_FOJM01000017.1 GCF_900111825.1 Pedobacter suwonensis
GCAAAAGTAGGAAAAATCCGTAAAACACCAAAGGATATTTATTAAATGCTGTTCATCTCAGCCTAAGTAAATGGTTTTCAACGGGAAATATTTTTTGCCAGGCCAAAACAATTATGCCTTTTGCCTGTTTGACACCGTCTTGAACAGTTCTAGGATCTGATAAGGTCCGGTAGCCAGGACGACAAAAAGATCCTTCGGCT
The DNA here is from genome assembly GCF_900111825.1 of Pedobacter suwonensis. Taxonomy (GTDB): domain Bacteria; phylum Bacteroidota; class Bacteroidia; order Sphingobacteriales; family Sphingobacteriaceae; genus Pedobacter; species Pedobacter suwonensis. Next base: position 201 of record NZ_FOJM01000017.1, read on the forward strand.
ACGCTCAGGATGGCAGATCTGACGCTAAACTTCCGAAGTTTCCCCTGCGCCAAACCACTTGAAACTTCGGAAGAAACTGCCCACCTAAACCCGATAGCAGCGGAAAACCCGCAGCGCAGCGAGGATTTGGAGCAAATAGCGGGAACATGCTTATATAGTACCACTGACCCTGCTTTGCTAATAAACAATAGCACAATAAGTGAATAATTGAATTATCGGGATATTAAACAATAATTAATACTTTTACCACGTAATAAACATCCTTATTAATGAAAATTGCGCTTAAAACATACTTACCGCTGCTCTTTATCTTTATGGCAAAGCTTAGCCAGGCCCAGAATTACAAAAATGAACTCGTGGTTATTACAGAGAATGACGCTTACATAGATATTACGAGCGATAAATATTACACTAATGGTTTTTTTATTAAATACAGGCATGCCCTAGATGGCAACAACCTTAAAACCGGACGTAGTAAGGAAGTTATTGGTTTCGAATTGGGACAGAAAATATACAATCCTTATTATAGTTTTGCTCCGAACCCGGCCCTGCACGACCGTCCTTTTACGGCCTATCTTTATGGTGAGGCTAATTACAGCAGATTCTATCAAAACAAACAACTCTTAAAGGTTTCGGCACAGGTTGGCCTAACAGGAAAGGATGCCCTAGGCGAAGAATTCCAGAAAACTTACCATAAACTCGTTGGCCAGAATCAAATTGCCGGCTGGGAATATGGACTAAATAGCGAACCCACGCTTAATCTTGGTATTGAATACAACAAACGCCTGCTGGCTACACCTAATGAAATATTTGATGTTACAGGAACTGCTTCGGCAGCTGCGGGCAATGTAATAACGAAAGCAAATGTTGGCGCATTACTCAGATTAGGAAAATTTAATGAAATGGATGGCTCAGCTGCATTTAACAGTTTGATAAGCAATCATCATAAAAATCATGCTAAACGTAAATATGAACTTTTCCTTTCGGTGGCACCACAGCTACACGCAATAGCCTATGATTCGAGCCTTCAGGGCGGCTTGTTCCTGAACGATAAGGGTCCGGTTACCTTCAAGCCGAAGCCCATGGTTTTTACCACGCAGGTGGGCCTAACTTTTAGCATCGCGCGCTGGACAGCCAATTATACCGCTACCTTTACTTCAAACGAGGTTCAACATAGCGCCAAAGGCTATCGTTATGCCTTTTATAGTCTTGCTTACCGTTTTAGTAAAAACTAATGAAAAAACAGCTACTCTTATTGTTGATTTTAGTCACCATAGGCTATTCATTTGCCAGGGCTCAGATCGGCCCAGAAAATCGTTCTATTATTTTTAAGCCCATATTTGGTACACATATCAATAACGATCAGGGACATTTGTTTCAGGATCAGATTACAGGTTTAGACGCGGCTTATTTTAAGGATATTAGCCAGAACAGTGATAAATGGATTGGATTCAGCGGGGCAAAATCTTACGGAATTGGCTTTGTTTTTAGGAATTTAAGTAAACTGAAAGGCACAAAAGATACATCGGCCAATGCCTTTGGGCAAATATATGGCTTAGTGGCCCAGATGGACTTTCAATTATTCAAAACCGGAAGAGCCAGATTTAACTTCACACCTGGTGTGGGCCTGGGTTACACAAACAAGTATTATTATAATAATACTAAAAACAGGTTTTTGGGAAGTGCGGTTAACGAAATCATTAAAGCAGATTTAGGTATGGAGCTGGCAGTCAGTAAGTACTTTGATTTATTGGCTGGTTTCGGTTTTCTACATGCATCAAACGGAGGGGCTACTGTTCCCAATGGCGGATTGAATACCGGGAATGTTTACATCGGGCTTAAACTCAACAATCCAAAAACATTAACTGAGGAAAGGAAAAGCACCTACACAACCTTACAGCGTAATTCGATTGAACTTAGTGTAGGTTTGGGCGCGAGGGGCGTATTTGAGAACAGAAATAAAAGCCTGTACAAAAGCGGGTTATATGCAGGTTATAACTTTTATTTGAATGATGTAATGTCGCTTAAGGCGGGTGCCGATGCAGTTTATTATTATACTACTTTCGATCCCAACAACTATGGTAATACATTTCAAAACTATGGCACTTCATATGATCAATGGCGAACCGGCATCAGTATAGGTGCTGACATTAACCTATGGCGGGTAACCGTTGCGGGACAGATCGGTAAATACATCCATTTCAATAGATTGATGGATAAAGCAACCTGGTATTGGACCTTTGGCCCAACTTTCAACATCACCCCACATTTGGGTTTACAGGCCAAAACCTATATGCATTTTGCCCAGGCCGATTTCGTAAACTGGGGTGTAGTTTATAAATTTTAATATTGCCCTGTGCTAAGCAAAACCAAGGTGCAGGCTTCAACAGGTTCTATACCGTGCAAGTCTAATAATTTCTCCAATTCATAATTTTCGGTACCCGGATTGAAGATCACCCTTTTTGGTTTTGTAGATAAAATATAATCGTGGTATTGTGGCTGCAAAGCCGGACCGATGTATAAGGTGATGGTATCAATATCCTGATGGATTTCTCCAGGCTTTTCGATTTCAACACCTGCTACTTCCCCTTTCTTTATCCCAACATTAACAATGTCATGATTGAAACGCTTGAGCATATGGGCTGCCTTGTATGCATACCTGGATGGATCTGGCGATGCGCCGATAATTAAAGTCTTTTTCATAACAAATGATTACAGAGATGAAGGATTACACAGCCTAAAATTTCGATAATAAAGCAATTTGGCCGGAGTGATAGGCATGGTGCTGTGCCAGTCCACTTACAAGTTCCGCATGGGTTACCCCGGTGCCAAGCGCGGGATTTCGTTCGTTTTTTACATCCTCATTCCACTGGCTGTCTTTTAAACTTTCGCAAAGGCGGATCAGCTCTTCGTTGGCGATCTTAAAATCAAAAATAATGCGTTCCCAGGCCTGGGCTGTGCGCTCTTCGGGTTCAGGCCAGTCACCCCTTTCAGGTTCAGCAGCTGGTTTGCCTATCAGTCTGGAAGAAACTTCTTCCGTCCATGCGGTTAAATGCAGGGCGATTTCAGCAATAGAATGCGCACCCGGAACAAAATGGCTAAACGCGCTTTCTGGATTAACATTATTGAGCGTTTGCATCACATGGTTACCATGCCAGGCATCGCCATTAAAAGCTTTTTTTATTTCGTTCGTAATAGTAAACATACCCGGATAACAATTGGTACACGGTAAAAGTTTGTTAAGATGCGCTCAATATTGCATTTGCACAGTTAATTCCATCAATTGCTGCCGAGACAATCCCACCGGCATAACCCGCTCCTTCTGCACAAGGATATAAACCTTTTACCTGAGGATGCTGATAGGTTTCTTTATCTCTCGGAATCCTGACCGGTGAGGATGTCCTGCTTTCTACCCCAACCAGAATGGCTTCGTTTGTGTAATATCCTCTAATTTTTTTTCCAAACAGGGGCAATGCCGCACGCAGACTATCAGATACGAAATTGGGCAGGATATTATCCAGCATCGAACTTTTGGTACCAGGCAGATAGGAGTTTTTTGGCAGATCGATTGATAATTTATTGTTCACAAAGTCGACCATTCGCTGTGCAGGAGCCACCAAATTACCGCCGCCGGCTTCAAAAGCGGCTTTTTCGATTTCAGACTGAAAATTTAACATTCTCAACGGATCATAACCCTGAACATCGTTTAATGTGATCTGAACCACAGTTCCGGAATTGGCGAAGGGATTATTCCGTTTAGATGGCGACCAGCCGTTAACCACAATCTCATTTTCGCCGGTGGAACAAGGTGCAATGATTCCTCCGGGACACATGCAAAAAGAAAATACGCCACGTGTACCAACCTGCTCAACCAAACTGTAATAAGCTGGCGGCAAAAATTCAGAGCGGATATCGCAATGGTATTGAGCCGAATCAATAATTGCCTGAGGATGTTCAATCCGGACACCTAACGCAAATGGTTTTGCTTCAATTAGGATATTTTTACTGTTCAATAATTCGTACACATCTCTTGCAGAATGACCTGTTGCCAAAATAATATCATCAGCGAACAACTTTTCTTCAAAATTTATCTCAACGCCTTTTACTTTTCCAAATTCGATCAAAATATCAGTCATCCTGCTATCGAACATCACTTCACCGCCGGCATTTAAGATCGTATCTTTTATAGATGTAATGATATGGGGAAGTTTATTTGTACCAATATGTGGACGGGCATCGATCGCAATATCGGCTTCTGCCCCATGGTTTACAAAAACCTGCAGTACTTTATTGATGTCGCCACGTTTATTAGAGCGTGTATATAGCTTACCGTCAGAATAGGTTCCGGCACCACCTTCGCCATAACAGTAATTAGATTCGGTGTTAACCAAACCCTGCTTATTTATGGCCGCCAAATCTCTACGCCGCTGTTTAACATCTTTTCCTCTTTCGACAATAATGGGTTTTAATCCATTTTCGATGCATTGCAGTGCAGCAAACAAACCCGCCGGACCAGCACCGATAATAATGACAGGTTTGGCTTCGCTTACGTTGGGATAGTTGATGTGATAAACTTCGGGAACTGCTTCTTCATCTACAAAAACCCTTACCTGTAAACGAAAAATCACCTTTCTTGAACGGGCATCAATCGATCTTTTTAGAATTTCATAGCCTTTTATCCTCGTTTCAGAAAGTTTTAAACCGGCCGCAAGTTTCTGTTTAATAACTTCAGTCTGCTCAACCTGATCAGGGAGCAAAGTAATTTCGATGTCTTTTTGCATAAATAAGTCAGGTTTTTATCCTGAACAGTACAAAGATAAACATCTGGAAAGAATATTCGTTGATTTCCAGAATGCACCCTGAAATTTATTTGCTGAGTAATGCGTAATTTTTCCCTTTTCATAAACGCAGTTTCAGTATTCCACAGGTCAGTTTCTCCCCGCTCTACCTCCTGCCCCTGTAAAGGCCGTGGGCATCCTGCGATCTGGTTTAGGTGGGTTATTTTCTGCTAATATTTAGGTTTTCCGTGCTACAGGTCTAATTTTTAGCATTGATCGCTCGATAAAAACCGCTAAATTGAATATTAATTTCTTAAAAAAGAGCCAATACGGTAGGCGAGTTCGGGCAGAGTGCTTGCCAACCTGTCATATAAACATACAAAGTGTAACAAAGGCATGCAATTTGATATCTAATTCGTAAATTGACCATCAATCAATTCTATTAAAAAGACAAAACCATAAAAATGAAAAGATTAATATTTGGATTTTTAGCTGCAGTTATTGCGGTGAGTACTTTAAGTTCATGCGGTTATAACAGCATGGTTAAACTCGACGAGAACGTTAAATCGAAATGGGGAACGGTGCAAACCCAGTACCAACGAAGAGCGGATTTGATTCCGAACCTGGTAGCAACTGTAAAAGGAGCTGCTAAATTTGAGCAGGGAACACTAACTGCAGTAACGGAAGCACGTGCAAAAGCAACACAGATGACGGTTAAAGCTGATGAACTAACTCCTGAGAATATCCAGAAATACCAGGCTGCTCAGGGACAATTGAGTCAGGCACTGGGTAAATTATTATCGATTACTGAAAGTTACCCTGAATTAAGGGCTACACAACAGTTCAGCGATTTATCTGCACAGTTAGAGAGTACCGAAAACAGAATTACTGTTGCCCGTAAAGATTTTAATGATGCAGTGCAGGAATACAATGGAAAAATCAGGTCTTTCCCTACCAATTTAACAGCCGGGATGTTCGGATTTAAACCTAAAGGATATTTTGAGGCTGATGCTTCTGCCAAAGATGCACCTAAAGTAGAATTTTAATATTCCCGACACCAAATACCAGGGTAGTGAATGTTTATGAATTGAACATTTATTACCCTTTTTACTTCATATAAAAATAAGTACATGTCGTTATTTTCAGATATTGAACAAGAAAAAATAGCAAATGCGATTTCCGATGCAGAAAGGGCAACCTCCGGAGAAATTAGAATCGCTATTGATAAACATTGCGCAGGCGATCCATACGAAAAAGCCACCGAATATTTTGCTAAACTGGATATGGATAAAACTGCAAAAAGAAATGGCGTGCTGATTTATCTGGCACATGCTGATCATAAATTTGCCATTATCGGCGATGTTGGCATTCACAAAGTAGTACCTGACAACTTTTGGGAAACGACTAAAATTGCCATGACAGCGCATTTTGCAAAAGGTAATCTGGCTGATGGTATTATTGCAGGTGTAGCATTGGCTGGAGAAAAGTTAGCCTTGTTCTTCCCTCCGCAAAAAGGTGATATCAATGAATTACCGAACGATATTGTTTTTATGGATAACCTTGAAAACAAATAAGAGATGAAGAAAATATTCCTTTTATCATTATTCAGTTTATTATTTGCTTTTGCTTTTGCGCAGGATTTTCCGGAAAAGCCTGGTACTTTGGTTAACGATTATGCCAATGTATTATCGGCCGATCAGAAACAGGAACTCGAAAATAAACTGGTAACCTTTAACGATTCGTCTTCTACACAGATTGCTGTTGCTATTTTAAAATCGGTAGGCGATTATGATATTAATGAGTATGCTGTAGAACTGGGCCGAAAATGGGGCGTTGGACAAAGCGGCAAAAACAATGGTATTATGATCGTGGTGGCAGTTGGCGACCGAAAAATCTCTATACAAACCGGTTACGGCCTTGAAGGCGCCTTACCCGATATTTATGCCAAGCGTATTATTGATAATGATATTAAACCCAATTTTAGAGCAGGAAATTATTATGCAGGCTTAGATGAGGCTACTACATCCATTATAAAATATACCAGAGGAGAATATAAAAATGATAATCCGAAAGCTTCTTCAAAGAAAGGCGGCTCAGGTAGCATTGCCATTATTATCATTATTGTAATTGTGATTATCATCATCATGAGAAAAGGTGGTGGAGGCGGAAGCGAAGTTATCGGCGGACGAGGAGCATCTAACGCGCTTTTCTGGGCGATGTTATTTGGAAGTGGCGGTGGCCGTAGCAGTGGTGGCTGGGGAGGCGGTTCTTCCGGTGGCGGAGGCGGCGGATTCGGTGGTTTTGGAGGAGGCAGTTTTGGTGGAGGGGGCAGCAGCGGAAGCTGGTAGCTTTAGTCCATAGTCCATAGTCCATAGTCCATAGTCTATAGTCCATAGTCCATAGTCCATAGTCCATAGATTGGAAAAGGTTTTGTTTTGAGCGTTACAGAACATTTTAATTTTCCAACAAAATAACATTTCAACTTACATCCATGTACCGAAGAGATTTAATTACAGCTGAAATACAGAAACTGGCCCAGGTTTTAGCCCGCATCATGGGACTCAAATTAGAGGGTAAATTAGCTGAAGCCGATCGACTTTTCGAAGAAACTATGGAAAGTGGTTTTCAATTGCCGAAAGAAATTTTAGAAAATAAAGATCTGTCTGTTTTTGAAAATTGGCTCGTGGCAAGCAATCTTCCTCCCGAAAAACTTGATTCGTTAAGCGAATTTTTATATTATGAGTTAGGCATAAGTCAAGAGCGTAACCAGACTGTTGCGCCAAAACTTAATTTTGTATATCAATACCTGTCGGATGAACATAAGATTGTACATTTGGTAAACCTGCACCGTCAGAAAACAATACAACAATACCTGCGCTAAACGCCAGCGCATGGCGCCAAACAAAATAAACAACATAAATTAAATGATTATAGAAAAGTGGCAGAAAATTGCCTCTAAATATTTAGTACGTGAACAATGGGCTACCTTGCGCGTTGATGAAGTGAAACTTCCGGGTGGCGTAATAAAGGATGATTATTACGTTTTAGAATACCCAAATTGGGTAAATGCCATTGCGTTAACAGAAGAAGGAAAAATAATTATGGTACGCCAGTACCGCCATGCAGCCGATATAGTTTCCCTGGAAGTTCCAGGTGGCGTGATTGATGGTGACGAAGATCCGGAGTTTGCAGTAAAGCGTGAGCTGCTGGAAGAGACAGGTTACAGTTTTAAAAGCTGTAAATTTATTGTCGAACTTTATCCCAATCCTGCAACATCGAACAACCGAACATTTACCTATTTTTTAACAGGTGGTATCAAAACCCATGAACAGCATTTAGATGAACACGAAATTTTAAATGTTGAAGAGTATACTGTTGATGAAGTAAAGCAACTGATTAATGAAAACAAAATAGCTCAGGCCTTACATGTTGCAGCTTTGTTTTATGGGTTCCAGGAAATAGCCAAGGGTTTGTAAAATCTGAGACAGGCCCCTTATTCCCATCTCAAAAATTACAGGTAAAAAAAGCAGCCAGATGCTAAACGTCTGGCTGCTTTTATTATTAGCAATAAGCTCGTAAAAGTTTAGCTCATTTTCAATTTCTTTTGGATATCGTGTACGTAAGCTTTGAACTTCTTATCAGTATCGATTAAATCTTCAACGGTTTGGCAGGCATAAATTACCGTACTGTGATCCCGTCCACCAAAGAAAGCACCAATTGTTTTTAATGATGATTTAGTATGGCTTTTAGAGAGATACATTGAAATCTGACGAGCCTGAACAATTTCGCGTTTACGTGTTTGCGATTTCACCATATCAACAGGAACCTCAAAATACTCGCAAACCAATTTCTGGATGTACTCCATTGAAATTTCCTTCGAGGTATTTTTAATAAAGTTTTTCAACATCTGCTTAGCTAGCGCCAAATCAATTTCTTTTTTATTTAGCGTGGCCTGTGCCAAAAGAGATACCATAGCACCTTCTAATTCACGCACATTATTATCAATGTTGTGCGCAACATACTCCACCACCTCACCAGGTAACTCAATACCATCTGCATACATTTTCTTCCTTAAAATAGCGATACGCGTCTCCAGATCAGGAATTTGCAGATCAGCAGATAGACCCCATTTAAAACGACTTAACAAACGTTCTTCCAAACCGGCTAAATCTTTCGGTGCTTTATCAGAAGTTAAAATTACCTGTTTGCCCGATTGATGCAAGTGGTTGAAGATGTGGAAGAAAATATCCTGTGTTTTTTCTTTACCTGCGAAGTTGTGCACATCATCCATAATGATTACATCCATTGCCTGGTAAAAGTTAACGAAATCGTTAATGGTGTTGTTTTTTAAGGAATCTACAAACTGCTGACAGAATTTCTCGCAGCTTACGTAAATTACCAATTTATCTGGCATACTCCGTTTAATCTCATTACCGATTGCCTGTGCCAGATGCGTTTTACCCAAACCAACTCCGCCATAAATCATTAAAGGGTTAAAAGACGTGCCACCCGGTTTAGCCGCTACAGCGTAACCTGCAGAACGCGCCAGGCGATTACAATCTCCCTCAATATAATTTTCGAAAGTATAGTTAGCGTTTAATTGCGGATCAACATTTAATTTTTTTAATCCAGGGATAATAAATGGGTTTTTAATATCCTTGTTAATGGAAACCGGAATCGGCATCGATTGTACCTTTGCCTCCGCTCCATTTCCATTTGAGGGCATATTGGTAGTATAAGGATTACCGCTGTTTGATGATTTATCTACAACGATGTTATATTCCAACCTGCCATCCTCTCCAAGTTGTTTCTTTACGGTCTTGCGCAGCAAGCCCACATAATGTTCTTCAAGCCATTCGTAAAAGAACAAACTTGGCACCTGTATGGTTAAAACCTTGCCTTCCAATTTAAGAGCCGTTATCGGCTCGAACCAAGTTTTGAAACTTTGGCCCGGAATGTTATCCTTAATAATTTGAAGACAGTTCTTCCATACTTCTGTACAAGTTTTTTCCATTGCGATTTCTATAATTTATTGGTTAACAGTACCTATTCGAATTAAAGGGATGGTCCGTTTAGGGACTACGAATATTGACATAATTATCAACATTTTAAACAAAAATTTTAAATAAATCGTAACCTATTGATAGGTAATACAGTATACCTGTTAACCTCAATTTTTTATGTTGATAACTATTTATTAACACTGGTTATCCACATTAATCACGATTTATCGCCAATATCCGTTCTTCACTTCGAACGGCTCCTGAAAAGCAAAATCTAAGCCATTTTTAACCACACTTAACCGTTTTAGCATTTTAGATTTCAAATAAACTGAGAATCAAAACCATAGCTTAGATAAATTAATATTGAATTAAAAATATGGCATAATATATCTCCCGGCGTTTTATCACTGAATTAATTTTACGACAGTTTAGTGCTGATATTTTCATTATCGAAGAACGAAAATTTTTGCTACGCTGCGATTGTTTATCAAAGCAGAACACTTTAAAATTTACTTTCAAAGCAAAGGAACACCAATGCGTTAAATATTCAGTTAATAAACGCCGAAAGCGACTCTAAATACATCTGCAATTTCTCCAAGTGTAGCATATTTCTCAACGGCGTCAATGATCAATGGCATCAGGTTCGTTTCGCCTTTGGCCGCTTCTTTTAATTGCTGTAATGCTTGCTCAACCGCAAGCTGATCTCGGGTTGATTTTAAATGATCCAGCTTTTCAGATTGCAGCTTGCGGATGGAATCATCTATATTAAACACTTCGGTAAAACCTTCTTCCTCCTGGGTAAACTTATTTACGCCGACAGAAATCCTTTCGCCGTTTTCAATTTCCTTTTGATATTGATACGCAGCACCGGCAATTTCATTTTGCATATAATCATTTTCAATGGCATTAACTGATCCTCCCATAGCATCTATCCTATCAATATAAGCCCAGGCTGCAGCTTCTACCTCATCGGTTAGGCTTTCTACAAAAAATGAGCCTGCTAACGGATCTACCGTATCGGTAACCCCGCTTTCAAAGGCAATGATTTGCTGAGTGCGTAAAGCAATTTTCGCCGCCGATTCTGTTGGTAGTGACAATGCTTCGTCATAACCGTTGGTATGTAAGGATTGGGTCCCGCCTAAAACCGCAGCCATGGCCTGGTTGCTAACCCTGATTACATTGTTTAATGGTTGTTGCGCAGTTAAGGTTGAACCTCCGGTTTGGGTGTGAAACCTCAACATCTGGGCCTTTTCATCTGTCGCGCCCAGATCTTTGGTAATTTTTGCCCACATGCGCCTTGCGGCCCTAAACTTGGCTATTTCTTCAAAGAAATTATTGTGGCAGTTGAAGAAGAATGACAAACGTTTCGCAAAGATGTTAATATCTAAACCTTTATCTAAAGCAGCTTTTAAATAAGCTTTGCCATTGGCCAATGTAAAAGCAAGTTCCTGCACCGCGGTAGATCCAGCTTCACGGATATGATAGCCAGATATAGAAATGGTATTCCATTTTGGTACTTCGTTACTGCAAAACTCAAAAATATCAGTAATCAAACGCATCGATGGCTTTGGCGGATAGATATATGTTCCCCTTGCTGCATACTCTTTAAGGATGTCGTTCTGTATTGTACCCGAAATCTGCTTTAAATCTGCCCCTTGTTTTTTAGCCAGCGCAATGTACATGGCCAATAAAATTGAAGCCGTTGCATTGATCGTCATTGAGGTCGTGATGTCTTTCAGCTCGATACCATCAAATAAAATTTCAAGATCCTTTAATGAATCAATAGCCACTCCAACTTTGCCCACCTCTCCTTCAGCCATTTCATGATCAGAGTCGAAACCAATTTGCGTGGGAAGATCAAAAGCAACAGACAAACCAGTTGTTCCCTGCGCCAATAAATAATGATAACGTTTGTTTGATTCTTCAGCGGTCGAGAAACCAGCATACTGCCGCATCGTCCATAAGCGCCCACGGTACATATCTTTTTGGATTCCCCTGGTAAAAGGAAATTCACCAGGCAGCTCTTTCATGGGCTTCGCTTCTGTATATAAGGCTCTTATTTCAATCCCCGAAGTAGTAGTATGCTTTTTCTCGCTCATTTGGTTAGTTTATTAGTTCAATGCTTCATTAGCCATTAGTTTTTTGTGCTTTACAGGCCCATAGCCAGCAGTTCGTGGTTACTTATCGAAAACGGCTAATCGATAGCTGTAAAATCAGCTATGCACCAGATTTCATTTAACAATCAACCCTAAAACAGTTTATAAATATCTTTCTTAATCATCTCAATTGTTAAATCATACGGATTTTCATCTATACCGGCCATGTGCTGTAAAATTGCTTTACTGAGTTCGATCCCATTTGCATCGGCTGGTAAACCTGGCACCGCGTTATTGATCATGGCAATGGTATCATCTTTTAGTTTTCTTACCACTCCCCAGGTTACACTATCTATATACAGCTGCTGGGTAATGTTATGTTGATATTCTGCACGGATTTCATTTAAAATACCAGCTTGTAAAGTAGCGATGGCAATCCCTTGCTGATGCAACCGAACAAGCAAATTAGCAGGATTAATACGGTCAACAAATATAATCAAACGTTCATGGGCCTGTAAGCGCAGGGGTAAAATCTGCGCCCGGCTCTCTTTGTTCAGTTCGATGGTTTTTAAATTAAAAAAACGTTGAATATCGTTTCTTAAAATGTAATAAGTTGCCATTAAGGCCATAAAAATGCCTGCAAATAAGATTATTATATCAACTAAAATCTGTTGTGTATTCATAAGTATTGTTTAAGTACAGTAATATTAACTGCCTGCTAAAAGCAAAAATGTACATTATTATTTATATTTGTAACAGATTAAATTTAAATAACATGAGCACAACAGTTGATACAGCATTTGCACCAGTTAGTTTTTCCGAAGGGGCAGCCAAAGAGTTATATAAATTAAAAGATCAGCAGGAAATTGGCGATGATTACGGATTGCGCGTTGGCGTTGAAGGTGGTGGCTGTGCCGGCATGAATTACGTTTTAGGTTTTGATCAGAAAAAAGATGGCGATCAGGAATTTCTGATCAACGGCATCAAGGTTTTCATGAACAAAGCACACCAGATGTACTTAATGGGCATGATGATTGATTGGCAGGACGGCTTAAATTCACGTGGTTTTACCTTCATTAACCCCAATGCAACCAGCACCTGTGGCTGTGGCACGAGTTTCTCGGCATAAATAAAATATTATTGTAACATATCATACAGTCCCCTTGTCTAAACATCGGGACTTTTTTTATTTTTACACATAATGGTTTAAGGCAAAAGGTGTAGGGTATAAGGTTAAATCCCATCTCCATACTTAATACTCAATACCTGACCTGGCACTTACAATAAATGAATTACAGAGAAAACATCCGACTGGCATTAGAATCTATTAAAGCGAACCGCTTGCGTACCATGCTTACCGCCTTGATTATTGCCATTGGTTTAATGGCTTTGGTGGGGATTTTAACCACTCTTGATGCTGTAAAAAAAAGTATGACAGATGCTTTTAGTAGCATGGGAGCCAACTCATTTACCATCAGAAACCGGGGTACGGGAATCAGAATTGGAAACGGGAAAAGACCCAAACCTTTTAAAGCCATCCGTTACGAAGATGCCGTTAAGTTTAAAGATAGCCTGAATACCCCCGCTACCGTGGCAGTAAGTGTTTTTGCCAGTGGTGGTTCTACTATAAAATATGGTAGTTTAAAAACCAACCCAAATATTAACGTTCAGGGAATTGATGAAAACGGTTTAGCCGCTCAGGGCTTAAACCTCTCACAGGGAAGAAATTTTAGCGTTTCTGAAATACAGTTGGGGAGTAATGTTTGTATAGTTGGTGGCGAAGTAGTTGAAAAACTCTTCAAAGATTCAGATCCCTTGGATAAGTTGATCAATGTAGGCAATAACCGATTTAAAATTGTTGGTATTTTGGAGAAAAAAGGATCGAGTATGGGCTTTAGTGGAGACAGGGCCGTTTATGTGCCGCTGTTGAAAGCAAAGCAAATTAATGCCAATGCCAACCCATCTTATACCATTACAGTAATGGTACCTAGTAATGACATGCAGGAAAACATTATTGGTGAATCTACTGCGCTATTCAGAAATATACGCAAAGTAAAGGTTAGCGAACCCAACAATTTCGAAATTACGAAAAGTGATGCCATTGCCCAAACCTTGTTCGAAAACCTGGCGTTTGTAGCCATCGGTGGTGTTGCAATCGGTATTATTACTTTAATTGGAGCCTCGATAGGTTTGATGAATATCATGCTGGTTTCTGTTACCGAACGTACGCGCGAAATTGGTATACGCAAAGCCATTGGGGCCAATCCAAAAGTCATCCGTCGCCAGTTTTTAATTGAAGCTGTAGTAATCTGCTTAATGGGTGGTGTATTCGGGATTTTCCTCGGCATTGTATTAGGAAACTTAATCTCCCTGGCCATGGGTGGTTCATTTTTAATCCCGTGGTTGTTTATTATTGGTGGTTTTGTATTATGTGTATTGGTTGGAATTTTATCTGGTTATTATCCTGCAAAAAAAGCTTCCAGACTGGATCCTGTAGAGGCGTTAAGGTATGAATAAACTGGTTCAGTAGTGCTGTAATCCGAGCCTAACGACAGGCCATAGCTTTAGACGATTTCTTTTGGTAAATTGCTGGCTTCTGCAGCACCAGCGAATTTAGAGGAATAAATTTTATCAAGCAGTTGATTTAGGTTTTCCGCAAAGTCGAACTGCAGGTCTTCATGAAGTTTTTTGAATTTATTGATGGTTACCGCAACCGTTTTAATGTAATAAACACTAAAAAGCATCATAAAATCGCGGTAACCAAAAATTGACTTTTTATAATCCAGAGGGATAGTATTTAGAATAAACAATTTTAGCTCAACCTCTCCAACAGGATCTTTTGTCACTTTGTAAAAATGATTGACAGCAGTGATCATCTTCCTCACTTTTACTAAAGCTTCTTTTGCATTCAGTTTTTTAAGCTCAGTAATCTGCTCCTCAACTTCAGCCTTAATCCTTTCTTTACGGTCTTCCAGATCCGCCTCATCCTCTAATAGCTTATAATGAAGGTGTTCGGTAAGCACTTTATCTTTTGCTACCAGACGCAATAACAGCTTGTCTTTTTCTTTAACAGGCAATGCGGCAATAGCGGTTTTTAAATCTTTGTGCTCCGATAATTTCATTTAAAAAGGATTAGCCTTAATGTATTTTTCCCACTCCCAGGCAGAGCGCATCATTTCATTGATATCAAGGGCGGCCTTCCAGCCCAATTCGTTATTTGATTTCTCTACATCACCATAAATCTCCACAACATCTCCTGCCCTTCTTGGCCCGATTTTATAATCCAGTTTCTGTCCATTTGCTTTTTCGAAAGCAGCAATAATCTCCAAAACTGAAAATCCTTTACCGGTACCGATATTGAATACATCATAGTTACCGTTAGGATTCCCATCTTCTAATTTTTTTATAGCGGCAACATGTGCTTTTGCAAGATCAACCACATGGATATAATCGCGGATAGCGGAACCATCCGGCGTATCATAATCATTTCCGTGAACAGTAATCGGACCACGTTTTCCAATAGCTGATTGGGTAATAAAGGGAACAAGGTTTGCAGGCACACCATTTGGCAGCTCACCAATCAAAGCAGTTTCATGTGCACCAACCGGATTAAAATAACGCAAAGCGATTACACTTAGATCAGGCGTTACCGCAGCAGTTTCTGCCAGTATCTCTTCAGCAATCTGTTTGGTATTGCCATAAGGAGATTCTGCTTTTTTAACTGATGCAGCTTCGGTTACCGGCAAAGTATCTGGCTGACCATAAACTGTACATGATGAAGAAAACACAAAATTAATTTTCCTGTTAAATGAAGTAAGCAGGTTAATTAATCCGAAAAAGTTATTTTTATAATATTTTAAGGGTTGTTCTACCGATTCACCCACCGCCTTGTAAGCAGCAAAATGGATAATTCCATCTATATCAGCATGGTTTTCAGCAAATTCCCTTACTGCTTTTTCATCCTGTAAATCAATTTCATGAAAATCAAACCATTTACCGGTGATGGCATGCAGCTGGGTTAAAATCTTGATATTCGAATTAGAAAGGTTATCGATAATTACAACCTCGTATCCTGCGTTGTGTAATTCTACTGCTGTGTGCGAACCGATATATCCTGTTCCGCCAGTAACTAATATTTTTGCCATTTTAACGGTTAAATGTGGTAAAATCTTTATGTTCTATTTTTTCCAAAGCCTCTGAAGACAGAGATTTAAAGTATTCATATGTAATTTTTAATCCCTCTGCACGACCTATTTTTGGCTCCCAACCCAATAGCTCTTTCGCTTTGGAGATATCCGGCCTACGCTGTTTCGGATCATCCTGCGGAAGTTCCTTGTAAACAATTTTTTGTGTAGTACCAGTAAGCTTGATGATTTCCTCACAAAACTGTTTGATCGTGATTTCATCCGGATTACCAATGTTTACCGGCTGAGCATAGTCACTCATTAATAAACGGTATATACCCTCTATCAGATCATCAACATAACAAAAAGAGCGTGTCTGACTTCCATCACCAAAAACAGTTAAATCTTCCCCTCTTAAAGCCTGTCCGATAAAAGCAGGTAAAACACGTCCATCATTTAGTCGCATTCTTGGTCCGTAGGTATTAAAAATCCTAACAATTCTGGTTTCTACGCCATGGAAAGTATGGTAAGCCATAGTTATGGCTTCCTGAAAACGCTTGGCCTCATCGTAAACACCACGTGGCCCCACCGGATTTACATTTCCCCAATACTCTTCCGGCTGAGGATTTACATTCGGATCACCATACACTTCTGAGGTCGATGCAATGAGCATCCTGGCGTTCTTATTACGCGCCAAACCCAAAAGATTATGTGTGCCCAGAGATCCTACCTTAAGGGTCTGGATTGGAATTTTAAGATAATCGATCGGACTTGCAGGTGAAGCAAAATGTAAAATATAATCGAGCTTACCTGGAATGTGAACAAATTTGGAAACATCGTGGTTATAAAACTCAAAATTTTCCAGTTTAAACAGGTGTTCGATATTAGCTATATCTCCGGTAATCAGGTTATCCATCCCGATCACGTGATAATCCTCTTTTACAAAACGATCACAAAGGTGTGAGCCTAAAAATCCGGCTGCGCCTGTAATCAATATTCTCTTTCTACTCCCCAAACTTTCCGAAGGGAATTTTTCCTTTATTTCGCTCATATTTTTTAATAATCTTATTCAATATATTTTTGATGTTATCCACAATGGTAAACAGGAGTTTATAGTCTTCTACCTTTGGCGTTATAATTATAGCCAAGATCGGTCATTTTTTTCAAATCGTATCAATTCCGGCCACCAAAAATGATTTTATTTTTCAGGCCGATTTCTCATTTTATTTTGATTAGCTAAAAGGCAGGCAGTGAAGTCTGTTTATCCATTAATATCAGTAAAACGCAAGGCTTTCATATATTTTAAGCTTTTTAAATATATTCCTTTTATCTTGGCACGAAGATATGAAATTACTTTACATCATCGGAATCTGGGGCTATACTTTACTCATCAGGATATTCTCATTATTTAATCCAAAGGCAAAATTGTTTATCAATGGCCGCAAAAATATCTTTACCTCGATTGCCCAGAAAGTTAATCCAGCAGAAAAACATGTATGGTTTCATTTTGCTTCTTTAGGCGAATTTGAACAAGGCCGGCCGGTTTTAGAAAAACTGAAAGCTCTTTACCCGACAAAGAAAATTGTAGTTACTTTTTTCTCACCTTCGGGATACGAGATTAGAAAAAATTATGCCTTGGCTGACGTATTTTATCTCCCGATTGATACTGCGGCTAACGCTAAACGTTTCATAGCAGCCATTAACCCTGAAATGGCGATTTTTACCAAATATGAATTTTGGCATTTCTATTTTAAGGAACTAAAAGTCAAGGGCATTCCTTTATATGTGATTTCCGGGATTTTCAGAGAAAGTCAGGTGTTTTTTAAATGGTATGGCAGCTTTTACCGGAACATATTAAAATCGGTCACCTACTTTTTTGTGCAAAATGAGGAAAGCGCAAACCTTTTAAAATCAATCGAATTAAATGATGTGACCATTAGTGGCGATACCCGTTTCGACAGGGTTTACGAAAATGCGCAATCACCAAAACAGCTCGATATTATTGAAAGCTTTATCGGTAGCGCCCCTACTTTAGTTTGCGGAAGTACCTGGCCCGAAGATGAAAAAATATTATCTGCATTACCTCGGCAATATCCGAATTGGAAATTTATCATTGCCCCACACGAGATCCACGAAAGCCATATAGAAAGTATTGAGAAACAGTTTTCAGTTGGCAGTGTACGGTTTTCAGTTTTCAGTTCCCAGTCAGAAGTCAGCAGTTCTCAACGCTCAAATCTAAAATCTCAAATTTTAATCATCGACAACATTGGTATGCTTTCGTCATTATATCAATATGGTAAGCTGGCCTATATCGGCGGCGGCTTCGGCATAGGTATTCACAACACTTTAGAAGCTGCTGCATTTGGGTTACCGGTAATTTTCGGACCTAAATACGATAAATTTCAGGAAGCAAAAGATCTTATTGCCATCGGTGCGGCGAGAAGCATAACATCAGCTGAAGAACTAATTGATGCCTTTAATGCTTTTGCAAGCGATCGACACGCAGCGAATGCGGCCAGCAAATATGTGGGGGATAACAAAGGGGCAACAGGTCAGATTGTTTCTGTAATTACTCAACCAGATCAGCCTTAGCAATTTCTTCAACTATTTCAGATATACTTTGGTCAATAGAAACGGTAAATACATCCGGTTCATCTGCTTGTGGCTCTTCTAAGGTTTCAAACTGGCTTTGTAATAAGCTGGAAGGCATGTATTGATGACTGCGTTTAACAATGCGATCGTGGATCAAATCGAAACTTCCTTTCAGATACACAAAATGTATGGATTTATTATCTGCTCTCAACAGATCCCGGTAAGATTTTTTAAGTGCAGAACAGGCGATAATACAATTGCCTCCATTGTGAGCATGTTCACGGCCAACTTTAGCAATCAACTGTAGCCAATCTAAGCGATCAGCATCTGTCAAAGCAATCCCAGCTGCCATTTTATCTACGTTCCGTTGTGAATGCAGGTTATCACCATCTATAAATTCCGCATTTATTTTTGGGGCCAGGGCTTTTCCGATTACTGTTTTACCACTTCCTGATACGCCCATTAAAATAATAAAACTTCCCATCGTTGATCTATTTTACCATTCCGGCCAAAGCCTCAATAAATACAGGACTATCGTTTAAACTTTCCACCAACTGAACATGTTCGCCACCCAACGCTTTAAATTCTTCGTGGTATTCTACCGTGATTTCGTAAAGCGTTTCCAAACAATCAGCCACAAAAGCCGGGCTAAAAACTAAAAGGCGTTTTTTGCCTTCGGCAGCCAATTTCTTTAACACATCGGTAGTGTAAGGCTGTACCCATGGTTCCTTACCTAAACGGGACTGAAAACAAACAGTATATTGATCTTTTGACAGGTTTAATTCCTGAGCGATTAACCTGGCGGTATCATGTCCCTGGGCAGAATAGCAGAATTTATTAGTATCATTTAATGTTTGGCAGCAATCGGCATTTTTTAAACAATAACTCCCGGTATGATCGCATTTTAAAAGCTGACGTTCTGGTAAGCCGTGGAAACTAAACAATACGTGGTCATAACTTTCTACGTGATGTTTTCTTGCATTTTCGGCAAAAACTTTTATCATTAATTCGTTATCGTGGAATGAATTAATGAAAGAGATGGGGGGAACTGTTGGCCATTTACTCACCAATTCCATTACCAGCTGCATTACCGAACCGGTACTGGCAGAAGCATATTGTGGAAACATGGGGATTACCTGTATACTTTCTACCAAACCTGCTTTTAAATTGGCCAGAGCAGAGGCAATAGATGGATTTTGGTAACGCATAGCCAGTTCTACATGGTATTCATCACCTAATCTTTCCTGAAGCATTTTAGCCTGTACCCTGCTGTAAAACAGCAACGGTGAGCCATCTTCATTCCAGATTTCTTTATATAATTTTGCAGTTTTAGGACTACGGAAGGGAACAATAATACCTTTAACCAATAATGTCCTGTTCAGTTTGGGAATATCGATTACCCTTTCATCCATTAAAAATTGGTCTAAGTATCTTCTAACATCAGCTGTTGCCGGACTATCAGGTGTTCCTAAATTTACCAGTAAAATTCCCTTTTTGCTCATTTATACCAAGAATATGTTTTGTGGCGCAAATATCGCCTTTTTATTGCTTTTTCCCTATGTAAAAATTTAATGGCCGCCATTTTTTGGTCAAAAAACTTGTATTGGCTACCTATTTATTAGAAAAGCGAAGATAGCAAGTACATTTAAGTATGGTCCTGCCTTCCCTACAATCTTTTTGTGGCAGGTAATGCTATTTAAACGTTCATACCTCAAAAAGGATTTTCGTCCAGTCAGGTTTATGTACGCAGTTTTGTGCAAGTTTTTAACGTTTTTAGACCTTATTAACTCTTATTTGTAGCGGCTACTATCGCTGTGCAGCCGGATTTTACTATCTGACAGTTGGAGAAACCAGCAAAAGATTCTTTAGGAAATTAGAGGTTGTTTATTTAGTGTAAGGTAAAAACATCTTACGCTATGATCAGATGTTGCTAACCCGGCCTCACTACTGATGATACTGTTATCCCTTCGTTTTATAAAGCTGCCACCAGGGCATACCTGGCTTTTGATGGTGCTCAAAGTGATAACCAAAAAAGTAACAGGTTATAAAAGCTACAAAATGGTTTTTCTGTAACGTATTCGAATGGTATTCATTATCATGCTCTCCTCTATGAGGCAAATATGTTCCAAAATAAAAGAGTTGAAAAGTGCTTAACAAAGATGGCAGTACCCAAAATAGTAAGAGATTTTTTTCATCAATCCAGATTTTTAAAACATTAAAAGCTATGGCCATAATAACCAATTGAATAATGGTAACATAATTTAACATAAAACGGAAATACCATTTCCAAAAGCCATGTGGCGCAAAATCCGGATCCTTTTCAGTATGTACATGACGGTGATGTTGGTGATGTTTCGCATACAAACGGTTATAAAAAAAACCAGCGTAGAGAAAAACAGATAGATAACCAATAAAATTATTCGCCTTTGTGTTCGGCGCTATTGTTCCATGCATGGCATCGTGGGCGGTTATAAACAAGCCGGTGTACAAGTGCATCTGAACAAAAACCATGAGATAAACCAAAGGATTGCTCCATTTAAAATCCCATATCAGCAAAAAATAAAGAGAAATAAACCAACAGGTAATTACGGTTAACGCAACCAGAATTCCGGCATATGGATTTATCTTTTTCAATTTTTTATATCAAAATATGTGATCGTCATCTCGAGCGAAGTGCAACGAAGTCGAGAGATCTATCAAAGCAGATCTCTCCATTCCACTGCGTTACAGTCGAGATGACGATTCTACTATAGAATACTTATCAGATCTTCTTATAATCTAATACTGCTCCAAAGCGGCTTTAACATTTTCCATCAGCCACATTGGGGTAGAGGTA
Source organism: Pedobacter suwonensis (assembly GCF_900111825.1). Taxonomy (GTDB): domain Bacteria; phylum Bacteroidota; class Bacteroidia; order Sphingobacteriales; family Sphingobacteriaceae; genus Pedobacter; species Pedobacter suwonensis. The sequence continues at coordinate 21,630 of NZ_FOJM01000017.1, forward strand.
GCTCCGCAGATACCTACCCTATCGTTTTCAGCAAACCAGCCTTGCTCCAACTCTTCTACATTCGAAATGAAGTAAGAATTAGCATTATATTTCTTACAAACATCATAAAGCACTTTTCCGTTTGAAGATTTCTTTCCCGAAACAAAAACGATCTTATCATAATGACTCACAAAATCTTCCAGTTCTTCATATCGGTTAGATACTTGTCTGCAAATGGTATCGTTGGCCTTAACTTCGTAACCACGACTCAATAATTCATCTTTAATGTGATAGAATTTATCGGTGCTTTTAGTAGTTTGGCTGTATAAGGTAAATTTAGCCGGAAGCTCAACCTGATCTAATTCGGCCAAATCCTGAAAAACAATGGCTTTACCAGCTGTTTGGCCTTGTAATCCGATCACTTCAGCATGGCCATGCTTACCAAAAATAAGAACCTGCTCATTATCATCATGCGAATTTTTAATCCTGTTCTGTAATTTAAGCACAACCGGGCATGAAGCATCTATTAATGTAAGGTTATTTTCTAAAGCCAGTTGATAGGTTGAAGGTGCCTCACCGTGTGCCCTGATCAAAACTTTTTCGTTCTTTAAGTTTTTTAGGAACTCATGATCGATAATTTTTAATCCGCGATTGGTTAAACGCGCTACTTCTTCATCATTATGCACAATATCGCCAAGGCAATATAAATAACCTTCGTTATCCAGAATGTCTTCTGCCATTTCTATAGCATATACTACGCCAAAGCAAAAGCCTGATGATTTATCGATATTAACCTGTAAGTTTAGATTGCTCATTTTTTTCTTAGGATTAGTTATTTATCATGGTAGTGTCCCTTTGCAGAAATTACAAATACAGCAATAATCTCTTCATCAATTCTATAAACTAATCTATCTTTTTATTTACTTGCCTTGACCAATAACCGGAAAATTCAAATTTTAACTGTTCAGGTTTACCTACACCTGATTTTGGATGAATACTTAATTCTATAAAAATTTGCTGAAGTTTTTTAATGGAAGCTTTGTCTCCTGATTTAAAAATCTCAGCTAATTGCTTTTTAGCTTGATCTGTAATGTCTACAAAATACTTTCCCATATATTTTGAACATCCTTAACCCTTGTTAAACGTCCATTTTTTATATCTTCTTCTCCTTTGGCTATGTCATTTATGAATTCACGACTATAGCTCTTCTCTTTTTTAAAAGTTACATTTAATGCTTGTAAAACGGCCTCAACCGCCAAAAGCTGTTTTTTATTTTTAGGCTGTACGATTAGCGTTTCCATCATGCAAATTAATTAGAATTAACATACAAAATTAAGCAAAAATATTTGTTCCGGTTGTCATGTATAAGACAACAAAAAAGATTAGCTGTGAGGCAAACATAGTCACACCAATATATTTCTGCTGTTTTAAGCCTAAAGCATAATAAAACTTCAGCAAAATTACCGAAACAATAAACCAGGCCACATAATTCTGAACCGGAATTTCGTGCCAGTCCCAATGCCAGTAATCGAACTTCATAGCCACCGGTTCTAAAAAGAAATCAAGCCCCACAAGTGCAAAGGCCCCTATAACCGATGCCAAAATACTATGTCTGATTTTTATACTTTTCATCATTTGTCCAATACTGAATATCAGGATCACCCAGTTCACACCCATTAGCAATGGAACTGCAGCAACTTTGTAACCCAGTGTATCACCATAGTAGTAGCTGCCAAATATCTTTCCCGTATGTACGCCCAATACTTCGACTAAAAAGCCACAGAGAAATACTCCTGAAACGAACAATAATAATCTTTTTACATCGCCATTGTATGAAAAAACAATTATGGCAAACATCAGCAATAAATGAAAAGGGACTAATTTTACAAAATAAGGCTGTGCAGCGGGGATTATGAAGCCAAACAAGCCAACTACATGAAAAACGACAATTATTGCAACTGCAATTCTTTTAACCTTTAAATCGTTTTGATCGTTCTGCCCTTCCATGTGCTCGTTTTAAAAATGTGTTTTTTTATAGAAATGAGTGAAATGATTAAGAAGAACAACATCTGTAAAGGATGTAGAATCAGATTTATCAAAACACGCTGTCCGGATAAATAGGAAATCATCATTCTGCTTAATACTATTAAAGTTAATGGTAATACAAGTAAAGTAACATTAAAGTTTAAGATCAAAACCAATGGTCCTACCGTTACCAAAAGCTGGTAAAGTAATAATATTATGATGTTATTACCAAAACCTGCAAGTAAATTTTTACTAAAGCCATTTATGCTTTCGCTCAAATTCTTATACATTCTGCAATAAATCAATCCGTTGCCCAGAAGTGCTTCTGCATTAAATTTTTCCTGTTTTACCAGTTTCATAATTTCCACATCTTCCACAACATGATGTTTAACCCGCTCATGCCAACGGTTTTCTTTATAATTATGGGCATTAAAAAACATACATTGCCCACTGGCTGCTGCAAAAGCCGGATTTTTAGAAAGCTTCACCAATCGCAAAGGCAATAAATTCAACAGGATAAAATGCATCAAAGGCACAGTTAACCATTCACCTATCGATTTCATTGTTTGATTGGTAAAAACGCTGAGTAACGTAAGGCTTGCAATTTCCATCCTGCTGATGAGGCTGTTGATCAATCCTCTTTTAATGGTTTCATCAGCATCAATGAATAATAAGTATTTACCGGTGGCCAATTCGCTAAGCTGGTGACAGGCATAGTTTTTACCCAACCAGTCTGGAGGTAACGCTTTACCACTTACCACCTTGAATTTCGGATTATCAAGGCAAAATTTTTCGACTACCCCGAAAGTATTATCATTGCTGTTATCATCCAAAACAAAAACCTCATAATTGGTATAATCCTGATTTTTTATCGAAATAAGCAATTCTAAAATATTCTCCGCCTCATTTCTTGCAGGAATGAGAATCGAAACCAGGTCATGATGATGTTTAACTACCCTTGGCAACTTTGGGTTAGAAAGGAAATTGAAAACCGTAACCGAAACGCGGATGACCAGAAAAATTAAAACGGCGTAAATAAAAACTGTCATTCAATTAGTTGATTTTGTTTAACAACCGATTGATCGTAATGTTTATTATAGGCACTTTTTAGCAATTGCAAACTCACATACTCTTCAGTTTCCCAACGCTGTAAATAATTATAAACTGTAGGCTTTCTCTTGGCAAAATAATCGATAAAAGTAGCAGCAAAAATGATATTGATTTTTTTCTGGCTGGCATTAATGATCTGCATGACCCCTTTTTCAAAATTAATACCGTTTAAATGGTTAGAATACAATTTGCCTTGTGGAAATACCAGCACCAGGTTTGCAGGATTATCTAACAATTCGCCTGCATAGTTGAGCGTCTCCAGCACATCTTTACCTTTATTTTCGGCAGCAAAAGCACCTAAATACTTCAAAAAACCTATTTTAGTGTAGTTCTCGGCATTCACCAAAACATGAAACTGTTTTTTTAACACTTTTTTGTTGATGTAAAACAGAAAAAAACCATCCCACCAGCTGAAATGATTGGCCAGGATCAAAATAGAAGAATCCGATTTTATTTCTACTGCATTATAATTGAATGCAGCAAAATCTTTTTTGATAATAAACTGAATATACCATGAGAAAAATTTGAAAATCAGATTATTTTTTCTGGGCTGATACATTTCGGAAAATTGCAAAAAATTGAGGTTAATTGCAAATGTGTACTATATATAGATGATTAAAAAGATTGTTTTGATGAATTGATGTTCATCGTTTTTAACTAGGATCAGCGAGATTCACATTTCTGATGTGATGAAAACTGTATAATAATTTCGCAATAAGCAATTCACCACTTTTTTCATACATCCAAGTTCCAAACGATGACTATAATCTTATTATAACAAACGAATATTTATTTATATTTACTGTAAATCTCCCAAATATTGCATTACCGATGGCATAATTTTATTGAAAGATTTAAATATCTGTTATTATGGGAGGAAGCAGATACATCATTACGGGTCAGCATCAAACTTATTTCATAACCTGCACAATAGTCGGTTGGATCGATTTATTTACGCGACCGGAATATAAAAACATAATTGTTGATTCGTTAAAGCACTGTATTGAGTGTAAAGGATTAATACTGAATGCTTGGGTTCTGATGACGAATCACATTCATTTTATTGGAAGATGTGAAGAGCCAAATAAAATGTCTGATTTTCTGAGAGATTTTAAAAAATTTACATCTAAAAAACTTGCAACAGCAATTAAGGAAATACCTGAAAGCAGAAAAGATTGGCTTTTAGATAAGTTTAATTTTGAAGCTAGAAAAACCAATAGGGCCGAAAATTATAAAATCTGGCAAGATGACAATCATCCTATCGATTTGCAAGAAATAGATGCATATCAAAAACTACATTATATCCATGAGAACCCAGTTAAAGCTGGTATAGTTGAATCTCCTAAACAATATATTTACAGTAGCGCCAGGGATTATGCAGGAATTGAGGGTTTAATAAAAATTGAATTGATTTAAAGAGAGCGATAAAATCGCTCTTTTCATGCATCCTCGTTACAAACGAGGACGATATCGCAATATAAAAAAACGCCAAAATTAAGCTAAATCCAAGATAAAATTATGGTCCTCGTTTGAAACGAGGATCAGAGAGATCCACATTTGTAATGTGGCGCAAATATCTAAAATATAAATAATTAAATAAGCGATAAATCGCGTTTTTCATACATCCTCGTTACAAACGAGGACGATATTGAGTAGTTGTAGTACGCGCAACAATATCAGTTATACTATCCCATCGCCCATACCACCTCTTCCATCTTACATCAATCCTAGCTCAAATAAACCCGGTCTTCCTCACCCTCCACATCCATCACTACATCAACATGCTCTTTTAAAACCGTGGCAAGTTCAAGTCCAACAAAATCAGTGGCAATGGGAAAGATTTTATGACTGCGGTCAACCAAAACCACCGTGCGGATTTTTTTATGTGGCGTGTTTAAGAAAACACCTAAACCATAAGCAAGGGTTTTACCACTATTCAATACATCATCAACAATAATAATCACTTTGTTTTTCCAATGGCTTTCATCCAAATCTGTTGAAGCTACCAGTTTGCTGCTTTCCTTCTGCAGATCGATACGCAACAGCGTAAGTTTAAAGCCTGAAATCTTTTTAAGCACTTTCTCTAATCTTTGCGCTAATTTATAACCGCGGTCCCAAATACCGGCAAGTACCACTTCTTTCTCGTTCAGGTTATCTTCCAAAATCTGATAAGCGATACGATCTATTTTTTGCTGAATTTGTTTTTTGTTAAGAATAAGTAATTGCGATGCCATTGTATAATCGGATTGAATACAAAAAGAACGATTTTAAGGATGAAATTCAAACTATTTAAAAAATAATTTCGATCGTTTGCAACGTTTTCGCCAGAGATGCGTCTAATCTGTAACCAAAACGAGAACCGAAGCCTTGAGATGCAAATATTGAATTTCAACAGCTTCATAATCATTTAACGAAAAACAAATATGAAAATCTTTATCAAATCATCCGCCATCTTATTTATAGTGGCAGCTAGCTACATAGCTAAAGCACAGGAAACCAAAAGTTTCACAGTTAAAAACTTCAGCAGCATTGGGGTAAGTAGCGGAATTGATTTGTACTTAACCCAGGGTGGAAGCGAAAGTGTAAATGTAAAAGCTGATTCGGAAATATTAAAAGATATTGTTGTGGAGCAAAGTGGCAGCAATGTTACCATCAAATTTAAAGATGGCATCAACTGGGGAAGTATGTTTAAAAACCGTACCATTAAAGCTTACGTCAGTTTTAAAAGCTTAAATGCAATAGCAGCTTCGGGAGGTTCAGATGTTTTTACACAAAATCAGATCAAGACAGATAAACTTGCCATCCGGTCATCCGGTGGATCGGATCTGAAACTTAGTGTAGTTTGTAAAGATCTATCTATCCAATCAAGCGGAGGCAGCGACATTGATTTAAAAGGAAAAGCAGAAAATATGACCATTCAATCCAGTGGCGGTAGCGATATCGATGCTTATGAATTAATTGCAGATTATGCAAAGGTCCAGGCTTCTGGTGGTTCTGATGTAAATCTTTACGTAAACAAAGGCTTGGAAGCAAGTGCAAGTGGCGGTGGCGATGTAAGTTATAAGGGGAACGCGTCACTTAAAAAAACATCAAGCTCAAAAAGTGGGGATGTGCACCACGTAAATTAAAAGTTTAGTTTAGTTAATGATAGGCGCTGCTCTGTGGATGCAAGCAGCGTCTTCTTTATAAAAAAATTCCCAGATACTCGAAGATTATACAGATTCTGGCTATTATTGGCATTGGCACATAAATCTTTACCCCTCCATCGTTCTACCCTCTAACTCTTTTATACGGATAATAAATAAAGTTAGCACCTTCAGGAACGATCACGAATACACACATAAAGTCTTCCGGTTTCTTATAAACTTTTAAGAATGGTTCTTTTTTCTCCTTGCTTATAATTCCTTTTTCTACAAATTCTTCTAATGTAGAGGCTTGTATGGTCCAATTGGTATTGAGCTCTTCTTTATTTAAAATCACTTCACCAATATTTACCTCGTGCTGATGAGCAATGAAAATCGGATTCGCAGAAATCCCTTCAACCATAATCTCAATGGCCACTTCTTTGATCGCATCAGCATAAAACTCCAGGTCTTTTTCTAAGCTTATCAGTGGACTTTCCTGTTTACGTTGTGGCGCCCCACTATCTTCTGGTGTTGCACTTAATAATTCTTCTCTATCCATTTCTTTGTTGTTGGAGGGTTTAAATGTTAGACCGTTTAAAGCCCATCAAACCTCTTCCATTTTACATTTTACGCCTTTAATCTCAAAAGTACCACATTCTCTACATGCTGCGTATGCGGAAACATATCTACCGGCTTAATGCGGGCTACATCATATTTTTCCTTTAACAGTTCGAGGTCTCTGGCCTGTGTTGCGGCATTACAGCTAACATAAACTATTTTTTCAGCTTCCATTTCCAATAATCTCTGCACCACATCTGCATGCATTCCCGCACGTGGCGGATCGGTGATTACTACATCAGGCTTACCATGGGCCGATATAAATTCGGAAGTAAGAATGTCTTTCATGTCACCGGCATAAAAGATCGTATTATCAATTCCGTTGAGTTCAGAATTGAACTTAGCATCTTCAATCGCGGTAGGTACATATTCTACGCCTACCACCTGTTTTACATTTCGGGCCACAAAGTTGGCAATTGTTCCTGCCCCGGTGTACAAATCATAAACCAGTTCGTCACCTTTAAATCCGGCAAATTCCCTGGTAATTTTATAGAGTTCGAAGGCTTGTTCAGAATTGGTCTGGTAAAAAGATTTTACCCCGATTTTAAAGCGGATGCCATCCATTTCTTCGAAAATATGATCGCGACCAGAGAAAACTACGACATCCTGATCAAAAATAGTATCGTTTTTCTTTTGGTTAATAATATAAAGTAAAGAGGTAATTTGCGGGAATCCATTTTTTAGAAACCCCATTAAACCATCAACCTGTGTTTGTTCAGGATAAGCAAATACCACCGCCACCATTACTTCTCCTGTACTGGAAGTACGGATAATCAGGTTACGCAAAACGCCCTCATGGTTACGCAGATCGTAAAAAGACAACTCATTTTCCAAAGCATATTTACGGACAGCGTTTCTGATGGAGTTGGAGGGTTCATCCTGTAAATAACAATGTTCGATATCTAAAATTTTATCGAAACGTAAGGGTACGTGAAAACCCAATGCGTTCATATCAAAATCTTCATCGCGTTCTACATCAGTTTTCTCCAACCAACGTTTGTTCGAGAAAGTAAATTCTAATTTATTGCGGTAATATCTGTTTTTTGCAGAACCCAGAATCGGTTCTGAGCCAGAGGTATCTATTTTGCCTAAGCGCTGTAAAGCTGCCTCAACATTTTTCTGCTTAAACTTTAATTGAGCATCGTAACCCATGTGCTGCCATTTACAACCACCACAGGTTCCGAAATGAGGACAAAAAGGATCAGTACGCAATGCTGATTTTTCATGCAACTGATCAATGATTGCTTCTGCAAAATTCTTTTTCTTTTTGGTCAACCGCACATCTACTACATCACCAGGAACAGCTTTATCCACAAAGATGACCAATTCATCAGCCTTGCCAACACCTTTTCCTTCTTCAGCAATATCAATTATTTGTACGTTTGGAACAATAGTTACCGTACCAGGTTTTCTTCTACTCATTATTTTGCAAAGATAGGAAAAAGAGGTTGAAGGTGTAGGACAGAAAGACAGAAGGCTTAAAAACTGTCGGTCAAAAAGATTGAAACCAGCAATAAAGAGCGCGATAGACTGAAGAACCAGAAAAATCAAGCCATAACTTTCCACCCGGAAGCTGATGCTTCTTCAATAATTATGGCTTTAAAAAATTATTTTCCAAAAAATCTAAATGCTGCGTCCCAAAAGCCGCCCAACCAGTTAAATTTTAGGTCGAATTTTTCATCCACTTGTACAGAAAACTCTAGTATCTCCTTGCTCATGATAAAAAACGAATCTATTTAAGCAATAATACAAAATTCAGACCAAAAACCAAAACGGTATAGGTTAATTTTCTGTTAATCTTTTATCAGAAAGATAAAGATTTTGCTTTCTTTCTTTTAATTTAAATATCCCACTGATTTCTAAATACTTATTTGATAACTAAATATAAATCCGTAACTTAATATATCATTTACATAAAAATGGAGGTTCGTATGAACGTTATCCGTAAAATTGAACATTGGGGAGATGTTCATCACGCAAAATGGCTGGATTATCTTCGGATTGTACTTGGCCTGATCATTTTTGGAAAAGGTGTTTCTTTTGTCAGCGACACCTCTGTTCTTCAGAACATGATTACACAAAACAACGTATTTGGTTTTTCAGGCATGTTGATCAGTGTTGCCATTCATGTTGTCGCATTTGCACATTTAGTCGGTGGTATTTTGATCACTTTAGGTTTAGTTACCCGCTTTGCAGTCGTTATTCAGCTTCCAATTTTATTGTTTGCCGTATTTTTCGTTAACCTTACTATAGGATTCTCACCCCTGAATTCAGAACTCTGGTTCTCCGTGTTAATTTTATTTCTTCTTATCATTTTTTGGGTAGTTGGCTCTGGACCACTATCGGTTGATGAAGGATTAAAACGTAAAATGGGAAAGCGTTACGACTAAACAACATTAAATTCTTAGTATCTTTCGTTTTTACTAATGATCATGAAAACGAAGATACTTTTTCTACTGCTTTTAGCGGGCGTTACCTGTTATGCGCAAAACACGACAGATGGATTTTTCAAAATGACAAGAGCAGGGTTTCAGGAAAAAAATGCCTACGAAACAACGGCCTTTGTAGAAAAATACTTTCGTGTACCTGGCAATACTGGCTTTAACGCCAGTATTCATTACGTTGAAAACATCCTTAAAAAGGCTGGTTTTGTAGAACAGAAAAAAAATGAGTTTGAAGCGCCCTTAACTTATCGGATTGAAAAAAGAGCGATGAAAAATAACACCTGGGAGCCTATTGATGCCAATATCAATATTATAGGTGAGACACAACCGCTTATTTCTTATAAAACCAACCGTAACATGATTCCCATTAATTGTGGCTCAACTGCTGCTGCTGCTGGTGTAACGGCTAACGTGGTTTACATCGAAAAAATAGTTGCAGCAGAAATAGAAAAGATGGATTTGAAAGGAAAAATCCTGTTTTCTGAAAATAATCCATCGCGTTTACTACAAATCGCAACTAAAGCAGGGGCCATTGGGGTTTTAGGCTATTCAATGCCAAAATACACCCAACCGGAAATTCATCAAACTTCTATTCAGTTTGGCAGCATGAAAGCCAATAGCGAAGTGTGGACATTGCTCCTTTCCTATGCAGCAAAAGAAAAGTTAAAAGCCGCTTGCCTAAAAGGTGATACTAAATTAAAAGTCAATATTCAGACTAAAATATATCCTTCCGAAGAATTAACCATTGTGGCAAATGTTAAAGGCAGTACAAATCCTGATGAACGTTTTGTTTTCAGTGCACATGTTCAGGAGCCTGGTGCAAACGATAATGCCAGTGGTGTTGGCACATTAGCAGAAATGGCAAGATTAACTGCAGAACTGTATCAGGCAAAAAAGATAAAACCTGAACGCAGCTTGACCTTTTTATGGGGCGATGAAATCGTATCAACTAGAAGATATATTACCGAGGATACCACGAGAGCCAAAGGCATTATGTGGGGAATGAGTCTAGATATGGTTGGCGAAGACACCAAAAAAACCGGTGGCTCTTTCTTAATCGAAAAAATGCCCGATCCATCAGCAATTTGGACAAGAGGTATGGATAAACATACTGAATGGGGCGCTGGTGATGTGAGTGAGAAAGATCTTTTCCCGCATTATTTCAACGATTTTATTTTCGATATCTGTAAAGCACAGGGTAAATTTGCCAATTGGACGGTTAACTATAATCCTTTTGAGGGCGGCAGCGACCACACTCCGTTTTTACAAAATAAAATACCAGGTTTGCTGATGTGGCACTTTACCGATGTATTTTATCATACCGATAATGATAGAATCGATAAAGTTTCGGCAACAGAGATGAAAAACGTCGGCATCAGTAGTTTAACTGCGGCCTATACCTTAATTTCTGCAGACGAAAATACGGCTATTGCTACTGTTTATCAAGTTAAAGAAGATGCGCTGATCCGCTTAAAAACAGAATTTGAGCTCAGCAAAAAAGCAATTGCGAATGGAAAATCGGCAGATGATGAGAAACATATTATTGAGGTTTGGGGCAAATGGTACGTTGATGCATTGGCAACCATCAATAAAATGCCCGTTAAAACAGAAACTACGAGAGTAGGTTCGTCCATTAAATTTGCCACTAATGAGATCGAAAAACAGACAAAAGCGTATCTGGAGGAATTGAGATAGGTTAATTTTTATAGTTGATCAAATTAATAATTACTTTAACCATCATTTCCTTTTCTTTAGGATCACTTTCTGCTATGAGTAAGGTGAGTGCAACCAACGCGTTATCGGCAATTCTTTTTGTGCCATCTTCTCGATAGAGCATTTTATTTTTATCTAGAAACCAAACAAATAAAAAGGCAGCGATCCGTTTATTGCCATCAGAAAATGAATGGTTTTTTACTACAAAATATAATAGATTTGCCGCCTTTTCTTCCATACTCGGATAAAGTTCTTCCCCATCAAATGTTTGATAAATGGTGTACAATGAACTTTTAAATGACTGATCTTTTTCATTTCCAAAAAGTTTGCTTCCACCAAATTTCACTCTCAAATCTTCTATTGCTTCAAGTGCAGAATTGTAATCTATTCTAAAATCACCCTTATGGCCAGAAACTTCATTTTCTAACTGTTGATGGTCGTAACGGTCAAGAACATCTAAAGCATAAACATAATCTGTAAGAATTTTAAAAGTATCTTTTAATTCTTCATTATTAAGCATGTGGCTATTTTGAACAGCATTAACCAACTTAATGGCTTGCTTTAATTCAATGAGTTGCTGGCTTTGTTCTTGTAATCTTTTGTAATTTAAGGCATATCCATTTAGTAGATAATCTTTTAAAATCTGGTTAGCCCATATACGAAATTTTGTTCCCTCAACCGATTTTACCCGATAGCCAACTGATATAACCACATCTAAAGAATAAAATTCGATTTCTCTGCTAACTGACCTATTACCTTCTTTTTGAACTGTCAAGGATTTCTTGACAGTTGAACTTTTATCCAGTTCATTTTCAGTAAATATATTCTTAATGTGGAGACTAATATTTTGTTTAGTTTTGTTAAAAAGCAGTTGCATCTGCTGTTGAGTAAGCCAAACAGTATCATTACCGAAAACCACTTCTATTGCTGGCAGTCCTGCTTCATTTTTATAAATAATAATTTCATCCTTAGTCATTGCGTCAAGTTAGTAAAATATTTATGCTATTTTCGTATTATGCCTAAACCAAAAGCCATAATTATCGGAGCCGGAATCGCGGGAATTGCTTCTGCCATTCGCCTCGCTATTAAAGGTTATCAAGTTGATGTTTTTGAAGCCAACTCAAAAGCCGGAGGTAAACTAGGGGAAATAAAAACGAATGGTTTCAGGTTTGATGCAGGTCCAAGTCTTTTTACCATGCCACAATATGTAGATGAACTCTTTAAACTGGCCGGGAAAGATCCTGAAGATTATTTTAAATACATTAAATTAAAAGAAATCTGCCGTTACTTTTATGAAGATGGTTTAAGGCTAAATGCCACCGCTGATCTTGACAAATTTGCCCGGGATATTGAAGAAAAAACCCATTCAACCGCAGCTGAAGTACAGCGTTATTTAAAAAAAAGCGAGACAATCTATGACGTTACACATCGCGTTTTTTTAGAAAGGAGTTTACATAAACTTAAAAGTTACCTGCATTGGGATACTTTAAAATCGATATTCCGTTTTGGTCAGATTGATGCTTTCAGAACACAGGCTATGGCAAACCAGGCATTTTTTAAAGACGGGCGCATTACCCAGCTTTTTAACCGGTACGCTACATATAATGGTTCAGACCCCTATCAGGCACCAGCTACACTAAATGTAATTCCGCATTTTGAATATCATTTTGGTGCTTTTATCCCAAAAGATGGAATGTATGGTATTGTAAGCGCTTTAGTAAAATTGGCTGAAGAACTGGCCATTAGGTTTCATTACAGCCAGAAAGTTGAAGAAATTCTATACACCGATGCAGGCAAACCTAAAACAAAGGGTGTTAAAGTTAACGATAAAATCTACAAAGCAGACATCGTAATCTCTAACCTCGATATCTGGTTTACTTATAAAAATTTATTGAAAGGCATAGCAGAGCCGAAAAAACTATTAACGCAGGAACGAAGTAGTTCGGCCTTAATTTTCTACTGGGGCATGGACAGCAATTATAGTGAGCTAGGCCTGCACAACATTTTCTTTACCGAAGATTATCAAAAGGAATTTAATGCCATCTGGAAAGATAAAACCGTGAGCAGCGACCCTACCGTTTACATTAACATCAGTTCTAAACACATCAGAACGGATGCACCAGCCCATGCTGAGAATTGGTTTGTGATGATTAATGTACCTGCCAATACCGGACAAAACTGGGATCAGTTGATCAAGGAAGCGAAGGTAAATATCATCAAAAAAATCAGCCGGATTTTAAACCGGAACATTGAAAAAGATATCATTTGCGAACAAATCCTTGATCCAAGAACTATTGAAAGCAAAACAGGATCATATCAGGGCGCTTTATATGGCAATAGCTCCAACAATCAGTTTTCAGCATTTTTAAGGCACTCCAACTTCAGTTCTAAAGTGAAGAATCTTTACTTCTGCGGTGGTAGCGTACATCCAGGTGGCGGAATCCCATTGGCTTTATTATCTGCTAAGATTATTGATGATGATATTCGTTTAGTGGTTTAATAGTTCATAGCCATTGGGTCAATGGTTTGATGGTCTATAGTTGATCGCTTACGACCTATCGCAATATTGCTAAAAGCGATTAATCAACTGAAAACTAAAGACTATGGACTGCAGACTAACAACCTCTCTTAACGGCTTCCTCCAACTGCTCTCCATCAAGATCAAACGCATCTACAATTATTTTCGCCCGGGTATAAAAAGGCTCACGTTCATGGAGTTTTTCTTTTATAAAGACCAGGAGTTGCTCATCATCCAAATCTTTAATCAACGGACGCTTTTGGCGGTTATGTAAGCGTGAAACCAAAGCAGCAGGTTCCATTTGCAGATAAACCGTAGTGCCATGTGCATTCATCCATTCCATATTATCGAAGAAACAAGGTAATCCACCTCCGGTAGCCACCACACAGCTTTCCGGATAGTTAAAGGTTTTAAGCATTTCACTTTCATAATCCCTGAAACCACTTTCTCCAAATTCTGCAAAATATTCTGCAATGCTTTTACCTGTTTTCGTAACGATTTCGGCATCCAGATCAATCACCGGACATGCTAAACGGTGTGCCAGTTGTTTTGCTTTGGTACTTTTGCCGCAGCCCATATAGCCGATAAGGAAAATTTTCATGTGATTTCTGATTGCCGACCTAAAATAAATGGTCGCGTTTTAACATAATATAGTCGGTTACAGGTGGCGTAAACCCAGCCTTCTTTAATAAGGTTACCACCTGTCCGCGATGATAAGTAGTATGATTAAACAAATGAAATAAAATTTCATCTACACGGTTTTCATATTGATCCCCTCTGGAGTTCGAATATAAAATCCTTTGATCTAAAGTGTAATTATTCAATGCCTCTTTAATCAGTCTGAAATTTTCTAAAGAGATACTTTCAAAATTTTCTCTGGGGTGAATATCCCAAACACCGTAAACCGGTTTTTTGCCAAAAATACGTTGCGCCCAAATATGCTGTGCATTAAGCACATGGCTGAACAAACGTTCTGCATCAGGCAGTTCAATAGTTGCCTGCTTAAATATTTCGATAATCCGTCTATCGGCAAGTTCAGTATACTTAATGATTTCCTCTTCACTCATCGTACTTAACTTAATTTAACCCTCGGATCAACATAGGCATATAAAATGTCGACTAGAATATTAATGACTACAAAAACAAAGGCAATAAAAAGAATTGATCCCATGACTACCGGAAAATCAGACATTTCTAAGGCGGTTACTGTTGTCCTCCCTAAACCGTTATAGCCGAAAATGTATTCGACAAAGAAAGAGCCTGCCAATAAAGATGCAAACCATCCGGAAATAGCTGTAATAACAGGATTCATGGCATTTCTTAAGGCATGCCTATATATAATCGCATTTTTGCTTAAACCTTTCGCCTTTGCAGTTCTAATGTAGTCCTGCGCCAAAACATCCAGCATGGCGCTACGGGTTAACTGAACAATAATGGCCAATGGCCTTAACCCCAGTGTAATCATTGGTAACCACAAGTTCCTTAACGTTAACACCTCTCCATTAAATGGATCGTAGGAATAAAGACTCCCATTCATTTTTAAGCCTGTAAAATCGCTCAGCACAAAGCCAAATAGCCAGGCAATAATAATTCCCGCGAAAAATGAAGGGGCGGATATTCCTAAAATAGCAAATGCATTAGCTGTTTTATCAATCCACGAATCTCTATATACTGCAGACAGCACTCCCAGCAACACGCCTATTATGGTAGCAAAAATCATTGCTGTTAATGCAAGGATAAAAGTATTAGGCACCGTTTCGGAAAGAATCGCAGTAACATCTCGCTTAGTTTGGTAAGAACTACGCAGATAGGGCCATTTTAATGCCAACACTTTTTGATCAAAAGTTATGAGTTTGGCGTAATGGTATTTCTGTTGACTGGCACTGTTATTATCCAAAATACTGACAGGCGATAAGTCGTTCAGATATAAAATAAACTGAACCGGCTTCGATCGATCTAAACCAAATTCTTTACGAACAGCCTCAAGTGACTGTACATCGGTCCGCTGCCCCATTGTCATCCTTGCAGGGTCGCCGGGTAAAATGTTGAACAGCACAAAAACAACCAATATTACACCGCCCATCACCAGCAGTCCATACATGAGTTTTTTTAGTGCATATCCGATCATGTTTATTTATCGAAATATTTCCGGCTGAGTTGGTCGAAAGTGGGTACATTATGGTAATGCCACTTATTGATCACCACTCCGTTTTTCATCAATAAAACACCAGGATTTGCCCTTACCATACTTTTTAGCGGAACGGCATCTGTAAAAAATACTTCTGAGAACAGGTTATTTTTTTTAATAAATGCTTGTGCATCCTGTGCCGAATTAGAAGTAAGCAATACTGTACGGATATTAAACTGTTGGGTGGCATTTAAGGCCAGTGCGTTTAATTTACCAATAGCAGCTTCATTGGTTGCGTACAGATCGTAAGCCACAAAAATTAAATTATAGTATGGGTTTTCGATCAGTTCCTTTGTATAATCAGTTCCGGAAGCATCCGTAATGTTCAAATCTTTGATTTTAGGCTCAAATCCTTTTTTAACCAGCCTTTTTGCCGGTTCGCCGATAATTTCCCAATTGTTATCTTTCCAGATCTCCGTTTTAAGATAGGCTTTATCGCTCATGTCTTTTTCCTCTTTGGTTTTCTTATTTTTGAGATGATACATGATCTCAAATTCGTCAGGCTTTTCTCCTGGAGGAATGACCATTAACGACGGAATATGTGCGCCGACTTTATAGGGCAAAAAATCAATAATGGGTAAAACATTGTAAGTATATAATCCAAAACCTAAAGATACAACCGTTACTAAAAGGGCAATATTTCTTTGTGTTGCTTCTTTTTTAAATAATGGATGGATGAGATTTTTATTAAGGAAAATAACAATAATCATTGCCAAAAGAATCAGATCCTTGGTAAACGACTGCCACGGTGTAAGCGGAATGGCATCGCCGAAACATCCACAACTGGTTACTACTTTAAATGCTGCGGATATAAAGGTAAGCAGGGTAAAAAAGATAATGAGCAGCAACAGGCCCCAGGCTACTTTTTTGCTCCAGAAACCTAATAACAATAAGGCACCGAGCACAATTTCTAAGGTACAAAGTAAAATGGCAATACCAGTAGCCATTCCACTCAGGAAATTCATATGAAAAACTTCAAAATATTCTTGTAGTTTATAGCCAAAGCCAAGCGGATCATTCGCTTTGATTAATCCTGAAAATATGAATAAAGCACCGACAAAAATCCTGGAGAATCTTAAAACTATATTTCGCATCTATGTATCTATTTTAAAGGCTATTTTGCTATTTTACGCCGAGTTTGATCAGTGCAAAAACAGAATAGTTTAACATATCCTGATAATTCGCATTAACACCTTCTGAAGCCAGCGTTTGTCCTTCGTTATCTTCGATCTGTTTAACCCTAAAAATTTTCATTAAAATCAGATCGGTTAACGAACTAATGCGCATATCTCGCCAGGCCTCTCCATAATCGTGATTCTTGGCAAACATCAAATCTTTGGTTTCCGTTACCTTATCGTCAAACCTTTTTTCAACTTCTTCAAAAGGCATTTCATTCGGGTCGCTTTCCGTTAATTCGAGTTGCATCATGGCAATCACGCAATAGTTTACAATCCCGATGTATTCAGATATCACACCCTCTCCCACCTTACTTACTTTTTTTTCTTCCAGCGTACGGATGCGCTGCGCTTTGATAAAAATCTGATCAGTTATTGAACTTGGTCTCAAAATCCGCCATGCAGTTCCGTAATCTTTAGTTTTTTTTAAAAATAATGATCTGCAAAACGCAATCACTTCGTCAAATTCTGTAGAGGTATTTGTTTGTGCCAAAGCCAATAATTATTTAGTTTTTAGTGTATTTTTGTCGTGAAAAAACAAAAGCTAAAGATACATTTTTAAAGCGAAACCCAAATCCCGAAAGGGTTTATTATGGCAGAAAAAAACTTTTTTGAGCCCAAACAAAGCTTAAATATAAAAGGCAGACTTATCGACTTAAGCACGCCAAAAGTAATGGGAATTTTAAATATCACTCCTGATTCCTTTTATCACAACAGCCGTACAAAAACGATTGATGAAGCTTTGAGTAAAGCAGCACAATTTTTAAGTGAAGGGGCTACATTTATTGATGTTGGTGGTTACTCATCAAGGCCAGGCGCTCAGGATATCTCTACCAGTGAAGAAACAGACCGTTTGGTACCTGTGGTAGAAAGTTTGGTAAAAGCATTTCCGGAAGCGATTATTTCCATTGATACTTTCAGGGCAAAGGTTGCCCGGGAAACCATTGAAGCTGGTGCACATATCATTAACGACATTGCAGCCGGAAATCTGGACGAGCAGATGTTCGAAACAGTAGCCAGGATGCAGGTGCCATACATCATGATGCACATGAAGGGTACACCACAAAATATGCAGCAAAATCCGGTTTATAATAATGTATTGCTCGAAGTGATCGATGATCTGGCAAAAAAAGTTGCTGCACTTAAAGCACTGCACATCCATGATGTGATTATTGACCCGGGTTTTGGCTTTGGGAAAACCACTGAACATAATTATGAACTGCTCAAACAAATGGAAGCGTTTAAAATCTTCAAACTTCCTGTTTTAGTGGGTTTCTCGAGAAAGGGAATGGTCTATAAAACACTTGGCATTACAGCACCAGAGGCTTTAAACGGCACTTCAGTACTTAACACCATTGCGCTACAAAAAGGTGCGGGTATTTTAAGGGTACACGATGTGAAAGAAGCGGTAGAGTGTGTGCGGTTGGTGGAGCGGTTAGCGCATGGCGGTTAGCGAACAGCGTCTTTTATACATCTATAATATTTCATCAGCAATTAACCGATTAACCAGTTTAAACAGTTAACCTATCCTGCTTGTAAACTGGAATCCGTTTTGCTATCTTGCCACTAATGAAAGGTTTTGATTTTGATTTCCTTAAAGTATCACCAACTGATATCGTTGATATCATTTTGGTGGCTTTATTAATTTACTATGTTTATACCCTGATCCGAAACACTTTAGCTGTTAACCTTCTGGTTGGGATGTTTATTATCACCGTTTTTTACTGGATAGTAAAGGCCCTGCACATGGAATTACTGACTGCCATTATAGACAGATTTATGAGTGTGGGGATTATTGCCCTTATTGTAATTTTCCACCCTGAAATCAGGCGTTTTCTTTTGCTGATCGGGAAAAATGCCTTTTTACAAAAAAACAAAGCCTGGTGGGGTTATTTATTTGGCCGGAAAGAAATTGAAAGAAACAATTTAACCCGTATAAAGCCTATTATCGATGCTTGTAAAAGCATGAAGAAAACGCGTACAGGAGCCTTAATCGTATTTGTTAAATTTTATGATGAACAGTTTTTTGCCAATAGCTGCGAATTTGTTGATTCCAAAATATCAAAACGTTTACTGGAAAGCATTTTCCAGAAAAACAGTCCGCTGCACGACGGCGCCGTAGTAATCTCTGAAAACAGAATTAAAAGCGCGAGTTGCATTTTGCCTTTAACAGATAATGACCAGTTGCCCCCTCAATTCGGCTTAAGGCACCGGGCAGGTATCGGCGTTTCTGAAACCACTGATGCGGTGGCCGTAATTATATCTGAAGAAACAGGAGAAATATCTTATGCCAAACAAGGCCGTGTAAGAATGAATGTTTCTTTCGGCGAACTGGAGAAATTGCTTAACAAAGATTTTTAAAGCACAAATTTTCACATTACTGTCATTCTGAACGCAGTGAAGAATCTTTAATCCTCTAGCCTTTCCGACTCTTCTCTAGTCTTAGCATCTCGCTAAGACCTGTTATTTATTTAATGTTATGGGGTTAAAGGAACAACCTAATTAAAGTCTTAGCGAGACGCTAAGACCAGCTGTGGGACGCTGAGACCAGAGAGGGGATTTTTGCTGAAATAAATCCGATAGCTGTCGCATCAGCATGACGATCAAGTAGAAGTCTCGTAAATAAAAAATAATCATTTCATCAATCCATTTAAACGCAAAATGGTGAATGTTGCCATTCACCATTTCATTATAATTTAAATCAGCTAATTACCGGTGTAATCCAATAATCTGTGCAATCATTTATTAGCAATATTGTTCAAAAGCACCGATCAGGTTGTCAGCAATCATTTGTGCTGGTCTGCCCTCAATCTGGTGGCGCTCGATCATATGTACCAATTTACCATCTTTAAACAAAGCCATTGCCGGAGAAGATGGAGGAAAAGGCATCATGTAATTTCTAGCCTGATCTACTGCTTCTTTTTCCATACCTGCAAAAACGGTAACCAATTTATCAGGATGTTTTTCGTGTGCTGCCGCTGCGCGGGCTGCCGGACGTGCGTTTGCTGCTGCACAACCACAAACAGAATTTACAACCACCAATACAGTTCCTTCGCCTTTAATCGCCTGATCTACGTCTGCTGCATTTTTTAACTCTTGAAAACCAACGTTGGTTAATTCCTTACGCATTGGCTCTACTAAATATTCTGGATACATTATCTTAGTTTTTTATTTACAATATCAATAGTACAAAAATAAGAAAATCGAATGGCATGCACCATCCGATTTATATTTTTAAGGTAAAATTAATAACCTATTTCATTCCTTTGATAAAATTATCAAACATTTGAGGGTTGGTAATCGCTCCCGCTATAATCAATATAAAGATCACAATAAATAATGCACTTAAAATAGTCGCAATCATTCCGCAGATCTTGCCTGCTTTTGCATTTTTATATGATGACTCGGTATATAAACCCGGATTAAGCTGATATTTTTTCATATCACCAGCACCTAATATCCAGGCTATTACACCAAATACTAACCCAAATATGCCGTAAAAACAACATGCGGGGATAGCTATAATACCCAATACAAGTGCAGCTGTAGCATTTGGCAAATTCTGCTGACCAAAACCTCCACCTCCAAACTGGCCAAATGGTGGTGGCTGTTGAAAAGGCGGCGGGGTTACCGGCCCGTTCCCCAGGGGCTGAAATGGTGCAGGTTCTGACTGTTGACCTTTAGAAAGATCAATAGGTTTATTTTCTTGAGGGGTTTCCTGTTCTTCTGACATAGATATTTAGATCAATTGGTGAGTGTATATTTTGTAAATGTAATTGATTAAAATAATTACTGCAACCCCTGCAAAAACGATTTTGATCAGCTGCGCCCCAAATTTAAAGTCTAATTTTAAGTGAATCAGAGTAAATAATACCAGAAAAATAAGCGGGATTGTTGCAGGATAAAACTTAAATGATGCGGATAAATCACCTTTAAACAAAGCCAAAACGGAGCGCTGCAGGCCACAGCCAGGACAGTCAATACCGAAATGAGTTTTAAACGGACAACTAAAAAGATGTTCGCCCAACCATTCTAAAAAGGTTTTATGCGGTCGAGCCATTTATGTCAATTATTTTTCCCTGGCCATCTTTCCAGGCTTTATATCTTTCCAAATCTTTAAGTACCTGTCTGTACACCAGATTTAGAACGTATATGTCATCAATGAATCCCAGAACAGGCACAAAATCAGGAATTACATCAATTGGGGATAGGAAATAAATCAGTCCTCCTAAAATGGCAATGATCGATCTTTTAGGGATTTCAGTATAATCACCATTCACATAATCTTTAGATACCGCAAAAAGCAGAACCAGTTTAGTCCAAACACCTTCTAAATCTCCCTTATTGGTAACCGCCTTACCTAAAGCATCTTTGATGGTATTGCTGGCTTTGGTTTTATCACTTAAAATCACTGAGGCTTTGCTTTGCGATTTCTTAAAAAAACCTAATATTTTTTCCCTGTTTAACTTCATGGTTTAGCATATTACAAATTAACGGCCAAAAGCATCATAGTTGTGTTCCGCATATCTGGTACAACGGCCTGATACTTTTCATCTTGTTTTATTAAAGCGCTTCAATAACTTTTTGTCAAAAGCGATGGCTATCAGTTTATCATTTAGTACATCCTCCTCGTAAAGCTGTTGCTTTTTTGGATCAAATACAAACCTGGCTAGAATAGGCATTCTATCTGCATAACTTTCGTGGAGGTTAAAATTATAGGTTTTGGAGTATCCCTGCGATGGGTCAGTTTTAGGATTGGGGCTGCTCTCAAGCATAACACCATAAGAGGTACCACCATTTTTAACAATCCTTTCGTAGAGTCCTTTGGTAAGCTGTTTACAACGAGGAGAAGTTTCAACAATTTTATAGGCAATTTGTGCTTTGTAGCTTTCTTTTACCTGGGCTTTTGATTGGTATATTGATGATCCTAAAATAAAGAAAAAAAGTATGATATTTTTCATGATGGAGTGAAGTTATTTATAGCCGGCACACTAAGGAATAATTTATTTTATAAAACCAATATTATTGAGAGCAACATCTAATTGAAATAAACCTCTCCGGGGATCGTCATTGCTGAGAAGACTTTTTCAGCCGACGAAGCAATCTTTATAGCAAGGATCATCAGCATGAAAGATTGCTTCGTCGTTCCTCTTCGTAAGGACGACTTTTTTTAGGGTGTCTGTCAATAATAATATGCTGCGACACCGCTAAATGTGTTTCTACAGTTCTCACTGACATGTCTAAATAAAAATTAAGCTGATTTCATCATCTCCAAAATATCATCTACATACTTACGCTCATTGGCTAACCGGGGCACTTTATGCTGCCCGCCCAATTTATCTTTCGCCTTTAACCAGTTGTAAAAAGTGTGAGCAGGTGCATTATGTACTTTAGGACGGGCCAGCGCCATATCTTTAAAACGTTTGGCATCGTAATCTGAGTTTACCTCGCGCAGGGTTTGGTCCATCACATCCACAAATTTTTCAAAATCATCAGGCTGCTTATCAAATTCTATGATCCATTCGTGTCCGCCCGCCTTTTCATCCTTAAAATAAATCGGCCCTGCGGTATAATCTTTTATTTCAGCGCCTGTTTGCTGGCAGGCTTTAGTTAAGGCCTGCTCCGCATTATCGATGATCACCTCTTCGCCAAAGGCATTAATAAAATGTTTTGTACGCCCGGTAATTTTTATGCGGTAAGGAGAAAGGGAGGTAAACTGAATGGTGTCGCCGATCATGTATCGCCATAAACCACCGTTTGTAGAAATAACTATCGCGTAATTTTTATGCAGCTCTACCTCTCCTAGCAACAGCGCCTTAGGATTTTCTTCTCCTATATTTTCCATCGGCACAAATTCATAGAAAATCCCATAATCAAGCATCAGCAACATTTCTTCTGAATGATCCTGATCCTGGATGCCGAAAAATCCTTCTGATGCGTTATAAGTTTCGAGATAATACATTTCAGCGGAAGGAATCAACTGTTTAAACTGTTCGCGATAAGGTGCAAAATTTACTGCCCCGTGGATATACAATTCAAGGTTAGGCCAAACTTCCAATAAATTTTGCTTTCCGGTAAGTTCGAGTACTTTTTTAGCCAACACGATGGTCCAGGTGGGTACACCAGAAATACTGGTAACGTTTTCACTGACGGTGGCTTCTGCCATTCTATCCATCTTAATTTCGTAATTGTCCATCAAAGCGATAGACATATCGGGTGTGCGGTAATATTCGGCCCAGATAGGAAGGTTTTTAATCAGTACAGCAGATAAATCACCATAAAAACAATCTTCGTTTAACTGGTTAACCTGATGGCTCCCACCCAAAACCAAACCTTTTCCGGTAAACATCTGGTTATCGGGACGGTTATTACAATAGATAGAAAGCATATCCTTTCCCCCTTTAAAGTGGCATTCTTCCAATGACTCCTCAGAGACTGGGATAAACTTACTTCTGTCGCTGGTGGTACCCGATGATTTTGCAAACCATTTAATATCAGACGGCCAAAGGATGTTCTGTTCGCCATTAAGCATACGCTCAATGTAAGGTTTTAGGGTATCGTAGTTCTGAATGGGAACGCGCTGCTGGTATTGTTGCGGCGTTAAAATTGATTTATAATCGTACAATTTACCCCACTCGGTATTTTCTGCACTATCAATCAGACTGTGAAACCATTCTTCCTGAACATCGTGCGGATATTTCATAAAAAGCTCGATCTGGTGGATCCGCTTTTTCATTAACCAGGTAAAAATTGAATTTACAATTGCCATTTTTAAATGCTAAAACTAACGGGTGCCTTGCCGCCACAGACTTTCACACCAGCCCTTTGGTTAAATGGGAATATACAGAGATTTTTATACACAATAAATTTAGTAGCTTTTGGTTTAACCTTGCGAATAGGCAACATGCCAGGTTGAATTTTGTTTGTAACTATTTTAAATATCAAATTTCTTACGTTTCAATACAAAATTTGATCCCAAATATACTTTTCTCACCATTTCATTCTCAGCAAGCACTTCCGGAACGCCTTGTTCCAGGATTTTTCCCTCAAAAAGTAGATATGCCCTATCGGTAATGGATAGTGTTTCCTGTACGTTGTGGTCGGTGATTAAAATCCCTATATTTTTATGCTTCAGTTTAGCCACAATACTTTGAATTTCCTCTACCGCAATAGGATCTACCCCGGCAAAAGGTTCATCTAACAATATAAAATTAGGATTTGCAGCTAAAGCCCGGGCAATTTCGGTACGGCGACGCTCGCCTCCGGATAATAAATCACCACGGTTTTTACGTACTTTATGTAAACTAAATTCATTGATCAGCTCTTCGAGTTTATCACGCTGTTCTTCCTTAGTTAAATTGCTCATTTCCAAAATGGCCAGAATGTTATCTTCTACGGTAAGTTTTCTAAAAACTGATGCTTCCTGTGCCAGATAGCCGATTCCTTTTTGCGCCCTGCGGTACATCGGATCTTCGGTAATATCTTCTTCTTCTAAAAAGATACGCCCCTCATTCGGTTTAATTAAACCAACGATCATGTAAAAAGAAGTTGTTTTCCCTGCCCCGTTCGGACCTAAAAGCCCCACAATTTCCCCTTGGCTTACGTTAAAGGAAACGTTGTTTACAACAGTACGCTGTTTATATTTTTTAACCAGATTTTCGGCTTTTAGTATCATACTTATTAGCTAAACCTTACAGGTTTTAAAAACCTTTAAGGTTTCAATTAATTAACTTTTATTCCTTTAATATTTAACTGTAAGCGTTTCTTATCCCGCCATACGTTCTCTTCTAATGTATAACAAACGGAAAACGGCACCCTGGGTTGCAAAAGATTTTGAAATTCTGCCAATCCAAATGCAATGCCCTCAAAAATAGGCGAATTTTGTTGCTTTATGTTAATTTTTAAATGATTTTGACCAACTGCCATGGCATGCTGTGCAAGATATACGTTATGAGTAACAAATATTGGTGCCATATTTTCCGGCCCGAAAGGGCCCATCTGCGATAAAACCCGGAAGAATTTACCGTCGATTTGTGCCAGTTCAATTTCGGCATCAATCCTGATCATGGGTGTCAGCAACTCTTCTGTAATACTCGCCGATACAATTTCTTCAAATTTATCGGCAAAAGCATTTACATTTTGCTCCTGCATGGTTAAGCCTGCAGCAAATTTATGTCCGCCATACTGATCTAATAAATGTGCACAACCGCTTAAAGCTTCATACAAATCAAAACCTACTACCGATCGGCACGAGCCAGCTACATGTCCGTTAGACTTAGTGAGTACAATTGTCGGGCGGTAATATTTTTCTGTCAGGCGCGAAGCTACTATCCCAATGACCCCCTTGTGCCAGTTTTCGTTAAACACCACGGTGGTTTTTCTATTGATGAG
This sequence comes from Pedobacter suwonensis, assembly GCF_900111825.1. GTDB lineage: Bacteria > Bacteroidota > Bacteroidia > Sphingobacteriales > Sphingobacteriaceae > Pedobacter > Pedobacter suwonensis. The sequence continues at coordinate 46,916 of NZ_FOJM01000017.1, forward strand.
GATTTCACTTTCCCCAATTAAAGCCAAAGCCTCGCGGGTAATGTCCTGATCATAGGTTTTGCGTTCGGTATTTTTAAGGTTGATGAGTTCACTTTGTTCCAGGGAATTGCTATCTACTTGGCAAAGCAGCATGGCAACGGCATGTTTCGCATGATCGATTCTTCCGGCAGCATTAATCCGCGGACCTAATGTAAAAACCACATCGGTAATGGTGTAATTTTCTGTTTTGCCCGAAACCTCCATCAAAGCCCGTAAACCTTCGCAAGGATTAGCGTTCAATTTTTTCAGTCCGTAATAAGCTAAAATTCGGTTCTCGCCTACTACAGGTACAATATCTGCTGCAATACTTACCATCACCAGATCTAAATATTGCAGATAGGTTTCTTTTGGAAGCTGATGTTTTTGTGCATAAGCCTGCGCCAGTTTAAAACCAATTCCGCAGCCGGCCAATTCTTTAAAAGGATATGCGCAGTCTGAACGTTTAGGGTCCAAAACGGCTATGGCCTGTGGAAGTTCATCTCCGGGTAAATGGTGATCGCAGATAATGAAATCGATCCCCAGGTTATTGGCATAATCAATTTTATCGATCGATTTTATGCCACAGTCTAATGCAATAATAAGGGAGAACCCATTTTCATTGGCATAGTCAATTCCGGCAGTAGAAATGCCATAACCTTCCAGATAACGATCTGGGATATAATATTCTATATTTTTAGTGAGCTTTGAAAAGAAACTATAAGCGAGTGCAACCGAAGTGGTGCCATCCACATCATAATCCCCATAAATCAATATCTTTTCGTGGCTGGCCAGTGCGGTTTCGATACGGGCAATAGCCACATCCATATCCTTCATTAAAAAAGGATCATGAAGGTGATTAAGATCTGGTCTGAAGAAACTTTTCGCCTGATCAAAATCACAGATATTCCGCTGCACAAGAATCTGTGCCAATGAACGGTCTATGTTAAGTTGTTCTGCTACTTTTGCTACTGTATCATCATCACAATCTGATGCCAGCACCCATCTTTTTTCCATTTTATACTGTCTCCGAACAGTAAATATACATTTTAATTGGATACGATGGCGCTAAACTTGAGTGCGCTGCCCTACAAAGCATTTAAATACAAAAAGTTAGATTTAACTTCAAACAGTAAAGATTGTTTAATCATGTCATGCTGAAAAGCCCTATCGAAATTGATTAGACCTGCCCTTATGATAAATACTAATGTTTAGATTGTTACCTTTGTACACACATTTAAAAGATTTATATTTTGCAAGTTCACACCCTATTCGAAGGAACCTATTCTGTTGACGCATCAAAGAAATTTGTGCCTTTCGATTCCGCTATACACAGCTTTAAAGACAGACCTGCTTCATTATTTATCAATGTTCAGCCTTTTTTGGTTGAACTGAAAAACGACCTCGTACTTTTCGATACAGGTTTAGGTTTTAGTGATGACCATGGCGAACTGATTTTACACAAAAATATCCGCAATGCAGGTTTCGATCCAACTGATGTGACCAAAGTTTTAATGTCGCACTTACATTACGACCATTCTGGCGGGATGATCCACAAACAAAGCAATGATAAAATAGAACTGAGTTTTCCTGATGCTGAATATGTAATTAACCGGGGCGAATGGGAAACGGCTTTCAGCAGCACTTCGTCATCTTACCATACCGATATTTTCGATTTCGTGCAACGTAATGCACAATTGAAATTTGTGGAGGGGGATGGCGCTTTGGATGAAACTATTGCATACGAATTTACCGGTGCCCACTGTCCGAACCACCAGGTTTTTCTTTTAACAGAAGGCAATCAAAAAGTATTTTTTGGCGGTGATGTTTTACCTGAACCAGAAGAACTGGTTAAAAATTTTATCGCCAAATACGATTTCGACGGTCGCAAGGCAATGGAATTACGGAAAGAGTTTGGTAAAAGAGCAGCTGAAGAGAATTGGGAGTGTTTGTTCTATCATGGCAAAAGTGCAGCAACTGGTTTTGTGGATGTTATTGAAGGTGGGTTTCGGATAAGATAGGTTTAGGGCTTAGGGCTTAGGGTTTAGGGCTTAGGGTTTAGGGTTTAGGGTTTAGGGTTTAGGGTTTAGGGTTTAGGGAAAACAGATCCTGAAGTGATTAGTATAATTTAAGTTTAAAAAATCAATTTATTTTATTTCGGTACGCACTTACATCGTTTCGTCATCTCGACCGGAGCAGCGCGAAGTGGAGAGATCTTTGGACTTTGCAGCACCTTGCCGCCTGGTTTCTTGCATTATCCTGAGTTTTTAAAGTCTCTATTTTTTACCGCAAAGCACGCAAAGAAGGAAGCGCAAAGCGCGCAGAGTTGCTTTTTACCACAAAGGGCCACGGAGAAGGCACAAAGTAAACAGAGTTGGGTGCAATATTTAGTATTATTGATAAACTCTGCGCTTCTCTGTGAAAAACTCGGCTTCCTCTGTGTAAAAACTCTATGCGCTCGGTGGTTAGTCTTCGACTCCGCTCAGACTGACATCACTAAGCAGTTAAACGAAAAAAGCCCCAACTTTCGTCGAGGCCTTCCTTTTTCCGAGACCGGAAATTATTTTTTAGCTACCAATTTAACAGACAATTCGAAGTTATCGTCAATTGCTTTGTCGCCAATGCTATCAAAGAATGATTTTGAACCATATTTGATGTCATATTTAGTTCTGTCTACAATGATTTTACCCGCTAAAGCTGAAGCTGTACCATCTGCATTAACCGTTACAGTTGCAGGGAAGCTTAATGGTTTAGTGATACCTTTGATGGTTAAATTACCGGTTACGGTTACGTTAGCACCTGAACCTGCAACTTTAGTAATAACGAAAGTTGAAGTTGGGAATTTAGTTGTACCAAAGAAATCATCTGCCTTTAAGTGACCTTCTAATTTAGCACTACCATCAGCATCTTTAATTGAAGTCATATCGATTACAAAAGTACCACCTGTTACGCTTTTACCATTAACTGCTAATGTACCTGACTGTAAAGCCACTGTTCCGTTGTGAGAACCGGTTACTTTTTTACCAATCCAGGTAATGGTTGATTTTGCTGCATCTACAGTATAAGTTACTGGTTTAATAGTTGTAAAAGCTGATAAAGAAACAACTGCAACTAACAAAAAAATTGAAGAGATTTTTAATTTCATTTTCTGGTTTTTTAAAATTTGATACAAATATAGATGAACAACCCATCTCTCGTTGTTGACCTATGTTAAGTTTTTTCAATAATAATCGTATTATTTAAATCATGCTATTGACTCCGGTTATCTTTAAGGGTTTAATCGATCAAGAAAAAGTGGAAATGGACGATCCAGGCCACCACCATTCATGCTAAACCTGACAGCAGCGAAAATCCTTTTTGTTGGCACTTATCGTGAAAGATTGCTTCGTCGTTCCTTCTCGCAATGACGACAAAGAAGAGCAAACACCACAAAAAGATTGAAGCGAATGGCAGGGCTGCAGCCGCCGATGGAAAACCGACATTCATTTCCAAAAAAATGCTTTGTATCTTACATTGATATATTCATAAGAAAAATCGTCATCTCGACTGAAACGCAGTGGAATGGAGAGATCTATTGGAGATAGATTTAGCTTCGCTGAGCCTTCGGGTTCTCAACTTCGCTGCGCTCCGCTCGAAAGGACGATATCGCGATAGAAAATCTCTTCTTAACTTAAACAAAGTTCAGCATTACAATTAAAAAAGGTTTAAAATTTTCTGCTGTATGCTTTACGCACCCCGCAAAAAACCTTAAACCCTCTATCTTCCCGCCTTCTACCTCACTAAGGAACTATCTCTTCCAAATAACTCTCCACTGGAGGGCATGCACAGATCAAAGATCTATCGCCATGACTATCGTTAACCCGGCCGACCGATGGCCAGAACTTGCGTTCTAACACATAAGGAAGCGGGAATGCAGCAGTTTGACGGCTATAAGCATGCTCCCAATTGTCAGCAGTAATTACTGAAACGGTGTGAGGCGCATTTTTTAGTGGGTTATCCGTCTTATCGAAAGTTAAATTCTCTACCTGATCTATTTCATTTTTAATGGCGATCAATGCATCACAGAAACGATCTAACTCATGTTTAGGTTCCGATTCTGTAGGCTCAACCATTAAAGTACCCGCAACCGGGAACGAAACCGTTGGTGCGTGGAAACCATAATCCATTAAACGTTTTGCAATGTCAGTTACTTCAATTCCAAAAGTTTTGAATGAACGGCAATCTAAAATCATCTCATGTGCGCAACGGCCCTGAGCGCCTGAATAAAGTACCGGATAGTGCTGCTCTAAACGTGCTTTCATGTAGTTCGCATTTAAAATGGCATATTTGGTAGCATTCGTTAAACCTTCAGCACCCATCATCGCAATATAGGCGTGAGAAATGATCAGGATAGAAGCCGAACCCCATGGAGCAGACGAAACTGCAGAAATAGATTTCCCTTTGTCGATATCAACCACAGCATGCCCCGGAAGATAAGGAACCAGGTGTTTAGCCACACCGATTGGGCCCATACCAGGACCACCACCACCGTGAGGGATACAGAAAGTTTTATGCAGGTTTAAGTGGCAAACATCGGCACCAATATTGGCCGGACTTGTTAAACCCACCTGTGCATTCATATTCGCACCATCCATATAAACCTGTCCGCCGTTAGCGTGGATCGTTTCACAGATTTCGATTATGCTTTCTTCAAATACGCCGTGAGTAGATGGATAAGTTACCATTAAACACGATAAGTTGTCTTTATGTAATTCTGCCTTAGCTTTTAAATCTTCAACATCGATGTTACCGTTTTCTAAAGATTTAACCACTACAATTTTCATATCGGCCATTGCAGCAGAAGCAGGGTTTGTTCCATGTGCCGAAGCCGGAATTAACGCCACGTTACGGTGGAAATCGCCCCTATCGTGGTGGTAAGCTCGGATAACCATCAAACCTGCATACTCACCCTGAGCACCAGCATTTGGCTGTAAGCTCATGGCCGCAAAACCGGTAATTTCGCTTAACCACTTATCCAGTTCGTTAAAAACAGAATAATAGCCCAATACCTGATCGGCCGGGGCAAATGGGTGGATGCGACCGAAGTGAGACCAGGTAACCGGAATCATCTCTGCCGTAGCATTTAATTTCATGGTACAGCTACCCAAAGCGATCATCGAGTGGCAAAGCGATAAATCTTTTGCTTCCAACGATTTGATATAACGCAACATTTCGTGTTCCGAGTGGTGCGAGTTAAAAATCGGGTGTGTTAAATAAGCAGAAGTACGTTGCAGAGGGGCTGGAATAACCGTTTCTACATTCTCGACAACCTCTACCTGATCTCCAGCAATGCCTTTTGCTCTTGCAAAGATTTTAGCAATTAAAGTAATGTCTTGAAAAGTAGTGGTTTCATCAACCGAAATGGTCACCGTATTACCCACATAATTTAAGTTGATTTCGTTATCTAAACAATAAGCATGGATACCACCTTTTAAATCGCCCAAATCGAAACGAATGGTATCGAAATAAGCTGAATTTAGTTGCTCATAGCCTAAATTTTTAAGGGTTGATGCCAAACTGATGGCTAAACCGTGTGTGCGCTCAGCAATGGCTTTTAATCCTTTCGGACCATGGTAAGCGGCATAGAAACCGGCCATGATAGCCAACAATGCCTGTGCGGTACAAATGTTTGAAGTAGCTTTATCTCTACGGATGTGCTGCTCGCGCGTTTGCAAGGCCATACGTAAAGCATAATCGCCATGGCTATCGATGGTTACACCGATAATACGACCAGGGATATTACGTTTGTATTCTTCTTTAGTGGCAAAAAATGCAGCGTGCGGTCCACCAAAACCCATTGGTATACCTAAACGCTGTGTAGTACCTACAACTACATCAGCACCCCACTCGCCCGGAGGCGTTAATAAGGTTAAGCTTAAGATATCGGCAACCACGGTTAATTTAATATTTTGACTGTGTAAAGCTGATGCGAAAGCTTCATAATTGAAAACTTCGCCATTTCCTGCCGGGTACTGAACAATTGCACCAAAAAATTCTCCGCTAGCAGTAAAATCTAAATGGCTTCCGATAACCAGCTCAATACCATAAGGATTGGCACGTGTTTTTAAAATATCGATGGTTTGAGGGAAAAGTAATTCAGAAACGAAAAACTTTTTAGCTGCCTGGTTTTTGCGTAAGCTGTATTGCATAAACATAGCCTCAGCCGCAGCTGTACCTTCATCCAGTAAAGATGCATTGGCAATTTCCATTCCGGTTAAATCGATAACCATGGTTTGGAAATTTAATAAAGCCTGTAAACGGCCCTGTGCAATTTCTGCCTGATATGGCGTGTATTGTGTGTACCATCCCGGGTTTTCGAATACGTTACGTAAAATAACACCAGGCGTAATGGTATCGTAATAACCCTGACCGATAAAGCTTTTGAAAACTTTATTCAACAATGAAGTTTGTTTTAAAGCACCAAGATATTCAGTTTCTGATTTCGCTGCAGGCAAGTTTAACGGTTGCTTTAACCTGATTGCCGTCGGAACAGTCTGTTCAATCAGCTCGTCGATAGAATTTACGCCAACAGTTTGCAACATTTCGGCTGTATCAGCCTCATTAGGAGCAATATGACGATTTTGAAAATCTTCCTTGTAGTGGATATTTAAGCTCATGCGGTATGAATAATAAATTTGCGTGCAAAGGTAGCAAAAATGAAGCTGTATTTCACTATCAATCAGTGTAAAAAAGGCGTCTTATTTACACTCAAAAGCGACAAAACAGATAGATTTTATGAGTAAAAAGCCTGACAAACGCTTGTCTAGTTTTAGGCTGTTTTCTTGATTATTTGGAAAGCAGTGGCTGCGCTAAAATTTAAGTCTGTTCCCGCCATTCGCTACAATCTTTTTGCTACTTTTTCGCACCGAGGTACAAAGCATCTGCAGCAAAAAGGATTTCCACTGCTGTCGGGTTTAGACACAATGGAAACTGCAACAAACCAAGGTTTGAAGAACTAAACTTTTGAATCAAATCCTAACAAAAAAACATCAAACTCATTATCAGCAATTTACGCGAAAAATTTAATCAAAACAGCATATACATTGTTATACTATGTATTTTGTTATACCTTTGATCTATGAACGAAGATTTTATTCATAAATGGATATCGCAGGTTAAAAAGGGAACCTTATCCTTTATTGTGCTCAATGTTTTGAAAAGTGGCAAAGCTTATTACGGCTATGATCTGATCAATGAGATAAAAAAGATTACGGAGATCGAAATTGCCGAAGGAACGCTGTACCCGCTGATGAACCGGCTTAAAGATGAAAAATTGATCCTATCAGAATGGGTGGAGCAAGAATCGGGTATCCCCAGAAAATATTACAGCATTACGCCGGAGGGGAAAAACACGGTAACCAAAATGGAAGAATACTGGCACAACCTAAACCACTCTATCTCAAAAATTACGAAATGAAATTAAAAGAAATACCATTTAACGATCAATCGGCTGAGCGGATTTACAAAGATTATCTGTACAGAATAAAAAAAGAGGTTAGAGGCCTCAATCAGCAAAATCAGGATGAAATATTGATGGAGCTGAACAGTCATATTTATGAAAACCTGCAAGAACATCCAACCGGAAACGAAGTAGAAAAACTACTTAATATCCTGGAAAAATTAGGAAGACCCGAGGAAATACTCAAACCATTGGTGGCTGACAAAAAATTGGCAGAAGCCACTAAAACATTTAACCCTATACATGTTTTTAAAGCTTTATTGCTCAATTTAACCAACGGCATATCTTACATCATATTTTTTGTACTGTACCTGTTTCTGTCTGGTTTTGTGTTTTTGATTGGTGCTAAACTATGGAATCCATCACAGGTAGGCTTTTTCTATAAACCAGGTGAAGTTTTCATACTCGGCCTTTCAAAAGGCCTGGCAAATCCTGTCGATGAACTTCTAGGTAACTGGTTTATTCCCACAATGGTTGTTTCGGCTATTGCACTTTATCTCATCATCACCCTACTTCTTAAATTAAAAAGAACAATTAACAAATAAGATCATGATTAAAAAATTAACACTCTTTACCTTTCTGACAATTCTGGTCCATTTCAGCTTTTCACAATCATTTGATAAGATTAAGCTGGATGCCTACTTCGACACGCTTGCCAAATACAATAAGTTTATGGGGAGTGTAACTGTTGCTCAAAATGGGCATGTGATTTATAACCGCACATTGGGTTTCGCAAACCTTAAAGAACAGCAAAAAGCAAATGAAAACACCAAATACAGGATCGGATCAATTTCTAAAACCTTTACCGCCGCTTTAATATTTAAAGCTATCGACGAAAAGAAAATCAGCCTTGATCAAACGATCCAGAAATTTTTCCCTGACATTAAAAATGCCGATAAAATCACCATTGCGAATTTGCTTTACCACAGAAGTGGAATACATGATTTTACAGATGACAAAGAGGAATACTTGAAATGGCACACACAACCCAAGACCGAAAAAGAAATGCTTGCCATAATGAGTAAGGGCGGGATTGATTTTGAGCCGGACACTCAATCTGATTACAGCAATTCGAACTACTTACTGCTATCTTATATTCTTGAAAAAACGTTTAAAATGCCTTATGCCCAAATATTGGACAAGTACATCGTTAAACCCCTCGCCCTGACCAACACTTTTTTAGGCAAAAAGATCAATTCTAAAAATAACGAAGCCAGCTCGTACCATTTTGAAGGGAATTGGAAATTAGCCGATGAAACTGATATTTCGATTCCACTCGGTGCCGGAGGGATTGTTTCAACCCCGATTGATCTGGTAAAATTCAGCACAGCCTTATTTGAAGGAAAAGTGATTTCTCAAAATAGTTTAGCTCAGATGAAAACCGTTAACGGCAAATACGGCATGGGTATTTTGGCTATTCCGTTTTACGATAAAGCAGGTTTTGGTCATTCGGGCAGTATAGATGGTTTCAGCGCTACATTTTCTTATTTCAGAGATGGAAATATAGCTTATGCTCTAACGGGTAATGGTGCAAATTTCAACAATAATTCCATTTCACTGGCCGTATTAAGTGCTGTTTTTAATAAGGAATATCAAATTCCTGATTTTAAAACAGCTGAGCAAAGCACTACAGACTTAAATAAACATTTAGGCACCTATGCATCAACGGCAATCCCGATAAAAATCACCATTACGAAAGACAATACAACTTTAATCGCGCAGGCCACAGGCCAACCTGCAATAAGATTAAGCTCCAAAGGTAACCATGAGTTTATATTCGAAGATGCAGGCATCATCCTGTCCTTCAACCCCACAGAAAGCCAAATGATACTGAAACAGGGCGGAAAAGAATTTAAGTTTACAAAAGAATAGATAGATTACCCCATCAATAGGCAGGTTAGTTTAACGCGGACTAACCTGCTTATTTCTGCACTTTCCATCCTTCATCTTTACTTAACTTTAATTTATAGGTTTTGGTAATAAAGTTGCTGTTTTTGTTTGCATCCTTATCAAAAAGTTCGAAATCAGTAGTGGTCATTTTAAGTGATACGGTCACCTTTGCTGTGCTGGAGTTTACCTGCGCAAAATCAACCGGTTTTTCGTCTGATAAAACATATTCTACCACTTTTACCGTTGCCCTGTCGCGATCCTGTTTCAACACCAGTGGACTCGCTTTATCGGTTAAGGTAATCTGGTAAACAAAACTGCTGTCTTTAGAAAGAAATTTCTTTTTGGCTTCTTTTAAGCTTAAGGTAACCAAACCTTTGCTGGCCAAAGATTTATATTTCCCCAGTTCGAACATATCGTTCGTACTGTTAAATTTCATCTCACCAAATTTAAACCTGGTGGTTTTATATTCTGGATTAGCTTTTAAATAATTTGTAATCACTTCAGCAGCCTCATCCTGGTTGATGGTGGTTTTGGTTTTGCACCCAGCTATGCCGATAATGATCAGGGATAAGATATAAATGGTTATTTTTTTCATATGTAAATGCTATATGCTTTTTAAAGGTATTTATTTTTTTGTAATACAACTAATATAAACCACAGAGCACACCAAGTGCTCACAGAGAGAACAGAGCTCATCAAGCAATCTATATATAAATAAACATTCAAAGTTTGTTTTTTGTTAACTATCCTGGCCTTAGCTTTGTGTCCTCTGTGCCTAACTCCATGTTCTTTGTGGCAAAAAATAAAATTACTTCTTTTTCAGATAAATCAGGTTTGGTAAAACCATTGCCGATAGAATGACCACAACACCAACCCATCTTAAAAACGAAACCTGTTCTTGCAATACAAAACCGGCCATCATCACAGCGACCGGTAATTCTGCAGCGCTCAAAATAGAACTAATAGCAGTGCCAATTCGTGGCACTCCTTCGGCGTAAAAGAGCGGTGGAATCACGGTACCGAAAACAGAGATAATCAATCCCCATTTCAGTAAACTTCCGCCCAAAGCGCCATTAAACAAAAATGCAGGAGGAAAGATGATGAAAATCAAAATACAGGCACCAGTAATCATCAGCGCACTTTTCTTTAGCGGCACATATTCATTTCCGATCCTACCACTCAACAACAAAAAGCCGGCATAACATAATGCAGCCAGTAAACCGAAACCAATCCCTTTTAAATTCATGCTACCTATACTGGTTTCTGCCATTCCACTGGCCAAAACTGTACCTGCCAGAACAAAAAAAATAGCAACCAATTGCAAACCAGCGGGTTTCTTTTTAAAAATGAGGTATTCCATTAAAATACTCATCCAGATGAACTGCATCAATAAAATAATGGCCACCGAATTGGGCACCAGCTTTACACATTGATAGTAAAAAATACTAACCATACCCGTACAGGTTCCTGCAATGACCATTTGCCACCAGGGTGTTTTAGCGGGCACAGCCTTAGCTTTATAGGCTGTGGTTCTACTTTGGAAGAAAAATAATACCCATAAAATTACCGCGCCAAAAAAAGCCTGAGCGCCGGTAACATCACCCAAAGTATAACCTTCATGATAAGCCAGTTTAACAAAAGTAGACAGGATGCCGAAACTACAGGCACCAAAAAAAACAAGGAGAATTCCTTTAAGCATAAATTCCAATATTTAACCGCAAAGGACGCCAGGGTTTCGCAAAGCAGCGCAAAAATTAATTAAATCTATGCTCCCGGCTTCGCGTTTCTTTGCGGCCTTTTTCTTTGCAGTCTTAGCGGTTAAAAACTAAACCAGTTGTTGTAAATATTTCTGAATGGTCGTTTCTAAACCTAAATAAAGCGCATCACTAATTAAGGCATGCCCAATTGATACTTCTAATAAGCCTGGGATGCTTTGTGCGAAATAATGCAGGTTGTGCAGATCCAGGTCGTGGCCGGCATTAATGCCTAAGCCTAATTTATTGGCATGATGTGCTGCAGCAATGTAACTCACTACTGCCTTTTCGCGATCTGCAAAATAGTTATGTGCATAGGCTTCGGTATATAATTCGATCCGATCTGTTCCGGTTTCAGCTGCCACTTCAACCATTTCTACCACCGGATCAACAAAAATCGAAACGCGGATACCCTCCTTCTGAAAAACCGAAACCATTTCTTTCAGGTAATCTCTATTTTTGATGGTATCCCAGCCATGATTGGAAGTGATCTGTCCTTCGGCATCTGGTACCAGGGTAACCTGGGCTGGTTTGTTGGCCAAAACCAGGTCGACAAATTTATCTTCCTTACAATTTCCTTCAATGTTAAACTCGGTCGCAATAACCGCCTTTAGATCGTAAACATCCTGGTAACGGATGTGGCGTTCATCAGGGCGCGGGTGTACCGTAATTCCCTGCGCACCGAAACGTTCGCAGTCTAACGCAACCTTTACCAAATCAGGATTATTGCCTCCGCGACTGTTGCGGAGTGTAGCAATTTTATTGATGTTAACCGATAACTTTGTCATAACGCAAAGATAAGGCTTTGCCCCTGTTAATCTTAAACCTTAAAAAAATTTGACTTTTTTTTGCTCATATTTGCTTCCTGTAAATGAACTTAAAAGAGACCACGTTATATAAAACTTTAATCGCTTTGGTTGCACTGGTCAGTGTGCCAGCACTTTTTGGCGGTATAATGGAACCAGATTCTGCACTTTATGCCTCCATAGCCAAAAACATGGTGCAGCGCAACGATTTGGTGAATATTTATGTCCGTGGTGCAGATTGGTTAGACAAACCACATTTAACTTTTTGGCTGGCCGCTGCTTCATTTAAAGCTTTTGGAATCACAGCCTTTGCCTATAAACTTCCTTCTTTCTTATTTGGACTATTAGGCGCATGGTACCTTTATAAACTGGCAAAAGACATTTACAATGAAAAAACAGGATTAATCAGTGCGTTGATTTTTTTAAGTTCGCTGCACATCCTCATTTCTACTTTCGATGTTCGTGCTGAGGTTTATATCACCACATTTACTTTAGCAGCCATTTATCATTATTATAAAGCTCATCAGGGTTCTTTCTGGCATATTGTTGCAGGCTCTTTTTTCGCTGCATGCGCCATCATGATTAAAGGCATATTTGTACTCATCCCCGTTTTTGGTGGCTTTATCATTTACTGGTTGCTCACCAAGCAATGGAAACAGTTGCTAAAGCTCAAATGGTGGATTGCCATTACATTGATTTTTATTTTTATTATCCCGGAATTATATACTTTATATATACAGTTCGACTTGCACCCCGAAAAGGTAGTATTTGGAAAAACCGGCGTATCTGGTTTGAAGTTTTTCTTTTGGGACAGCCAGTTCGGTCGCTTCTTTAACAACGGCCCTATAAAAGGTAAAGGCGATATTTCCTTCTTTTTGCATACCACGCTGTGGGCTTTTTTACCTTGGTCGATTTTGTTTTACACCGCCGTGGTTAACCTTTTTAAAAAGAAAAATAGAATAATGTTACCTGCAGCAAGCATCATGATCTGGACGAGTGCAGCCATTACCTTTTTATTGTTTTCTCTTTCGAAATTCCAGTTGCCGCATTACATCCTGATTATTTTGCCACAATTCGCCATCATTACGGCTTTATATATACAGAAATTGGAAGGCAAAAGCTTGAAAGTATTTTTTACCGTCCAAAATACACTGGCAGTTTTAATTGTTTTGATTTTATCTACCGTTGCAATCTTTTTCAGGTTTACAAATCATTATATAGCGATTGTTGTTTTAGTTATTTTATTGGCAGTTTCGTTTTCAATCTTCAAAGGATTAAAAACCGAAAACCTACTGGCCAGAAGTGCTATGATTTCTGTTGGCTTGATGATTTTTCTATCGGTATTTTTCTATCCGTCGGTGCTGAAATATGAATCGGGCATGGAAGCGGGAAACTGGTTAAAAGAAAATTACCCTAAAGCCAAAGCTGCTGTTTTAATGTATCCTGACGCTTATTCATTCGATTTTTATTCCAGTGGGGAACCGAAATACTTTTGGAGTTATGAGGAACTGGATAAATCAAAAGATATAAAAGACCTCGTGATTTACGCGCCAGAATCGGAACTGGCAAAACTGAAAAATGAATATGGCGCCCAAGTGCTAAAATCGTTCGATTACTATCACATCACCAAGCTCAGCCTAAAATTTATCAATGCGCAAACGCGTTCTCAGCTATTAGAACATTTTTACCTGGTTAAATTGCATTAAAATGGATTTATTCTTTCGCATTATAAAATTTGGATTGACCGGCCTGCTCGGAATGGCGATCGACTTTGGAGCAACCTGGCTGTGTAAAGAAAAAATCAAAATCAACAAATACATTGCTAATGCCATCGGTTTTACTTTAGCCGTAACCAATAATTACCTGATTAACCGGATATGGACATTCCAGAGTACCAACAGCCACTGGGGAACTGAATTCACTAAGTTCTTAATAGTGAGTTTAATCGGCCTAGGTTTAAATACCTTTATCATCTATCTTTTCCACCAACGGAAAAACGGAACCAATTTTTATGTGGCGAAATTTTTCGCGATTGTAATTGTATTTGTCTGGAATTTTTTGGCCAATATGTTGTTTACATTTAAGTAGTTGTTAGAATATTTACCAGAAAGATCATGAAACAAATCGGATAGCAATTGGATCGGGATCACGGTCGGATAAAGATTTTACACCACTGGCACGAACCAATGAACGAATGGCCAGCGACCTAATGAACTACCTAACTCACATTTTTGCCGATAAAGTAGAATACAACAAGCCATATTAATCCTTTAATCAGGAAGAATAAAAAACCAACCAGCCCTACCCGCTTAAACCATAATTTTAATTTTTCTTTGTTCATGGCGACGTTTGTAAAGATAATGGATTTGGCTTAAATTAGAAAGATTTTAAATAAGGAAATATGAAGTTATCTAAACCCGCGTTGCTCAGCCTTTTTTGTATCTGCTTTTTCTGCACTGAAATCTTTGCCCAAAATTTTGAAGATATTAAACGCTATAAAGTAAATTTTGCCCTGGCAACGCATGACAATGAGCGGTTGATTGCGCTTAGAAGCTTTTCTGCAAATAACCAAAAATACTTACTGCTGGTAAACCCTGAAACTTTAGATACCAAAGTAGATCTGGCCAGTAATTACAGCACCAGAGGTCTGCAATATTCCAACGTACTTGCCATTTTTAAAAACACAGCTTATATCAAATCAATTGAAGCCGCAGCAGCCAGAGATTTGCAACTTCAGAATGCCGGCATCGATCATGCCATTCCAAAGGAAAAGGGCATCACACTAACCATAGATCTTTGTCCTTCGCATAAGGCTTTAGACAGGATTATTTTTCAATCTGTTTTCGATGAATTTAAAAAAACAGAACAGCCTGCGCCATTAGCGATTTCTGTTTCAGGCAAATGGATGTTAAAACACCAGGATGATTTGAATTGGTTAAAAAGTTTAGTAAAGAATAAGGAACTGGATATTACCTGGGTCAATCATACCTACAATCACGAGGTAAATAAATTGCCATTGGCTGAGAATTTCCTGTTGGCACCTGGAACCAACCTAGATGTAGAGGTATTGGAAAACGAAAAACTCATGTTAAAAAATGGGCTAACCCCTTCAGTATTTTTCCGCTTTCCTGGACTGGTATCTGATCAAAAAATTGTTGAAAGAATCGAAGCTTATGGATTAATACCTGTTGGAAGCGATGCCTGGTTAGCCAAAGGACAACAACCTAACGCCGGCAGCATTGTACTGATCCATGGCAATGGCAATGAAGAAATTGGAGTGAAAGATTTTATCCAGTTGCTAAAAACGAAACAGGCTGATGTAAAGAATAAACAGTGGTTGCTTTTCGATTTAAGGCAGGGTTTGGAGAAAGAATTTGAATAATCTATCACGTTTTTTAACCGCAGAGAACACAGAGAAAAAGTCACAAAGAACACAAAGCCAGGTGCAGATCTTTTGAATCAACCTTGGCGCATCTTTGCGGAAAACTTTGCGTTCTTTGCGGTAAAGCTACTTCTTAATTGTCAATAACTTTATTTCCTTGGCTTTAAAGCGGTTGCTTACAATCTCGCCAGTCACTTCTGCTTTATTTACGGCATTGCAGAAACCATGTTCACCATGGGCGTCACCAAAATCATCAATTCCTTTTCCATCCACAAAATAAGGTTTGCCATCAATTTTAACCGCCAGTTCACAGTCTTTACCTTTCATTTTAAACTGACATTCGCCACAGGCAATATCAACCACCTGTTTAGTAATTACTTTTGCTGTTTTTTGAGGACTGGTTTGCGCATTCGCAGCAACTGAAAATACACCAAGTATCAGCGCAAATATTAACTTTTTCATCGCTATTATTTTTTCAAATGTAAGTTTTCAGTAGCAAAAGAATCACAGCCCGCTGTAAAATAAACCTGATAGAACGGAAAGACCGAAGTGAAGCATGAGTGAGGACTTGAAGGGATAGCAGGACTATTGCCTCCGAAGAGCATTGAACGTACGTTTTCAAAAAACTACAGGGATACCCCGCCTTACAGGCACCCCTCTGGGAGAGGGAAATAAAAAAGGGACATGCAAATCTGCACATCCCTATATATTATTTGTCTTATGTTAACTGCTAACTAAAAACTGTAAACTGAACTAGTACCTGTAAGTATCTGCTTTGAAAGGACCTTCAACCGGTACGCCGATATAATCAGCCTGGTGTTGATCTAAAACATCTAATTCTACACCGATTTTTTCTAAGTGTAAACGGGCAACTTTTTCATCTAAATGTTTAGGCAAAGTATATACTTTGTTTTCATACTTGTCAGTATTGGTCCAAAGTTCGATCTGCGCTAAAGTCTGGTTGGTAAAAGAATTACTCATTACAAAACTTGGGTGGCCAGTTGCACAACCTAAGTTAACCAAACGACCTTCGGCAAGAACGATAACGTCTTTACCATCTATCGTATATTTATCAACCTGAGGTTTAATCTCTACTTTGGTATCGCCATAAGCGCCGTTTAACCAGGCCATATCGATCTCGTTATCGAAGTGACCAATGTTACAAACAATCGCTTTATCTTTTAACGCCCTGAAGTGTTGCTCGCGAACGATATCACAGTTACCAGTTGTAGTCACTACAATATCAGCTTCTTTAATGGCATTAGCTAATTTTTTCACTTCATAACCTTCCATTGCAGCCTGTAAAGCACAGATTGGGTCAATTTCAGTTACAATAACACGTACACCTTGTGAGCTTAATGATTCTGCAGAACCTTTACCCACATCACCATAACCACAAACCACGGCTACTTTACCAGCCATCATTACATCGGTAGCACGACGGATCGCATCAACTAATGACTCACGGCATCCGTATTTGTTATCAAATTTAGATTTAGTAACTGAATCGTTTACGTTGATTGCAGGCAAGTGCAAGGTTCCGTTTTTCATTCTTTCGTACAAACGGTGAACACCAGTCGTCGTTTCTTCTGATAAACCTCTGATACCTGCAATTAGCTCAGGATATTTATCGAAAACCATGTTGGTTAAATCGCCACCATCATCCAAAATCATGTTTAATGGTTGTTGATCAGGACCGAAGTGTAAAGTTTGCTCAATACACCAGTCGAATTCTTCTTCATTTAACCCTTTCCAGGCATAAACCTGAATACCCGCAGCAGCAATTGCAGCCGCAGCATGATCTTGTGTAGAAAAAATATTGCAAGATGACCAGGTAACTTCAGCACCAAGGGCCACCAATGTTTCGATTAATACAGCCGTTTGTATGGTCATGTGCAGACAGCCTGCAATGCGCGCACCTTTTAACGGTTGTGATGGACCGAATTCTTTACGCAAACTCATTAAACCTGGCATTTCTGCTTCGGCTAATTCGATTTCTTTACGGCCCCATTCTGCCAGTGAAATGTCCTTAACTTTGTAAGGAACGTATGTAGTCTCTACTGATGACATAATTATTTGTTTTTAAATGTGATGCAAAGTTACGGCATCCCTTTGTGAAAGCCAAATAATTAAGAAGTGGGTGAGTTAGAGGATTGTAAAATAGTAATGTAATTTTTTATCCCTAAGTTCAAAGCTTTTTTGTTTTTTGGAAAGCAAGTTCAGTGGTTCGTAGGTCCGCTTCGGTCCTGCCATACATTATAGCTCCGATGAAGAATCGGAGGCTGCCATTCCTGTCAGGTTTATATTACATAAAAAAACTGTGCGCTGTTTGTAAAGCCTAGAAAAAACTAAAATAAAAATTGATTTACAGCTAATTATGACAAACGGCAATTTAAAAAAGTAAATATAGTAAGCTAAGTAACGGAAGAATCGATAATGAATTCCTAAGTCAGCCTGGATTAGCCAATATTTTATGACTAATTTTGGAGGTGAAAAAAATATTAACGTCCCTCTTAATTGCAGTTTCACTATTCGGCTGCAAAAGAGACCCCTATGAATCAAGTTATGTAACTATAGCTTACGAAGTCCAGGTTGGGTACCTTGATGGACAAAACAATTGGGTAATACCTGCATCGCTTCCCGAAAATTACGAAGGTCAAGTAAGTTTTACTAAACCAGATGGATCAACTCAAACCAATAAAATTTCCGGAAGTACTATTAGTTCTGGCGTACAGCTTGATTTTGACAAAAATGGGCCAGTTAAAGATTTAAACCTTACCTGGTCTTCTAATTTTACTAATTCGAGGCTCAGATTTAATTGCCTGATAAGGAGGGCTTTCTCAGTTGGTAAAATTACGACAGGACACCTTGCCTCAGCCAAGAATTCGCCTGGTGGTTCTTTGCATACCACTATTGATGCAAAACCACTTAAAAATCGGTGAAACATATATTATTGGTTAGATAAAATTTATTTGAAAAGCAAAATCGGCAGTTCTCAGGTCAGGTTCCGTCCTGCCATACACTACAGCTCCGATGAAGAATCGGAGGCTGCCGTTCCTGTTTTAGATTAATTAGACCCCTGACTTCTTTCAAAATATCAAAATAAAACTTTGATATCCAGCTAATTATTTCTTAAATTGTTATAACCAAATTAACAGTTATGAAAAGCGTAAAACAATTACTGGACACCAAACAGTCCATCATTATTTCTGTAACCGAAAACATTTCTGTTCTGGATGCCTTAAAAGTAATGACAGAAAAAAATATCAGTGCCGTATTGGTGATGGAAGACGAACAACTTAGTGGCATTTTTACTGAACGCGATTATGCCCGCAAAATCATTCTGCAAGGGAAATCATCAAGAGATACGCTCATTAAAGAAGTAATGACCGCTAACCCTATTACCATCAGGTTGAGCGATAGTATTGATCATTGCATGGAACTGATGACGGATAAACACATCCGCCATTTGCCAATTGTGGAAAATGGCGAAGTAAAAGGTATGGTATCCATCGGTGATGTGGTAAAATTTATTATTGCAGATCAAAAACAGACCATTTCGCAACTGGAAAGTTATATTAGCGGGTAATGGTTATATGAGTATATATTGCCCATGACAGTTAGCGTAAAGATTTCTCCACTTCGGCGCAAATGACGAATTGTCTCACATGAACTATATATATAAATCTTTACAATCTCTTAATCTGTGTAATCATCCGCGAAGCGAATCTAGCAAATCATTACTTCCATCTCCATTCACCAGCAATAGTTAAAGGTTCTTTTAAATTCTGAGATTCCAGAAAAGCCCTCAACTCCTCTTCGCCCTGAACATCTACCGGGATTTTCGGTGTATTGGCTAAAGCATAAGTCAACATGGCACTATACCGTACCGTATTTTTGAGCTCCTGCTCATCAACCAGTTTGAAACTATCGCCATCTGAATGGTAAAAAGGTCCTGAGTTATTGGGCAGTTTACCACCAAAACCACCACCTGTAGGAATACCTTCCAGCATAAATGGCTGATGATCGCTGTGCAAACCTGCGCCTGCATTAAACAGGTTTTTAAATCCGGTATCAATTTTTACGATATCAGCTCCCCAGGCCGTAAATAATTCTTTCATTTCATCTCGTGAAGTAGAAAAACCTTTAGGGTCGTTGGTCATGTCATAGTTGAGCATAAACTTTACCTGGTTCAAGGTTTTGTCTTTCTTAGCCTGATCGATGTATGCTTTAGAGCCTAACAAACCTTGCTCCTCGCCCATAAACAATACAAACTCTACCGTACGTTTGGTTTTTAGATTTAGCTTTTTAAAAGTCCGGGCCATATCCATAATGGCGAAAGATCCTATTCCATTGTCGATGGCACCAGTTGCCAAATCCCAGCTATCCAAATGTCCGCCAACTACAATTTTATCTTTAGGCAATGCTGTTCCTTTAAAAGTAGCGATTACGTTTCTTGCTTTGATCAAACCCGAGAAATTCGTCATAGCGATGTGCGCAATCTGTGTTTGCGATTTAATTTTATCTTTCAAAGCCATTCCATCTTCCAAACCGATACAAACGGCAGGTATTGGAATCAATTTACCCGTTACGGAAGCCGTTCCGGTTAAAAGCACGCCATCTTTTACGGTATTGATAATGATTACCCCAATGGCGCCATACTTGGTAGCGATAGCAGTTTTTTCTGAACGGTGCAATGATTTGGTTCCTGCTGCTGAGCCTGGCAATACCCCCAGATAAATCAGTGCAATTTTACCTTTAAACTTTTCAGGATTTGCCTGGTAATCTGCCTCCAAGCCATTACCTGCATCAACAATTTCACCTGTAACATCAGCACTTACCGGCGAATGTGCGAGCGTAACAGCCTTTATTTTGGTAAAGCTATTTTTATCATTACCGATTTCTACACTGATTGTTTTTCTTGCCCAGCTTTCGACTTCAAAAGGCTGAAATTTAACCTCACAACCATATGTTTTTAATAAGTCGAAGGCATATTGCTCTGCCTTTGCTCCATTTTCCGAACCTGTTAAACGGTGACCGATTGTCTCGGTTTCATATTTAAGGGTTTGATAAGCTTTTGAGTTTTGCTGTACATCAGCATTGATTTTGGCAAAAACAGCTCCGAATTGATCTTGCGCATTAGCGAATAACGCGGTACACAGAAGAGCAGTAGAGAAAAGGTATTTCATTAGGTTTAGTTATATCTGCTGAAAGTACAAATTTTCAATAGAGATTACCAGCTGTAACGTTTATTTTGCTTTTCTCGCATACTCGTCATTTCGAGCGGAGTGCAACGCAGTCGAGAAATCTGTCTCGATAGATCTCTCCATTTCGCTGCGCTACAGTCGAGATGACGTATTTATTGATTGGAAAAATTAATTTTTAATATGATTCACTTTCTTCGGAAATGCCAACGAAGCGACAATACTGATCACGAGGATACTTAAGATCACAATAAGCGAATGCTCGGTGGTAAAACCCCATTTTTCGAGATAGGTATGCCCCAACATTTTCACGCCGATAAAAGCCAGTAAAAAAGCTAGACCAGTTTTTAAGTAATGGAATTTATGAATAATATTCACCAATAAAAAGAACATAGACCTTAAGCCCATGATGGCAAAAATATTAGAGAAAAATACAATATAGGGGTCTTTGGTTACCGCAAAAATAGCTGGGATAGAATCCACCGCAAATAAAAGATCAGTGAACTCGACAATCAATAACACCAGAAACAATGGCGTAACCATTCTTTTATGATTGATCTTAACAAAGAAGTTTTTACCCTCATATTTTGGATGAATGGAAAATATCTTTGAAGCCCATTTTACTACAGGATGGTTTTCGGGATCAATTTTATCATCTTCTTCTTTGCTGAAAAACATTTTCACCCCGGTAAATACCAAAAAGGCCCCAAAAACATACAGGATCCATGCAAATTTGGTAATTAATGCCGCCCCGACAAAAATGAAGATAAAGCGCATAATAATAGCGCCCAATATCCCCCAGAACAATACTCTGTGATAATATTTTTCCTCAACCGCAAATGCCGAGAAGATGAGGACGATTACAAAGATATTATCTACCGAAAGGGCGTATTCAATAACATAACCCGTTAAAAATTCGAGCCCAAGATTTTGCTTGTAAATTGCTAAACTGGCATCAAAATCATCAGGGATTAATTTAATATGGTGTTGGTGCAACGTTACAATTTCCTGCAGATGTGCAAAGTCCTTTATTCCATGCAACTGATGCCCCTCAACCAGCAGGATAAAATAAAACCCTATGGCCAGGGCCACCATAATCACGCTCATGATCCCTGCCTGTTTTAAGCTTACTACATGATCTTTCCTGCTGAATAAACCCAGGTCTAGAGCCAGAATCAATACAATAAAAAGTAGAAAACCTAAGCTAAAAAGTAATTCGTTACCCATCATTTTTTACGTTCAGTGGTATAGAGTACAAGTTGTTCTAAACCCGTTCTGGCTTCGCCTGCATCAAAACCGTGCAGTAGCTCAAATGCTTCATTTTGGTAATCCAACATTTTTTGGTTTGCATAATAAACGCCCTTATGGTTGTTTACGAAATCAATAATCTGCTGTATTTTAACCGGATCGTCCTGATGATTTTTCACCAGGTTGATCATTTTTTTACGTTCTGCTTTCTCCGCCTTGTTTAAGGCATAAATCAGAGGTAGCGTTACTTTCTTCTCTTTAATATCAATTCCCAATGGTTTTCCCACGTCATCGGTCCCAAAATCGAAAGTATCATCTTTAATCTGAAAGGCAATACCAACTTTTTCGCCGAACAGGCGCATTTTTTCTATCGTTTCATCATCAGCACCTGCCGAAGCTGCCCCAGCAGCACAACAGGAAGCAATCAGAGAAGCGGTTTTCTGGCGGATCACATCAAAATATAAATCTTCCGATATGTCCATTCTCCGTACCTTTTCCACCTGCAACAACTCACCCTCACTCATCTGTTTTACCGCTTCTGATACAATCTGTAACAAACGGTGCTCATTATTGTTTACCGAGAGCAATAATCCTTTAGCCAGCAGGTAATCGCCAACTAAAACGGCAATTTTATTTTTCCATAAAGCATTAATAGAGAAAAAGCCGCGACGCTCATAAGCATTATCCACTACATCATCATGCACTAAAGTGGCGGTATGTAAAAGCTCAACCAAAGCCGCCCCACGGTGGGTCGAATCTGTAATTCCACCGCATAATTTAGCCGCAAAAAACACGAACATAGGCCGCATTTGTTTGCCTTTTTGTTTTACAATATAATGGGTAATCCTATCCAGCAACGGTGCGTCGCTATGCATCGATTCCTTAAAGGTTTTTTCAAACGCTTTTATATCAGCAGCTATAGGTGTTTTTATCTGTTCGATCCCCGGCATTAAGTCGAAAAATTTTGATTGCAAACTTAAGCTAATTTCCCATAAAAAGGTAATCTATAGTCTTATTATTAAGGATTTGGAAAGCCACGGACAGCGATATTTAACATCTTCACCCCTGCTATTGCCTATAGTCCTCACCCTCATGCTTCGGGCTGCGGGCTATTTGGCGCTATCAGGTTTATATCGAAAGGGCTGTACCAGTAAGATTCCCCTCATGGCGCATAATAAATCTTCGAAATATTAGCATTATTTAATTTCAAGCTTTACATTTAAACCCGTTTAAGCTGGCATCAATGAAAAAACGCTACAAAATTATACTTGGCCTATCTGTACTTGTTGTTGCGACCTACTTATTAGGCCCGAAGCCCAAAAAGCCATTATTTAGCAAAGCGTTGACTAAAGTACCCGATCTTGGTGATCTGGATAACTACATCGCCAGCGTAGAATCCATGCATAAGATAAAACCAGGTAATGAAGCCGAAATTGTTTGGGCCGATATGCACCACCAGCAAACTGAATATGCCATTGTGTATTTACATGGTTTTTCAGCCTCAAAAACAGAAGGCAATCCGGTACATTTAAACTTGGCTAAAGCGCTCCATGCTAATTTATACCTTGCCCGCCTGTCCGACCATGGCATTGATACTTTGGCGCCCATGCAATATTTTACCGCAGACCGTCTTTGGAAAACCAGCAAACAGGCCTATGCCATAGGTAAAAAACTGGGCAAAAAGGTCATTCTAGTGGGTACTTCTACCGGTGGAACGGTGGCTTTAAAACTAGCAGCGACTTATCCTGAAATTTACAGCCTGATTTTAATGTCGCCAAATGTGGCCATCAATGATAAAAACGCCTGGCTTTTGAATAATCCGTGGGGTTTGCAAATTGCCAGACGGGTTGTTGGTGCTGATGAACGTAAAGTAGACGACCGCACCGACGAATACAAAAAGTACTGGTACACCAATTACCGGCTCGAATCGTTAGTGGAACTGGAAGAATTTATTGAACGCAGTATGGTAAAAAAAACTTTCCAGAAAGTAAAGCAACCTGTTTTAATGCTTTATTATTATAAAAATGAACTCGAACAGGATCCTGTTGTTCGCGTAGATGCCATGCTGAAAATGTTTGATGAACTGGGTACACCAGACCATTTAAAAATAAAAGTAGCTATACCTAATGCTGGTAATCACGTAATGGGATCTTATATTACTTCGAAAGATTTGCCAGGCGTGCAAAAGGCAGTTGAAAGTTTTGTAGAGCGTACGCTGAAGGTCTCCGTTCAGTAAAAAACGTCATTTCTGACTGCAACGCAGTGGAATGGAGAGATCTATCTAAATAGATTTAACTTAGCTGAGCACTCGTGATTCCCGAGCTGCCTGCACACTCAATACCATTGCCAGAATCCACTAGTGTGTTCGTCATTCCCGCGCATGCGGGAATCTTAAAGCGCTTGTATTACGATTCCCAATCAAGTTGGGAATGACGATCTCTCCAACATTCTACCATTACTAGAAAATGCTAAGCCAAATTAATCCAAGCTTAAAAGAAATCGTTCCTAGCCTACAATATTCTTCACAATCATTTCAGCATGTACCCTAGAGTTTTCGATAAACAATTTATGTGTATCTAATCCACCGCAAACTACACCAGCCAGGTATAAACCCTTTACGTTGGTTTCCATGGTTTCTTCATTGTAGACCGGGCAAAGGCTTTCTGGTAATTCAATACCGAATTTCTTCAACATCGAAAAATCGGGTTGGTAACCTGTCATGGCAATTACAAAATCATTTGGAATGGTTTTTATTCCCTCGGGCGTTTTAATATCAACCTCACCCTCTCGTATTTCAACCAATTCCGAATGGAAAAACGCCGTAATTTCGCCATCTTTAATCCTGTTCTGTATATCCGGGCGCACCCAATATTTAACATGCGGACCTAGTTCACCACTTCTCACCACCATGGTAACGTTTGCCCCTTTACGATAGGTTTCTAAAGCCGCATCAACTCCAGAATTATTGGCACCAACTACCACTACATTCTGAAAGGCATACAAATGCGGATCTTTATAGTAGTGCGTTACTTTTGGCAGATCCTCGCCCGGCACGTTCATCAACAAAGGCACATCATAAAATCCTGTGGCAACAATTACATTCTTTGCTGTATAACCTGTTTTAGAAGTCTTGATTTCAAAAACATCAGATTCGTTTTTAACCACCTGTTGCACACGTTCAAAAAGATTGATCTTTAAATCAAATTTTTCGGCCACACGGCGATAATATTCTACAGCTTCATTACGATTTGGTTTCGGACTAATGGTTACAAAAGGCACGCCCCCTATCTCCAATTTCTGTGAAGTAGAGAAGAAGGTCATAAATACCGGATAGTTGAACAAACTGTTTACCAAGGCACCTTTTTCTATAATTATGTAACTTAGGTTTGCTCTTTTGGCTTCAATTGCACAGGCCATCCCTATCGGGCCGGCACCGATAATTAATACGTCGTAATGATTCTGATTCTTGGTCATTGTTTTATGCCTAAAAATGCAATTTGCTACTGCGATAAATCAAAATAGTGTATTCCCCATTTATTAGTACGGGAGTTAAAGAATAGGAACTAAATCAACTCTTGCAAAAATAGACAATACAGGGTAATGCAAATGCAATTTTTTATCGGGGTTGATGTTTTCAACCGCTTTACCACAACGGATTTATGCCTGTTGCAAACCATTTTAAATAAAATATACAGACATTAACATTTTGATAATAAGTATATTTGAGATATAAAACCAAATATCATGAAATTTCGTTTCAGCCTGCTGTTATTCTTCACATTAAATGTGCCGGCATTTGCCCAGAAGAGCCTTTTTAACGGCAAAAATTTAGATGGCTGGCACATAGACGTGCCTGCAATGGACAGCAAGCCAGACACCATCAACCCATTTATTGTTCGCAATGGCATGTTGGTGAGTTTAGGTACACCTGGCGGACATTTGATAACCGATAAAATTTATAAAAATTATCAATTAACCGTAAAGTACCGCTTTGCCGGCAGGCCAGGCAATTGTGGCATTTTAGTACACGCCTCAACCCCACGCATACTGTATGGAATGTTTCCAAAATCCATGGAGGTTCAGATGCAACATAAAGATGCGGGCGATTTTTGGTGCATTGAGGAAGACATCACTGTACCGGACATGGTAAACAGGCGTGGACCAAAAGAAAACTGGGGTATAAATGGCGACAAGCTACGCCGTATAAAAAACTTAACAGACGATAGTGAAAAACCAGCTGGCGAATGGAATACCATGATTATACAATGTCTAAACAATGAAATAAAAGTTTGGGTAAACGGCATTCTGGTAAACCATGGCACCAATTGTACTGCAAGTAGTGGTCAAATTGCTTTACAGGCAGAAGGTAGCGAAGTAGAATTTAAACAACTGGATCTGAACCCCATTAAAGCACTTTCAAGATAAGAAAGTGTTTCACCTCAATCCTGATTGTTAGTCAGGATTTGTAATCCCGTCTTTTGAACTAAGGATTTTATAATCCTCTAAAAATGTATCTATTAATATAATGTTGAACTGGATTATGAAAAGCATAACAGTTCCGGATTACAAATCCGGACCAACACCTTATTAACCCTTAAAACACAAACAGATCAGATAGCCGATAAAGTAAGCAAGCAGGTCATAAACAGAAAAGTAAGTCCCTAAAACAATACTCCAGAACTTATTATCCTGCAGGCCCAGCCAGTTTACATAATGAACGGCCTGTAAGAATTCGATTATAAAAGAAAAAAGTAATACACCGAAAGCAAGCCTTTTGTTATTGGTTACTAAAAAAATTCTGAAGAATGCATAAATTAATACCACCACCAACACATCACCGCCAAAAGGCCTGATAAAAGCATCGTGAAGATATTTTGCGATTAGAACTTCAATCAGGAATATCGCTAAAAAAATGAAGAGAAATTTTAAGTTGAACGTTAATTTCATTTTTGGTCATAAAAAAGAAGTCAAGTTTTTTATCGCACAATGGCTAATAAAACTTGACTTCTTATATTAATACCGATTAATCAGGTTTTGGATTAAACACCCAGTAACAATCTAGCCGGGTCTTCTAATAATTGTTTCACACGAACCAGAAAACCAACAGACTCACGTCCGTCTATAATTCTGTGGTCGTAAGATAAAGCAACATACATCATCGGACGGATCACCACTTCACCTTTTTCAGCTACCGGACGCTCAACAATGTTGTGCATACCTAAAATAGCCGACTGTGGTGAATTAATAATTGGAGTAGACATCATTGAACCAAATACACCACCATTGGTGATGGTAAATGTTCCACCAGTCATCTCTTCGATCGTTAATTTGCTATCTCGTGCTTTTAAAGCCAATTCCAATACCGATTTTTCAATCTGAGCCAATGTCATGCTTTCTGCATTACGGATAACGGGTACCACTAAACCTTTTGGTGCAGAAACGGCGATAGAAATATCAGCAAAATCATTAAATACCAATTCGTCACCTTCGATGCGACCATTTACAGCAGGGAAATCTTTTAATGCTTCGGTAACAGCTTTGGTGAAAAAGCTCATAAATCCTAAACCAACGCCAAATTTCTCTTTAAACTGATCTTTATATTTTCCGCGTAAATCCATAATTGGTTTCATATTAACCTCGTTAAAAGTGGTTAACATTGCGGTTTCATTTTTCACAGCAACCAAACGTTTTGCAACGGTTCTACGCAATGGCGACATTTTTTCACGGCGCTCGCTACGGCTACCTGCAGGAGCAGCAGCTGCAACCGGAGCACTTGCTTTTGGCGCTTCGGCTTTTTTACCCGCTTCTGCCTTTACAGCATCATCTTTGGTAATACGGCCATCAACACCTGTGCCTTTTACAGCGGCAGCATCAATGCCTTTTTCAGCAAGGATTTTACCCGCAGCAGGTGAAGGCGTTCCCGAAGCATAAGAATCTTTAGAAGCAGCTGTATCCTGAGCCTTTGGTGCTTCCGCTACTGCAGCCGGGGCTTGTGCATCAGCTTTAGGACTTTCAACTTCGGCCTTAGGACCAGAAGCTGCACCACCTTCTTCAATTTGACAAACTACTGCGCCAATGGCTAAGGTATCGCCTTCGGCTGCTATGGTTTTTAAAGTTCCGGCCTGTTCTGCAGTTAATTCGAATGTTGCTTTATCCGATTCTAATTCGGCAATAACTTCATCCATTTCAACAACATCGCCGTCGTTTTTTATCCACCTTGATAAAACAACTTCGGTAATCGATTCACCAACAGGTGGAACTTTTATCTCTAAACTCATTTTTGTAATGTTATATTTTTTATTGTTAAAGGTTAAGTATTATCAAGTTGAAATGCCCGGGCTGCTCATCCTTCTACCTCAAACCCTACACCTTAAACCTCATTTAATCTATTTGAACTAATTTTTTTGTAGCTTTTTTAGCAATATCCTTTACATCCTCCGTAACCGAAACTTCTAAAGCTTTGGCTAAAATATAAGCTTGCTGGTTTGAATGTTGTTTTGCAAAACCTGTAGCTGTACTACTGCTTTCTCTTCTCGAAATTACATCAATGCCTTTTAAACCGGTTTTATACAGCTTGCGGAACAAATATGGCCATGCGCCCATGTTTTCCGGTTCTTCCTGTACCCAGAAAATTTCTTTTGCATTTTTATATTTCTTCTGAATGGCTTCCATCTGATCAACCGGGGTTGGATATAACTGCTCTACACGAACCAGGGCTACATGGCTAATTTTGTCAGCCTGTTGTTTCTCCAACAATTCATAATAAATTTTGCCGCTACAGAAAACAATACGCGTTACGTCTGCAACTTTAGCATTTGCATCGTCAATTACTTCTTTAAAACCACCTTCGGTAAATTCTTCTAATTTAGAAACACAGGCCGGGTGACGTAACAAACTTTTTGGCGTAAATACCACCAAAGGTTTACGGAAATCGCGTTTAAACTGGCGACGTAAAACATGGAAGAAGTTTGCCGGAGTGGTACAGTTGGTTACCTGCATATTATAATCTGCACAAAGCTCCATAAAACGTTCAATACGCGCTGACGAATGCTCTGGTCCCTGCCCTTCGTAACCGTGAGGCAACAACATCACCAAACCATTTTCACGTTGCCACTTGGTTTCAGCACTTGCAATATACTGATCGACAACAATCTGCGCACCGTTAAAGAAATCACCAAACTGTGCTTCCCAAATGGTTAAGGCGTTTGGATTGGCCATGGCATATCCATATTCAAAACCTAAAACACCATACTCTGATAAGTGTGAATTGTAAATATCAAATGAAGCCTGTTGATCTGAGATATTGGCCAATGGCACATATTCTTCCTCGCTGTCTTCAAGTGTTAATACCGCGTGACGGTGAGAGAAAGTACCTCGCTCCACATCCTGACCACTTAAACGTACGCGTTTACCTTCTGATAACAAAGTACCATATGCAAGCTGCTCGCCCATTGCCCAATCGAAAACCAGCGTTTCGTTTACCATTTTGGTACGTTCGGCAAATAGTTTTTCGATTTTCTTGAAGAATTTTTTATTTGACGGTAAAGTGGTAATGCGTTTACCGATTTCCAATAAAGTACTTTTTTTAACGGCCGTAACCGGTGAGGCTTCGAAATCTTTAGGTGTAGCCATCCGCAAATCTGCCCATGCACCACCAAATTTAACTTCGCTGTTGCTGGCCACATATTCTTTGGCTTCATTTAAGCGTTCCTGCAAAATTCCACGGAAATCTTTTTCCATCTCTTTTGCCAAACCAGCTTCCAGCTTACCTTCTTTAGTTAGCTGATCAATATATATTTCCCTTGGGTTAGGGTGTTTTTCGATCGTTTTATATAATAACGGCTGCGTAAATTTAGGCTCATCAGACTCATTATGACCGAAGCGACGATAACAAAGAATATCAATAAAAACATCGTTTTTATATTTCTGACGGTATTCCATGGCTAAATTAATGGCATAAACCAAAGCTTCAGGATCATCACCATTCACATGGAAAACCGGAGATAACGTTACTTTCGCAATATCGGTACAGTAAGTACTGGTACGGGCATCTTTATAGTTGGTGGTAAAACCGATCTGGTTATTAATTACAAGGTGAATGGTACCTCCTGTTTTGTAACCTTCAAGGCCTGCCATCTGAATAACTTCATAAACAATTCCCTGTCCGGCAACTGATGCATCACCATGAATCAAAATCGGGGCTAAACGACTGTTGTCGCCACCATATTTGAAATCGATTTTAGAGCGGCTCATACCTTCTACCACACCATCAACGGTTTCTAAGTGCGATGGGTTAGGACATAAACTTAAGTGAACGCTTTTGCCTGAAACAGTAGCTATATCTGTAGAATAACCTAAATGGTATTTTACATCACCACCGTATGGGGTATCAGGACTATAACTTTTACCTTCAAATTCCGCAAAAATATCTTTATATGTTTTTTGCATGATATTGGCCAGTACGTTTAAACGACCGCGGTGTGCCATACCAATTACAAATTCCTCTATCCCCAATTCAGCACCTTTTTCGATGACCGAATCCAAAGCAGGAATCAAAGCTTCTGCACCTTCTAAAGAAAAACGCTTTTGCCCCAAAAACTTTGTACCCAGGAAATTTTCAAAACTTACCGCTTCGTTTAATTTACGTAGGATACGCTTTTTCTCATCGATGGAAAAATTAGGGGTATTACGTGCACTTTCCATTTTTTGCTGAATCCAGTTCAACACTTCCGGCGTACGTAAAAATTTAAATTCGGCTCCTATAGAACCTGCATATGTTTGTTTTAAAAAGGCTACAATGTCCTTTAATTTTGCCGCACCAATACCAATCTCTACACCAGAATTGAAAACAGTTTCCAGATCGGCATCGGATAATCCAAAATTTGCAAGATCCAATGTTGGTAGATGTTTACGCCGTTCGCGCACAGGATTAGTGTGCGTAAACAAATGTCCGCGGCTACGGTAACCATCAATTAGATTTAAAACATTAACCTCTTTTAAAAAGTGTTCTGGTGTTTCTGCGGTTACTGCAGGTGCTTCCGATCCTCTTCCAAAATCAAAACCTTCGAAAAATTTCTGCCATCCAAACTCAACAGATGACGGATCTTGCTGGTAGGATTGATATAAAGACTCTATATATTCGGCGTTTGCGCCATTAAGATAAGATAATTTATCCATTATTAACTATTTACTATAAGCATTACAAAATTAGAATTTTACCTTATATAAACGGCAAAAATCTCGATTAAAATAAATGAGCGGGCTTTAAATTTGCGAGTGCGTAAATGAACCAGCCTGTTATACAAAATATGGGTAGAATCTGTTAAAATTCAATTACCCAAATGCGCTCATTTAACAGCCAGCCATTTTTAATCCAATCCTCACAACTATGATGCCCAAGTTATGGAGTAGTTGCCTTTAGGGTCGAGATTTTTGATATTTTTATCAAGATCGAAAACACTTTTTGATTTTTGATCATTACCTACACCGGCAACATTGGCCCAATTGCCCCAATTACTCGCAGGATTATAATCAATCAATTTTTCTTCAAAATAGGCAGCACCTAAAACCCAGCTTACCTCTAAATTATTAATCAGGTAAAGCGCTGCTGTTTGGCGGGCAATGTTCGAAATAAAACCAGTTTGGTTTAACTCTGTCATTACCGCATCTACCACAGCAAAACCAGTCTGTGCATTGCGCCATTTATTAAAATTCTCCTGCTCATTTGCCACATCAACCAGGCCCTGGCTACCAAACCCATTCGGACTAAAAAACGTATTACCGTACTTTTTAAACATGAAACGGAAATAATCCCTCCACAGCAGGCCCAATAAAATATGATTGAACATTGCTTTGGTATTGGGTACACTCTCCATCTTTTTTATTTCCCAGTACACTTTGCGCGGAGATAAACTTCCAATGGCTAACCATGCAGAGAGTTTAGAAGCAAGAATTAAATTTTTTGTGGTGGCCGCTTGTTGCATGGCCAAAATCACCTTTTGAAGATGAGCCAGACCTTCAGCTTCCCCACCTTTAAATTCAAAATCAGCACGGAGGTCTTTTTGCTGCGGCAATAGATTAAGTTTTTCCAAAGAAGGTAAGGTACCCCAATCAATCACCTCCGCTACGTTAATCCGATCTGGTGCTGCAAAACATGGTTTGATAATCGAATCGCGCTCGATTTTCTTTTTGAACTGGTTAAAAGCATCAGGAATATCCTTAATGGGGAAAGGCAAATCTTCCTTATTATATAAGGTATGGCCGATAAAATGTTTCAGGTTGACCCGTAATTTCCAAAGTGCATTTTCTACCAGCGTAGAAATATGTGTTTCTTCACGTGCTACTTCGCGGTGATGGTAAACTTCAGTAATCTCATATTCCTGAACAAGCTGAGGAATAATATCTTCGGGCTTACCTTCAGCAATCAGCAAATTTCCGCCAATCTGTTTTAAAGCATTGCGCAAGCCCAAAACACTTTCTAAAATAAACTGCGCTCTGATATTACCTGTTTTTAAACTCCCGTACCTGGTTTCGCCAAAAGAACGGTGATCTAGAATGTAAACAGGTAAAATCGCATCAGATTTAGCAATCGCTTCCACCAGCATTTCGTTATCATGCAAGCGAAGATCATTTCTAAACCAGACTAGAATTTTTTTGGACATATTTTATCGAAAAGGGTATAAGAACGCTTTACAAATTTATCTTATTTTTATTCTTCATCCAATGGCTAAGTAATTCTTTACAAATAGGAAACAAAAGAATTAGAACCAGGTTAATGCATTTTAGGCGCCTCAACCAAACCCTTTTGTATCTTTGGTGTTTAAAAAAGATGGCAAAAAAGATTCTGATTACCGGCGCTACAGGGCTTGTGGGTACTGAACTAAAAAAACACTTGCTGAACAAGGGTTATGAGGTGAATACACTTTCGCGGAAGAAAGCTGACGATGCAAATAATTTTGTATGGGATGTTTATAAGGGAACTATTGAGGCTGACTGTTTGAATGGTGTAGATGCCATCGTCCATTTAGCGGGCGAGCCGGTTGCCGATAAAAAATGGACAGATGAACGCAAAAAGCAGATTATTGACAGCCGTGTAAAGTCGACCGAATTACTCTTTAAAACAATAAGATCAAAGCCTGAACTTCAGCTAAAATCGTTCATTTCGGCTTCTGCGGTGGGTTTTTATGGCGATTGTGGCGATGAAATCTTAACTGAAGAAAGCCCGAAAGGTTATGGATTTTTGGCAGATTGCTGCAAACTTTGGGAGGATGCGGTAGACCAAGGCAAAAAACTGAGCCTAAGGATTGTAAAACTTCGTACCGGGATTGTGTTGAGCAATGATGGAGGCGCATTACCCCAACTGGATAAACCGGTAAAGTTATTTGTTGGGGCTGGTTTAGGTACAGGCAAACAATGGACACCCTGGCTACACATTGACGATATGGTGGAAATGTATATCGAAGCCATCGAAAACCCGAAAATGGAAGGCTGCTACAACGCTTGTGCTCCATTTCCGGTAACGAACATTGCCTTAACCAAAGCTATTGCCAAACAGCTCCGCCGTCCGTTCTGGCCCATAAAAGTGCCTAAAAAAGCATTGGAATTATTATTGGGAGAGCGTGTAGATGCCGTTTTGATGAGCAATAATACCTCTGCACAGAAGATTTTAGATGCAGGATTCAAATTTAAATTCACACATTTGGATGATGCTTTGAAAGATCTTTATAAATAGGTTAACTGGTCAATTTCGTCATCCTGATTCGATAGCTATCGGATTTATTTCAGGGTCTTTCCAGGATAGATGCTGACCACGAAGTAGCTACAAGGCAATAGAAAACAATATTTCTTCTTGTAAAACAAGTTCAGTATGACGTAAAATAATTAATTTATAATTTCCCCGAATGACTCCAATATCCATCTTCTGGTTCCGTCGCGATTTGCGATTAACAGATAACGCCGCTTTATATCACGCCCTTAAAGGCGATTACCCGGTGTTACCACTTTTTATTTTTGACCAGAATATACTGGATAAACTACCAAAAGATGATGCTCGTGTAAGCTTCATTTATGAAACCATTGAAGCGCTAAAGAAAGAACTTCAGCAGCAAGGATCAGATTTACTGGTAAAATACGGGAAACCCGAAAAAATATGGCCAGAGATTTTAAAGGAATACCAGGTCAAAGAGGTGTATACCAATCACGATTATGAGCCTTATGCCCGCGAACGCGATGATAACATGGCTGAGTTTTTAACCAGCGAAAAAATTGTGTTTAAAACCTATAAAGACCAGGTTATTTTTGAAAAAAACGAAATTTTAAAGGCAGATAAAACGCCTTATACCGTTTTTACGCCTTTTTATAAACAATGGCACGCCAAACTAAACGATTTTTATGTAAAGGCTTATCCAACTAAAAAGTATTTTAAAAACCTGTTACAAACCAGGCACCTGCCAAGCCCGGGCTTAAAAGAAATGGGCTTTGAAAAGAGTCAGCTGCATTTTCCGAAAATAGATTACAAAGACAAGCTCGATAGTTATGCAAAAGAACGCGATTTCCCCGCCCTTGATGGCACCACACATGTTGGGCTGCACCTGCGTTTTGGAACCCTAAGCATTCGGAAAGCCGTTAAAGATGCATTGGAAGCAAAATCGAATGTCTGGCTTTCGGAACTGGCCTGGCGGGAATTTTACATGACTATAATCTGGCACTTCCCCTACGCTGCTTTCGATTCGTTTAAAAAACAGTACGATAAAATTAAGTGGCGCAACAACGAAGAGGAGTTTAAGGCCTGGCGAGAAGGTAATACAGGCTACCCGATTGTTGATGCAGGCATGCGCCAGCTGAACCAGACCGGATGGATGCACAATCGCGTACGGATGATTGTAGGGAGTTTTTTAAGCAAACATTTACTGATTGACTGGCGCTGGGGAGAAGCCTACTTTGCCGAAAAATTATTGGATTACGAAATGGCGAGTAATGTTGGTGGCTGGCAATGGGCCGCAGGATCAGGGAATGATGCGGCACCTTATTTCAGGGTTTTTAACCCCGAACTGCAGACCAAAAGATTTGACCCTAAACTTGAATATATAAAAAAATGGGTACCAGAATTTGGCACAAAAAAATATGCCCAACCAATAGTTGAGCATACTTTTGCAAGGGAAAGGGTTTTAAAAGTTTTTAAAGAGGCGTTGAGTTAACTGATAATTAATTAACATTGAATGAAGGTGCATTTGGAACGCCACCAGTAAAAAAACGGCCTGTACCGCTAATACCATAATGTACAGCCTCCCTAGTACCTAAATCTATAATGATCGGCCCCGTTGCATTGGGAACGCTGTAACTTACTAAGTTAAAATTAGTAGATCCTGGATATACAGACGGAGGCATCTCATAAGTATAAGTGTAATTTAAGTTACTAAAATAGTAGTCTGTTTCATTTGTTCTCCAGCCTCCAAATGTTTTTTTTAATTCCTGACGGGATGTGAAATAATAATGAATTATTGATATCTGTGGTTGTGATGGGCTCCAAGAGCCATCAGTTCTTGGAGTTGCCTCTTTCCATAAATCAACAAAAAGTCTTCTCTTACTATCTTCGTTATAATATAATTCCGACTTTATTGCCGTAGTTGTGGTAGGGCCATAAGTATTCTCCGTTTTTGCAGTAGAGGTATTTTTTAAAATTTCAGACACAAATACACCTTGTTTAGCGTTTGTATTCCTGATGTTATTAACTTCTTGCTCATTCTTATATTTACCAGAATAAGATACCATTCTATGATCCTTTGTATAAACGGTAGTAAAGTCACCTACCTTCACCTCACCTCTGATATTGATAAATAATGCTGAAAGAGGTGTTCCGAACTTATAGGTTAATGAGCTATCAGATTTAATTTCTACTAATTCTAAATATTTATTTTTAAAATCATCAAATGCCTTACTAGTATTAACATTTGCATATTCCTTTTCTATTTCAAGCAATATATCCTTATAAGATTTAAAGTTTGCAAATTCTCTAGGCCTTGAATTAAAATTTTCAGGTCTTACCAAAATATTAACCAAAGAATCAAAAGCCTTTTGATCTCTGAATTTTAAATATCCATTTTCAATGCTCACCGCATTTGTTAAAAGTTTTTCTTTTTGATTTCCGTCATTAGCATCCTTTTTACAGGAAACGAATAAGATACTGACCAGCACAGGTAGTATTAAGTAGCGTAAATTAAATTTATTTATCATAACTAGATTGTATGTTTTCCCTTACACATCAAACATACAACTAAAAAATAAGTTAACAAACTTAAAAGTAATAAAAAATGCCCAACTATTAGTTGAGCATATCGTTATAATGAGAATAGATTCATCTAATTTGTAACGCTTACAATTTCAATATCGAAGTCTAGAGGCATCCCATTAGCCAAATCAGAAGGTAAAATCAAACGAAGCTTTCCACCAGCAGTTACCCTGCCAGGTAATATTAATTGCCAACCTTTAAATAAGTTACTTAAAACATCCGTTATTTGAGCAGGTTGTGGTACGACAACTCCATCTAAAGTTCTTAATGTATAATTTGCAACTATTGTAGAATTTAAATTAATAGCATCAGTTCCCGTACCAGGTGTAATAATTGAGTATCTTGCCCTTGACGGATCCTTAGTTAATGTTAAATTATTATTGGAAATTAACTTATTAATCTCCAATTCATCAATTTCATGTCTCTTCGATTCAAGATATAGGCCTAGGTCAACAATAACATTTTCATTTGATGCAATGTTAAGAGCACTCAGACCATTTTTACCAAAAACCATATATGATGGCATAATCAGAGTGGCTTTCCCACCTCGATTTAATTTCGATAGCACTTCTCTAACTGGAGTTAAAAGGAATTGTTGTTGATTAAAAGTAAACCTGTCTGTATAACCTAAATAATTACCTGGTATCATTAAATCAGTAGATTGAAAAAAAACTTGTCCGGATAATGTTTTGAAAGTATAAGTATAATAAACCGAATCCTGATTTGCGACCTTACTGCCCGTACCCTGTGTATTGATTTTAAAATAATAACCTTTAGTCGGATCTTTATCGAAATTAAGATTATTTTTTTTCAAATAGGCCTGAATAGCTGCATCATCTGTGCTTTCAATAGACTCATATTCTTTTTTGCATGAGCTGAAAACGACAGTTGCCAGTAAAATCGCGAATAGGCCAAGTTTAGTAAATTTGTTCATTTATTATTGTACGTCTGTAAGTGTTATGGTTAATATATCATATCAATAGCATAATATGTTTAATCTTAACCATTATTCGCAAAAATAAGCTTTTAATGTGGTTGCAACAATTTTTAACCTATTTTAACAATTTTAAAGCGTTTAAGGTAAAGCAAAAAAGAGCCAGACAAATTATTGCACGTTTGATAATTGAATATTAAAATCCAACACCGAATTTCCGGGGATAGGACCTACCGAACTACTACCATAACCTAAACTTGGCGGAACAATTAACCTGATTTCTCCACCTTTCTGGATTTTGGGAATACCGATACGCCAGCCTTGAATCAGTTCTGCAAGGTTAAAGGTTTGTTCTTTGCCACCACCATTATCAAATACATTTCCATTTAACAGCCTTCCCTCATATTTGATGGTAATTTTGGTATTGCTTGGATAAGTAAATGAGCCCGATCCAGGCTTAATGATCTCATAATATAAACCCGAGTTATCTCTAACGGCATTGATATTATTTTTTTTGATAAAATCTGTAATCTGTTTTTCGGGATCTTCGTCTTTTTTACAAGATGAAATAACAGCTACACTTAAAAATAGTATCGTAAGTAATCTAAATTTAATCATACGCGAAAATATGATTTTTATACCATAAAGCTAAGGACTTATTATTTTTCAGCTTCTGTCATGCTGAGGCACGAAGCATCTGTTTCATCGGTTGCAGATGCTTCGTGCCTCAGCATGACAGCATATTATTAGGCATCGCACAATAAAAAAGGGTTTAAGGTATTGGTTACACACCCAATCCTTAAACCCTAACCTTTAAGCACTAAACCTTAAAAAATATATTTATTTGCCTCAATAAGCTGCTGTGCAACTCTTTGACGGGCATCTTTAACATTAAAAGGTTCAACTTTGGTAAAACGGCGTAAACCAACCTGCATCATGCGCAGTTCATCACCTTCCGCAAAAGCCCAAAGTGCTTCTTTACCCGCTTTGGCTATGCCATCTACAGCTTCTACCATGTAAATCCGCAATAAATCCAGCTGACCTGCACATGCTTCTTCACCCCGGGTATGCACTAATTTTTCCGTCCTCAGCAAAGCTGATTCAAGTACATAAACATAACTGGCCATATCGGCAATGTTCATTAAAATTTCCTGTTCTTTGCTCAGGGTCATCATTAGTTTCTGAACCGCAGCACCAGCTACCATTAACGTTGCCTTTTTCAGATTAGAAAGTACTTTTTTCTCTGCAGCAAATAAGGTATCATCCTGTTCACCAAAATCAGGTATACTCATCAGTTCGGCGGCAACTGCTGTAGCAGGCGTCATTAAATCCAGCTCACCTTTCATGGCGCGTTTCAGCATCATATCAACGGTTAACAAGCGGTTAATTTCGTTTGTACCTTCAAAAATACGGTTGATGCGGGCATCGCGGTAGGCCCTATCCATAGGTGCATCGGCACTAAAACCCATACCCCCATAAATCTGCACACCTTCATCTACCGTGTAATCTAAAACTTCAGAACCCCAAACCTTTAAAATGGCACACTCTACGGCAAATTGTTCAACAGACTTTAATCTTGCTTTGCCAGATTCCATTCCACCTGCAACCAGTTGATCGTAAGTATCATCAATATTTTGCCCTGCACGATAGTTTGCCGAATCAACTGCATAAAGCTTAGATGCGATTTCTGCAATTTTAAAGCGGATTGCACCATATTTAGAAATCGGGCGCCCAAACTGGATCCGCTCATTTGAATAGTTAATCGCCGTATTTAAAGTTGCCTTCGATGCTCCGATAGCTGCCGCAGATAATTTAATACGGCCAATGTTTAGAATATTTACTGCGATTTTAAAGCCGTTTTCGCGCTCACTTAACATGTTCTCAACAGGCACCGGGCAATCGTTAAAGAAAACCTGACGGGTTGAAGAACCCTTAATCCCCATTTTGTGTTCTTCCGGGTTCATGGTAATGCCGCCGAAATCTTTCTCTACAATAAATGCAGTTAAGTTTTTATCGTCGTCTATCTTGGCAAAAACGATAAAAACATCAGCAAAACCACCATTAGTGATCCACATTTTCTGACCATTGATGATGTAGTGTTTACCATCATCGCTCAATTTAGCCTTTGTTTTTCCTGAGTTTGCATCCGAACCTGAGTTTGGTTCCGTTAAGCAATAAGCTGCCTTCCATTCACCCGAACCAAGTTTAGGAATATACTTTGCTGTTTGTTCTTCGTCGCCATAATATAAAATCGGTAATGTACCAATTCCAGTATGGGCAGAAAGTGCAACGGCAAAAGAGTGGCCCGCACCTACCACATCTGCAACCAGCATGGAAGTATTGAAATTTTTGCCGAAACCGCCATATTCTTCCGGTACTGAAACACCAAGAATACCCAGTTCGCCAGCTTTGGTTAACAATGTTGGCATAAGTTCAGGATCTTCCTGCTTGTCGATTTTTTCTAAATTGGGATAAACCTCAGCCGCCAGAAAATCGCGACAAGTTTGTGCAATCATCTGCTGCTCTTCGTCAAACTCTTCAGGGATAAATACTTCCTGATAAGTGGTATCCTTAATTAAGAATTCGCCACCTTTAATTGTCTTTTTTTCAGTTGTTTCCATTGCTATGAGATTTGAGAAATGAGATTTGAGATTTGAGACCTGCCCAAATTCAAACTCAAATCATTTTTATGTAAGTTTTCAGATATCAGATGTGAGATCTGAGTTCTCTTGATCGAACCACATTATCTCAAATCTAATATCTGTCGTTTCATGTCCTTTTTATTAATTTTCATTTCCAGCATCTGCTGAAAACCTTAAGTCATTTTTTGTAATTCATCAATTTGAGTGATTAAGAACCCAAAATTTTAGAATTGTGAGTTTATTAGCAATAACCAATTGAGTTTGTAATTCATAAGAAGATCAATTGGCTATGCCTAAAAAATTATTAAATTCCTTAGGCAAATTTCTGCCTGCTCCTTCTGCAATATTAGATGGATTTGATACAGCTGCTCTTCGATATTGGCTAGTCAATTCAAAACGTTCATCTGACGGATATGTTGAAGTAGCTTTATATAAATCAACGGCCAAATCAATTGCTTTATTCCAGATTTTTAGCGCTTTCAAATTATTCATTTTGTAAAAATTATTTGTCTCAGGCATGTTCTTATACATTTTCTCAAATCTCGCATCTAAGATCTCAGATCTAAAGAAGCTCAAAAATTCCAGCTGCACCTTGCCCGGTTCCTACGCACATGGTTACCATTCCGTATTTTTTGTTTTGTCTTTTCAGCTCGTTCATGATCTGCACAGTAAGCTTTGCTCCGGTACAACCAAGTGGATGGCCCAGGGCAATTGCTCCACCGTTTACATTGATCACATCTGGGTTTAAATCCAATGTTCTGATTACCGCTAACGATTGTGAGGCAAAAGCTTCATTCAGTTCGATTAAATCAATATCTTCCTTTTTCAATCCGGCTTGCTTCAAAGCTTTTGGAATCGCCTCAATCGGACCAATGCCCATAATGCGTGGCGGCACACCTGCAATACCGTAACTTACCAATCTGGCAATCGGCTCGGCATTTAATTCTTTCATTTTCTTTTCAGAAACGACCAGAACGAATGCAGCCCCATCCGATGTTTGCGAGGAATTACCAGCCGTTACACTGCCCACTGCGTCAAATACAGGTTTCAGTTTCGCCAACTTTTCCAGCGTTGTGTCTGCACGTGGTCCCTCATCAGTATCAACCACATAAGAACGGGTTTTCTTTTTAAGGTTGTCATCCAGATAGTTTTCATTTACCGTAATTGGCAAAATGCCGTCTTTCAAATGACCGTTTTTTATGGCGTGAATAGCTTTTTCATGAGATTTTAATGAAAAAGCATCCTGATCTTCACGGCTTACATTATATTCTTTGGCTACCGCTTCAGCAGTTAAGCCCATGCCCCAATACCAGTCTGGATTGTTTTTTGCTACCTCTGCATTTGGCACCAGTTTCCAGCCACCAAAAGGCATTCCGCTCATTACCTCTACGCCACCCGCGATAATACAATCGGCCATGCCCGCTTTAATTTTGGCAACTGCTGTGGCAATGGTATCCAAACCTGATGCACAGTAACGGTTTACGGTAACACCTGGTACTTTATCTGTATCCAGGCCCATCAGCGAGATCATACGGCCAATATTCAGGCCTTGTTCTGCCTCTGGCGTAGCATTACCCACAATTACATCATCAATCTGTTCTTTATCCAAATTTGGGACTGATGCTACCAAAGCCCTGATTACTTCTGCGGCCAAATCATCAGCTCTTGTAAAACGGAATACGCCACGGGGTGCCTTACCCACTGCTGTACGATATCCGGCTATAATATATGCTTCCATTGTTTGAAATTTGAGATTTGAGATATTAGATGTGAGACTTAACCCAAACTAATAACTCAAATCGATTAGTATTTAGATTTAAAGCATTAAATGTGAGACACGAGATGATAATTGGCCTCAAATCTACTCCCTCACATCTTTTTCATATTAATTTTCTTATTCAGCATCTGCTGAAAACCATAAGTCATTTTTTGTAGTTCATCAATTTGATTCAGTAAAAGATCTAAAATTTCAGATTCGAGAATATCAAGTCTGTTAGCGATTACCAATTGAGTTTGCAATTCATAAGAAGATCCATTAGCTATCCCTAAAAAATTATTAAATTCTTTGACTGAATTTCTTCCGGCACCTTCGGCAATGTTAGATGGAATTGAGATAGCTGCCCTTCGAGATTGACTGGTTAAGCCAAAGCGCTCATCAGTCGGAAAGGTTGATGTTGCTTTGTAAACATCAACAGCTAAATTAATAGCCTTATTCCAAATTTTTAACTCTTTTAAATTATTCATATTCTATTATTACTGATGCTATGAACGATGCAAACTGTCTCAAATCTAATGTCTACTGTCTCACATCTAATTTCTCAACGGTTTCCCTTTTGTAATGATACTCTGAATCCGTTCTAATGACTTCCTTTCTCCTGCAAGGGATAAAAACGCCTCTCTTTCCAGATCCAGTAAATATTGTTCGGTTACTTCTGCGGGTGCAGATAAATCACCACCACACATTACATAGCCAAGTTTCTCAGAGATTTTTTTATCATGTTCGGAGATGAAATGACCTGCGTACATACTATTTGCACCGGCATAAACAATTCCCAATCCCTGCTTTCCTAATACTTTAATATCGTTACGTTGTACTGGTTTGGTATAACCGGCATCTGCAAGCTCAATCGCTTTTGCTTTTGCATCGGCCAGTAAACGGTTGCGGTTCATTGAGATCGAGAATTTATCTTTTTGCAGATAACCCAGTTCATAAGCTTCGTAACCTGAAGTGGAGACTTTGGCCATACCGATAGTTAAGAAACGATCTTTCAGGGCATTCTGCACAATCTGATCGTCTTTAAACTCATCAGAAGCACGCAAAGCAAACTCTTTGGTACCGCCACCGCCAGGAATTACACCTACACCAAATTCAACCAGGCCCATATAGGTTTCGGCAGAAAGCTGAACATGATCAGCATGTAAACTAAATTCACAGCCTCCGCCCAGGGTTAAATTATGCGGGGCTACCACCACCGGAATAGAAGAATATCGGATGCGCATTGACGTATTCTGGAACATTTTGATCGCCATGTTTAATTCATCCCACTCCTGTTCTACCGCCATCATGAAAATCATCCCTACGTTGGCACCGGCAGAAAAATTTGCGCCATCATTGCCGATAACTAAACCACGGTAATCTTTTTCTGCCATATCAATGGCCTTATTGATTCCCGAAATCACGTCACCGCCAATGGTATTCATTTTAGTATGAAATTCTACATTCAGAATGCCATCACCGAGATCAATAATGGAAACACCAGAGTTTTTCCAAAGCGTTTTATTATCGCGCAGGTTATCCAAAATGATAAACTCCTCTGTTCCTGGTAGCGCTTTATAACTTTTGGAAGGGATATCGTAATATTTTTTAACCCCGTTTTCTACTTTATAAAATGACGTATTTCCAGCGTCCAGCATTTCTTGTACCCAGGCTGCAGTTTTATTGCCATATTGATCCATCCCCTCGATGGCTTCTTTTACGCCAACGGCATCCCACAATTCAAAAGGACCGAGTTCCCAGCCAAAACCAGCCCGCATCGCATCATCAATACGATACAATTCATCAGAAATTTCTGGGATCCTATCTGATACATATTCAAATAAACCAAATGAAGAATGGCGGAACAATTCGCCTGCCTTATCTTTTCCTTTGGCAAAAATCTTAATGCGCTCGCGAAGGTTTTCCACCGGCTTGGTCATTTCTAAAGTCGCCGATTTGACCTTCTGCTGAGGCTTATATTCTAATGTTTTTAAGTCGAGTGCAAGAATTTCAGTTTTTCCGTCAGCCGTTTTGGTTTTCTTATAAAAACCCTGTTTGGTTTTATCGCCCAGCCATTTATTTTCTTCCATTTTTTGCACGTATGCAGGAAGTTTAAACAAATCGTGTGCTTTATCATCAGGGCAGTTGTCATAAAGCCCTTTTGCCACTTTGATCATGGTATCTAAACCTACAACATCTGATGTGCGGAATGTGGCCGATTTTGGTCTGCCCAATGCCGGCCCTGTAAATTTATCAACCTCTTCTACCGTTAAATCTAATTTTTCGACCAGATGCAAAAGTGCCATAATCGAATAAACGCCAACCCTATTGGCAATAAACGCCGGGGTATCTTTACATAAAACAGTTGTTTTCCCTAAAAACTTATCACCATATTGCATCAGAAAATCAACAATTTCCGGCTTGGTATGTGGCGTAGGAATAATTTCCAGCAACTTTAAATAACGTGGCGGATTAAAAAAGTGTGTCCCGCAGAAATGCGATTTAAAATCTTCGCTTCTTCCTTCAGCCATTAAATGAATGGGAATACCAGACGTATTTGATGTAACTAAGGTGCCCGGTTTACGGAATTGCTCTACCTGTTCGAAAACCTTTTTCTTAATATCTAGGTTTTCGACAACCACTTCAATCACCCAGTCGTAAGCGGCAATTTTAGACATATCATCTTCGAAGTTTCCGGTTTTAATTTTATTTAAGGCTTTTTTTGAGTAAACCGGAGATGGATTTGTTTTCACGGCCGTTTGCAAAGCAGTATTTACAATCCGGTTTTTTACAATGGGGTTGTCCAATGTTAATCCTTTTGCCTGCTCCTCGGGGCTGAGTTCTTTTGGTGCGATATCCAACAACAATACCTCAACACCAATATTGGCGAAGTGGCATGCAATACGCGAACCCATAATACCCGACCCTAAAACTGCAACTTTATTAATGCTTCGTTTCATCATCTATTTGCTTTTCATTAGTCTGACGAACCGTTTTATACAGTCCTTGTCAA
Organism: Pedobacter suwonensis; assembly: GCF_900111825.1. GTDB lineage: Bacteria > Bacteroidota > Bacteroidia > Sphingobacteriales > Sphingobacteriaceae > Pedobacter > Pedobacter suwonensis. The sequence goes on from NZ_FOJM01000017.1 coordinate 91,345, forward strand.
ACAGATTTCATTACTATATTTATTAATCTACAGTATAGGCTACTGTTATGTCATTCAATTTAATCAGAAGGTTGATAAAGGTCTCTTTTTCTTTTTTTGAAAAATGCTCATCAAGATATTCGTTAAATTTCCGAACAACCCCCTTGGCCAACTGTTTTTTCTCTTTACCAAAATCAGTCAAAAAAACCTTTACCGAACGTTTATCCCCTACTGATGTTTCCCGAAAAATAAGGTTAGCCTCTTCCATGTTATTCAGCATACGCGATAAACTGGTTGCTTTAACCCCAAGCAAGCCAGCTAAATTTGAAACCGCAGTGCCCTCAACATCATCTATATTAATAAGCATATAACCAATAGCCTGTGTAATCCCGAAACTGGAAGCCATTTGATTATACTTATTAAACATATTTTGCCAGGCAAACTTAATATGGTAATCTATGGTTTGTTGTTGCTTCATTTTCACTAATTTATTATGCTTGCATAACAAAGCTAATGAATGTATTTTGTTAATGCAATAGAAAAATTCAAAATATTTGTCAATTTTTTCTTATCATAGCCATACACAAAATGAAACCGCAGAATATGTTTAAAGTAAAGCAAATACTCTTGTTTAGTTTTTTTATTTCATGGGCGGCTATTGGAAAAAGCCAGGTTGCCTATTTTGGAAAATCTCTTCTAAACAGTCAAAAGCTAGAGGTTTTCAAAAAAACAACCACTTTATTTACCTTTCAGTATAATGACTATGCTGAATTGGAAAAATTTGAGCAGGCCATTAAAAAAAACTGGAAAATCACACCATATAAAATCATTAAACCCGAAGAGTTGGGTCGTTATGATACGCTTGCCAATTATTCACTTTTTTACTTTGATGCTTATACCGAAAAGTCAGACACTATTAACAATACAAATATTATTTATGCCCTGAAGTTAATAACACCGTCTAAAAAGCCTAAGGTAAAAGAAGAAATTTTATTGGCGGCAGTAGCGCTTTTTGCTGATCCGAGTACCAATTTCCTGGTTGAAACACAGGATCAGCAATATGGCACGAAACGAAGGATAAAAAATAATATTTTATCTCATTTCTATAATAAAGCCAGTTTCTATAATTGGTCGCCCGGCTTTTTAAGCGGTTATTTAAAACAAATAAACGATGGATTGCTCGCCAGCGAAAATTGTAATTTAGATTACCAATTTTACAATAGAGTGCGTTTGCCGGAACTGGCGAAAGAAACGCTGTATGTACCCGAATATATTAAGGAGGTTTTTTCATCGAGATTAGCTCTCTTACCACCATCAGGAATTATTGCCGAACCTTATAATTATAAACTTAAGTTTGTATCGTATAAAGCATTGGATAGTTTAATCCTGAATAACGCTGCTCCTGTTAAATATGTGGTTTATACGCAGCGAGATAACGATAAAATCATCAGTGTATACGACAGTAAAGATGATAAGATTATTTATCAACGCTTTTACCCGCAATCGCCGGATTTTGAGATGAACGATTTAAGCGAGATTAAAAAGGTGATTGTATCACTGAAATAAGTTGGGTTTCAAATACTAATTATTAGGCTGTCATTCTGAACACAGTGAAGAATCTTTACCATAAGACCTATTTCCTCATAATTTCAAATCCAATCGTGCCGCAAGTAAGCCTAAGAAAGATCCTTCACTGCGTTCAGGATGACAATTCGTATTTATAGCCATTTAGTTACCCCTACATTGAAGCAAATTGATTCTGCGTTCAGGATGACAACCCGCATTTATAGCCATTAACCAAATCAGCTAGCGACCATACATAAAACACCATAAACTGAAAAAGTCCTGATTTTCACCAGGACTTTTTAATATTGTTTAAAAACAACTTAGTAAAGTGTAAACTCTACACGACGGTTTTGTTGACGTCCGGCTGCTGTTTTGTTAGTTGCAATCGGTTGACCCATGCCGTAACCTGTAGCTTCAATACGTGAAGCGTTGGCACCCTGAGAAACCAAGTATGCTTTAACAGATTCTGCTCTTTCTTTTGATAAACGCAGGTTTAGTTCTTTTGATCCTGTATTATCGGTATGACCAGCTAATTTTAAGCTAAAGTTTTTCTGTATCAACAATGCTGCAACCCTATTTAATGAAGCATAAGATTTAGAACGAATAGTAGCTTTACCTAAATCGAACTCTAAGTTTTTAATCGCTTCGTTAACTACTTTACGGTCTTCTTCTGTTACGATAACTTTTTCTACTACTTTCTCCGGCGTTTTTAACGGGCAACCAGCACCATCCACAACGGTACCTGATGGTGTATCCGGACATTTATCCAATTTATCAGCAACGCCATCACCATCTGAATCTTTCAATACATCGTTAAGTTCTGAGCGTAGCTTTGCATTATCAGCTTTTTGGGCATTCAATTCAGACCGTAAACCTTCTGCAGTTTGTTTTGCCTTTAGGGCTTCATCATAAGTTAAAGCTACCGGATTATGGAAAGCCAGTTGTTTCCCACTACCTAAAGCAAACTCTAAACCTGCATAAGCATAGTTGTATTTATCGTTTCCATTTTTATAGTAACCATCTAAGTTATCGCCATCAACAAAGTTGATTGTCCAACCCAGATCAAAGTTTACGGCATCAGAAATTTTAAATTTAGCACCTAAACCTACCGGAATAATCAATTCGTGGATGTTATCACCACTACCAAATACTGAAGTTCCTGCTGCTGTAGTGATGGTAGGTTTGTAAGCAGCAATACCCGCTCCTGCAGAAGCATAAAGCTGTAAAGTATTTTCTTTTTTAAACATATCGATATTGAACATGTTTACAACAGCATTTAAACTTCCCGAATAAGATAAGTCAGTATCAAAAGATTTTACCGGAGCGTTGTTTACCAAACCGCTTTCATAGGGTTCGGAGTTATCGCCTTTTAATTTACCGCGAACGCCATCTAAACGTAGAGAGAAATAAGGCGTAAACTGCTTTTTGATGTATAGGCCATATCCCAAACTTGATTTGTTATTACTGAAATCATTTTTTCCGCCCAGTGGTGACAATGGCGTTAGCACACCAGCGTTTACTCCAATAGACCATGTTCTTAATGTTGTAGTTGAAGTTGCCGGACTTTCCTGAGCTGAAGCAACCGACCCGATTAATAAACCAGCAATTGCAACTGGTAGGGCTTTAGATAATTGTAGTTTCATAATTTTCTGTTTAACGTTAAATAGCGTCTCACAATCGTTACAATAGCCATACCAAAAATACAACGCGGTAAAAATACTTATTAACTTATCAACACCAATTTGCGCTATTGAAACCTCTGTTAAATAACGTGAACTATGGATCTAAAAGATCATTTGCGATAATAACAACTGTATTTTTATGTTAATTGAGCATTCTATTTGTCATGGCGGGATGGCTTCTTTCTTTTTGAAAGAAACAAAAAACGCCGGCTGAAAATTTTTCTGCTAAAGGCAGCGAGTAGGCTTTGACTGTGCTTCCCGAATCCCGATAGCAATCGGGATGTTAGGCCGGTGATCCCGAGAACGAAGATTTTCTGCTGTGGCTTAGCCAAACGTTCATGCATGTCGGCAAATTAAGATCCAAAGCTCACGTTAAATAGTAAAAAGCAATTATGAGGTCTATTGTTTAGTTATACCATTATTGAGCATATCATACACCAAATTATGCCAATTAATATGTAGCTAATTTGATACAATATCAAATTAATGAATTGAAACGAAATGGCTACCAGCCAATGGCTTTATCATCACCCCTTGGGTCGGCACCACCCTGATAATTTCCCCATTTGGTTCTTAAGATGGCATCAACTCTGCCAATTGGGCCTCGCTGTAAAATTTTATAACCTTTTGCCTTTAACTTCGATATTGATAAGCTGTCAATAGCATCCTTTTCTACATACACTTCATCTGGCAACCACTGGTGATGAAACTTTTTAGCATTAACGGCCGATTGCATAGACATATCGAAATCGATTACATTAATAATGGTTTGGAATACAGAAGTAATAATGGTGGAACCTCCTGGTGTACCTACCACCATAAATAATCTTCCGTCTTTCTCCACAATGCTCGGCGTCATGGAGCTCAACATTCTTTTATTCGGGGCGATAGCATTAGCTTCGCCGCCAACCAAGCCGTACATATTTGGTGCGCCTGGTTTAACTGAAAAGTCGTCCATTTCGTTGTTCAACAAAAAACCTGCTCCTTTTACGGCGACCAACGATCCATAAGAACCGTTTAAAGTGGTGGTAATGGAAACGGCATTTCCATCACGGTCTACGATAGAGAAATGCGTGGTTTCTTCATGTTCTTTGCCATTTATTTCACCGGCTGACACAACACTACTTGGAGTTGCAGAGGCCCAGCTAAAGTTTGCCATCCGGTTTTTATTATACGCAGCATCTAATAACTGCTGTTGCGGAACGGCATAAAAATCAGGATCGCCCAAATGCTTTGCGCGATCGGCGTATACCCTTCTTTCTGACTCGACCATTACCTGTATGGTTGAATCGGCATTATGTCCCCATTTTTTTAAAGGATAAGGCTCTACAGACTGAAGCAGCTGGATGAGGGCAATGCCTCCGCTTGATGTTGGCGGCATGGTGATAATTTTATAGCCCCGGTAATTGCCTGTTACCGGCTTACGCCAAACGGCATGATAATTTTTTAAATCTTCTTTTGTAATAAGTCCTTTTCCGCGCTGCATTTCGGCTACAAGCGAATCGGCCACAGCCCCTTCATAAAAACCGGCTCTGCCTTTCTCCTGGATCAGCTTTAAAGTACTGGCCAGCTCTTTTTGTACCAACACATCATTTTCCTGCCAGGTGCTTTCTAAATTTACAAATGCTGTTCCATTTGGGTTAAACTCCATAAACTTTCTATGCAAACCATTCAATTCAGCGGCCTGCCTTTTGGTAATTTTAAAACCAATTTGAGCCAGGTCTATTGCTGGCTGTAGTACCTGCGCCCAGGAAAGCTTTCCATATTTCTTATGCGCCTCTACCATACCATCTACCGATCCTGGTACCCCCGCAGCTAAATGGCCATAAAGGCTTTTATCTACAATTGGATTGCCGGCTCCATCCAGATACATATCTCTGGCAGCAGCCTTTGCTGCTTTTTCCCTGAAATCCAGGGCATTTATTTCTCCGGTTGAACTGCGGTAAACCATAAAACCGCCTCCCCCGATATTTCCCGCATTAGGATAAACCACTGCCAGGGCAAACTGAACAGCAACAGCCGCATCAACTGCATTTCCTCCCTTTTTTAAGATATCTATACCTACCTGAGATGCTTCCGGATGAGCTGAAACCACCATGCCGTTTTTATATTCGCCACTATTGTTTTTACCCAATTGTCCGGTTACACAACCAGCCAATAAAAACATCATGCTTAGGTATATTGCTGATTTTTTATAATTAGTGAGGGGCTTTATAGTTTTCTGCATCCCGATAGATTTTTTCGATTATTTCACTGTTTTTTTCGGTAATCACTTTTCTTTTCAAACTTAATTTTGGCGTTAGCTCGCCGCCATCTATGCTCCACTCTTTAGGTAATAGTGCAAATCGCTTTACCTGTTCCCATTTACCAAAATCCACATTTGCCGCTTCAATAACCTCATTATATTTAGCAAGCACCTGCTCATTTTTAATTATCTCTTCGTTTGAGCTGAAATTAATGCCCTTTCTGCCTGCCCAGGTTTTTAAGGTTTCGAAATTAGGAACAATCAATGCAGAAGGAAATTTTCTATTTTCGCCCAGAACCATGATCTGCTCGATAAAAATCGATTCTTTATATTTATTCTCCAGCATTTGCGGGGCAACGTATTTACCACCAGCTGTTTTAAACATCTCTTTTTTACGGTCAGTAATTCTTAAAAAACGGCCATCAACCAACTCACCAATATCTCCGGTATGAAACCATCCATCCTGATCTATAGCCTCCTGAGTTAAGTCGGGCCGGTTATAATAACCTTTCATCACCTGGTGCCCGCGGGTCAATACTTCCCCATCAGGGGCAATTTTAACTTCCACACCTTTAATTACCTCACCAACGGTACCAAACATGGTTCCGCCGAAATGATTAACGGTAATTACAGGCGAGGTTTCGGTCAATCCATAACCCTCAAAAACAGGCATACCAGCTGCCCAGAAAATCCTCGCCAATCGCGGATTGAGGGCAGCACCGCCAGATACGATGACCACGATTTCTCCACCCAGAGCTTCTTTCCATTTTTTGAACACCAGTTTACGGGCAATACCCAGCTTGAAATTGTACCAGGCACCTGCATTGATGGTATATTTTTCGGCCAAGGCTACCGACCAAAAGAAAATTCCTTTTTTTATCCCGGTTAACGCCTTCCCTTTTTCCATGATCTTATCGTACACTTTTTCAAGAAGCCTTGGAACAGTAGAAAAGGCATTAGGTTTTACATGCTGAATATCGGCAACAATGGTTTCCATACTTTCTGCATAATAGATCCCCGTATAATTAAACAGGTATAGATAAATGATCATCCGCTCAAAAATGTGCGATAAAGGCAGAAAACTTAAACTTTTGTTGACCCCCTCGGGCATAACTACAGCCGAGTTTACAAAGTTTGCGACTAAGTTATTATGCGTTAGCATTACTCCCTTTGGCGTTCCTGTTGTACCTGAAGTATAAATTAAGGTCAAAACATCATCTGGCTCCACGTTTGACCGATAGGCTTCCAGGTCAATATCCGTACTTGCCCTACCGAGTTCAATTAAGGTATTCCAGTTTTCGGTTGCTGTAACTTCGTTAAAAGTATAAATCTTAATATCAGGATTTATGGCATCGGCACAAGGTTTAATTTTTTTATACAATTCTTCGTCAGCTACAAAAATTATGGCTATTTCTGCATCTTTTAAGATAAATTGAATATCATGCTCGGCTAAGGTTGGATATAAGGGGATCTGGTAAGCCCCGATCTGGCTAGCAGCAAAATCAGCAATATTCCATTCAGGCCGGTTGTGAGACATTACAGCAACCCTTCCCCCTTTCCCAATACCTTGTTTAATTAGTCCACGGCTTAAGTTATCTACAGCATTGCAAAAATCTACTGTACTATAATTTATCCATTTCCCGTTAATTTTTCCGCTGATGAATTCCTGCTTAGGATTTTCGAGGCTGTACTTTAAAAGATCAAAAACCCGTTTAATTTCTGCCGCCATATGAATTGTATATTATTTGGTTAAATTAAAAAAATCAAACATAAAGATGGTTACTTTATGCGTATTTATTAATGAAAATAATACTTGGCAATGAGTGAAATGCCGTATTTACTTTCCGTTAAAATATTTTTAATAAACTTAGCGATTACAAAATTACTATGCAAGCATTGTTTTTTATCAGGTTAAAATTTTTACCGAAAAAACAGAAACGGCATTAAAGTTGTTAGGCTGATAATTATTTACAAAACATTTAAATTATGAAAAAGTTATTTACAATTTTAGGATGCATTGCATTATTTGCCCTTAGTACAACAAACGTTAAAGCCCAAAACTACAAAACCGGATTAGGCTTAGGTATTGACTTCGGAGACGGCGCTACATTGGTAGGTCCTTCAATCAGACACCACTTCAGCCCTAAGGCGGCCATTCAGGGAGATGTATTGTTTGGTGGAAATTCAACTGTTATTCAAGGTTTCATTCAATACAATTCATCTATCCGTGGTGCAAAAGGTTTAGATTGGTATTTAGGTGGTGGTCCTTCAGTTCAATTGTACGATGGCGGTTCTAATTTTTACCTTGTTCCAATGGTTGGTTTAGACTATAAATTCTCTGGTGCACCATTGGCATTGGCTTTAGATTGGAGACCAAGACTTTACATTGGCGACAACAACAGCGATTTTAATGCTGGAAGATTTGGTCTAGGATTTAGATATACTTTCTAGTTATAACGTTTAGCGCTAAGCGCATGACGTTAAGCTTTGTATAGTAAAGCATTTAATAAAAAATCCCGTAAGATTAATTCCTTACGGGATTTTTTTGTGCTTTATATATAGACTAAAGATTCTCGATTAAAAATTAAACTCCTGTCCATTTTTTAAGTACTGCTTTTTGCTCCGGTGTGGCATTTTCGTTAACAGTTGCTTTTAGGCGTACATTTGGATTCTCTTTCAGGGTTAACGAAATTTCTTTCTCTAATCCATCACGTCTAACCTTAAGTTTCAATACATCACCAATATTCTTTTTACCTACCAACGGGATAACATCCAACGAAATCATCGGGCTTTTCAACCTTACTGTTGCTAGCGCATCACCTAATGAGGTATCATCTAAACTGAGTACAACGTCATTTACGTTCAATCCGCTGATCCAGGCCGCAGAATTTCTTGTTGTTGAAGTAATTACCAGACCATCATTGGTCAACTGTCCGGCAGCACCGGTAACCGGCTTACCTGGAGTTGCATTTTCTGTCGAAACATCTACACCGGCATAACCAAAGTACTTCACATATTCTACATCATCTACCCCATTTACATATTTAGCCCAAAAATTGGTAAAGCTGATTCCGGATATTTTCTCCACCATGGCTTTAAATTCGGCATCGGTATAACCTCGCTTTAAAGTTTTGCACTGCAGATACATCGCTTTCATTACATCATCCAGGCTTTTAGCACCTTTGGTGGCATTGATAATTTCCAGATCCATTAAAATACCAATTACTTCGCCTTTATTGTAATAAGAGATTGAATTGTTTTTCGAATTTTCATTCGGGCGGTAACCAATAATCCAGGCATCATAACTAGACGAAGCTGCCGACTGGTATTTGGCACCCGGGGTATTTAAGACTGTACCCACGCCACCAACTAAATCCTTCAAAAATTCGTTCACATCGGTAAAACCTGCGCGGTGCAGGTATTTGTTCTCATAATATGAGGTAAAACCTTCAGCCACCCAAAGGTTGGTGGTGTAATTTTCATTATCATAATCAAAAGGGCCTAAAGCAATAGGGCGCAAACGTTTCACATTCCACAGGTGATGATACTCATGTGCAACCAGGCTTAAAAAGCCTTTATAACCTTCAGGTGTATTGTAAGCGTTTCTAGTAGCACCTAAAGTAGTGGAGTTGAGGTGTTCCAGACCACCGCCCCCCTTTAAGAAATTATGAACAATAAACAGGTAATATTTATTAGGATTTTCGCCATAAACTGCAGTTTCCTTTTCTACAATTTTGGCCATATCAACTTTTAGTTTTTCTTTATCATAATTACCGCCTCCATACATAGCCACTTCATGCCGAACACCGGCAGCTGTAAATTCAAAAGTGTCCTGATTGCCTACCTCAATAGGGCTATCGTACAGAATATCGAAATCGCTGGCCTTATAAGTAAACTGCTCGCCAGCAACAGGAGCTAAGCCGGTAGAAACCTTACTCCAGGTATTGAACGGAACGATTTTTACCGTACTTGCCGATTTGATCATGCCGTCAGGGTGCATAAAAATACCTGTTGGTGATAAGAAAGCATGAGATTCATCAATAAATGGTGTACGCACTGAGATTTCAAATGCATAAACCCGGTAATTGACCTGAATGTTAGGAGTCTTTGCCGAGAAAATCCTCCAGGTGTTTTTGCTAACCTTTTCAACCTTTGCCGCTTTACCGCCCGCAGTAGCCTTAAATTCTTCAACACTTTTTTCAAACTCACGCACTAAATAAGAACCTGGTGTCCATACAGGCATTTTTACATCTACATAATCTTTTGTCAGTCCAGAAATATTCATCTGCACTTCTGCATAATGCGCTTGCGGTTCTTTGAAAGAAACCTCGAAGCCTATTTTTACCTGCGCCTTCGCTGCCATAATACACGTTAGTAGTAAAACTAAACTTAAAACTGATTTTTTATTAAACATATTCACTGTGTTTTGCTACAAATTTAGATTTATTGATGGGGTTTTAATATAAAATAGCTCAATGTGGTGTAAAATAGTTGTTTCTGTTCAATTTATGTCTGGCGCTTGGCTATTTGCGAAAAACTCAGGGCGATTTAGCACCAAATGTCATCAGGCATTAACTGGTTGATTTATGAAGGAATAACACTTAGTATAAATATTATGCTGCAACCAAGCTGTGAACTTCGGACCGAGATGGTAACATCCTTAATACAACAAAATTAGGACTAAACTATTTGAATATTTTTACGCTCTAATTCCAAACATTAATATCATTTTAACGTTGGAATACGCACTACACAAATCATAACATGAAGAAAAGGTATATTATCTATGCTGTTTTAGCAATAGGCCTGGCTTATCTGGTATATTACAGAATTAATGCAAATAAAAAACTAGAAGGAAAAGGTGGTGCATCTGCTGGTGCCGGAAAGGGTAAAGAGGCTGGTAAGGGAGGCGCCTCTGCTCCACTGGCAGTGGATGGAATTATTGTAAAGCCGGTATCGTTTGACAATGACCTGGAAATAACCGGCGCTATTGACGCAAACGAATCGGTTGTATTAAAAAGTGAAGTGTCGGGACTGGTGACCGGAATTTATTTTAAGGAAGGCACTATGGTATCAAAAGGAAGTGTACTGGTTAAAGTAAATGACCGGGATATACAAGCGCAATTGCAGGATGCACTGACGAAACAAAAACTTTCCGGCACAAATGAGAACAGGGCAAAACAATTGCTTGCAAAAGGGGCAATCAGTCAGGAAGAATACGATACTTCCCTAGCAGATTTAAGGTCGTTGCAGGCCCAAGCACAATTAGTACGGGCGCAATTAGCCAAAACCACTATCCGCGCACCTTTTACAGGCCGAATAGGTTTACGTAACATTTCTATCGGCACTTATTTAACGCCCGCCACAGTGATTGCCAACCTGGTGAGTACAAATCCTGTTAAAGTTACTTTCTCGGTTCCGGAGAAATATGCAGGGCAGATCAAAGTGAACTCCGAAATCATATTTACTACTGATGGCTCTTCAAAAGAAAACAAGGGAAAAGTTTATGCGATAGAACCGGGGATTAATTCCGCTACCAGAACCTTACAAATTAGGGCTTTAGCTCCCAATGCGGACAACACTTTGCTACCAGGTTCCTTTGCGAAAATCAAACTGGCTTTAAGTACCCTTCAAAATGCTATTCTGATTCCTAACGAAGCAGTTATTCCGGTTTTAAAAGGTAAGATCGTTTATATCCAAAAAGATGGTAAAGCACAAGAGGTTAAGGTAGAAGCGGGTACGCGTACCGATGAAAACATTGTGATTACATCAGGATTAAAAGCTGGTGACACGGTATTAACCACCGGATCAATGGCTTTGAAAAAAGGTGCACCGGTTAAAGTTCATTTGGTTAAAGAATAATTATGAGTATCTCTACCACGAGTATAAAAAGGCCGGTGCTGGCCATTGTGATGAACCTGCTAATTGTTCTTTTCGGGATTATAGGTTACACTTTTTTGGGTGTCCGCGAGTACCCTTCCATTGATCCGACCGTAGTTTCGGTAAGAACCTCCTACCCCGGGGCCAACGCCGATATTATTGAATCACAAATTACTGAACCGTTAGAAAAATCGATCAATTCTATTGATGGGATCAGAAATATCTCTTCATCAAGTAACCAGGGAGCAAGTAATATTACCATAGAGTTTAACCTTGATAAAAATATTGAAGAGGCCGCAAATGATGTACGTGATAAAGTATCGCAAGCGGCCAGAACTTTACCAAAAGATATTGATGGTTTACCGGTAGTAAGTAAAGCCGATGCCAACTCCGATCCGATTTTATCGATGACGATACAGAGTGATAAACGCAATACGCTCGAATTAAGTGATTTTGCCGAAAACGTAATTGCCGACCGGATTCAAACCATTCCCGGCGTTAGTAGTGTACAAATCCAAGGGCAAAGGAAATATGCCATGCGTATCTGGATGGACCCGAATAAGCTCAGTGCTTATGGCTTAACCTCACAAGATATTGTTACGGCCTTAGATAATGAAAACGTAGAACTCCCATCAGGAAAAATTACCGGGGCTACCACTGAACTAACGGTTAAAACTTTAGGAAAACTCACCAACGAAAGTCAGTTTAACAACCTAATCTTAAAAGCCGACAGCAACCAGGTGGTTAAACTGAAAGACGTGGGTTTTGCAGTTTTGGGACCAGAAAACGAAGAAACCATTTTACGCGAATCGGGCAAACCGATGGTGGCCATCGCTATTATCCCCCAGCCGGGCGCTAATTATCTTGACATCAGTAAAGAGTTTTACAAACGTTTTGATAAGTTAAAAGCCGATATACCGCAGGATATTAAACTAAAAGTGGCATTAGATAATACCCTTTTTATCAAACGTTCGGTAACCGAAGTAGCTGAAACGATTGGCTTGTCGCTGGTATTGGTAATTTTAATCATCTATCTTTTTTTCAGGGATTGGGCCATCGCCTTCAGGCCATTGATTGATATCCCTGTATCATTGATTTTTACCTTCTTTATTATGTATGCCTTTGGCTTTTCTATAAACGTACTAAGTTTATTGGCCATTGTACTTGCTACGGGCCTGGTGGTAGATGATGGTATTGTAGTTACCGAGAATATCTTTAAAAAGGTTGAAGAAGGGATGTCGCCATTTGAGGCAGCCATTAAAGGATCCAATGAAATCTTTTTCGCGGTAATTTCGATTTCCATTACCCTTGCAGCCGTATTCTTACCTGTAATCTTCTTACAAGGCTTTGTTGGTCGCTTATTTAGGGAGTTCGGTGTAGTAATCGGCGCTGCAGTATTGATATCTGCCTTTGTATCGCTTACCCTAACACCGATGTTAAATGCCTACCTGATGAAAAAAGGGGGGCATAAGCCATCTAGATTCTACAACTGGACAGAACCCTATTTTGTAAAATTGAATGATGCATACGGATCGAACCTGAATAAATTTTTGGCTAAAAGATGGCTTTCTGTGCCGATTATATTAGTTTGTATGGGGCTTATTTTCCTTTTCTGGAAGATATTACCGAAAGAAACTGCCCCATATGATGACAGGAGTGCCATCAACATCAACGTATCTACACCGGAAGGCGCTTCATTTGCCTACACGGATAAGTTTATCATGAAGCTGAATCAGTTGGTGATTGATTCTGTTCCGGAAAAAAATGTGAACATTACCATTACTTCGCCAAGTTTTGGCGGCTCTGGCGCGGTAAACTCTGGATATGTACGGATGGGCCTTACCGATCCGGAAACCCGTGAGCGTTCGCAAAAGGAGATTGCAGATATGCTTACCCGCGTAACTAAGAAATATACCGAAGGCAAAACCATTGTGAACCAGCAACCTACCATATCAGTAGGACGCCGTGGTGGCTTACCCATCAGCTACATTATCCAGGCTCAAAATTTTGAAAAGCTACGTGAGAAAATTCCATTGTTTATGGATGCTGTAGCCAAAGACCCCACATTTACCGTTTCGGATGTGAACCTGAAATTTAACAAACCCGAAATTAACCTGACCATCGACAGGGATAAGGCCAAAAATTTAGGTGTTTCTATTTCGGCCATTGCCCAAACCCTGAACTTAGGGTTGAGCGGACAAAGGTTCTCGTACTTTTTTATGAATGGAAAACAGTATCAGGTAATTGGGCAGTTTGACCGGGGTGATAGAAAAGATCCATTGGATTTAAGTTCAGTTTACGTACGTAACGACAAAGGGGAATTGGTGCAGCTTGATAACCTGGTAACCGCCAAAGAAGAAAGCAGTCCGCCACAGCTGTACCGTAATAACCGCTTTATTGCCGCTACCGTTTCGGCAGGTTTAGCACCGGGCAAAAGTATTGGTGAAGGTATAGAAGCGATGGATGCCATTTCAAAAAAAGTATTGGATGAGACTTTCTCTACTGACTTAGGTGGAGAATCGCGCGATTTTAAGGAGAGTTCTTCCAATACCGTTTTCGCGTTTGGCTTGGCCCTGCTTTTGGTTTATTTAATTCTTTCTGCGCAGTTTGAGAGTTTTAAAGATCCGGTTATTATAATTTTAACTGTACCAATGGCAGTTGCAGGGGCATTTTTATCGCTCTGGTTGTGTGGCCAAAGCTGGAATATCTTCAGTCAGATCGGTACCATTATGCTGATCGGTTTGGTAACTAAAAACGGAATTTTAATTGTAGAGTTTGCCAACCAGCTTAAAGAAAAAGGCATTCCCATCCCAGAGGCCATCAGGGAAGCTGCGGTTTCGAGGTTACGCCCAATATTAATGACCAGTTTGGCCATTGCCATTGGTGCCTTACCTATCGCGCTCGCATTGGGTGCTGCGGCAAAAAGCAGAATGAGCATGGGAACCGTTATTGTAGGCGGAACTTTATTCTCTTTGGTATTAACCCTATTTGTAATACCGGCCATTTACTCTTATTGGGCAAAACCTTACCGGCCCAATCAAGAATTAAAAGAAGCACATCGTTTTGAACAGGAAGCTTTACATACAGAAGAATAAGATGAGCAAGAAATTAAAAACATTTATCATGCTGATAAGCTTATCGTTTTCAGGTTTTGCACAAGAAAAGTTAAGCCTTCAGGAAGCCATTTCCATTGCATTACAGCACAATTACGACATCAAAATCAGCAAAAATCAGATCGATATAGCAAAGAACAATACCAATATTGGCAATGCCGGTATGCTACCCAGTATAACCGGAAATTACACCAATGGCGGAAGTATCCAAAATACCAGGCAAAGTCCTGTAACTGGTCCTGATCGGGTGATTACCGGGGCTAAAAGTACCAATAACAGTTATGGTGCAGAATTAAACTGGACCATTTTCGATGGCTTTCGCATGTTTGCCAATTACGATCGCTTAAAGGAATTGCAAAAACAGGGTGAATTAAATTCGCGCTTAACCATTTTAACTACTGTTGCTGATGTAATTGCAGCCTATTATGATATTGTAAGACAACAACAACTGGTTAAAGCAGCGGATAGCGCTATGGATGTTTCGATATTGCGCACCAATATTGCCAAAACGAAATTACAGCTTGGACGTGGTTCTAAACTGGACGTGCTGACCGCACAGGTTGATTATAATACGGATACATCAAATTACCTGCAAACCAAAAATGCGCTGCAGATCGCTAAAGTTCGCTTAAACCAATTAATGGTTAGGGATATTGGAACCACTTTTTCTGTTGCTGATAGTATTGATGTAGACAAAGGTATCTTATTTAGCAAGATGGCCGAAATGGCTGAAAAGCAGAACCCTGATGTGCAGAATGCATTTATCAATCAACGCATTGCTTCTTTGAATTTAAAGTCTATCCGTGGGGCCCGTTATCCGGCAGTTAGCCTGAACTCGGGTTACAGCAGGGCAAACAGTACCAGCCCCACGGGTTTTAACCAAAAATTTGCGGCCAATGGATTTACCTATGGCGTTACAGCAAGTATCAATTTATTTAATGGCTTTTTACAGCGTCAGCAAGAGCGCAATGCCAAAATCGAGATCGATAATTCGATTCTTAACCTGAACAAAACCAGATTGGATGTGAATGCGCAGTTACTTGCTGCCTATGAAAATTATAGTACTTATCTTGATCTGATTAGATTAGAACAGCGGAATGTAGATATAGCGAAACAGAATTTAGATATTACTCTGGCAAAATACCGTTTGGGCAGCATAGCTCCGTTAGAACTGAGAGAAGCACAGCGTAATGCCATCGACGCTCAAAACCGTTTCATCGAAATGCAATATCAGGCAAAAATAGCCGAAAACACTTTAAAAACAATTAGCGGAAGTGTTGATTTGCTGAACTAATAAGTTTCAATCCATTGCCAAGAGCAATCAGACATAAGGCATACTATCAAACTTTCTAAAATACAGCCATATCTAAAACGGTGCCAGTAAGCTTTAAAAGAAGTAACGAAATTATTTCAAATATAAAATGCTATAATTAATTTTTATATTTAGGGCCATGATACTTGTTGCAGATAGTGGCTCATCAAAAACCGATTGGATGGGTTATCATAATGGCGAAACCATTAAATTTAATACCCCTGGAATAAACCCATATTTTTTAAGTGAACAAGAAATTACCAAGCTGATTTCGAAAAACGAATCCTTATTGCAATACGCCGGTGAGGTGAAAGAGATTTACTTTTTTGGAGCTGGTTGTTCTTCGCCAGATAAACATGAGGTGGTTTCAAACGGTTTATCAGCTGTTTTTAGCCGTGCTTTTATTTCTGTAGACCACGACCTTCTGGGTTCAGTATACGCTACCTGTGGAAGCGCCGAAGGATTAAACTGTATTTTAGGTACCGGATCTAATATCTGTTATTTTGATGGCAAAAAAATTCATGATGGTCACCATGGTCTGGGCTATGTTTTAGGTGATGAGGGTTCTGGCACCTTCTTTGGGAAAAAGGTGCTCCTAAGCTATCTGTACGGAAAAATGCCATCAACATTGGCAGCAGAATTTAAAAAATCCTTCCCCGCCGAAAAAGAGCAGATTATTACCAATGTTTATCAGAAACCTTTCCCCAACATCTACCTGGCAAGCTTTAGCCGCTTCATGGCCAGCCATAAAGACCACCCTTTTATTCAGGAGATATTAAGAAATGGCTTTCAGGAATTTGTAGATACGAACGTTAAAGACTATCCCAGATACAAAAACGTACCTTGCCACTTCGTAGGCTCCATAGCCTATTATTATCAGGATGAACTCATTTCGGTATTACAGGAAAACGGCATCGAAGCTGGCAAAATTTTACAAAAACCAATAGATGAGCTGTTTAGTTTCATCTTAAATAAAGAGGGCATTGCACAACAGGCCAGTTAAGTTAAAATATACATTTACATCATAATTTGTTAAAATGTGCTTAATATGGTAAACATATCCGCGCAAACTTTTGTTATACTTTTAAAAGCATATAATTGCACACACATATGAAGAGAATATTGGTAGTAGATGATGATATTGAGGTTTTAGAAACCATACAATTGATCCTGGAAATTGGAGGGTTTAAAGTTTCGGCACTAAATGATGGTGAAGAAATTTTTAACAGAATTGAAAAATTCAGTCCTGATTTAATCTTACTTGATATTTCTTTAGGCCATATAGATGGCCGTGTATTATGTGAACAGCTAAAATCTATTGAAAGCACTTCTAAAATACCTATCCTTCTTATCTCCGGCTTATACGATCAAAAAGATTTTACAACCTTAAATTATGGCCAGGATGATTTTTTATCAAAACCTTTCCAAATGGATGTGTTGCTAAAAAAAATCACTAAAATCTTATCGCTGGAAGAAGATAAGCCAAGTTTTCTTTTAAATTAAACTCATTCAGATTTAAATATTCAGCCAAGAAGATCTTAAATTTTCTTGGCTTCTTTATTTACAGCACAAAATCATCTCTCAAAAAAATTAACCTGATATTAATGATACCAAGCAATGAATGGTTAAAAACCTGGAACGAGAAACGCGCATTATTAACCTGTCCCAACAACCTGAACGATTATTTTGAAGAAACAGCTGTGGCTGGCAAAAAGATAGATCGCCTTGAACTGGGAAGTGTATCTATCCCTACAGGAGAAATTCTGGTTAGAGATCCCCTGGTATATATCCAGAAAAATGCCGAGCCATATTTGATTAAGGTTCCTATTGGTGAATTTCCGGTAACAGCGGCTATTATTATTCCTGGCGACGATGATTGCGCGCGGTATGCTGCCGTTAAAGTGCAGTTTACAGCTTATGATGCCATTCGCTTTGAAGAAGCATTAATTGGCACAGAAAATCTGATTGATTTCAATGAAGGTGAATTTTTCGGTTTTAATGTGGATGCAGGCTTGGCTTGTGTACTGGATAAAGAAACTTTAAAACATTTCTGTGCGTTTCAGGATAAATTTCATAACGAACATCCAGGTAAAAACCTCTATGATGACTATTTCGCTGCACTTTTTGCAGCCAGCTATGCTGAGAACCCTGATTACCAACGTAAAGATGGTGATTGGATTAACTGGAAAATACCAGAGACTAATTATCATATTCCATTTTTTCAAAGTGGCTTTGGTGATGGCACTTACCCTGTTTATTATGGTTTTGATATAGAAGGTAATGTATGTTCACTGATTATCCAGTTTATAGATATTGAATTGGCCTATAGTGAAGAAGAGCAGTAATAAATACTTGTTGTCGGTGGGCCGTAAAAACCATGGTATTAAACTAACAAAAACTGAGCTTAACTTAAAATAAAGACGATAGAATCGGCGCCTTGAGTGGAAACCGCTCCTATTAGCACCAACACCAAATGATCTAAACCCGATGGCACAAATGCCCCCGATTTTTCATCGGGGCAGAAGGTACAGCGGGGTTAACGTGAATTGAAATACAGGTTTTGCTTTCCAAATCATAGTTTAAATTGTATAACAATAAAAACAACTAGTGGGTTGACAGCGTCCTTAGCTAAAATCCGTGCTTTAATAAAGTTGGCTAGCAAAATGCCCATACCATTCTTAAAAAAGATGTGTTCACACGATAGGATTTTTCATCCAGGGCAGAAGATACAGCGGGTTAAGATGAATTGAAATACAGGTTTTGCGTTTCAAATCATAGTTTAAATTGTATAACAATAAAAACGAATAGTGTTCTGAGGACACAGACTCCGGAATCACATTAAATTTCTACTGCGTTGCACTTCGTTCGAAGTGCCGATCGTCTTGAATCTTTACTAAAGAAATTAATCATTCTTTCTCCATCTCCCATTTTCCATCTTACATCTTACTGTCATTTTGGCAAACAAATTCTTTTGGAACAACCCTTGATATGCAGGATGTAGATTAAACAATTTATTTACATATGAGCATACAGGAAAAAGGAAATATTTCTATACATACTGAGAATATTTTCCCGATAATTAAAAAGTTTTTATACTCTGATAACGAAATTTTTCTTCGTGAATTGGTTTCTAACGCAGTAGATGCTGTTCAGAAAATTAAAAGACTTGCTTCATTAGGCCAGTTTAATGGCGAAGTTGGCGCACCGTTAGTACAAGTTGCGGTTGATAAGGATGCAAAAACCATTACCATTAGCGATAATGGTCTGGGAATGACGGCAGAGGAAATTAAAAAGTACATTAACCAGGTTGCTTTTTCTGGCGCAAGTGAGTTTGTAGAGAAATTTAAAGATGCGAAAGATGCCAACGAAATTATCGGTAAATTCGGTTTAGGCTTCTATTCGGCTTTTATGGTTGCTGATCTGGTTGAAATTGAAACTTTATCTTATCAGGATGGTGCTGAGCCTGCACGCTGGGTTTGCGATGGAAGTACAGAATTTGAAATTACAGCAGGCACTAAAACTACCCGTGGTACAGATATTATCTTACATGTAAACAAAGATTCGGAAGAATTTTTAGAAGAAAGTAAACTGCAGGAAATCCTTAACAAATACGCTAAATTTTTACCGGTTCCAATTAAATTTGGCACTAAAACCGAATCGGTAGAAGACGGTACCGATGAAGAAGGCAAAACTAAATATAAAGATGTTGAAGTTGATAACATCATCAATACCACTAACCCGATCTGGACAAAGGCGCCTGCAGATTTGTCAGATGAGGATTATTTAAAATTCTACCGTGAATTATACCCATTTAGCGAGGAACCATTATTCTGGATCCACCTGAATGTTGATTATCCTTTTAATTTAACCGGCGTACTGTATTTCCCTAAGTTGAAAAACGATTTCGAAATGCAACGCAACAAAATTAAATTATACTCCCGCCAGGTATTTATTACCGACGAGGTTAAAGATATTGTTCCCGAGTTTTTGATGTTATTGCACGGCGTAATCGATTCTCCTGATATCCCTTTAAATGTATCACGTAGTTTCTTGCAGGCCGACAGCAACGTTAAAAAAATCAATAACTACATTACTAAAAAGGTTGCAGACAAATTAAGTGAATTATTTGCTAAAGATCGCAAAGCCTACGAAGATAAATGGAAA
The DNA here is from genome assembly GCF_900111825.1 of Pedobacter suwonensis. Taxonomy (GTDB): domain Bacteria; phylum Bacteroidota; class Bacteroidia; order Sphingobacteriales; family Sphingobacteriaceae; genus Pedobacter; species Pedobacter suwonensis. Next base: position 111,286 of record NZ_FOJM01000017.1, read on the forward strand.
GACATTGGTCTTTTTGTTAAATACGGCATGATCAGCGAAGAGAAATTTTACGATAAAGCCAAGGACTTCGCTTTAGTTGGCAATACTAAAAATGAGCTTTATACACTTCCTGAATATAAAGAAAAAGTAACAGCCTTACAAACGGATAAAAATGGAAATGTTGTGTATTTATACACTAACGACGCTGCAAAACAAGATGCGTTTATCCAATCAGCCAATAAAAAGGATTATGATGTTTTGGTGTTAGATTCGCCGATTGACAATCACTTTATTAATCAACTGGAGCAAAAATTAGAAAAAACATCAATTAAACGGGTTGACTCTAGTGTGGTGGATAAATTAATTGAGAAAGATGAGCAGAACGAGCATGTTTTAAGTGAGGATCAGGTGAAAGAGGTAACCGCTATTTTTGAAAAAGCCATTACCAAACCTGGCATGCATGTAGAAGTTGTAGCTTTACATCCGGATGAGTTACCAGTTACAATTACCATGGACGAATTTATGCGCAGGATGAAGGATATGGCTGCAATGGGAGGCGGAATGAACTTTTATGGTCAAATGCCCGACAATTACAAAGTTGCCATTAACGGAAACCATAAATTGGTAGGAAAAATTTTAAATGCTGAAGGAGAAGAGCAGCAAAACCTGGCTAAACAAGCAGTAGATTTAGCGCTTTTGGCGCAAGGTATGTTAACCGGAGCAGAGTTAACTGCTTTTGTAAGCAGAAGTGTAGAATTAATATAGTTTTATTATACTATCATTTTCAAGGGAGAAATCGGATCGGTTTCTCCCTTCTTTTTGATATAAAGACACAAAAAAAGTCCTGATCAGATCAAGACTTTTAAAGCATTTTCGAGAACGCTTAAAATAGTTTTAATAGGCTTAGCCAGCTGTTACAACATTTACTTTTTGATCTACATTAAAATAATCTTTGTGATCTTCGATCATTTTTGCAATGATAGCCGCTTTGGTATCGGTTATTTTAAACTCGAACAAAGGCTCTTGATTTTTCTTTGATCTCACCATTTTCTCCGTATAAAAGCGGTACACCAAACCATTGGTCAATAAACCATATTTGGCTTTTGTTTTACGGAAGTATTTAGATAAGCGCGAATCGTGAATATCCAAATTGTCATTGTGGTGTTTACATTCAACCAGAATTGTTGGCTCACCATCTTTCATAATGGTATAATCAACTTTTTTACTCTTTTTAACTCCGAAGTCTAGAACAGCGTCAGATTGAACCTCAGAAGGATCAAATCCTAAGATTTGGATAAAAGGCATAACCAACGCATTCCTGGTTAAATCCTCAGATTGAACTTGCGGAAGCATTTTCTTAATTCTTACGGCAAATTGCCCGATTTCGTCTTTCAATTCCATATTGTTACCTATTATAGATAGTTAATTTTTTAAATGATACTGGTTGAATACCGAATTTGCTGTAGCGATAATCTGATCTAAGCTTTGTTTATCAAAAAAGTTTCTGTCCAACATATCAACCATATAAGTCAATTTATTGATGTCATTTGTTTCCATCTTAAACTGAAAACTTCTCATACCATCTTTTATTGCCTGTTGTACATAATTACGTACAACCAGGAAAGATTTCCTGAAGGCATATTCACGCTCCAATTGGCCTCTAACAGGCTGCTGTCCGTTAAGATTGCTATATTCATTTTGCATTCTCTGGTACATGTCTGAGTTAATTCCTTGATTTTTCAGAATCCCCTTATAGTAGATCTTATTAAGTAAATATTCGTATTCGTTGTTTTTCATTTGGAGGATGGGTAGATGTAGGGAATATTTATTTGGTTTTCCGGTATTTCTTTTTTTAGGTTTTCACTATCAAACCCAGTATTGTATGGCCTGTTTTTAATATTATTATCTACAGGCTACACAAGATTGGGCAGGCAGATGTTTTTGCAATTAGTAACGTTTAACTACTAATCATTTGTTTTTGGCAAACAGTATAAAGATTATAAAAAGAAGAAGCGCTGTTAATTTTTTTACATCAACCACCCGGAATATTACACGAAACCCAGGTTTTCAATAGACAAAACCGGGAGATAAGTTTTTTTAAGGCGCAATTGTTAATTCAACTCATTTTTATTTAACTTGCATTCAAATCAAATAAACCCACAAATTCTACACATGAATCTAAAATGCGTTGTTATAGACGACGAGCAACATGCAATTGAAGTATTAACTGACCACATTGCAGAAATGCCTGGTTTAACTGTTTTTAAAACTTTTACCAGTCCTGTCCAGGCACTTACCGAAATAAGTATCGAAGACGAAATTGATTTATTATTTATGGATATTGATATGCCAGGAATAAACGGATTAGAACTGGCCAAAAATATCAGGGAAAAGGCGAAGTATCTTGTTTTTACAACTGCGCATCCCGATTATGCCCTGCAAGCATTTGATGTACAATCAGATCAGTACTTATTAAAACCTATTTCATTTGCAAAATTTGCATTAGGTATTGATCGGATATTAAAGAAGGAATCAAACAATAGCAACAAGGCTACAACGAAAGAAGCTGATCAGGTTGCCGCCCTTTATATTAAAGGCGACCACAAATATGCTTTTTCAAATATTGCTATAGATGAAATACTTTATATCAAAGCACTACAGAATTATATACAGATTATTACAAAATCTGAGATCCACACTACTTACCTTACGCTGAAGGAAATTGAAAAGGCCCTGGAAAATCATGCATTTATCCGTGTCAATAAATCAAATATTGTTGCCAAGGCAGCAATTAAGAAAGTAGACGGAAATATAATCAGGCTCATCAATAACGAGATGATACAAATAGGAGAAGGTTACAAAGAGGCTTTCTTCGCCTATGTACAGAGTAGTTTATTAAAATCGAACCGAAATTAATACCCTTCTGGTTTCTCACTAATAGGATAAGTGATGAAGTAAGAGACTACAATCCGAAGATGAAGCTAGTCATTACCGTGTGACTTTGGTCTCCTGTTGGGTTAGTGGAAAAGTTGTTTTTGGATTTAACGTTTTTATAAACAAAAACAGTCTTTTTAGCAAGTTTGCCTGTGTGCTGAGCTTTCATGGTAGCGATGTTTAAATATGATGATATAATATTGAATATCTTATTAAGAATTAAAATTCGATAATAAAGCTGGTCATTACCGTGTGGCTTTGATCTCCTGTCGGATTAGTAGAGAAGTTGTTTTTTGCTTTAACATTTTTATAAACAAAAACAGTTTTTTTAGCAAGTTTTGCAGCAGAATCAGTGTGTTGAACTTTCATGATGATGATGATGTTAAAAATGATGAGTTAACTATTAAAATGAGTTATTTTGAAATTAAAATTCGATAATAAAACTGGTCATTACCGTGTGGCTTTGATCTCCTGTCGGGTTAGTAGAGAAGTTGTTTTTTGCTTTAACATTTTTATAAACAAAAACAGTTTTTTTAGCAAGTTTTGCAGAAGGATTGGTATGTTGAGCTTTCATAATATATAGTATTTAAATTTTTGTTATTATCGTTGTGATTAATTTTCTGTAAAGATGCACCGCAAAATTAGCCCCAACTACTTTTTTACACCAACCCCTGTTTTTGGGAGATAAAAACCCCATTTTAATAGATTAAAAGAAAAAAATGAGCTTTTTACATTTAAAAAAATTCTACGAAAAGTATAAGTTTCACTTATTGGTATGGAGTCTTTATATCATTTATGAAGTATTTATTCTGGGTTTAGCTACCCATAGATTCAGAGAACCCGGAGCTTACCTGTTAGTTTATATTGTTAATATTTTTACCTTTTACGTGTACGGTTTTTTTCTAAAAAAAATACTCAAAACCGGATCCTTTCCCATAAAACTTCTTAAGATTGCCGCCCTTATTACCATAATCATTTTTGCATACGTTGTTTCTACCTTTCTGCTTATTATTTTGTTTGAGCAGATCGGGTTAATTGAAATAAATCCATCTAGATCGTTTAACATGGAATTTATACTTCCATGCATTTATCGCTCCATATTATATATTGGTTATTCTACCGGCTACATATACGTTGTTAAATCATTTCAGGATCAGAAAAAAGTAGAAGCCTTAGAACGGCAGAATCTGGTTACACAGATAGAAAAGCAGGCTTTGGAAAATGATCTTGTTCAATCGCAAAACAATTATCTGCGTAGCCAGATCAATCCACACTTTCTGTTTAATACCTTAAACTTCATTTATAACGATGCGCGCAAAAAGGCGCCTATGGCGGCTGATGCCATTATGAACCTGGCAGAAATGATGCGTTATGCGCTAAAACGCCCATCAGCATCAGAGATGGTTCCGCTGAGTGAAGAAATCGAACAGATCGAACACCTGATCAACCTCCATAAGCTCCGTACAGCTAATACCATTAATCTGGAACTTAAAGTAACAGGCGATATGTTTGGGATAAGATTTCCTCCGCTTATTTTATTGACACTGGTCGAAAATATATTTAAGCACGGAAACGTTTCACACTCTACCCAGCCGGCAATTATTAAAATTGCTTACGAAAATGACAAGTTGAATATCAGTACCATAAATATGATTAATGATAATAATGGCAAACAGACAGAAAGCCATCATGTAGGCATTGAAAATGTTGGCAAACGTTTAAGTAATTTTTATGGCAATGACTATGTCTTCAAGTATTATCAAGACCCGCTTAACCGTTATATTACTGAAATAGAGGTAACGGTAAATAACCCATTGGCCAGGCTAAACCGTTAAGTTCTTGTCGCATTTTGGCGCTGGATATCCTTTAGCAGAAAATAGTACATCACCATTTCATGTGTTCGCTGATCTTTGTTGAAAAGCCGGTTTACGTGCATATGCATTAAATCGGTCAATAACTTTGGTGCATTTTCCGCGCCACATTGTGCAAGGGTTTTGATCAACGAATCAGAAAAAGCATTAAACCACTGCTCCTGTTCTACAGTTAATGCTGTCCATTCGGTTTTCCGAAATTCCTGGTAATGAATATTTAGTTGCTTAAAATCGGCTGCATCCAACCTATGCTCTTCATTAAAGTTATCAGACATTAACCTCACGATCTTACTGATGGCCGAATTATCGATTATGTTAGATTTAATAACCTTAGAAAATAAAACACTACATAATCTATATTTATTAAAATCATCGGTTTGCGTTTCTAAAAGCGATAATACAAATCTACTGTCTATACCAAAGTGTTTCTCTACATCTTCGATTATATTACTGCCATAACGTTCCAGTTCGCGCTTATACGTTTTAAGTTGCACATCTGACACGAAACCCGAATTTACAAACACTTCCAGATCATCCATCAACTTTGATATCAACAACTGCCCACCATTTGGATTGTTGAGTTGAACCCTAAACCTAATGTGGTTTCCATTTTCGTTGTAACGGATAAAAAACCATGATTTTACCTGATCTGCATAAGTAATCAGGAAGGGTGCGATTACATCCATCAAAATCTCATCGCTCCTTTGCTGGTGGCAATAAATTTCGAAATACAGCCATTCTTTACCTGGCAGAAAAAAACGGGTAACACCTTCATCTGCGGATGTTTTAGCCAAACGCCTGTAAATTTGTTCGCCATGGCTGATGCTTAGAACAAACTGTGCGAAATAGGGCTTAGCGGCTTCATCAACCACAATGCTATTTTCAGGCATTATCACTTCTTCAACGTAAGTATTGCCCTGTTTTTGCACATACTGCAAAAAAGCATTTATATCATCGTCGTTGTTTAAGGCAAAGCACAAGGTCTGATCAGACATACCGGCTTTAAAATATTCACTTATGCCTAAATTTTTGAGGTATGATCTACACTCGGTGATGGAAAGCAATTTTTTATCGGTACCCAACAGCGCTTCTTTTTTAATTTTCCATTTGTTGCTGCTTAAAACAATATTCTGATATTGCAACCTTGGGTAGTAGTCAAGATCAGGAATAATGGCATCAAGCGGAAAGGAAAGACTGGTTTGCAAGCCCTGATGCTGCAAATCGCATAATAACCTAAATACAGAAAGGTCTGAACGGATATAATTATAGGCAGAGGCCATTCTTGGCACCAACCTTTTATTTAGTTGCCTGGAGCGAAGGATAATCTCCGTACCCTTAACTGAAATTTGTATATCATTTAATGCAAGTGGAACAGATGAGGTATCGAAATTTAAAATTGACAACTGATGCCCATAGATTAATTTCCGCCGGTTTACATTATCTACATTAGCTTCTACCATATAAGCCACATCAAAAAACAAAACATCGGGATTTGCCTCTTGTTCTGCAGCGGCAATGGCTTTTGCATAATTTGCTACACTTTCATCAGCCATGGTAAACCTTCCGCTTAAGGCGTTGGATGTAACTCCACCAATCTGTTCTACAAAAATCAGGTCATCATGAACCGACATGACCATGCTAAATGAGTTAGGTAAGGGCACCAGCTTCTGATGCTGTGGTAAATCAAGTTTGTTCAGATAAATAGTTTTATCTTTTTCAAATCTCTGTTCGGCAAGATGACTTTTTAATGCTGTTTTCAGATTTTCTGTTTCTTCTTTTTTAGCCGGCTTATTAATGAAACGTGTTATAAAACCGCTGTTTTGACCGGCTTGCTCCAATTCGTCGTAGCCTACGCCCATTTCAGGGTCTAGCGCCAGTAACAACGGTACTTCCTGATCTTCGAATTTCTTCTTAAACCTATTCCGAAACTGATCAAGGGCACCATGACCTTTTACTGGCATCATGTTATGTAATATACTGATCAAACCCGGAACAGACTGAAGCAAACGGTCATTGATGCATCCCGATAAAGCTCTACGTTGCGCAATAAGGTATTTTGGCAGATCTTCGGTGGCGGTTAGTCCCAAACGTTCAAAATAATCATCTCCTATAATATTGGGGTCGTAGTTGGTAAAAATGAGCTGTAGATCATGCATATCTTGCAGCAAGCCAAAGAGATTTTGCGTTTCAGTATCAGTTAAGCTTAGTTGGTTTAGTAAATCATTAAGTCGGACCGGCTTTAGGCAGGCAGCCAATATCTGTTGTACAAATTCGTTCTGATCCAACTCAGCCAGCTCAAAAACACCATCAGTGCAGGCAATATAACGGATACTATCCGGTGTTAAATAATAGCTGCTGTTACTAAATAGCAGACAGTTCTTTTGCAACAAATCTTGCAATGGCAGTTGAATATTATTCTTGTATGGCCAATCAATCAGCTCACGTATTTTCTGGTCTTCATCAATTACGATCCTACTTTCAGATGGCTTAATGGCATCGTTTAACAAACTGAAACCAGCAAACGTTCCATAAGGAGTCGACCGGAATTTTGCACGGTTAAAATATTTCCAAATGGTAAAATAAACCTTAGGCGGAAGATCATGGAGTTCGTTTGCCTTTACTTCTTTGATAGTTTCGTAAAAAGCAGCTGAAGATATGGAGATGGCAGACTTCAATTCCTCCCAACAATCTACCAGCTCGGATTGATATGAAAATTTAGGGGTTCTAAAAATTATGGTTGGTTGAATAGTCAGCTTCATTGCGTTAAAAGATAAGCCGAAAATTACAAAGATTAATTCAATTATTAATTTTCAGTTTAGAATTGGAGACGATCTGTTCAATTATTGATCTCCAAAACAACATCTGCAGGGATAATGAGCATTAAGTTTATAATTATTTTTTGTTCATGGCGGCTCGAGCCTGAAACAATTTATTGCAAAATGGTAATCGGAAACTGTAACTTTTCTAAATAGTAGATTGAAGATCCTACGCATAATCGCGTGGCTTACCAATAAATCAGGTGGCATAAAAAAGCCATCTCCATTTCAGGAAGATGGCTCAATTGGGATGATAACAAGTATTATTTCTTTATTACTTTAAACGCTGTTCTTCTGTTTTTTGCCCTTCCTTCAGGATTATCTTTTTTCTTGCGCTTTACAATAATTTCGTTCGGCTCAATAGGCATCGATTCTCCGTAACCTTTAGAAGTCATTCTAGCCGCAGCTATTCCTTTACTTTCCAAATAATCTGTACATGATTTTGCTCTTCTGTTCGATAAGTCCAGGTTGTATTCTTCTGTTCCGATATTATCGGTATGGGAACTCAATTCGATTTCCATTTGAGGATTATCTTCCATAATCGGAATGAGGAAGTCTAAGACTTTTTTGGAAGGCTCTGTAAGCTCTGCACTGTTAAATTCATAATAAATATTCTCCAAGGTTATGGGTATGCCCAGTTTAAAAGGACTCAAACAGTATTCTTTATCAAGCAGGGTATCTGCTTTTGCCAACTCCTCATAAAGATAGTTTTTAGTAACCGCGAAATAATTATCTTTTGCAAAAAGTAACTTGACCGGTCTTTTAGAGTCTACTTTAAACGTATAAATACCGTCAGAACCTGTAATCATCTTTTGCGATCCTTCTGCATTGGTCAAAGTTACATCGGCATCTGCCAGCGGTAACCTGGTTTTACAATCAGTTAAAAGACCGGCTATAGAAAGGTATTCTTTTTTCACTTCAAATACTTCCAGACAACAAGATGATTCGCGATCAGAACTAATGTAGCCTTTGGTTCCTTGGTCATCGCTAGCGGTAAAGTAAAGATCATCTTTTGACGAATTGAATGGAAAACCCAGGTTTTTTGGCTTAGACCAGTTTACCAGATCTCCTTCTGATTCAAAGAAATCGAGGCCACCAAAACCAACACGCCCATCGGTACTGAACAATAACTTTTTAGTTAGCGTATTATAATATGGCGCATGTTCATCATCTGCGGTGTTAATGTCTGGTCCAAAATTTACCGCCTGACCTAATGAACCATCTTCGCGGATGGCACAATACCAAAGATCGAATTTGCCGTAACCGCCACTTCTATCAGATGAAAAAAGCAGGAATTTACCATCGCTGGTAACAAAAGGCTGTGAAGAGTTGAAATCTTTACTATTTACCTGTAAACCAACCGGCTGTGGATCTGACCATTTTTCACCGGCTTTCCTTGACGAATAGATAGCATATTTTTCTTTATCCTTCCAGGCGGTAAAGTACATGGTATTTCTGTCAGGCGTAAAAGCAGCTGCAGCGATTTCAATATTTTTGGGAAAATTGATATCTACTTTTTTTACGTCAATTTCAGCCGAACTGAATTCTCCTTTAGTCGTATAAATGTTATTAATAAATGGGTTGGCTTTAGTTGATACCTGAATTTCTCCGGTAGCTGTTTTAACCATATCTCTTTTACTTCCTACTGTAACCGGGCGGGATGAGGTGAAATATAATTCACTATTGATTTTAACAGGTGCATAATTAGATCCCAGGCCATTTATACCGGCTGGAACTTTCTTAACCTGTATCATACGTGGGAAACGCATTTCTTCAATCGCAAACTTGCACGATTCTATTTCCTTTTTGGCATCTTTAGTTAAAGGATCTCCAGGATTTTTCTGGATGAACTGCTGAAAAGCATCAATAGCCTGGTTAAATTTTTTATTTGCCCTTAAGCTCTCGGCATAATAAAATAATGCCTTTTTGTAACGTGTATTGGTAAAGGTTATGGCAATAGCATAATATTTTTCAGCATCGTTAAATTCCCTATAAAGCCTGCTGGATTCCGCAAGATTATATATCGCCCCTTCATAATCTTCTATCACCTTATCATCAGTTGCCGATTTTCTTTCCTTGCCATAAGGCAAAACTACCTGACTGCTATCTCCAGTAATTTTTAATGCTTTTTTATAAAAGGTAGCTGCAGCATAATAATCCTTATTCTCGAAATAAGTATCTGCCACCTTTTTATAATTTACCACATACTGTGCGTTTGCAAAACCGCCAAATGCCAATAAAAAAAAGAATAATATTTTTCTCATCTTTCTAAACTTGTTTTCAATAGTGATAAAACGTCATGATTTCCAAGTCATAACCATATTATCCTGAATAATTATAAACGTGGACAAAAGAAGTTCGGACCAATTATACCATTACGGCCTATAAGCGATATGGAGAGTTCTAAACCACCATTACTGTTTGATGCACGATTAAAGGAAGAGGTATTTACGTCATAACTTAACCCGAAAACCATGTTTTTTAACTGTAAACCAACAAAAGCAATGGCTGCGTCTTTAATACGGTAGTTACCTCCGAACAAAATATTAGCGGATGGATTGACATTAAGTTGTGCATAAGCGCCTAATGACACTTCGTTTGTATTACCCTGATACATAAACAAGGCATTAGGTACAATATCCAATAGCTCTGACGCCCTGATGCGCGCACCACCATGTCCGGTAAAACGCACCGGAACGCGTGAGTTTGTACCTGAGAAACGATCCATAGGCCTGGTTAAATGTGCCGCACTAGCACCCAGGAAAACGTTAATGTTTCTGTTGGGATCGCCATCAAAAAACATGATACCGGCGTTTACGTCAGGAACCAAAGATGATTGAGATGAAAGTGTTTCTCCACTCATCATGCCTCCATCGTAACCCGTAATCGGATTAAACTGGTTACCAAACCTGGCCTGGGAGAAATCGAAACTACGGTTAATGATACCAGCCTGTAAGCCAAAGCTCACCATCTGCAGTCCTTCGGCACCAAACCTTAAACGGTACGAACCTGATACCAAAGCAGATAAATAGTTAAAATCCAACTCTCCCGCCCTTTGATTTAAAATGGTTGCACCAAATGCGAAGTTCTTTTTTGGAGCCATATCGAAAGATGCGCCGCCGGTTAAAAAAGAGCTGTTTAGTGCACTCCATTGTTGTTTAAAATTTACAGTTGCACGGTAATCGCCATCTATTACCCCGGTTAAGGCGGGGTTTAGGTATAATGGGTTTGCATAATATTGTGAAAAATGCGGATCAGTTTGTGCAAAGGACTTAGCTGTAAACAGCAACGATACCAGTACTGCAACATATATTTTTAAAGCCGATAGTATTTTCATGGTCTTTGATTTTATCTGTTTATTATTAATCCTTTTTCTTATCTAATCAGCGTTACTGTACCTTTTCTCATTGATGTTGTTCCGTTACTGAAGGTTATATCAACCATGTACACATAAACTCCATTCGGCTGATTTACTCCTTTGAAGGTTCCGTCCCATCCGTTTGCAACGTTATCTGACTGAAATATCAACTGGCCCCATTGTGTGTAAATACTCATTTTCGCGCTTGATATGGTATTACCGTAAATTAGAAATACATCGTTTTTACCGTCGTTATTTGGCGTAAATGCATTCGGTATATAAACCTGATCGCCAAAAGGATTAGCGGCTTTGCCGGTTGCCGAACCATTTTGGCTGGTCTGGCATTCGATCTGGCCTTTAGCCCTTACCAGGATACTTACACTTTGATCTGGTTTCAGGCCTGCTATAAGGTAAGTTGTTCCGGTTGATCCGCCCGTTGGGATAACCCAGGTTAAACCATTATTTAGTGAAACCTCGTATGCTGTAGCACCTGCTACCGCGGTCCATGCAAACGTTACACTATTAGCTGTTGTAGTTTGTACAACTACGGTTGGTTTTGCTAATACCGGCAACACAGTTATTGTAACAGCTGTTCTTGTTGCACTTGCACAGCCACCTGCTGCAATTGCTTCTACATAGTAGATTGTAGTCACATTTAAGTTTGGTGTGGTAAAAGCGGTGCCTTCTGCCAGCACTGTTCCACCCGAGCTTGCAGCATACCATCTGTATGCTAATCCTGCTACCGGATTATTTACTGTTAATATCGTTGAGCTACCTGCGCAAAGTGTTCCATTTGCCGCTGTTACCAATGCCGGTGCAACCGGTACGGGTAGTGCAATTACATTCACGGCTGTTCTGGATGATGATATACAAGTTCCATTTGCACCTTCAACATAGTAAGTGGTATTTGCATTGACCGCTGGTGTTGTAAAGTTTATACCTGTTCCAGCTGCCGTTCCACCTGCCGATGTAGTATACCAATTGTAGGCAACACCTGTTTGGGGATTCGTAACGGTTAATATTGCTGTACTTCCTGTACAAACGCTAACTGATGTAGCAGCCACCGTTGGCACCGAAGGTTTTGTATTGGCGGTGACCGTTACTTTAACGCGGCCACCGTTATTGGTACAACCGCCTGTTCCAATGGCTAAAATATAGTAATCTGTTGTTGTTAAAGCTGTTACATTAAATATTGTACCAGTAAACAGTAAATTACCACCAACTGCTGCATTGTACCACTCGTAAGTAACACCTGCCTGAGCATTGGTTATGGTAAGTGTTGCTCCGTCACCCGCGCATATCCCGCCATTTGGCACTGATACTACCGGATTATCTGGCGACGCATTTACCGTAATCACTACTGCCCTTGCTGTTGCAGACGTATTTTCACATCTGTTATCGCCTTTAACAGTTACGTAATATGTTGTATTTGCCGCTAATACCGGTGTCGTAAATACTGGCCCTGTAAATACCACCGTATTTAAAGTAGCATCGCTATACCAGGTAAATACCGGGTTGGTTACCGCTGTGCTCGTTGCAGCTAATGTTGCTGCAGTATTGCCACAAACTGAGGTTGATCCATTTACCGTAATATCCGCTGCTACAGCATTTGGGTTAACCGTTACGGTTACCGGTTTTGCATTAGCTGCCGTATTTTCACACTTATTGGTTCCTTTAACAGTTACATAATAAGTGGTAGTAGCGGTTAATACCGGTGTGTTAAATGTTGGTCCGGTAAAGGCTACACTGGTTAATGAGGCATCGTTGTACCAGGTAAATACCGGATTAGTTACCGTTGTTGAACTTGCATTGATTACGGCGGAACCAGAACCACACAGCTTGGGCGGTACAGATAAGGCAATATCTGCAGCTGTTGCACCTTCGTTTACAGTTACCGTTACCATTTTAGCGGTGATTGCTGAGTTTTCACATTTGTTATCGCCTTTAACCGTTACATAATAATTAGTTGTTGCAGTTAATGCAGGCGTGGCAAATGATGCACCTACATAAGCTACCGAAGTTAAAGCCGCATCGTTGTACCAGGTAAATGTAGGGTTAGTTACGGTTGTTGTACTTGCTACCAAAGTTGTACCAGCACCAGAGCATATTGTCGCATCAGCGGAAGCAACATCAGCAGCAGTAGCGACCGGGCTAACATTAATGGTGACTACTCTGGCTGTACCAGGCGCATTCTCACATTTATTATCACCTTTAACGGTTACATAATAAGTAGTGGTGGCAGTTAATGGTGGAGTGGTGAATGTTGCGCCAATAAAACTTACATTGGTTAAAGCTGCATCACTGTACCAGGTAAATACGGGATTAGTTACTGATGGAGATGTTGCGCTCAATACCGCTGATGATCCTGCACAGGCGATGGTACTTCCGTTGAGGATTATATCAGTAGTAGTAGCCAGTGGATTAACTGTTACGGTTACCGCTTTGGCATCTGCAGCACTGTTTTCACATTTATTAGCCCCCTTAACACTCACATAATAAGTAGTAGTGGCAGTTAAACCCGCTACCGTAAATGTTGGCCCGGTAAATACTGCGTTTGTTAATGAAGCATCGCTATACCAGGTAAATACGGGTTGAGTAACCGTAGTACTTGAAGCCATTAACATCACGGTAGAACCTGAACAGATTTGGGCATTGCTTACTGCAATATCGGCAGCTGTAGCAAATTCTTTAACGGTTACCGTAACAATCTTAGCACTTGCAGCTAAATTCTCGCATTTATTATCCCCCTTTACAGTTACATAATAGTTAGTAGTTGCATTAAGCGCAGGAGTAGTAAAGCTAGCACCTACATAAGCTACTGTAGTTAAATTAGCATCGCTATACCAGGTAAATACAGGATTGATCACCGATGTTGCTGAGGCAGATAGTGCAGCTGGAGATCCTTTACAGATTGAAGTAAACCCGCTAATGGCAATGTCTGAGTCAGTGGCTGAAGGATTAACGGTAATGGTGATTGATTTTGCATTAGCCGCTGTATTTTCACATTTATTATCTCCTTTAACCGTTACATAATAGGTGGTTGTTGCTGTAAGTACCGGAGTAATGAAATTAGCACCGGTAAATGCTACTGTAGTTAAAGCTGCATCACTGTACCAGGTAAATACCGGGTTGATTACGGTTGTACTTGTTGCATTTAAGGTAACTGAAGCTCCACCGCAAACGGTACCTGTTCCAGCCAGGTTAATGTCAGTTTGGGTAGCTGCAGGGTTTACGGTTATCGTAACCTCTTTTGCGTTACCTGCAGCGTTTGCACATTTATTTGTTCCGCTAACCGTAACATAGTATTTAGTGGTTGTGGTAAGCGCTGGCGTATTAAATACCTGCCCTACATAAGCAACCTGTGTTAATGCCGCATCAGAATACCAGGTAAATACCGGACTGGTTACAGTTGTACTGGTAGCCGTAAGCACTGCAGTACCAGCAGCACATAGTGATGTCGTTCCGGTTACGGTTACATCAGTAGCTAATGCGGATGGATTAACCGTAATGGAAACTTTTGTACGCGTTGCGTTTGAACAACCTGTTCCACTTACCGCTTCAACATAATAATCATATGTTCCTGCTGCAAGAGATGCAGATGTAGTAAAACTACTATTGTTTGTTACCAGCAAATTTCCAGCTACCGCAGCATCGTACCAGTTATAAGTTACCCCTGCAACGGCCTGTACGCTTAAAGTAGCAGATGAACCGATGCAGGTTGAGGTTGGATTGGTAGTTGATGGAAGTGGTGGTGCCGGTGGCGTTACAATGATTACAGTTACTTTGGTTCCAGGGGTTTCACAACCATTAGCCGTAGCAGTTACTGAATAAACATAAGTTCCCGCAGCCAAAGCAGGGTCTGTTGTAAAAATTGCGCCATCTTTGCCTGCCTGATAAGTGGTTCTCAGGTACCATTTATACACCACACCTGCCTGCGGGTTCTGCACACTTAAAGTTGCTGATGATCCTTGACAAGCACTAGCAGTAGCTGCTGTGATGGTTGGCGCAGTAATTACCCTTTGGGCGTAATCTAGATTAACAGAAGTTAACGCACCAAGAAGTCCGGAGTTTAACCTTAGTTCCATGCCGTCAAATCTACTGGTTGGTACCAAAGTTATTATCGCCGATGTTCCGCCAGATAATAATTGTAAGTTGATTAATGGGCTAGCTATTGAAACCGCATCATTATTGCTGGCTGAACCCTGGAAAGTGGTTATCGTTAAATTAGATAATATACCTGCTGAAAGCAATGTACCAGGAGCGGTAATTTTCACTCTTAGTGTATCGCCAATGTTTGATAATCCTGTAAAACCAACCTGATGATAAACAGAAGCACCTAAGAATCCCGCTGGAATAACCAGACTGGATCCGGTATTGATGTCGTTATCGACCGCAAAGGTTGGGTTGAAAACTCCCGCCGATACGGCTACACCTGTTACGCCAGTTGCAACTGTTGTTGTAGCTACCCCACAAGGAGTAGTTATCGGGTTACCGTTAGGAATTACCGTAACCGTTACAGTTGCCCTGCTGGTCGCAGTACAGCCACCCGGAATAGTTGCTTCTACATAATAGGTAGTGGTTGTGCTTAATTGTGGTGTTACATAGGTTTCGCCAGTAAATACCGGAGCTGTTCCGTTTGCTGTAGTATACCAGTTAATGGTTGCTCCTGCTGTACTTGATGTTGCCTTTAATACGGCCACAGACCCTTCACTAATGGTAATTGATGGAGGTGTAATTACCGGAACATCAATGGTTCCCAAAATAATTTTGGCTTCAGTTCTTGCTGATGAACTGCCGCAGGCATTTACTGCGGCAACAAAATAACTTCTATCAGCTGCAATTAATGGCGTTGTAAAATTGTCGCCAGTAAATAAGATGGTTGTTGAGGTTGCGGTATCGTACCAGTTATAGGTTGTGCCTGCAATTGGATTTTTAACCTGAAGCGTAACCGATGTATTCGGACAGGTATTAACAGATGCTGAAAGTAAATCTGGCGCTACCGGTGCCGGGTTTGTGGTTACATTAATTAAAGTTTTGTAGCTTATACAACCCGTAGCAGAAACCGCGGCAACGTAAAACTTCGTATCGCCTGTTAATACCGGTGTGGTGAATATGATACCATCTTTACCGGTTAAATAGGTACCCGAAGCATCGTACCATCTGTAAGTTAAACTTGCCGACGGGTTACTTACTTCAAGCTGCGCAGTCTGGCCAACGCAAGCGGTAACATTTGCTGATGCTACAGCAGGCGCGACAAGAATTCGCTGTGCATAATTTAAGTTAATAGATGTTAAGGCACCCAATACACCTGAGTTTAACCTAACTTCTACCCCATCGAAAACATTTGTTGGCACAAAAGTGATTAAGGCCTGGGTATTACCACTCAACAATTGAATATTGAGCAGGTTATCATTTAACAATTTGGAATCGCCATTGCTGTTGGTGCCGACATAAGAAGTAATTGAAGCGTTTCCTAAGAGCGAAAGTGATAACAGTTTTCCTGGTGATGAGACCAAAACGCGTACCGTATCTCCAACTTTGGATAATGACCCAAAACCAACTCTTTGATAAACAGAGGCACCGAGTGCTCCAACAGGCATCACCAAAGAAGAAGCCGTTTGCGTATCGTTATCAATAGCCAATGTTGGGTTAAACACACCTGCTAATAAAGCTACACCTGTAACGCCACCAATCTGTGTTGTTGCGGCCTCGCATGGTACAGGGTTTGGAGATCCGTTTCCATCAACAGTAATGGTAACCTGAACACGGCTTGCTGAAGTACAACCGTTAGTAGAAACCGATTCTACATAGTAAGTTGTAGTAGCCAATAAAGGCGGTGTAACATAAGTAGCACCTATATAAACAGGCGTAGTGGAGGTATTTGAAGTATACCAATTGAAAGTATGGGTAGGATCTGCAGAACTGGCTGTTAAAATTACAGTTTGTCCTGTGCTTACTGTTGATGAACTTGCGGTTACACCAGGTAAAGCCGGGCGAGGATTTACCGATACAGCTGCGGCAGCACGTGCGGCACTTGTACAGTTCCCTTGCGCAGCCTCTACATAATAAGTAGTAGCAGCTGTTAATGCCGGTGTTGAAAATACTGCACCTGTAAAAATCAGGTTTCCTCCTGTTGCAGCATCATACCATCTGTAGGTTATTGAAGCATCTGGATTAGCAACCGCTAAGGTTGCTGACGAACCCTCACAAACATCTGCAATAGTTGCCAGCACCGGCGTTGGTAATGCTGGTGTAACGGTAACAGTTACCGGAATTCTACTTGTATTCGGGCAACCAGCTTTGCTTACCTGGATATAATAAGTTGTAGTAGCTGTTAACGCTGGCGTGGTAAATGTTTCGCCAGTGGCCAGTTGTGTCCCACCAGTTGCTGCATCGTACCAGGCCAATGTTGTACCGCCGTTTGCCGTTGCAGTTAATGTTGCCGTACTTCCCGAACAAATGGTTTGAGCACCGGCGGTTACTGCCGGACCAGGATAAATTACGTTAGCACCATAAACATCCAGGCTGGTTAAAACAGTAGCCAATGCACCGAAACTAACCTGTACCCGATCATATGTACCACCTGCCAATATCGTTGCTGCAAAACGGTTACCTGATAGAAGTCTGAGACTTAACAATCCGCCATTTAACTGTGCTGTTTTTACAACTGTACTACCATTTAACACGGTAACAGTTACGTTATTTAACAAACCTAAGTCTGCCAAACCGGTAGGCAAGGCTAAATCTAAACGAATACTATCTGTAGCTGTTCCGGCGGTAGGGAAAATCAATTGCTGGTAACCCGATCCGCCTACACCTGCTGCAAGCGATATCCTGGTGAAATTATTAGGGTCTGCATCAGTAGAGTTTCCTGCACCGGTTATACCGCATAATAAACAGATTCCATTAATTCCGGTGTTTTGCGCATTGGCTGCGTTACATGCAGTACCACCGCCATTATTTAACACCGTAACCGTTACCGGCACACGGCTTGCACTTTTACAACCGCTGGCATTTGTAGTTTCTACATAATAGGTGGTAGTAGCAGACAGTGTTGGTGTGGTAAATGACGAACCCGCACCTACCTGTGTTCCACCTGTAGCAGCATCATACCATTGAATGGTATTTCCAGCATCAGCTGTTGCTAACAATACGGTAGACTGCCCGGCATTAATTACCTGGCTGTTGGTAGTTACCGTAGCCGCAGTTGCCGGTGGGTTAACCGAAACACTAACGGAAGTTCTCGAACTTACTGCAGTTCCAGATACTGCCTCAGCATAAAATACAGTTGAGGCGTTTACTGCGGGCGTTACAAAAACACCTGTATTATTGGTAACTAATGGTGTACTTCCGGTAGAAGCATACCAATTATAACTTACGCCGGCCTGCAAGTTACCAACGCTTAACGTCGCTGAACTTCCGGCACAAACCGTTGCTGCAGCAACTACAGGAGCATCAACCGTAACAGTTAAACTGTATGCAGTTGTAGCTTTGTTTCCGTTAGCATCTGTTGCCGTTAAAGAGATGGTAAAAGTTCCGCCTAAAGCTGGCGTTCCTGTGATTTCCCTTGTTGTAGTATTAAAACTTAAGCCCGGGGGAAGGTTTGTAGCCAGGTAAGTATATGGCGCTGTTCCACCTGTTACTGCTGGCAAAGTTTGTGTTGGGTAAGGTGTACCCACAATACCGTTTGGCAAAGTTGCACCTGGTAACGATAATACACCTATTACTTTAAGTGCATAATTATTACCTGCTGTTCTGCCCTCACTATCTGTTGCGGTTACAGCGATCGAATAATTTCCAGCCTGTGCAGGTGTTCCGGAAATTGCTCTTGTTGCCGGATTAAAAGTCAATCCAGCGGGCAGATTGCTTGCTACATAAGTGTAAGGACCAACACCACCAGTTGCAGATGGCAAGGTTTGCGTATCATAAACTGTTCCCTCAGTTCCGTCAGGCAAAGTTGCTGCTGGCAATAATAGTGGATCAACCACTACTATTGCATAATTAGTGGTTATTGTTTTTCCATCAGCATCGGTTACCGTTACGGCTACCGTAAAAGTTCCTGATTGTGTTGGTGTCCCGGTAATTTCTCTTGTAGCGGGGTTAAAAGTTAATCCCGGAGGAAGACCAGTTGCCGCATAAATATAAGGACCGGTTCCGCCTGTTGCAGATGGAATAGTTTGAGTAGGGTAAACGGTACCGGTAGTTCCATTGGCTAAAGTTGCCGCAGGTAAAACCAATGGGTCGGTTATTTTAAGTGTGTAGCTCGCCGTAACTGTATTGCCATTGGCATCAGTTACCGTAACCGGAATGGTAAAAGTTCCGGTCTGGGTTGGCGTACCTGTAATTTCTCTTGTTGCAGGACTAAAGGTTAATCCTGGCGGAACACCGGTAGCGGAATAAGTATAAGGACCTGTTCCTCCGGTTGCAGCAGGAATCCCATTGGTGGTATAAGTTGTACCTGTTACGCCGTTAGGCAATGCACCCGGAGCTAATGCCAATGCTGGGGTTACGGTTAGCGTAAATGTTGCTGTTGTGCTACAGCTTTTTGTATCTGTTACTACAACATCGAATGTTGGGTTACCTGTTGCAGTTGGCGTGCCGCTTAACAGACCATTAGCTGATAAAGTGAAACCTGCTGGTAAAGAACTACCTGCAGCCAAAGCATAAGTATAACCTGGTGTTCCACCGGTAGCTATCGGAAGTTGTTTACTATAGGGCGAGGCAATGGTTGCATTGGTTAAAGCAGTACCAGTAAATACAATTGCCGGATTAACAGTAATAACCACCGGAACCCTTGTGGTATTTGAACAATTTCCCTTACTGACCTGAACATAATAAGTTGTTGTAGCGGTTAATGCAGGCGTGGTGAAGTTTGCGCCTGTACCCACTTGATTACCGCCTGTCGCAGCATCAAACCAGGCTAAAGTAGTGCCACCATTTGCAGTTGCGCTAATTGTTGCCGTACTGCCTGCACAAACAGATTGTGCACCGGCTATAAATGTTGGATTGGGATAAACTATTGTCGCTCCATAAATATCCAGGCTGGTTAAAGCGGATGCAAGTGCACCAAAGCTTACCTGAACCCTATCGTAAGCCCCGCCCGCTAAAACAGTTGCCGTAAAACGGTTGCCTGATAACAGTTGAAGACTCAGCAATGCACCATTTAATTGAACTGTTTTTACAACCGTGTTCCCATTTAATATGGTAACAGTTATATTATTTAAAAGACCAACATCAGCTAAACCTGTTGGTAAAGCCAGGTCTAAACGGATACTATCCTCAGCAACCCCGGCAGTTGGGAAAATTAATTGTTGGTAGCCTGTTGCCGTAACCCCCACAGCAAGAGAAATTCTGGTGAAGTTATTGGCATCAGCATCAGTAGAATTACCTGCACCATTTACAGCACATAATAAACAGATCCCATTAATACCCGTATTTTGACTGTTTGCTACGTTACAAGCTGTTGCGCCACCACCGTTAATTACCGTTACAGTAACGGGAACACGGCCTGCACTTTTACAGCCATTGCTGCTTGTGGTTTCTATGTAATAGGTTTTCGTTGCCGTTAAAGCTGGCGTTGTGAATGAAGGCCCCGTTCCAACCTGCGTACCTGCTGATGGAGCATCAAACCAGGCGATGGTATTTCCAGTATCAGCAGTAGCGGTTAAAGTGGTAGTTTGTCCGGAGTTGATGACCTGGTTATTAGTGGTAACGGTTGCTAACGTTGCCGGTGGGTTAACTGAAACGGTAACCGATGTCCTGCTGCTAATTGCTGTTCCAGAAACGGCTTCAACATAAAATACAGTCGATGAGTTTACTTCCGGTGTTACATAAGTACCATTATTGCCAGTTGCCAATGGTGCACCTCCTGTTGATGCATACCAGTTATAAGTTACGCCTGCCTGCAGGTTACTTACCGTTAAAGTAGCTGCGCTTCCGGTACATACGGTAGCTGAAGCCACAACCGGCGCATTTACCGTTACAGTTAAGGCGTAAGTGGTAGTTGCCTTATTGTTGTCAGCATCTGTAGCCGTTAAAGAAATATTATAGATTCCACCCAATGTTGGTGTGCCGGTAATCTCTCTGGTAGTTGAATTAAACGACAGTCCCGGCGGAAGGTTTGTTGCCGCATAGGTATATGGAGAGGTTCCACCGGTTACAGCCGGTAAAGTTTGCGTTAGGTAAGAAGTACCGACAATACCGTTAGGTAAAGTTTTGGTTGGTAAGGTTAAGGTACCGTTTACTTTAACAGGATAATTGTTACTGGCTATCTTACCCTGGCTATCAGTAACGGTAACAGCAATAACATAATTACCTGCCTGTGTTGGTGTACCTATAACCTCCCTGGTGCTTGCGTTAAAAGATAGTCCGGCAGGAAGATTGGCACCAGCATAAGTATAAGGCCCCACACCACCGGTGGCGGCCGGTAAAGTTTGCGTAGCATAAACTGTTCCTTCTGTTCCATCTGGCAGGGTTGCAGCAGGCAAAAGAAGCGGATTGTTAATGTTAATTGTATAATTGGTGGTAACCGTTTTTCCGTCAGCATCAGTTACCGTAACGGTTACAGTATAAGAACCAACAGTTGTTGGCGTACCGGTAATGGCCCTGGTTGATGAATTGAAAGTTAAACCCGGAGGGACACCGGTTGCCGAATAAGTATAAGGCGTGGTTCCACCTGTTGCGCCTGGTATAATCTGCGTAGTATAAACTGTTCCGGTAGTACCATCAGCTAAAGTTGCTGTTGGTAGTAATAATGGATCGGTTATTTTTACGGTATAATTAGATGTTAGTGTATTACTGTTTGCATCAACAACCGCAACTGGTATCGTATATGTTCCAGGCTGGGTTGGTGTTCCGGTAATTTCTCTTGTTGTTGGATTAAAAGTTAAGCCTGGAGGAACCCCTGCTGCGGTATAAATATACGGTCCGGTTCCACCGGTTGCAGCGGGAATGGTTTGTGTTGGATAGACTGTTCCTGTTAAACCATCTGGCAATGCACCTGGGGTAAGAACCAATGCAGCCGTAACTGTTAAACTATAAGTTGCAGTTGCTTTACAGCCTTTGGCATCAGTTGCTACGACAGAAAAACTATAGGTATTCGCTACCGTTGGGGTTCCGGTAATTGCGCCGGCCGATGATAAACTTAAACCTGCCGGCAACGTACTGCCTGGCGCCAAAGCATAAGTATAGCCTGCAGTTCCACCTGTGGCGGCATCCAATTGTTTAGAATAGGCGAAACCTGGCGTGGCATTGGTTAAAGTAGCGCCATTGAAAATAATTTGTGGATTTACGGTAATCACAACCGGTATCCTTGCCGATTCGGCTGTACAGCCTACCCTTCTGGCAGCGACATAATAAGTTTTATTAGCGTTCAGCGCAGGTGTAGTAAAAGTGCCATTAAAAGCAACCGTTTGTAATGCGGTTCCGCCTTCTATTTCTTCATACCACCTCAATTCGTTAGTATTGGGCGTAGTAGCATTTAATGCCACAGTATTGTTGTAGCATGCAGCAATCGCTGTGCTTACTGGCGTTGGCCTGCCTGCAGAACGGATTACACCATATAAATTGATGGTTTGTGTAAGGTTTAAAGCAACTACTGAACCGAGCGTAACCTTCACCCTATCGTAAACTACATTGGCACCTGGAGAAAAAGGTATTGATACTGGCTGCCCACTATTGAGTAAGCCCAATAAATCCAGGTTTAATAAACTTGCGGCCGAACCGGTATATACCTGAGTACCGTCATTGTAGGCTGTTATAGAAATATTTTGTAGCAGCCCCGCCGTTAACAATGCAGGTGAAGCACTGATCCTCAGGTTAATATCATCGCCAGGATTTGACGGTGTTGCAAAATAGAAATTTTGGCTAATGGATGATCCCACGCCAAGTACTCCTAAACTCAGTTGAGAAAAATTATTTGAATCTGAATCAATTGCCCTTTCGCTATTGGTTACGCCTGAGCTGCCTAATTGTAAGGCATCTAGTGTAATTCCGGTTCCTTCAAATCCTGTAGCAAATGCCTGTGCACAGGGATCGGTACCTGAGGTATAAAAAGCATAATAAACCTTTGTATTATTAGCCACCGAAACCAGAAGTGCATTGGTTACATCTTTAACAAATACCCGATCATAAGCCTGTGTAGGCGTTATTGCAATGTAAAAGAAACCATTTGCATCTTTCACCAACCGCAGATTTTCTGAAGAAAATCCGTCAACACTGCTACCGCCTGTCGGAGGAACTACCGAAGCACCATTTCTGGCACCTACCTGGAAAGAATGGTTTCCCAAAACCACCGTTCCGCCTACGTTAGCCAGCAAGGTTCCTAAACTCCCCCCCAACAACCTGTTCAGCACATCGGCATCAAAATCTATCCTGATATAAGATGTAATTCCAGCAGCAACAGCAGCCGGATATTTTAATTCCAACTCGCCACTATATGACCCAATTCCAACCGCAATTCCACCATATGAGTTAACAGTAGCGAAAGTGTTATTGTCTAAAGTTGCATTGATTGCATTATCTACTCTGCTTTGAGCAGATACTGTATTTGCAAAAATTTTAGTCTGCGCATACGATTGAGTAGAGAAGAGCGTTAATACAATGATGACTGCAATATATACATTGCGGATTATCCCTAAGCGGGTCAATAAAGTAAAATTTTTCATCATATCAGGCGTTATTTAGGAGACTTACGATGTGCTAAATGCCCTTGTTTGGTTGTTTTTCCCAAGTGCATTATATAATCATGACAAATCTAAATTTAGAATAGCTACCTCCCTTATCCATTGCTATTCATTTTTATTATGCCTCATTTATTCATTTTATTCATACAGGGCTTTCTTCGTGAATAGATTTCTTCAATTGTGAAATTATGATGACATTAGCAAAAGTCATCCTATAAGATAGTTCATGAATGCTAACGATCTCCTTATCGAACTCCGGAAGTTTGTTCTTCTAAAATCTGGTTTGAGAAATATCGACCCGGCTCATTGTAAGATAATTTCTGAGTATGTATATCAGGAAACTAAGAATTATGTAAGTGAAACAACAATCAAACGTTTTTTTGGCTTTGCAAACACATTACATAAATTTTCTTTGTTCACTTTAAACAGCCTTTCTCAGTATGTAGGTTATAACGATTGGGATGCATTCTGTAAGGATAAGGAAAACCAAACCAGTTCAGCCCAAAGTATCTGGCAGGATTTAAAGTTAAAGGCACATGCCATTACAGAAGTGTCATTAATTGCCAAGAAAAATAATTCTGGGGTTCCATTTACGACCACCGCCAACAGGAGTTTTTTTTATCCGGACTTTGATTATTTCCTAAAGAACAACTACCAGTTTACGACGATAAGTGCACAGCCGGGGCAAGGAAAATCAATACTTCTTGCCCATATGGTCGAGTATTTTTTCTTTTCAGAAAATGCTCTTTACAAAAACGATATCGTTTTATTGATTAATTCTACCAGTCTTAATACCATTATCCAAAACAGCGATACATTAAAAGAGTGGTTTTTAAAAGAATTTAAATTCGGAAGCCTTAGTGAGTTAATCAGTTTTTTCAAAAAAAATGCCGAAAAGCGCGAAGGTCGTTTTGTTATTATTGTTGATGGTATTGACGAGCATCTGGCCAAAAACAATTATTTTAAAATATTTATCGATTTTCTATATAGCATAGAAGAAAACAATTTTGTTAAGCTGGTATTTGGTATGCGGACAGATACCTGGATTAATATTCAGCCGGCCATTTACAGTTCGGCATCTTTAACAAAAGCCTGGTACACGGGTTTATTTTACGATGAGGAAACGCTAAGTAATGTACCATCGTTAAATGTTGATGAGATACTCTACACGTTAAGCCATTTAGAAAATAAAATTATCAACCGTGCTGACGTAAGTCCATCACTTTTAACGCAGTTTAAAACGCCTTTTTGGTTACAGGTTTATTTCAAACTCAAAGACGAAAATCAGCAGCTTGAGCTGAACAATCCATTATTATGTTATGAACTAATTAATTATTTTCTGGAAAAGCGTGTATTCCTGGCAAAAAAAAGCACCGAAAAAATATTTTTGCTTAAAAAGATAAGTGATTGCATTTCAGAGGGGAATAAGAAGCTAAGGGTTTCCAAAGAAAAAATCTTGAGCTACATTAATTGTTATCCTGATACGTATGAAGAACTTTTAAACGCTGGTATTATCATTGAAGAGAAAAGGTTGAGTACAACCATCCCTACAGAGATCGTTCGCTTTCTGAGTGACGATATTTATACCTATTTTATGTTTATACAGATTACTGATAAATTTGAATATAAACCTGATAAACCTTTTTTTGAGTACATCCTGAAGAGTTTCCGTTGTCAAAGCGCTCAAAGAGACCATATTCTGAACTGGTCGATCAGATTTTGTATCAACCGTAACGAAATTGCTGCCTTAAAAAACATCTTCAGGCTACCGTTCTCTAACCGCGAGAAGAATAATGCTTTCGATTTTATTTGTTATGTATCAAAATATGAGTTAAGCAAGCCCAATGCGAACTTCAACAAACTGAGTGTGGATACCGATTTTATTGATATTATGACTACAGGGCGCACGATGGGCAACCTGTACAAAGAAACCATCAGAACAATATCGAAAAATGTGCTGAACGAGGACATTCAGATTATCCTGCATGTAATCGAATCCAATGTTAATATTATTGATGTTGATAAATTGGCACTTGCCAATTCAATGCAGTTATTAAAAAGGAATTATAAAAGATTAAACGAACTTTTTCCGATCAATCCTTACGATTTAATACTTTATTTCCATAATAACCTGATTAACAAACCTAATGAGAGCAAAAGCCTGGAAGATAAAATCATAAAACTTTGCCAGCAGATAGATCAGAGTAAACCAAAGAAAAATGAAGAAATCACTTCAGCCGAAATACTTTCTTATCGGTTAGTGTTAATGGTTTTGTTTTCTCAAAAAAGTTATGCAGAATGCCACCGTTTTATTATGGCTATACTGCATAAATATCCCAATATTTTTTACGTCAGATATTCAGTATTCTCTCCTTTTTTGTTGCTTCATTTAGGTCAAACCTATGTTAAGTTAAATTATTTTAAGAAAGCACAGCGTATTATACATTTCGTAGATAAAATTATAAGCAGCGATTATACCTATTATACCAATTTTATATTGGCCAGCTTTAATGTTTTTAAAGCAAACTTTTACAATGCTACACACCATTATGAACAAGCGCTTATAGAAGCCAATACAGGCTTGGCTGTTACCAAAAAGAATAATTTTAAGATGTATGAAATAACCTTACTGTTAAGTAAAATCGACACCCTGAAACATACCGATGAATCGGAAGAAGTTTCAAATGTAATTAAAGAACTGCTGAACTTTTTAACAGCCCATAAACGCTCCATGCCCGATTATGCTAACTTTAGCAGCCACGAATTTGAGCATACTTTTAAGATCTTAAAATCTTATCGCCGACACCAAAATCTATAATATAGGTGGTATTTAGCCATTTGTTTAGCATCTTTTTATACAGAAGCGCAAGGCCTGTGCTCAACACTAAACTCCGTCCCGTTTTTCGCTTTTACGCTTCGCTGCCTCGTACCTCGTTGCTGCAAGGTAACCGCTTCAACCGGGGCTAAAGGGCAAGGGCAGTATTTCATTTTGTGCGTTTGCAGGGCGCCAACCTTTGTTCCTAAACCCGACAGTAGCGGCAGCCTCCGATTTTTCATCGGAGCTATAGCGCATGGCAGGACTGCAGGCCGCCAAGAATCACAGACCTATCGTTTCCTAAAAAACTATAATTTCATATGAAGCACAAAGACTGTACTCAACACTAAATTCCCTCCCGTTTTCGCTTTTACGCTTCGCTGCCTCGGACCTCGTTGTTGCAGGGTAACCGCTTCAACCGGGGCTAAGTGGTAAGGGCAGTATTTCATTTTGAGCGTTTGCAGGGCGCCAGCCTTTGTTCCTAAACCCGACAGTAGCGGCAGCCTCCGATTTTTCATCGGAGCTATAGCGCATGGCGGGACTGCAGGCCGCCAAGAACCACAGACCTATCGTTTCCGAACCTTAAAACAAAATTATTTTTTGATGAAACGCACACACATGTCAAAACACCGGGATTGCTCCCGTTTTCCGCTTATCATTTCCTGATCCTAAAATTGATCTTTAAGTTGAAAACCAGGAACCTTTTAGTCCGTCCCATTAATCCCCTACTATTATTTTATTAAATTGTAAAGCTCATCCAGCTTAGGCGAAAGTACAATCTCTATCCTTCTGTTTTTGCTTCTTCCATCTGCACTTGCGTTAGAGCCCAGGGGCTGAAACTCGCCTTTACCTGTAGCCGTCATTCTTACACTTTCTACCTTCTCGTTCTCTGTTAAATAACGCACTACAGAAGTAGCTCTTAATACACTTAAATCCCAATTGTCTTTAATCTGCCCCAGGTTATTTATTTTCTGGTTATCGGTATGGCCTTCAACTGCAATATTAATTTCTGGCTGCTGTTTTAATACATTGGCCAATTGTGTTAAAGCCTGCTTACCTTTTTCATCAATAATAATACTTCCTGAAGGAAATAAAAGCTTATCGGTTAGTGAAACATATACTTTACCATTTTTAATCTCTACCGTTAAACCGCTTTTGGTGAAGCCCAACAGGGCCTGCTGCAATTTTTCTTTGAGCGAGTTGGTGGCTTCATCGCGTTTGCGTAGCACCTCTTCAACCTCTTTCAAACGCTTTTCGCGGGCAGCCAGATCGCCTGATAACTTGGTGATTTCGCTGGAGGAATTACTTTTAAGCTTTTTGTAGTTCGCATCAACAGTATTGTAGCTATTTTGCAGATCGCGAAGCTCCTCAGCCATCAATGTGGTATCCTTTTTTAATCCTGCCACTTCTTTTTCAAGATTTTCTATTTTGATCAAACCTTCATTAAAAGCGGTGTAAAGCGAATCTTTAGTCCCTAGTAAAGCTTTATACTTTTTAGGGGATAACACTACGCAAGAAGTTAATGAAGAAATAAAAAGGAGAACGGCAAAAGCAAAAAAGGTATTTTTCATGTTTAAAGTTTCAAGAGTTTAGTTTTTAGTAGCAAGTAGCGGGTATTAAGTAGCAAGTATTTAGTAGCAAGTAGCAAGACTGGCAATTAGTTTTTGGTTATTGACAACTGCTAACTGTCTACTGCTCTATCGCATTCCGTAAAAATGCAACTAATGGTTGTATTGTTTTGAAAGAACTTATCAACTTATTAACGAGGTTTGGTTTCAAAAATTCTTCGTCATCGATTTTCTGTGTGGCTTCGAAACTTTTCAGCTTCAAAAATTCGATGTTCGGATCTGCAGGATCATAACCTTTAGGTGCATTTTTAAGGGCATTATCAAATCCAAGTTTAAAATTTTTCTTAAAATCCTTTTCGTTTATAATTTCTTTAAAATCGCCTATATTATAATCAATCTCCTGCCTGATCAATTTTAAATGCGGTGCATCAGGCATCCAGTAGCCGCCGGCAAGAAAACTCGTTCCTGGCTGGATATGCAGATAATAGCCCGGCTCGTTGCCCCCTTTACTTTTTGCCGAAAACCAGATACCGAAGTTATTTTTATAGGGATCTTTATTTTTACTAAAACGCACGTCGCGGTAAATGCGCAACAGGCTTTTTTTAGGATCAGCTTCTGCTGAAAGCAAAGGATCTACCTTAGCCAATTCGGGAATAAGCTTACCTACCAATGCCAAAACATCAGCTTTGGCCGCTTCATACACATCTTTATTAGCAGCAAACCATTCGCGGTTGTTATTTTCCGTAACATCCTTTATAAAATTCAGGGTTTCTTTTTTAAGCATCATTCAGGGTTCATTGGTCATCAGTTCAGTAGCCATTGGTTTAGTAGAGCATATTGTTACCTTGTTTAATCATCGCCAGACGCTTATCACTAACCGCTAAACCAACAATTAAACAGTTTATACGATTTAAACGATTAACCCATATTACTTATCGTAATACGGCTTGTACTTAATATTTGGCGATAAAACGTGAAGCAATATGATCCTGGAATAACGGTAATTAAAGGGATACAGTACAAAACAACCGGTAAAAATAACAATCAGGTATGGCCAGAAAGTTTCATCGGTAAGCGGACCAAAAATTAAATAGGTAAGAAAACTGGCGATCAGCATTTCAATCACATTCATGGCATAGCTTACATACATAGCTGCATAAAAGTAACCAGGTTCAATTTCTATCCGCTGTGCGCAATGTCCGCAGATTTCTTTGGTGTGCTGAATGTTCCAGCCATACATACTGCCCGTGAAAATATCTCCCCTGCGGCAATGCGGGCATTTACAATGTACAATGGCGTAAAGTTTTGAGGTCGTTTGATCAGACATGCTTTTAATTTAAATTAAAAGGTTCTTTTTTCATGTTCAGCTGTATATTCTTTTTACGGTATTTTTTGTACCACACCACACCAACAATAACAGCCATTAAATAAGGAAGAGATAAAAGATACAATACACCTGTATTTAAGCCAGCAGTTTGTGTATTGCCATTTTTTACACCCTGCTCGGCATTAATGGTACACATGGAACATTGAGCATTAACATTGGCGCTTACAGCAAAGGTAATTACCAATACAAACAGGATAAAAATTGCTTTCTTCTTCATGGTTTACAAATATAGGAATAAACGCATGGAGGGGTTTAAAAATTATGTCATAAAAATAGTCATGATCAGGTTATTCTGGTTTAAGACGTCTTAAGTAGAACATACAAGCAATAGATAAAATAACATTTAGTCCTGCTGCGAAATACAAACCGGAGAAAAGCCACATCAAGGTGCTATATAAAAATGGAATAAACAATGGAATCGTAAATTTTCCACTTTTTTTAAAATGACAATAATAATCGTAAAGAAATATTACAATAAGAGCGAGACAGATCATTATTGTAGCAAACACTATCGCAGAGAATGGGTGTTTGACATCTAAAATGGCATAAACAATATGGTTAAAGATAAGTACAATAAACGCTGTGAGCTGTAAAGATATACGGTTCATATCGAATAAATTTATCAAAAAACTATATGAGAATCCTAAGTTGTTTTTTGGTCAATTAGATTAGTGTTAAAAACAAAACCGCTGAAAGGAAATTTATGACTATATATTTGAAACAAAGTAGTGTTTTAAAGTTAAAAAAACCAAACAGTCAGCTATAATTTTAGCGTATTGTTATTTAGTGAAAAAGCCCCCGAAAAATTCCGGAGGCTTAAGCGCGTTAGTTATAAGTTTTTATTGTAAAACTCCAGAAAATGTAAAAGTTGGATTTTGAACACTTTTAAATTGTGCAAACAAGCCACCGGTAACCGGATCCGTAAGATAATCGACCGTAAAATTATCTACATTTAATCTTTGTCCTAGTAAAGTAACCATAAAAGGAACGATGATTGCACCATTTCCATCAGCATCTACATAGTTAAATTTGAATATGCCATCGTCTGTTCTTGTATATGTATAGTTTATTGTACCAACATATAAAGTAGCATTTTGAGGCATGTTTACTGTTAAGGTTAACTTTTTAGTGGTATTATTAAAAGTATATGCCATTTGTTCTAGACGCAAAGCATATCCACCATTTAACATTGCGGAAGCGGCAGTTGCTCTTCTCGTTACATAGTCTGCTCCCCAACCCGCGTAAGTAGTGGCATTAGGCACGGTAACCAATGTATAACCTGCACCAATTAATAAATAAAGTGGAGTAAGCGGCGTTGGGCTGCTCTTCACAATATATTCTTTCCCTGTTGAATCATAAACAGCTAACGTTGTGTCATCTTTCCAGGCAAATTTCACGAACTTAATTCCGTTATAAACCAATCCGGATCCTAAAAGGTCTGCTCCTGCCAACTTAAAAGCGAATTTGGAATTGCCTCCAACAACAGTTTTGTTATCTTCTAATACTCCCGTAAAGCTTACTCTTTTTCCTGCGGTCATGTTATTCGTAACATTAACGGCAATTCCAGCCTTCAAAGTTGCGTTTCCTGATACGATTTCTATATATGGATATTTTATAGCCGAGAAAAATGATTTAAACTTATCGATTGCAGTTTTATAGTCACCGGCAAGGAAAGCCGCCTTTTGAGCAGCTGTTGCTTTTACCATCAATAATGGCTGACGGAATTGACGGCCCACCATAATCAAACTATCTGGGGTTGATCGCACATAAGTAAATTCCACATCCGACGAGAAGCCACTACCCTGTACACCTCCAAGAACTGATGATTTTGGATCTTGAAGCATTGAGATAAAATTATACGTATCAAAGGCTAGCATTGCACCAGAGCCAGTAGTAACCCGATAAGTTGATACTGCTCCATTTGCAGCACCTGCATCCGAAATATCACTGTACATGGTTACTTTTTGGTTTGCATCAAAATTCATATAGAAACCATAGCCTCCCCCAGCAGAGGTAGGCAATGTCGCAATCCATCCGTTAGGTGCTGAAGTAAGTGTATTACTGACTAAAGCAATGGCATCAGCCATTCTTTCTTCAGGACTCTTTTCAAATGTAGATTCAAAGTCAGTCTTTTTACATCCTGCCAGAACCACTAAAGCCAGGCATAATAAATAAAATATTTTTTTCATAATGATAAAGTCTTAAAGAGTTTGCCCTAATACACCATAGAAATAATTTGTAGGAGTTCCGCTAAGGTAAAATCCACCATAACTATTAAAATTATCAGAATTAATAGTTGCTGGCATCCAATTGGCTATAAATGTTTTACCTGTGAGGTAGGCCTGAATTGTATTGGTAAAAGAGGCAGTAAATAGTGTACCATTATTAAATGTTGTACCGGTACCATTGGCTACTTTAGTAAATGTTACCGCTCCTGTAGTTGCATTAACCGTATAGTTAAACGAGTAATCGCCAAAATACTGTGTTGTTGCATTAGAAAATGCTGCTCTTACTGTCAACACAGTAGCTGATTCGAATCTCATCTGAATATAATCAAGATGATATTTCTGTGTTGAATTGGCAGCTAAAACCGCAGCCTTGAATGCATTGTAAGGCGTTGCGAAATCTGAAGAAATACCATTATCAGCATAGATTGGACTTTCTAAATTGATAGTCATTGTTTTAAACAAATTCTGTCCCATCCAATAAGGAAAACTTGCAGGAGCGTATTTATATTGATTTCTTACAACATTTTGTATTTCTTGTTGTAATTTCCTGAAATCAACACCTAAGTTGACGGTGAAATATTGTACCACGCTTGCCTCCTTTGCTTTAAGTGCAGCTTTACCAACAGCTGTTGAAGCATTTGCACGTGCATCATACCAGGCCTGTCCGAAGACTAATAAATGTGAAGTTACTTCTGCAAAATCTTCAACTGGTTCGCTTGAGGCATAAGGGGTTACATAACCATTATCTCGAGCCGTAGCATCAGCTACTGTTGTCCAGGTTGCATTATAAGTAGATTTTGTAATATTTTGAAAATCAGCCGGCATGGGAACCAATTGATTCAAAATATGTGTAAACTCATGGTGTATGGTTTTTAGTTTGCCAGTAACCAAAGAAGCATCATTTACATTAAAATTATTGATATCGTAAATGGTTACACGTCTACCGGCTGATGCGGTAGCCAATATCATGGATCCATCAGTTTGGTAAGCTCCTGAACCATACATAACCCATTCTTTTGGCACATTCTTTTTAATAAAAGCAACACCTGCAATTTTACGGTAAGGCAAAATAAAACCGTCTAATACGGTTTGCATTTGCGGTCTAACGCTTGCTATATTGCTTGGGGCAACGTTTTTATCATTGTCATAATAATACCTGCTGTAACGGTAAATAACGTCCATATTATACTCGTCTAAAAACGTCGTCTTTAACCAAGCATCTAAATCTGTGTTAGCAACAGGATTATCGATATTGTATTTTGTTAAGTCAACATTTAATGCTGCTTCTTTGCGGCAGGAAATAATCATACCAAGAAGCACAATAAAGCTTAAAATCTTAAATATATTCTTTTTCATGATAGTTATATTTTATCTTGGGTTTAACGGAACACCAGAAAGTTTGGCTTGCTCAGGAATCTGGAAAACACGGCGCGGATCGTTAGCCTCTAAGGTTACTGTTGTTTCTACGCCACTGGCATCGAAGAGGTTATGTTTTACCGGTAAGTGATTTCTTACCAAATCCATCCATCTCATGCCTTCTTGTAGAAATTGAGCTTTTTTAATATCCAATATTAATTTAACAATACCTTCTTTAGGATCAGCAGTATTATAAAACGTGGCAACTTTAGCCTGGGTTGCAGCGTCTGTTGCAGTATAACCTCTTACCGTATTTGCTAAAATCAGGTTTGCATCTTTAAGTGCATTTTCATATTGGCCTAGCTTCGCATAGGCCTCTCCCCGGTTTAACAAGGCTTCATCAGTAGTTAAAAGCGGAGCCATTAAGTATGGATAACCAATTTGAGCAACCTGATCCGTTAAGAAAAAATATTCGTAATATTTATAGGTAGTATAATTTGGGACGCCATAACTAAGAATTTTATTAGCATAGGCTTTACCCGTAATGTTTCCATAAGTACCACCTGCAGCAAACATTTTAACCAGGTTTGCACCGTAACCGTATTTAGGGCTTGTTAATCTCTGATAAACGGAATATTGGTTGGCCAACAATAGATTGTATTTTTGATCTGATCTGGTAAACGCGGCCCTGTAATCAGCGGAGCTTAAAGCAAACAATGTGCTATTGATCGGCCTAACAATACCTGTGTAATCTCCCCCAACCGTAACAGCATTTGCATGATCAATTACTTTCTGCCATTCACCTTTAAATAAATAAAAACGACTGGCAAAAGCATGAGCAGCTGCCGGAGTGAAATGGTATTTGGGAACTTTATAGGCAGTAGCTGATAACAAAGCCATTCCTTCTGTTAAATCTTTTTCAATCTTCTCATAAGTAGATTGAACCGTCCCTCTATCATATTGTTGAACAACTTTAGTCTCAGGAGCTGTTACATAAGGGATACCCGGAGAGTCGTTCGTGCCGCCAATCACATATTCCTTTGCAAAAAATGTAACCAGCATAAAGTGGGCATATGCCCTTGCAACCAATGCTTCACCCTTGTAAGGTAAGGCTCCGTTACCTAAATTATTTTTCTCAATTGATTCCAAGGCCTGGTTTGCGGCAGCAATTCCAGAATAACACCCATTCCAATAACTGGTTGATGTACCAGTATCATCACCAATAACATCTTTCCAAAAATATGGTAAGGTAGACACGTCATCAATTGTACCCACACCATTTCCTTTATCTTCCGCATTATCTGAAGCCGCTTCAGTAAAAGTATAATAATCGGCTTGTGGATAAGCAGTAGCTACAAGTTGTGCTACTTTTTCAACAGAATTGATTTCGGTTCTATTATCCGGTTCTTTATCTAAATATTTATTACAGCCTTGGGTGCTAAATAACAAACACATCCCTAAAACTGAATATATCGATTTTTTAATTTTCATGTTCTTTCTATTTAAAATCCAACTTTAAGTGAAAATGTATATTGTTTAGGAATTGGCAGTGCTACACCACCGTTGCCAAAAAATTCCGGGTCTTGACCGTTTAATCGTTTATCAGAATATAATAAAGCGATGTTATTTCCGATCAATGATACTGCCGCATTAGACATGTGTAACTTTGCAGCAATTTTTTTAGGGATATCGTAGGTTAAGGAAATCTGTTTAAACCTGATGAAATCTCCTTTCGCAACCCGTTCACTTGAAAAATTATATAGATTATAAGGATAAACTGCATTTAAAGTAGCACCGTCGGCATCCTTAATAATCCTCGCAGCAGTATACGGATCTAATAAAGCAGGTACATTGGTAAATGCCTCATCTCCCGGTTGAATCCATCTGTTTAACATTGACTTAGACATCGAATATAAATCAGGGTAAGTTGATGAAAATGTTTGTGCCAGGCGGATATAATTACCAGCTGCAAAAGTAAAAAGTGCAGAAAGGCTGAATCCTTTATACCTAAACTGGTTATAAAAACCGCCGGTAAAGGTTGGATCGATAGGTCCTTCATATTTTAGGTATCCGATTTTATCACTCTGCAAATTGATATAGGTATTTTTATTACCTTTTTCATCCGTATAATAAGGGTAACCGTAATCATGATCTAAACCAGCAAACTGGATAGAATATAAACCTGCCTGTGAATGACCAAGTGTGGCTGCGCCATTATCATCAACCAAATTAAATATCTGAGGATTAACTTCTAATGAGGTAATTTCATTTTTATTGAATGCGAAGTTAAATTGAGTTCTCCACCTAAAATCGTCCTTATTGATTGCATTACCGGCAAGGGTAAATTCAATACCTTTTGATTTCATTTTGGCGTAATTGGCTGTTTTAGTAAACTGGCCACCAATACCAGAGGTTTTGATATCTCCGATTAAATCATAAATATTTCTTTTATATAAATCTACAGTTAAGTTGATTCGTCCTTTAATTAAAGATAAATCAGCACCGATATTAGCCTCTTTCAATTTTTCCCATGTCAATTCATCATTCGCCAGGCCTGATATATAGGTAACAGTTTCCTTCTCATTATCATACGGTCTTCTCGATAGCTGATTATAAAACACCGCAGCTGAGTTATTGGCATTACCCAGATTGGCTACCAAACCATAAGTTCCTCTAATTCTAGCAGATGTTAAATAATCATTTTTAGGCCAGAAACTTTCTTCGTCGATATTCCATGCACCGGAAACGTTCCAGGTCGGCAACCACCTTGCCGTTCTACTTTTACCCATGAGGTTAGAACCATCATAACGTGTTGTAGCATTAAAGCTATACTTATCTTTGTATGCATAAGCTCCTCTCAATGCAAAAGATGCAAAACGATCAGCACCAACACTCATCGCGTAATAAGGTGCAGCAGCCTCTTGTGCTTTCTTAAAATAAAAATAATTAGCATTAACAATGCCTCCATTTTCATACTGATAGCCAACCCCATCAAATCGAGAAGTCTGCCTGTCAATATAGCGGGCTTCCATTGATCCAAAGAAATTAAGCTTATGTACTTCGTTGATCGTCTTATCAAACTCAAGGTTTTGTCTGAAATAATAATTTTTTAGGTTATCATAATTTACATTATAAAAACCACCTTCAGGAAGAACAACAATTGGATAAGCAGAAAAATCATCAGGATTTTGATATAGAAATGGATTACTGCCTAAAACAGTCGGATCCTGGGCTCCAGCTCTAAATACCTGGGCCATATTTGAACCCTCTTTGATATAATGCTGACGGTCTGTCTTGGCAAAACGATATGCTCCATCAATTGAATAAGTTAAAGAAGGGATGATTTTATACTTGACACCTCCTTGAATTTTAAAATCAATCTGGCCTAATGACAGGTAATTGTTTTCTAACTCATTGATGATATTAAATGGGGCATAACCTCTGTTAAAATATTCTAAACTACCATCCTCGTTATAAGCTGTTACTGCCCTACTGGTGTTTAATGCGTAAGAATAAGGATTGATATCAAAATCACGTGAAAATTTACCATATACAGGGTCTGAAGTTCTGGTTAAAGTACCAGGAGCTCGTTGATCCCTTACTGATCCATTGGCTAATAGCTCACCACTTAGTTTATCGCTAAGTTTAAAATTTACCCTGAAATTACCTGTAAAACGATCAACACTATTTCCTAAGGTTTGGCCGCTATCATGCAAATATGATGTTGAAGCATAAGTTTGAAATTTTTCTGTACCAGAACTAACACTCAACGAATGCTCTTGAAGTAAAGAGTTTTTAAATAAAACATCAAACCAATCCGTATTGGCATTTGCATATCTTTCTAAGTATTTGGTTCGACTGATGACATCATTTCTTAATTCATAAGTATTTGTTGCTGCATTATAGTTATACAATGCATTATACATTTTACCAAAAGGACCAACATTTGCAGTTTTAGTTGAGGTTTGCTGAAAATATCCTTTATTCTCCAATTCTAACATCACCGACATTTGATCTGCAGAATTTAGAATGTCATATTGTGAATAGCTGGGTTTTAAGTAGGTAGTTAAATTGGTAGTATAACTGATACGTGGAGCACCTTCTGTTTGACGGCCTTTTTTAGTGGTCACTACAATTACCCCGTTCATTGCGCGTGCACCATACATTGCTGTTGCTGCCGCATCTTTTAAAATATTAAAACTTTCGATATCATCAGGGTTTAAGCCTGCAACAGATGATCCGATTAAGGTATTGGCATCACCGGTTGATAATGCATCATTGGAAATGTTTACCACATCTTCTAAAATAATACCATCCACAACCCAAAGTGGTTTGTTATCTCCCGATATCGAAGTTGCTCCACGAACTCGGATTTTAGGAGCAGCACCAAAAGTACCAGAAACGTTCTGTACCGATACACCAGCAACCTGGCCCTCTAACATACGACTAATATCAGGAACACCATTACGCTGAGAATCTTCTGCTTTGACCAAAGTTGAAGAACCAGTAAACAATTTCCGGTCTAACTGCTGATAACCTGTAGATACCACATTAACTTCTTTTAATTCTGCAGCATCCTCTTCCAGCGTAACGTTAATCAAAGTTTTAGAACCTACCTGAATTTCTACTGTTTTATAGCCGATATAACTGAAAACCAAGGTTGCATTTTCTTTAACAGAGATTAAATACTCACCAGCCGCATTGGTAGACACGGCATTAGGAGCACCTTTCTCACGAACACTTACTCCGGGTAAAATACCGCCGTTTTTATCGCGCACTTTACCCGAAACTTTTACTGCCACAAAATATCCGATCACCTTATCAAAAATAGATTTCTCGGCAGGTTTGATCAAAATAGTTTTGTCTTCAATAGTATAGGTTAAATCCCTTCCGGAAATAATTTTATTCATTACTTCTTCTATGGTTGCATTGCTGAAGTTTGCATTTAAGATGGTATTACTTTTAATGGTATTAGTCGATAGTAACACATCATAACCAGACTGCTGCCTGATTTCCCTGAACATTTTCTCCAATGTTACATTCTTCTCTTTCAATGTAACCAGCTGGCCGAATGAAGCTGCACTTACCTGCATTAACGAGGCCAGCAGAACAACCGTAATTAACTTCATCATGAGTAGTAATTTAGGTATGTAGCGTCGGTGCGTACATAAAATTTCAATATAAATTTTGTACATTTAATAGTCTGTTTTTTGTGCGAAGCGCAATGAAGTTTGGACGCAAAATTGCGTTTCGCGGGTTATCCAAGAAATAATTGATTTTTAATCGATTCCGCTTTACGGAACAGCTAAACAGATCTAAAAAGGGGTGTTAGAAGCACTCCTTTTTTATTCGTTCAACTTTTGGATCGTCAGGAGTTTTGTCGAAGTTTATTCATGGTTGTTAGGTTTATGGTTGATTAATTAGTTGTTTCTTTTTTATAGATAAAGGTTAGTTACTTCTTCATCTTTCTTCCAGTTACTCTTTATAGACAATCACTTTATTGTCCTTAATGTCAAAGCGTACTTCTCCAGTCTGCTCAAACTTTCTAAGTACTTTTGATATTTTTTCGAACCGGCTAACTGTACCGTAATACATTACATCTTTAGCTTCAGGATCGGCATATTCTATTTCTACATTATACCAGCGGGCTACCTTGCGTAAAATACTTACCTGCTTTTCGTTGTTAAACATGAAATAGCCCTTTTTCCAGGCAACTGCTTCATCAACATCTACTTCTTTTACATCCATGCCGGAAAGGGTTACCAACGATTGCTCTCCAGGTTTAAGCACCTCACTTTCATTGGTGTTTTTATGAGAAACCCGCACACTACCTTCCAATAAAGTAGTTT
The DNA here is from genome assembly GCF_900111825.1 of Pedobacter suwonensis. GTDB lineage: Bacteria > Bacteroidota > Bacteroidia > Sphingobacteriales > Sphingobacteriaceae > Pedobacter > Pedobacter suwonensis. The sequence goes on from NZ_FOJM01000017.1 coordinate 150,130, forward strand.
TGGTAACGCTTTCATCTTTATAGCTATTGATGTTAAAATGAGTACCCAATACCTCAACCGTTTGTTTATCGGTTTCTACAATAAAAGGATGTGCTGCATTTTTAGCTACTTCGAAATAAGCTTCACCATCTAATTTCACTAGACGCTGTTTTGCGGTACCAATGTTTAATGCGTATTGCAGTGAAGAGGCCGCATTTAGCCAAACTGTAGAACCATCCGGTAATTTAATTTGCCACTCACCTCCGTTTGGCGTAGAAATGGTATTTAACCGATCATCGTTAGTATTTTCAGATTCGGCAACATTATAAACCAGCTGGCCATCGTCCGTTTTGGTGATGGAGAAACCGGCTTCTTTTACGACATCGCCCTTTATTGCATCTGAAAGGGAGATTTTCCTCCCATCAGCCAAAGTAAGAATAGCTTTATTTTTTCCAGGGGCTATATCCGTGGTAAAAACATGTTCTTTCTTTTTATGCAGAGATATGTAGGCCGTTAAAGAAAATACAACAAATACCACGGCAGCAGCAGCCCATTTTAAACTACTCATTAAAATCCGCTTAGTCGACCGCATTGGCTTATCTACTTTCAGAATTTTATCGAGAACCGGATTCCATTTTTCATCATCAACATTAACGGCATGTTCTTCCTCTGAGATAATCATTTTCACGATTTCGCCAGAAATTAATGACGTGTCGTTTTCTACTAAAACTAAAAGTTCTTCCTTTTCGGTCTGACTTAAGGTCTTAGCAGTAAACTGTTGTAATAGATAATGTATACGTTCTTCCATAAAGATGCTGATACTAAGAAGCAGCAAAAGAAAATTAGGACTATCGGAATATTATTTTTTCTATTTTATTTTTAAAAAGAAAAAAACAATTGGATAAAAAAATACTATACCATGCTGCTCTAGGTGGGTACGTATAGATTTTAATGCAATTACAAGGGCATTTTTAACTGTATTGGGAGAAATATTAAGTATTTCCGCTATTTCAGGGATAGTTTTACCGTCGCGTCTGCTCAACTGGTATATATTTTTCCTTTGCTCAGGTAATTTATCTATAGCTACTGCAACAATCCTCGTTACCTCATTTAAATTGATGGTTTCTACCGTATTGTTATGAATGTTTAATTGTTTGGCTGTAAATGCATCAACAACCCGATCTTCTTTTAATTTTTTACGCAGGTAACTTAAACACTCGTTAGAAACATATTTATACAGATAGGCCTTCACATTCTCTACTTCCGCCAATTTATCGCGATTTAGCCAGACCCTTAAAAATGCATCCTGAATAATTTCTTCTGCAGCATCATCTGACTTTGTAAATTTAGAGGCAAAAATGTGGAGTACAGGAAGGTATTTAAAGAACAATACAGAAAATGCTTGCTCGTCTCCTTCCACGATTTTATCAATCAGGGCGCGCTCTTTATCCACATTACTTACCGCCATAAATTTGTTTGTTAATTGCCCCGTAATTATACTACAAGACTTAACTGATAGATGAATAGATATGGAAAACTAAATTGATTTAGCTTAACCACAATACAACTTTATAACCAAATATACAGATTAGTAAATTTTGTGCACTAAAAAATGTATTAAAAAAAACAAAAGCCCTACTTTTTACAGTAAGGCTTCACTTGGAGTTTGAAAGTTTCCTAAAGCGATTAGTATTGGTAATAGGGCGAAATCATCAAATAAACCACCACACCGGTTATAGCAACATAAAGCCATAGTGGAAATGTAACCCGTGCAATTTTTCTATGACGATCGAAACGCTCGGCCAAAGCCCTTACATAAGTAACCAAAACCAAAGGAATGATAGCAATTGACAATAATATATGGGTTAACAAAATAAAAAAGTAAAGATATTTTATCGTTCCCTCACCTCCAAATTTAGTTGAGGGTGTAGTCATGTGATAGGCAATATACATCACCAAAAACAATAAAGAGCAGCCTATGGCTGTTTTCATTAAATTTTGGTGTAATTGTATCTTTCCATTTTTTATCGCCCAAACTGCAATCACTAACACTATCGCAGTAATTCCGTTAATGGTAGCATATATTGGTGGCAAAAAAGGCAGGGTAGGCGCATCAATACCAAGATCTTTGAGCTTTACCACAAATAGAAAAGCTACGGCTACCGGTATAAAAATAGAAAGGATAATGATCCACTTGCTATATTTTTTCTCGATCGGACTATTTTCCATGAATATTAAATCTTTTATAATTATTATTTTGCTTTGTGTAGCGTTCGAACGCTAAGTGCTAAATACTAATCGCCAACCTTACTATCTGCCATCTTTAACATTTCTTAAGTATTCGGCAATAAGCACTTTTATTTCATCTTCTAATTTGGCATTTGCCTCAGCACTATCAGTATCGTAAATGCCACGTATTCGATGTAGGTTATCGATTAAAACTGTTTTATTACTAAATATGAAGCTGTTTTCTCCTTTGGACTCATTGGCTACCACATCAAGCAATAAACCTTGCCTGATCAATGGATAAATTTGCGCGGTATCTCCTGCAAGAAGATCCCATTTACCTTCTTTGGCCTTAAAATTTGCAGCAAAATCTTTCAGCTTATTTACATCTGCAGGATCGACAGACAGACTTATAAATTTAACCAGTGGTTTTTGCTCGTAGCCATCTGATAGTTGCTTGATGTACTTATTCGCCTGCTGGCTTCTGGCGCCGGCATAGAATAAGTTGAGTACTACAATTTTATTCTCAAATGATTTCCAGCTGACGGTATCGTTATGCTGGTTGATAAGTTTAAAATCGGGAACCAGATGATAAATGGTATCCGGAATTTTCTTCCCCTTTACGCTGTGAAAGGTAGTAGCTACCGTCTTTTTGCCGAAGATGGGTAAACTCTTATACCTATTTTTTGCAAAGTGTGGCAATAAGTAAAAAAACAAAAATCCCGGTATAGCTAAAATGCTTACCAGGATTAATACCTTTTTTATAGGGCTTCTTTTCATTAATGGCTCATCATGTGGATGTTTAAGAATCCACCTTCAATTAACATCAAAACAATAAAGTAAATAATGAAAATGAACGATACTGTTAGGGCTAACTGTAAGCCTAATTTTTCATATTTTAAGTGCATGAAATAGGCCACAATATAAAATGCTTTTACCAAAGTTAATGCGATATAGATATAGTTACCTACATGTTGCGGAATATGTCCGCCAGGAATTGCCCATAGTGCAATGATAAATTCGATTGCGGTGATTAAAGTTAAAATACCTGCTACTTTCCAGATTTTTGCTTTATCCATTCCAGCATGTTCGCCATGCTCGTGTCCTTCTTCTAAATGCGAATGTTGTGACATGTTAAATATTTTTATAAATTGAAAATTAAACCAAATAGAAGAATGTAAATACAAACACCCATACTAAATCTACAAAGTGCCAGTATAAACCCACTTTTTCAACCATTAAATAATGGCCTCTTTTTTCGAAAGTTCCGTTAATCGTCATAATCAAAATGATCACATTAATCATAACCCCACTAAATACGTGGAAACCGTGGAAACCGGTAATGGTAAAGAATAAGTTTGCAAACTGCTGAGCAGCAACCAAGGAAACAGGCCCATCAAATAAATGTTTCAATTCTTCAGCCGATGGAATAGTTCCCCACCAGAAACCTTCATGGTGCAGGTGACTCCATTCTAAAGCCTGGCAGCCCAGGAACATGAAACCAAAGATAATGGTAGCTACAAGCCATCCGATTACTTCTTTTTTAGCGCGACGGTGTCCAGCCTCAACTGCCATAACCATGGTTACAGAACTTAAGATCAGGATAAAAGTCATGATACCCACGAATACTAATGGAGCACCTGTATCTTTAATACCAGGTATAGACTGGAAAACCAAATCAGGATCTGGCCATGTTAATTTAGAAAAACGCTGAGCGCCGTAGTAGATCAATAAAGATGAAAAAGTAAAAGCATCTGATAAAAGGAAAAACCACATCATGATTTTACCATATTCTACCGACCACGGAGAACGACCACCATTCCATGGCCCGGTTTTAACTTGATCTAATTGTGATACTGCATTCATTTGGAAATAGTATAATAGTTTGTTAACAAATTTAACGGTTCAAAAGTAAAAAAACATACAGATATATCCATAATATATCTATAAAATGCCAAAAAATAGAAGCGATTTCCATTCTATACTGAACTTTGGCAACAGGCAGGCTTTTATAGCTACCGGCTAAAGCACTTATAATAAGGCCAACACCTGCAATAATGTGCAAAAGGTGCATTCCAGATACCACATAAATAAATGATATTGCGGCATTGTTTCCTACCAAAGTTGCTCCGGTTCTCACCATACTTCCCCAGGCATTGAACTGCATCACACCAAAAGCAACAGCTAATATTACGGTAATCCAAAGCATGTTACGCTGTAAGCTGAAATTCAGTTTCTTTAAAGCCCTGGAGGCTAACACCAAGGTAATACTGCTGGCTAAAATAACCAAACTCGAATAAATAAAGGCGTCAGGCAATACCAAACCGTGTCCCTTCCCTTTTGAGGCGGCAAATACCAGGTAATAACTGGTAAAACCACCAAACATAATTGTTGATGATACGACAAATAACCAAACGATAAATTTTCTTGGTTTTGGGTCAAACGTATCCTGCATCTTTTCCATTGTTAGCACCATAAATTATTTTGCTATAAAATTTAATAATAAGCCCAACTGTACCGCCGGGATGTAAAAAAAAGAACAGAACATTACTTTCCTGGCATCTGCCAGTTCTCTGCTCATTAAAAGTTTAAAAGCCAACCAGCTAAAAATGAGTCCGGCAATCAGGGATAAACCAGCAATATAATAACCGCCAAAACCATAAATGGTTGGCAATAAACTTACCGGAATTAAAATCAGCGTACTTAAAAAAGTTAAAAGTGCGGTTAATTTATCTCTTTTTTTGGTAGGCAATAGCCTGAAACCCGCTTTCTTGTAGTCATCATCTAAAACCCAGGCAATTGCCCAGAAGTGAGGGAACTGCCATACAAACTGGATCAAAAACAAAATAACAGCGATGTAATAGTCAATTTCATGAAACATTTCAGCCTTTAAGCTCCCAAATGCGGCAAGATAACCAATAAGTGGCGGTAAAGCCCCTGGAATAGCACCCACAAAAACAGCAACTGGCGATTTTCTCTTCAATGGTGTATACGCAAAAGCATATAATAAAATTGAAAATACCGATAATAACCCTGTTTCCAGATTTAAGTGTCCCAACAGCCAGGTACCTGAAAATGCCATAAAAACGCCCAAAATCAATCCCTGTCCGGTGGTCATTCTACCTGCCGGCATCGGGCGGTCTTTGGTTCTAGACATTAATTTATCCAGATCTTTTTCAATAATCTCGTTAAAACAGTTTGCAGCAGCGGTTACCAAAAATCCCCCAGCAATTAATATTAACCAGTTGCCCCAATCAATACTCGGGATATGGCCTCTGCCTACCTGCATTTTCTGCCCGATCAAAAAAGAAATCGATGCCGAAAACACCACCGTAAACGATAGCCTGAATTTGATAAGTTTAGAAAAATCTGAAAGATATTGCTTCAATTTTCTTAAATATTATTGTTTATATGTACTTGTTCTGTAAACCAGTAAGTACAGATAAAACTGTAAACTAAACAACAGCGTAGAGAACAAAATGTGCAGTGCCTGCGCTGCTGGTGGAAAAGCAATATATGCTAAAGCTAAACCACTTAATAATTGAACAAAGAGCGTAACTAAAATAAACTTGGCTGTTAGCAACGGAGCCGCTTTACCACTAAAACGGTCAATAACCATTTTATAAACCACACCGTTGGTGATTACCACCAAAATGGCCAAATCACGATGATAAGAAAAAATATGTCCCACCTTCGAAATCCATGTTGCCTTCTCACTATAGCCTAAAGATTTGGCAATTACATCTATTGCCTCCCTTACATCGGTGCCCAAAATAATCTGAATAATGCTCACTGCAAGTGTGAAGAACAAAAAGCCTTTAAGCCATAATATTTTATACATAATTACCGAAGGTGCTTTATTGAGCTGTTTTGCGTAATTATACGTATATATTGAGATGGCCAATATTACCAATGCTAAAAGCATGTGTACGGTTACCACCCATTGTGCCAGATTGGTTGATACTACAATAGATCCCAGCCAGGCTTGATAGCCCACAACAAAAATATTCAGTACACTCAATACAATGATTCGTTTAGCCGTTTTCCGATAGGTAAAAGAATAAATAGCAGTAAGCAATAGAAAGATGCCTGCAGCTACGCCTACTAAGCGGTTCAGGTACTCTGTCCACGTTTTGGCTGGATTAAATTCTTCTGGTATAGTTATACTTCTATCGTTCCTGATGCTATCAGCAAGGGCAACTTTGCCCATACTTTCCAGGTATTTAGCGAATTTTTCATTCTTCTTCAAGCGGCCAGCTACATATTTCTCCTTATAATTGGCAGGAAGTTGAGATACATCGGTTGGCGGAATGTAACGGTCGAAACATTTTGGCCAATCCGGACACCCCATGCCGGATCCGGTACTACGTACAATACCTCCGGCAAGTACAACCAATAGTGTGACTATGATGGTTGTAAGATTAATGTTAATGAAACGCTGTTCTGATCTGCTGACCATATATCTATAAGATAAAAAGGGTATCCGGATAAGCAGAAACTTAATCAGATACCCCTTTGAAATTTTATTTAAAGCTTAAACTATCTCTTGTTTTCTGTAACAGGATTAGCTAATTCCCAATCTTGCTGAATTTTTTCCGCTTCCTCATTTCCTTCAAAATCATGAGGTAAGTTAGAGCTCATCGTTTGAGAGAAAGGAACAGTTTGCGGAATAAAATCTGCGTCATGTCCTGGCTTGCTATAATCATATGGCCATCTGTAAACCGTTGGGATTTCACCTGGCCAGTTACCATGCAAGTGTTCAACAGGTGCAGTCCATTCTAAAGTATTCGCTTCCCAAGGATTTTGAGGGGCTACTTTTCCTTTAAAGATGGAGTAAAAGAAGTTAAATAGGAACGCTACCTGAGCCAGAGCCGCCATAATAGCTGCCCAGGTTACAAATACGTTAACAGTTAACCATTTCTTCATAAATTCAAACTCGGTAAACGCATAGTAACGACGTGGTACCCCATCTAAACCTAAGAAGTGAAGTGGAAAGAACACCAGGTAAGCTGCAATGAAAGTTAACCAGAAATGTAAGTATCCCAATTTAGCATTCATCATTCTACCGAACATTCTGGGAAACCAGTGATAAACACCTGCAAGCATACCAAAAATTGCTGCAGATCCCATTACCAGGTGGAAGTGGGCAACAACAAAATAAGTATCGTGTAAGTTAATATCCAAAGAAGCATTTCCTAAGAAGATACCGGTTAAACCACCAGAGATAAAGAATGAAACTAAACCAATAGCGAATAACATGGCCGGCGTAAAACGGATATTACCTCTCCATAATGTAGCCAGATAGTTAAACGTTTTTACTGCAGATGGTACCGCAATGATTAACGTAGTAATCATAAATACACCTCCCAATAATGGATTCATACCCGTTACAAACATGTGGTGACCCCAAACGATGAATGATAATACGGTAATACCGATTAGTGAGTAAACCATTGCATGGTAACCAAAAATTGGCTTACGTGCATTTACTGAAATCACTTCAGATGAGATACCCAATGCCGGCATAATTACGATATAAACCTCAGGGTGACCTAAAAACCAGAATAAGTGTTGCCATAAGATTGGTGAACCACCTTCATTTGGTAAAATATCAGTACCCATTACGATATCTGATAAATAGAAACTGGTACCGAAGCTGCGATCAAATACCATTAACACTACACCAGCTACAAGAACCGGGAAAGATAGGATACCTAAAATTGCGGTTAAGAAGAAAGCCCAGATCGGTAATGGCATTTTCCAAAGATCCATCCCTTTAGTACGCATATTTAAAATCGTACTTACGTAGTTAATACCACCCATTAAAGATGAAGCTACGAAAAGCACCATACTAATTAACCACAAAGTCATACCCAAGCCTGAACCTGGCATAGCCTTAGCTACAACAGATAATGGCGGATAAACCGTCCAACCACCTGATGCTGGTCCCGTTTGAATGAAGAATGATGACATCATGATCACACAAGCCATAAAGAAGAACCAGTAAGACAACATGTTCAAGAATGGTGAGGCCATGTCTCTTGCACCTATCTGAAGTGGGATTAATAAGTTACTAAACGTTCCACTTAAACCAGCTGTAAGTACAAAAAATACCATAATGGTACCGTGAATGGTAACCAAAGCCAGATAAAAGTCGGGCTTTATACGACCGCCCTCAGCCCATTTGCCTAAGAAAGTTTCTAAGAAAGGGAAGTTTTGATCTGGCCATGCCAATTGGATACGGAATAGGATTGACAAGCCCATTGCAATTACCGCCATGATAATACCGGTAATCAAAAATTGCTTGGCAATCATTTTATGATCCATACTAAAGATATACTTTGAAATCAAAGTCTCTTTATGATGCCCATGATCAGCGTGATCGTGATTGTGTTCGTCGTGTAATGCTATTGTTGACATAATTCGTTCGCTCCTGCTTAATATTATTTATTTAAAGCCATTTGGTTAGTTTTTACAGCTGCTGAATCTTTAGCTGCTGAATCTGCTTCTGATTTTACAGGTGCAGGTGCCACTGGCAAATTAAATTGTTTTCTTAAATCGTCATTTAAGTATGTTTTCTGTTCTGCAATCCAGGTTTTGTATTCAGCCTCTGAGACTACACGAACAACTTTTTGCATGTTATAATGACCAGATCCACAGATTTTTGCACATAAGAAAAGGTAATTAAAATTCGGATCGTTGGTTTCCTGCTGCATTTCTGCAGTCGTTTTTGTAGGCGTAAATTCAAAAACCGTTCTCATACCCGGTACGGTATTTAACTGTACCCTAAAGTGTGGCATATAAAAACTGTGAATTACATCTTTACTCGTCAGAATAAGTTTAACTGGTTTACCCACAGGAAGCACCATCTCATCTGCCATTTCATCATCACGAGAATTAACATCTTTAAAATCAATACCCAATGTATTGGTTGCTGTAGTTAACTTATAATTCTTTTTACCTACAATTCCGTCAGCTCCAGGATAGCGGATAGACCATTTGAACTGCTCAGAAGTAACTTCAATCTGCAATGGCTTGTTATTTGGATCCTCAACTTTGAAGAAAATAGATCTCCAGGTTAAGAAACCCATTAAAACCAAAACAGTTAATACTAAAGCCGGAACAATGGTCCAGATTTTTTCAATGGTATTATTGTGTGGATAGTAGTAAGCTTTTCTCTTTGCAGAATATTTATAGATGTAAGAAAATCCGAACAACAGGATGTGTGTTGCTATGAAAACGATTGTGGTAATGATTAATGTTAAATTAAACATTCTGTCAATTTTCTTTCCATGCTCAGATGCAGCATCAGGAAGTAACATTGATCCATGTACCGTATATTCCCAATATACCCCATATAAACCGATCACAAGAAACAATGCAAACAAACTTGCATGTACCCTGTTCCAGTTGATACCAACAGGTTTACCTTGTGCTTCGCGGCTTAACTCATATACTTTTATTGCTTTACCAATAATAGCAATGAATAAGCATACCGCAAGGAAAACCAGAATATAAAATATTACCGATTTATAAACCTCGCCCATATCAACTTTCGGTGCCGCGGCAGCACCTGCTGCTGCATCTTGCGCAAATACGCTAGTGTTTGCAAAAGCAGTAATCAATACTGCCAAAGCTGCGGTCGTTTTATTCGTTATAAACTTTCTTAAACTCATTTTCTTAAAAGTAGTACGCTGTACTGCTAATTATAATAATAATTAAATATTTGCTCTATCTTATCATCACTAAAGCTGATGATGCAAACTTTCTTGTAATAATGGGTGATTCTTCGCAATTAAAGGCTTTTTGCTTAATGATGATAAAACCGTAAAGGTAAACAATCCTACGAAACCTAATGCAATACCGATTTCTACAATTCCAAAACCATTATGACCATCTTCAACCGCACCTGGCATAATCATCTGGTAATAATCTACCCAATGACCTAACAATACCACGATAGAAACGAATAATAATTTGGCATCTGTTCTTTTGTTATCTCTATCCATTAATAATAATACAGGCGCTAAGAAATTCATGGCCAGGTTTAAGAAAAACCAGAACTTATAATATTCAAAACGTTTGTAGAAATATACAGTCTCCTCAGGCATATTTGCATAGTAGATCAATAGGAATTGAGCAAACCATACATAAGTCCAGAAGATAGAGAAACCAAAAATAAACTGGCCTAAGTTATGCAAGTGGCTATTGTTAACCCATTGCATATAACCAGCTCTTCTTAATAAGATCAGGATAACAGCAATAGTTGCCAAACTACTTACCCACATTGCAGCGAAGTTATACCAGCCAAACATGGTAGAGAACCAGTGTGCCTCTAAAGACATGATGGTATCAAAAGCAAATACCGGAGTAGTAAAACCGTAAATTACCAGGAAGATACAGGCATTTTTGAAGCTTTTTCTGTATGAATTTAAACCGCCTGCCAAGTCTTCATTGTAAGAAAACTTAACAAACATGATCGAAAATATACTGTAAACACCTAAGAATACCACCTGGCGGCCTAAGAAAAAAGGCACATTTAAGAATACCGATTTACCTGCGATAATAGCATCATAATTAGGGCTGTTCTGATCGGTTAAACCTTCAGCATGCCAGTGGTGATATAAATTGTGCGAGTATAATCCTGCTGAAATAACCACTACAAGTATTACAGCCGCTATAGGCAAAGTTTTGGCCATAGCTTGTGGTACACGTAAAATTGATGCAGACCATCCTGCCTGCGCTACATATTGAACAGCCAGGAAAAACGTACCAGACATACAAACGCATGCAAAGTAATATGCCATAAGCAACAGGTTAGCAAAAGTACGCTCATGCATTACTTTATCGCCCGCCAAAAAACCGAACAATACAGCCGCAATACCGATAACGATACCAACAATGCTTAACGTTTTTACTTTCCCTGTAAACTCAAACTGTTCACTAAAATTAATATTGTGAGTTCCCATTTATATTTGCTTTACTATTGTCCTTTTTGTAATTGTTGAACATACATCACCACTTTCCAACGATCTGTTGGTGAGATTTGCGAAGCATGCGAGCCCATGTTATTTACACCGTATGTAATGGTATGATAAATTTTACCTGCGGTAAGATCAACCATGTTACCACCTCTGGATGATGAACCGGTTTGATAAGCAGGTACACCACTAAATTTCTCAATTTTAACCAGGTGTCCCTGTCCATCACCTTTATCTCCGTGGCAAGGGCTACAGAAAACGGTAAACAAGTGTTTACCCTGGGCCAAATTAACAGTATCAACTGGTAAAGGATTTACCATACTCACTCCTGCTGCTTCATATCCTTCTTTAGTATTAGGATACTCATCATATTCAGTAAAACCTACCGGTTTGGTATGTGCAGGTGGTAACTGAGCTGTTTTACCATCCTTAAAATTTTTGTTTGGCTGATCCGGATTGTAAGCAATCGGATCATACATGTTTCTGGCATATTCTAAGCCAGTACTGCGTTTATCTTTACAAGCAGAAAAGGTAGCTGCAAAAGCGATAGCTAAAAACGCTGTGTAAACAAATTTATTCTTATTCATAGCTAATGTACTTCCTTTCATTATACTTTATTTCTAAAGCACCTGCATCTTTTAATAATCCATCAATTACAGTATGCGCTGTATTATCTTTTGCATCAACTGCAATAACAAAGCGATCATCAGTAGCACGTAGATCCATCACTCTTGGTGCTCTTCCTGGAAATAAGTGAGTAGACGCATAATAAGTTAACACCATACCGAAAGCACAGAATAATACTGTAAGCTCGAACATTATCGGAATAAAATCCGGTAATGCGAATGATGGTTTACCACCTATGTTTACTCTCCAGTCGATTACCGCGCAGAAATAAATCAAAGCAAATGCACAGCAGGTACCGGTAATACCAAAGCAAAATGCCGCGATATCGATTCTAGATCTTTTAATTCCTAATTTGGCTTCTATTCCGTGTATAGGCATCGGTGTATATACATCATAAATACTGATGTTATTTTCCTGAAGCTTTTCGATGCCATGCATCATTTCGTCAGGATCGCCAAAGCTGCCTAAAATATATTTGATATCACTCATTGTTATATTTTTGCGTAATCTTCTTGTTTAACACTATCAAATTTTTCTAAAGACTCTATGTACTCTGCTACATATTCTTTATTCTCATGCCCTTCTTTAATCTGTTTCATTTTAGCTTGCTCACTCGCAGATTTTAATAATAATTTAACCTCTGCAATAGCGATTGACGGCAATACCCTTAAGAACAATAAGAATAAGGTGAAGAATAATCCAATTGAACCAACGAATACACTGATATCAACCCAGGTTGGATAGAACATGGCCCAGCTTGACGGAATATAATCGCGGTGTAGGGAAGTAACGATAATTACAAAACGCTCAAACCACATACCTACGTTTACCACGATCGATAAAATCCAGGTTGCTTTAATGCTTAGGCGGATTTTCTTGAACCATAATAATTGTGGAGAGATTACGTTACAAGTCATCATCATCCAGTACGACCACCAGTAAGGACCAGTAGATCTGTTGATAAATGCATACTGCTCATACTCTGAACCTGAATACCATGCGATAAAGAACTCGGTTAAATAAGCTACACCTACAATTGATCCGGTTAAGATGATGATTTTGTTCATCGACTCGATGTGGAACATGGTGATGTAATTCTCTAAGCCCAGCACTTTACGTGCAACCAATAATAGGGTTAATACCATCGCGAATCCAGAGAAAATCGCACCTGCCACGAAGTATGGAGGGAAGATGGTGGTGTGCCATCCTGGTATTACGGATGTTGCAAAGTCCATTGATACAATGGTGTGTACTGAAAGCACAAGTGGTGTAGAAATACCGGCTAAGATTAAAGACACTGCTTCGAAACGTTGCCAGGTTTTAACACTTCCACTCCATCCAAAAGAAAAGATAGAATAGATTTTTCTACGGGTACCAACGGCACGGTCGCGGATGGTTGCGATATCTGGTAATAAACCGGTGTACCAGAATAATAATGATACAGAGAAGTATGTAGAGATCGCAAACATATCCCATACCAGTGGTGAGTTAAAGTTTACCCAAAGTGATCCGAATTGATTTGGTAAAGGTAAAACCCAATAAGCTAACCAAGGACGGCCCATGTGAGACACCACATAAGTTGCGGCACAGATTACCGCGAAAATAGTCATCGCCTCTGCCGAACGGTTGATGGAGTTACGCCAGTTCTGACGGAAAAGTAAAAGTACTGCTGAAATTAGTGTTCCGGCGTGACCGATACCTACCCACCATACGAAACCGGTGATATCCCATGCCCAACCAACTGTTTTATTTAAGCCCCATGCACCGATACCATTCCAAAAGGTGTAACTAACAGCTACCACCCAAAGTAAAGCACCCAATGCTGAAACGATGAAACCAATCCACCAAGCCTTATTTGGCTTATTTTCTACCGGCATTAAAATATCATCCGTAATTTTTGCGTACGTGATATTATCGCCGGTAATTAATGGTTCTCTAAGTATTGATTCGTTATGTCCTGACATAATTTGTATTTTCTATATACTAAAGCTTACGCTTGTACTGTTGTATCTGTATTTCTAATTTTTGTCATGTAGCCGATACCCGGTTTCACATTGATCTCTTCCAATACGTAGTAGATACGCTCAGAACGTAATGCTTTTGAAACCTCTGAATTTGGATCGTTTGCATCTCCAAATACAATCGCATTTGCTGAACAAGCTTCCTGACAAGCCATTTTAATATCGCCATCTTTTAATGGACGTTTCTCCAGTTTAGCTTGCAATTTGCCACCTTGTATACGTTGAATACACATTGAGCATTTTTCCATTACCCCTCTTGAACGTGTCGTTACATCAGGGTTTAAAACCAATTGGGTAAACTCGTTATTCAAATAGTTATCGAAACGTGAATCGTTCCAGTAGTTAAACCAGTTGAAACGACGTACTTTGTATGGACAGTTATTTGCACAGTAACGTGTACCTACGCAACGGTTATAAGCCATATGGTTTAAACCATCACTTGAGTGTACAGTAGCTAATACCGGACAAACCGTTTCGCAAGGTGCATGATCACAGTGTTGGCACAACATTGGTTGGTGAACCACCGAAACATGATCTAAGTCTTCTAACTTAGCAATCTCTTTCTCTTTGGTTACATCACCATTCTTGGTTTCATAACTGTAATAACGATCGATACGGATCCAGTGCATTTCACGACGACGGCGAACCTCATCACGCCCTACAACAGGGATGTTGTTTTCTACGTTACAGGCAACAATACAAGAACCACAACCTGTACAAGCATTCAAATCGATTGCCATTACCCAGTTGTTACCTGGCTTTTCGTATTGATCCCAAAGATCGTAATTTTTATGCTCGCCTTTTTCGTTACCCGCACCGGCATTTTTTAAGTATGCTGCAAAAGTAGCTTCTTTAATTACCGCACGGCCTTCGAAAGAGTGGTGAGTTTGGGTTTGTGCAAGCTCGTAGTAACCACCTGTTGGGGTAATGGTTACGTTTGTAGCATATTGCATAGTTCCATTTACAAAAGATACAAATGGGAAAGCATTTTTACCAACATCGTTACCTGCTTTACCTGCTTTGGTACGGCCGTAACCTAATGCTATAGATGCAGTTCCCTGTGCTTGTCCTGGCTGGATCAATACCGGAAGATCTACAGAATATCCGTTACTTCCTTTAACAGAAACTACGTCAAACTCTTTAACTTTTAATCTCTCTGCAGTTTTAGGGGCAAGGGCAACAAAGTTATCCCAGGTTACTTTAGATACCGGATCTGGCAATTCTTGTAAAAATGCGTTATTGGCATTTTTACCATCGCGCATCGGTACATTTTCGTAAACCTGTAACTCAATCTGGTCACCACCTTTAAAGGCTTTGCTGCTATTCGCAATTGAAGTAGCAACCTGAGCTAAAGATTGTGTGAATGAATAAGCACCAGCAGGTTTAGCGGCTGAAGTAACCACACCTTTTTCTAAAACCTCTTCCCATTTCAAACCAACAGCTGGTAACATTTTAGCTTCCCAGTTGCTGCGTACAAACTGATAGTAGTCTTTAACAGGAGCATCAGCCCAGGTTAATAAACTTTCTTCAGCCTGGCGGCTATTGAAAACAGGGTTGATTGTTGGCTGAACGATAGAATAATATCCTTCGTAAGCATTTGCATCACCCCATGATTCTAAATAGTTATGGTTAATGGCAATAGCATCACAAGCCGTAGCCGTTTCGTCTGCACGATCAGAGAATGAAATTTTAGCAGGAACCTTAGCTAACGCATCAGTAAATGCTTTTGCATTTGGAGCATCATAAACCGGATTAGTGTTTAAGAATAAAACAGCTCCAACTTCGCCGCGGTTCATTTCAGCAACCAGGCCACTAAATTCGGCATCGTTACCTGCATATAAATAACAAGGGTTATCTAAATCAATGGTAGTACCATAACTTCCGATAGCTGCGTTAATGGCATTTACTAAAATCTGAGTAGAAACATCATTAGAACCACAAACCACAAGGCCTTTACCTTTAGCTTGTACCAATTCTTTAGCTACCAGTTTAATTACTTTATCAGCAGTAGCATTGTTACCCAATGTTCCGCCTGGTAAAGCATTACCTGTAATGGCATTATATAAAGCAATCAAAGCAGGTCCTTCTTCCGATAACTTAACCGGAACGCGGGTATCTGCATTGGTACCTGTTAAGCTCATTCCACTTTCGAACTGAATGTGGCGGCTCATTTTTTTATTTTCTAACGATTTGTAGTTACGGTTAGCCGTATATTGAGCAGTAAACTCTTCTCCGCTAATCCAGGTACCTAAGAAATCTGCACCGAAACTTACAATTAAATCAGCCTTATCAAAATTATACTTAGGTAAAACTGCTTTACCGAAACTATTCTGGTTGGCCTGGATCATACCTGTATAAGATACAGCATCATACTGAACCAATTTAGCTGCAGGGTATTTTGCAATAAAAGTTGCAATCACCGCATTAGTCGACGGGCTGTTTACGGTTGATGATACCAAACGGATTTTTTTGCCACCAGCCTGTGCTTTTGCCAACTCGCCTTTTACAAAGCTGTCGATTTTTGCCCAGGTCGTTTCTTCAACTCTTCCATCTTTTACTAAAGCTGGTGCTTTTAGTTTAGATACATCATATAAATCTAAAACCGACGCCTGCGCTCTCGCATCTGTACCACGGAAAAATTGACCTGCATTTGGGTTTGGTTCAATTTTAATTGGGCGGCCCTCTCTGGTTTTAACTAAAATACTCTGGCCATTAAAGCTCGAAGTATAATAGTTAGGAATACCTGGAGTAACCTCTTCAGGTTTTACCAGGTAAGGAATAGATTTATGAACAGGAGCAGTTTGACAGGCTGCTAAAGTTACAGCACCTAAACCAAAACCTAACGCCTTTAAAAAGTCGCGGCGTGGGGTAACGGTACTTAACCCTGCTTCATTTAAAACATCTTCTATTGGAAGTGGCTCGGCGAATTCGTTTTTGTTATTTTTAACAAAATCGGGTGTATTGTTATACTCCTCTAAGCCTTTCCAGTATTTTTTGTTGCTTTCCATTTAAGCTATATTACTGTTTATTCGAACGTTCTTACTAAACTCTAATCTATTAATAGTGGCATTTACCACACTCTAAACCACCCAATAACGCTGGTGTAATTTTCTCGCCTTTTTTAATCTTCTCATGCGCTTCGATCACCTTAGCGTAGAAAGCATTATTTTTCTGACCAGAAATATCTGTTTCTTTATGACAGTTGATACACCATTTCATGGTTAACGGAGAATACTGATAAATTTCTTCCATCGTATTAACCGGGCCGTGACAGGCGAAACATACAGGCTCTGTTGGTTGTAATCCTTTTGCTTTGCGGATGGCATCTTCGGCAACAACTACGTGCTGAGAGTGGTTGAAGTAAGCAAAATCAGGAAGATTGTGTACACGTACCCACTCCATTGGTTTAGCTTTACTCTCATCATATTTCTGTGTTTCAGGATCGTAACCCAAAGCATTATAGATTTTCTTGATCTCAGGAGAAACTTCACCATCATATTTATCTCTTGCCTGTACTGCTTTATGGCAGTTCATACAAACATTTAATGATGGTATAGACGCATTTTTAGATTTAAATGCACCCGAGTGGCAATACTGGCAATCGATCTGATTGATACCCGCATGCAGCTCGTGAGAGAATTTTATAGGCTGAACCGGTTGATAACCAGTATGAACACCAGTGTTCCACATGCCCATCCAACCGAATGAACCTAAACAGATGATTAAACACAAGATAAAGAACATCACAAATTTCTTGTTTTTGAACATCTTGCGCACACCAACCTTTAATGGCACATCTTCCTCAATCTCGATACCTTGTTTCTGTAGAATCAAACGCTCTAATAATTTAGAAGCACGACCTAAGATCACTAAAATAACGATGGCTAAAACTACGATAGCTACGATACCTGCGATTGATAAACCTGAAGTACCGCTTTCTGCAGCACCAGCTTTAGGCGCATTTGGATCAACTGCTGCTTTTGGCTCACCCTCTTTAATGTAGGCTAAGATATCTTTTACCTTGGTTTCGTCTAACTCAGGAAAAGACGTCATTGGCACTTTTCCATTTTCGTTAAAAAGTTTAACAGCTTCAGGGTTACCAGAAGCTACGAGGCCTTGCGAATTTGGAATCCATTTTAAAAGGAACTCTTCCGAGTGGCGATCACTTACACCCTTTAAGGCCGGACCAACTAATTTAGCATCTAATGCGTGGCACGAAGAACATTTTGCTTTGAAAAGCGTTCTTCCTTCTTTAGCATCCTGCGCATTTACGGTAGAAACCGCTATTACGGAAATTGCTGAAAATACGAATAACGACTTCCAAACGCTTTTTAAAATCATCGAGATATCTCTCATAATGAACACTTTATACTTATTTAATTTACTTTTTGTTGTGAAATTGATGCTGAACTAGGGGTAGCCCCACCAAAACTTGAACAAAAGTATAACTTATTAATAAATCCCATGACATAATAGTGACTTGAAATACAATTTATAATCATTCTAAACAAATGCCATTTCAAGCCATTTTAACAATAAAAATGCCCATTTTGATAAAGAATCTTCAATGGGCACAGTACAAACCAATTTGGTTTATTTATTTTTTCTGATTATTGTTTTAATATCCAGGCAAACATTAATGGCGCGACAATAGTAGCATCACTTTCTACAATAAATTTAGGTGTGTGGATATCCAGTTTGCCCCAGGTAATCTTTTCGTTTGGTACGGCACCAGAATATGAACCGTAAGAAGTGGTCGAATCAGAAATCTGGCAGAAATAACTCCAGAAAGGAATATTTTCCATTTCCATATCCTGATAAAGCATCGGCACTACACAGATCGGGAAATCGCCGGCAATACCGCCACCAATCTGAAAGAAACCAATTCCCTTTCCCTCTGAGTTTTTAACATACCAATCGGCCAGCCAGCCCATGTATTCAATCCCGCTTTTCATTGTGGTTGCTTTGAACTCATTTTTGATTACATAAGAAGCGAAAATGTTACCCATGGTTGAGTCTTCCCATCCGGGCACCACGATTGGCAGATTCTTTTCTGCCGCAGCAAGCATCCACGAATTTTTAGGATCGATTTCATAATATTGCTCCAGATCACCACTCAGCAACATCTTATACATGAACTCATGTGGGAAATATCTTTCACCTGCATCATCTGCATCTTTCCAGATTTTGTGGATATGTTTTTGTAAACGGCGGAAAGCTTCTTCTTCCGGAATACAGGTATCGGTAACGCGGTTATAATGGTTCTCTAAAAGATCCCATTCATCCTGCGGACTTAAATCACGATAATTTGGTACACGTTTATAATGAGAATGTGCTACCAGATTCATAATATCTTCTTCAAGGTTTGCACCTGTACAAGAAATAATGGCCACTTTATCCTGGCGGATCATTTCTGCAAGTGAAATGCCCAATTCTGCAGTACTCATAGCACCAGCAAGTGTGATCATCATTTTACCACCTTCATCTAAATGCGTTTCATATCCTTTAGCCGCATCCATCATTGCAGCAGCATTAAAATGGAGGTAATTACGCTCCATAAACTGAGATATCGGTCCTCTTGTATTGCTCATTTCGTTTTGTATTGTTTTTCGCAAAAATAGGTATTTAGGTCGAAAGTGAAAACATTAAAAGCGTATAGCGTTTGGAGTGTGACGTTTGGGGCATAGTGCATGTTGCCAATTAACCGATTCCCCGCAATTGTCATCCTGAACAGCGTCGAACAGTCTATCATTTAGAAAGTAATGTCAGCATACAATGCAACATTCTCCTCGCAAGCGTCATCCTGAACTTGTTTTCAGGATCTTTCATGCAGATAAATGATCACATCTTTTTTGGAAAGCAATGACAGTAGCTATTTTTAAAGTCAGCCCGGCTTTACGGTACAAGTCCTCGGCTCGTGCCTCACCTGCGGGCTTTCCCCTCCAATCCGGTTTAGCTGGCGGAGGTCATTACATTAATTCCCAGCGATCGTCATCCAGAACAGAATTGAAGAACTCGTTTATTAAAAGGCAATAGCAGTATAAAAATGCAACAATTTCGCTCGCGACCATCATCCTGAACAGCGTAGAACAGTCTATCATTTAGAAAGTAATGTCAGCATACAAATGCAACATTCTCCCAGCAAGCGTCATCCTGAAATTGTTTTCAGGATCTTTCATGCAGATAAGTGATCACATTTTTTTTTGGAAAGCAATGACAGTAGCTATTTTTAAAGTCAGCCCGGCTTTTCGGTACAAGTCCTCGGCTCGTGCCTCACCTGCGGGCTTTCCCCTCCAATCCGGTTTAGCTGGCGGTGGTTATTGCATTAATTCCCTAGCGACCGTTATCCTGGAAGGAGTCGAAGGATCTTTCATTTGAAAAAGCAATGACGGTAGCCATTATTAAATGGTATCCGGTTTAAGTGAGCTATATTATACTGCTATTAAAACTTCCCCTATTCCATTCTAATAAACAGCCTCATTATGCGCGTTGCAACCCCAAATTATTGCATATGCCAGGCCACCTAAACCCGACCGTAGCGAGATGCTCCGATTTCTTCAATTGGAGCAGAAGCGGGGGCGGGACTATACAAACCCAAATGCTACAGTATCTGCTTTCCAAAAACTTATACTTTTCAGCAATTTGCATTCAAATATAACCAATGAACGAATGACTATTGAACTAATGAACTGTAATTAAATTTCCTTTTCTTTGCGGTGATGAAAAAATATTATCTGGTTATCTTACTTGCGCTTGTCTCAGGAAGTTCTTTTGCACAAATGAAACTGATCAGGAAGATGCTCTCGAACGAAAAGGATACTACACGTAAAGCCAGCTTTTTACCTTTGCCAGCTTTTGGATACAGTCAGGAAACCGGGTTTGAATTTGGTGCTGGCGCAATTTATTCCTTTTATGTAGACCGTAAGGATACAATGAACCGCAGTTCCAATTTCGCACTGAACACGACTTATTCCACCAAAAAGACCGCAAACTTTATGCTAAAAGGCGATATGTGGACCAAAGGGAACAAATACCATTTTATTGGCGACATCCGTTTTAAAAATCAGCCTTTTAATTTTTATGGCATTGGCAACTACACGACAAAATCAGATGAAAACAAATTAGATCAGCGGATTTTTAAAACACTTTTCGATGCCGAAATGAATACTTTACCAAAAGCTTATACCGGTGTTTCAATGGGTTTTGAAAATCATCATTTTACAGACCGTCAGCCAGGAGGCATTTATTCCACTAATCCGCAAATCATAGATAGAGATGGTGGTTCTGTTGCCTGGATCGGTGCATCGCAAAGTTATGATACCCGCAATAGCAACAACTATCCTACCAAAGGTTTTTTCGGAAGGGCAACCTATCAATATGCCCCGGATTTTTTTGGAGGAGAAAATTTCAATGGCTCACAGGTCAAAATCGATCTCCGCGGTTTCTTTAGCATAGCCCCAAAAGTGGTTTTGGGAATCCAGGGAATTTATTACACCATCCAAAGTAAAAACACGCCATTTTATTTGTTGCAGCAATTAGGAAATGACCAAATGATGCGGGGCTATTACAGCGGGCGCTACCGCGATGAGAATTTAATGGCAGCACAGGCTGAAATCCGCTACCGTTTTATGAACCGCTTTGGTATTGTAGCTTTTGCAGGTACGGGTAAGGTATTTAGCAATGGCCAGTTCAGTGCCGATGGACTAAAGCCTAATTATGGCCTTGGCGGCCGTTACTTTTTTGATCCGGCAAAAGGTTTGAGTGTGCGCCTTGATTACGGTATTGGCGAAAAATTGCCAAATGAAAAACGCCAGGCAGGATTTTATATCAGTTTAGCGGAAGCGTTTTAGACCTTGGACGATGTAAGATGGAAAAGGGATGATGGATTTAATACGTCCATCCATTGAGCGGAGTCGAAAGATCTGTTAGCCACAGATCAACATAGAAAGTCTATTGCCACGGAAACACAGATAGCGCGGAAATACTTATCACCCACCTGATTAATGTGTCATCCTGAGGGATAATTTATGATATAAAAATCAATATAAATGACGTTAACTTTATGTAGAGTTTAAGGGAGATAAGCAGCATAACAGTCGCCTTAATAGTGCATTAGCCTGTTCCTGAGCTTTGTTTTAGCGTATAATAGTAATCAATATTGGTGAGTCATTTGATATCCCGCATGGTAGTAATATCCTTATCAGAAATACGTTAAGCTTATCTTCTTATTTAAAAAGCTCTGTTATTTGAAATGAGTGTTTTAAACAAAATTTATCCCAATAGTGCAGGCATTGATATTGGGAGTGAAAAGGTTTATGTTTCTGTAGAAAACCAGACAGTAAGGAATTTCCGCACTTTTACTTCTTGTTATAGGGAATTGAGTGCCTATCTAAAAGAATGTTCAATAACCCATGTTGCTATGGAAGCTACGGGAGTTTATTGGATTACCCTTTATGATGTTTTAGAGTCTGATGGTTTTGAGGTTACGCTGGTAAACCCTGCTGACAGCAAGAACCTTCCGGGCAG
>NZ_FOJM01000032.1 GCF_900111825.1 Pedobacter suwonensis
TGTAGCGTTACGATGCAATCGTTAATTTATTGATGCACGCGTTAGAAACGCGCGCAAGCGTGGATTAAGATTAGCTTCGCTGAGCACTTCGTGGTTCCCTTTTTTACGGGAATGACGCCCTTTCAAAATATGATTCTGCCAAAAGTCTTCAAATCATTTCTGAGACAGCCCCAAGCCTGGACCCTGAAACAAGTTCAGGGTGACGACCGTTCATTGAATACGCAAAATAACCCCAATTAAAGCACATTATTCATCGAACTCTGGTTAGTCTTATTTATCTTGATTTTAAAATAAATTATCCATCAGGATTGACAATTTTGCGCCGATAATACAGCCTCCTGAAGCATTAATCAACCGCGTACCTTTTCTTTAATAATGGGATAAGGATTTCAATTTCCTGTTTCAGGAGTTCCACTTTGGCTTTCAGCGCGACGTGATCGGAAATATCCGGTTCCTGCATTCCGGAGCTGATTGCTGCAAGGTTGTTCAGCCCGGCTGAAGAGGCCATACCGTATACCTTGTGTGAAAGTGAGATCATGATTTCAGGGTCTAACTGTACAATCATTTCATCTACCTGAACCAATATCTGGTTCAGCTGATTGATGGTGATGCCAATTATTTTTTTTATCCTATTGAGATCATTGTCCAGGTAGGACTCCAGTTTCCTACTGTCAAAATGAACAGGTTTTACGATTTCAGTAGCAGCTGCATGATCCTTTTTACCCTGAAGCAGCCATTTTTTTAATATGGTTTCGATATTTTCTTCTAAAACCGGCTTGGTAATAAAATCATCCATGCCTGCCTCCAGGCTTTTTTCCCGCTCACCCATTACATTTGCCGCAGTAAGGGCAACGATAGGCGTTCTTTTTCCTTGCTCAATCAGCCTGATTTCTCGGGTACATTGATACCCGTTCATTTCCGGCATCTGAATGTCCATGAAAATAAGGTCCGGTGATTCTCTTTTAAATACCTCCAGCGCTTTAATACCGTTTTCAGCTTCGAGTATCACACTTCTGGGATGAAGTTTTTCAATCAGCGCGCGGGCCAGGAATCTGTTTACTTCATTATCCTCAACTACCATGAATTTAAATTCATTTTCAATGGTTTCAGATGAAGCCGATTGATCCGTATCATCAAATGCAACTTCAGGCGCTTTAAGCCTTGATAGTACCTGGTAAAGCTCATGCATTTTGATCGGTTTTACTAACCGGTGGTTGATCTTCAGGTCTCTGCAGGCTTTGATGATTTTTTCATCATCTGAAGAACTGTGGAGAAGAATCAGCGGAAGTCTGTCCTGTTCAAGTGTAAAGCTTTCCCTGATTTTTGCCGACGTTTCCAGTCCATCCATGTATGGCATGTGGTAATCCATCAGGATGGCATCGTATATTCTTCCTTCTGCCAGAAACTGTAATGCTTCAAAGCCGCTCCTGGCCTGGTCAGCCTGGATATTTTTAAGGGAGAGCATATTCACCAATATCTCCCTGTTATTGTCATTGTCATCAACCACAAGTACATTTGCGATGCTCTCTATCCCTCTCCATTCAATCGGTTCGCCCTGTTCACATTTAAGGTTTACTTCGAAGAAAAAGGTACTTCCTTCTCCCGGAGTACTTTTGAGTTCGAGATGGCTCCCCATCATGTTTAATAACTTGTTGGAGATGGTTAGGCCTAAGCCGGTTCCGCCATATTTTTTGGTGGTTGAGGAATCTTCCTGAGAAAAAGCACCAAAAATCTTTTCCTGTTTGCTTTTTTCGATCCCTATACCGGTATCCCTTACGCTGAACCGGAATGAACACTGATTTTCTGCTTTACCCAGCTGCTCTATTCTAAGTTCTATTTCTCCTTTGGTTGTAAACTTAGCGGCGTTTCCTAATAAATTTATTAAAACCTGTTTTAAGCGCAGCGCATCAGTCCATACAAATCTTGGCAGATCAGGAGGGAGGTTTAACAGCATCTCCAGGCTTCTGGACTGGATCTGGTAAGTGGTGATGTCACTTGCCTGCCAGGCAATATCATACAGGTCACATTTTTCGATGTCGAGCTCAAATTTACCGGCCTCGATTTTTGAGAAATCTAAAATATCATTGATAATACTTAATAAAGCGTTTGCAGATTGGTTGACAATGGTAAGGTATTGTTTCTGCGTATCGTTCAACTGCGTTTTTAACACCAGGTCGGTGAAACCGATCACCCCGTTTAACGGGGTTCTTATTTCATGGCTCATATTGGCCAGAAATTCGGATTTGGCCGAATTGGCATGGTCGGCACGTAACCGCGCAACAGTTATTTCCTGCCGGTGTTTTACTGATGCAGAGATGTCCTGTGTGCAAATCATCATTCCGCCAATCGAGGTGTCCAGATGATACCATGGACGCATTTCCCAGGAAATATGTTGTGGCATATTCGTGCGGACATCCACATAAACGTCTTCATCTTTTTTCAGCACCTCGCCGCGGAGTACTTTTTTATGGTTATTTACACGGTCTTCTGACAGGTGCGGGAATACATCATAATACCACAGTCCTTCTATATCGTTTGTAATCTGGGTGTAGTTCTCTTTCCATTTTCTGCTGGCCGCGAGAAAGCGCATGTCCTTATCAAGCATCGCTATGGAAGCAGGTGCATTTTCGATAAAGGCGAGCAAGATGGCTTTCTCACGGGCAAGTGCTTTTTCGGTTGCTTCCTTTTGCGTAACATCGGTAGATATGCCGAGGTATCCGATAATTTTATCTTCCGAATCTCTGATGGAGGTAATGGATAGCGATACCCTTAAGCGTTTTCCGGATTTGGTGATGAAGGTAAAAAGCCGTTCTTTTTGCGGGCTGTCTGCACATTGTTTAAAAACATCAAAGCCTTTAACCGCATAACCAAGTGTTGAGGAGATGCTTGTACAGAGTTCGTCGACTTCTGTTTGATCATGAAGGATTTCTGGCGTTTGCTTGCCAATCATTTCTTCGGCAGTGTATTCCAGTAACAGTTCTGAAGCCCGGTTGAAGACGGTAATGATCCCGTTGATATCAGTAGCGATAATACTCACCGCTGTGGACGCTGAGAGCACATCATCCAGTAACTTTTTGGATTCAATCAGGGCCAGTTGAGCCCGTTTCTGTTCATCAATATCCTGAAATGTTCCATAGATTCGCTGCTTGGCATTTTCCGGAGATTCGGCATCGCCTTTTGCCCTAACCCAGAGTTCTTTTCCGTTAAAATCCCTGATCTCAAGCTCAAGATCCCATCCTTTTCCGGTCTGCACACATTCCTGAATGGCGTGTTGTATTTTTTTCCGGCTCTCCCCCTCTTTATAAAAATTAAGTCCGTTTTCCAATGTGGGTACGAAATCTTGTGGCACAGCATGTATTTCTCTTGTTGTAGCCGTCCAAACAACCTTTCGCTCGTTCAGGTTAAGTTCCCATCCGCCTATTTTAGCCAGTTTACTGGTCTCCTCTAAAAGGTTTCGGGTATGGATGAGTTCATTTTCAAGCTTTTTCTGATCGGTGATATCAACGGCATTGCCCACAATGTAAGGCTTGTTATCCAGGTCTGTTTGCATGATATTAGAATACAACCAGATGGCGTGTTCTCCAGACTTCTTTTGCACCAGCATATTGCCTTTTGAGTATCCATGTTTCGCGATATCAGACAGATATCTGCGCAAATTATCATGCCTTTCAACAGGAACAATATCAAAAAGACTTTTATTTTTTAACTCAGATTTTTTAAAACCGAGTATTTTCGCACCGGCGGAGTTAATGGAGATAAAGTTACCATCCAGATCATGGGTACACATTAAGCCCTGAGAGCTTTCAAAGAAAGCTTTAAATTTCTGTTCGCTAACTTTTAACGCCCTGTTTTTTTCAAATTCAGCGGTTACATCACGTCCGATGGCAAAAAAGTTTCCGTTTGCTTTTTCAGCTGTTGCGGTCCATTGAATCGTTTTGTATTGGCCATCTTTGGTGATGACGGGGTGTGTAAGCTCACCAGATGGCTGACCATTTTTTAGATTCCCCCAAATTTCACGAACCGCTTTTAAGCTTTGTGAAGGAATAAAGTCGAAGATTGTTTTTTGCTTCAACTCCGTTTCATCATATCCAAGCTGTTTATTAAAGCCGGGATTTACCTTTTTAAATTTTCCATCCGGTGCCAGAATACAGATCAGATCTTCTGAATCGTTAAATAGTGTACGGAAATTTTTATATTCTTCTTTTTTGCGGCGTTCTATGATGAGTGATATGGCCTCTTCAGCAAGTAAAGAAAGGATCCGTTGCTGGCTGACTGTTAATTTTTTGGGCGCTAAATCGGCTACACATATAGAACCCAATGTAAATCCGTTAGGATCTATTAAAGGATATCCGGCATAAAACCTTACCCTCACGCCATCTTCAGATAGCGCATGGTGCCTGAAACGATCATCTTCAAGTGTATCCTCTACAATAAATACCTCTTTGCCAAGCAGGGGATACTCGCATATTGCAATGCCCCGGGGTACCTCATCTATATCGAGGCCGGTTGTGGATTTATACCAGATCCTGTCCTTTTCTGCGAAAGAAATCAATGATATTTCGCATTCGCAGATCAATGAAGCGATCTCGGTAAGTCTGTCAAATCCCCGCTCTTTTCCGGAGTTTATGATTTCGTAATTATAAAGTGCTTCCAGACGAGCATTTTCATTTTGTTGCATTTCAATCTTTTTGTCAGGCAGAGCGTTGTTAACTAACTGATAACTTGCAATAGACACAAATTATTTTAAAGCCTGCTTTTTTTATTTTTCCACCTTTACGTGAACTGTTAACCTTATTTTGCTATCTTTTAATATTACGATTAGTTGATGAATATCAAAAACAAAATTTTAAATATGTGATTTTTACGGAGTTTTTATTCATGATTTCATCGGATAAGTATTTTAAAAGAATAGGTTTTCTACCCGTTCAATAGCGATTAAAACAGGAATAAAATTTTGGTGGTCGGGTGGGAGCTGATAAACTAAACGCTTTCTTTTTGAAACAATGCAGGTATTGTTTTTAAAATAAGCTTAATATCGTTTGTAAAACTTTGGTTCTTCGCGTATTCATTGTCAAGTAGCAGTCGCTCTTCTTCACTCATTTCACCTTTCCCCCTTTTTTCAACCTGCCATAATCCGGTTATTCCTGCTGGCGCGGCAAACCGCAGTACATACCGGTCTGTAGTTAGTTTTTCGGCTTCATAAATGGGCAATGGCCGGTTCCCCACAATGCTCATATCTCCTTTAATTACATTCCATAGCTGGGGAAGTTCATCTATACTCGTATTTCTGATGAAATTGCCAACCCTGGTTATCCGTGGATCATTCGCGATCTTGAAAAAAGCAGAGCCACTATTCGTAGCAAAATAACCACCGTCCTTTTCGCACCACTGCACACCATCTCCGTAAAGCGGATACTGGCATTTTCCGGCCGGTAAGCAATCCTGGCAAAGAACCGAATCGGGTGTTGTTGTTTTCTGTTCCTTCTTATCTATATCATACTGGTTGAGGTGTATCAGATCCTTAACTTTTTTATCTGCATCTACATACATCGAACGGAATTTATAAAATTTAAAAACTTTAAATCCTGTTCCTGCACGCAGCGAATAGTAAAAAACAGGGCCTTTGGATTCCATCCATATCGCCAGGGCAACAATTAATAGCAGCGGGAAAAGTATAATTAAGGCCGAGCTGGCAAAGAAAATATCAAAGGCTCTTTTTGCCAGGCCGATAGGGCGTATTACATTTGGCCTGATGGAAAGGCTTTTAGTTAGTGCATCCCAGTTTTTAACGAAAAAAGTAATCCGTTTCTCTACACGTTCTGTCTGCATGGGCAGCCTGAATACATCTGATATGCCAGCTGTTAGGGCGAGTATCCTTAAATTTGGATTAAAGTATTTAACAACCAGAAAAAAAGGTACGCTTGGCATCTGTATATTTTTGAGCGTTTCAATAAGCGTAAGCCCGCCGTTAGACAGGATTTCGCTGTTTGATATGATGGCTACAATTTTAAGGTGCTGTTCTGTCCATGCCTGTGAAAGCTTTAGTCCATTGTCAAAATACACAAGCCGCAACCCTTCGAAATTACAGCTTTCAAAAAAGGTACGTTCTGTATAATTCTCGAAACCGACCATGGCAATAATACCTGGTTCAACGGAGCCGTTGATCTGTTTCTCTACCATTAAAAATTGCTTTTTCCGGCACGTCTTAATACCATTTTTATTCTGGCTTCCAGTTCGGCAGGATTGAAAGGTTTAACCATAAAATCATCAGCGCCGGCTTCCAGGCATTTTATGCGTTTATTAGAACTTTCTTCTCCGGATAAAATCATAATGGGCAGGGAGCTGAAAAAGTCGCTGGTTTTTAGCTGTTCGATTAACTCAAGGCCACTCATATTGGGCGTATTCAAATCTGAAATAATCAGATCCGGAATATTTCCGTTCTGTAGAAACGTGAGCGCGTCTATGCCATCAGGCCTGATATCGATGCGGTATCTCGGCTGCAATATTTCCTTCAGTATTGCCTGCATAAATTCGTCATCTTCAACAAGCAGGATATGTATTTTAGGATTATTCTGTTGATTCATTGGCGAAGAAGCGTTGATTGGGGAACTTCAAAGTGATTTTTTGTGCAATCTTTATATGAAAGTAGCTGCCAAGTATTTGAATGTACAATTGATTTTTAATGTTTATTAGGTCTGTTTAGCCGTTAATAAATCGGAAATTATTTAGAATTTAACAATAATAATTTAATTTAGTCACGGTTACATTTTAGTACAATAATAACAAAAAAAAAGTCAACTTTTTCATTATTCTTATGAGGAGTGTAAAAAAAATCTCTCCATAAGCTGGTAGGATACGTGATTAATTTTTCGCTTCAGGCAGAACTTTGATTTCTTGTTTATTGTTTCTGAAAATAAGGCGTAACTTTAATATCGGATATTAATGAGCGGCAGTACCCTAATAAAATTATTATAGTATCAAAATGATAAGCAGAAACCTTTTGTCCCTTGACAGTGCACAGCTAAACAGGCTATTCCCATTCTTCGTTATTGCTGACGCAGATTTGAATATTGTGGAACTGGGGGATAAACTGAAGGAAATTTGTGGTAATAAGGTTGGTGAATCCATTTTCGATTATTTTACTGACCTGCATTTTGATGAAGACGTTAAAGATGGTGTTTTAAAGAACAGCTGGATCACCCTGAAACAGCAGCCTGTACGGTTAAACGGTAAATGGGAAAAGATTGCTGCACAAAACCTGCTTTTTTTTGCCGGATACGGGCAATCATTTCTTGATGAAATTCAACGAGCTGAACCTGGGCCAGGTTTAAATCCCGATAACAGTAATAACAATTCAGCGCAAAGGCAGCTATTTTCGGTGACTGAATACAGTTATCACCAGGTGATCGAAAATATGAGGATCGGTTTGGTAGAACTTGACCTGGCCGGGCATATTGTTTATGCAAATAGCAGTTTCTGTGAAATCTGCGGCTATGATCTTATTGGTATTAAAGGCAAATTGCTGTCAGAACTGTGGGCCGGCAGGATATTTTCGGAGGGTGGTGATGCCCTAGGTTACGATAACATCACATCAAAGGTAAGCGAAATACAGTTTTTAGATACAAAAGGTGAAAGGAAATGGTGGTTGGCTTGTAGCAGCTTAAGTTTTAACCATGAGCATGAACAAATCGGTTCTCTGCTGATCAATTTTGAGATTACCTATCATAAAGAACAGAAACTGGAGCTGATGGCCGCTAAATCAGAAGCTGAAAAAGCTGTCAGCAGTAAGGATATGTTTTTGGCAAATATGAGCCATGAGATCAGAACGCCCATGAATGCCATTATCACGATGGCCAACCAGCTGGCTAAAACCAATCCAACGGTTGAGCAGGATTATTGCGTTCAAACCATACAGACCGCATCGAAAAACCTGTTGGTCATCATCAATGATATCCTGGACCTTTCTAAAATTGAGGCGGGCAAAGTGAATCTCGAATCTATTGGACTCGATATTTCAAAAGTACTCAGGGAAGTGATCCAGGTGATTAAACATAAGGCGGAAAAGAAAGGGCTGATTATTGATTATTTCCAGCCTCATCATGATGAGATTGCTCCGGTATTGATAGGCGACCCCTACCGGATTAGCCAGATCGTGTTGAACCTGCTGAGCAATGCTGTAAAATTTACCGACAAAGGATCTGTATCCCTTAAGCTGAGTCTTTTGGAAAATTTTGATGATGCCCAGGAAATTGAGATTACGGTGAAGGATACCGGGATAGGAATGCAGCCTGAATTTGTTAAACGTCTTTTTGACAACTTTAGCCAGGAATATGAATCTGTATCACGCAGGTATGGTGGAACGGGATTGGGTATGAGCATATCAAAAAAGCTTGTTGCCCAGATGGGGGGATATTTTAACATTAAAAGCGAAAAAGGAAAGGGCTCTGAAATTTCGTTTGTTATCCGGCTGATGAAAGGTGTTGGCGAGGATCTTCCGGTGGAGGAAAAACTGGTGCTGAGCGACGACCTGTTTTCGGGCAAAAGGATTCTTATTGTTGATGATAACGAAATGAACAGGCTCGTTGCTTCTACGGTATTATTGAACTACGGTTGCCAGATTATGATAGCTGAGAATGGCCAGATGGCCATTGATATGGTTGATAAGGATGATTTTGACCTGATTCTTATGGATATTCAGATGCCGGTTCTGAATGGTTATGATACCACAAAGCTGTTGCGTAAAGGCGGCTTTAAAGGCCCCATCATAGCGCTAACTGCTTCAGCAATAATAGGGGAAAGGGAAAAATGTATAGCGGCCGGCATGGATGATTATATTGCAAAGCCTATAAAAGAAGACCTTTTTATTACGGTAATTGATAAATGGATGGTAAAAGGAGCTGTTGAAACCGTTCAGCCAGAGATTGAGGTCCCGCTTTACAGCCTGGATGGTCTTTACGTAATCAGCAAAGGGCGGGAGGATTTTGTGACTAAAATGATTCAGATGTTTTGTGATCAGATGCCTTCTGCCGTTAGCGACCTGAACCAGGCTTTAGAAAATGCTGATCTTCCAAAAATATCAACGCTGGCCCACAAACTTAAATCAACCATTGATCACCTGGGCATTGTTTCCATTCAGCGTGTGATCAGGGATATAGAAAGCCTGAGTGACGAGAATGCGCCCGTTTCAGAACTGATTCCTTTGATTGCACAGGTTAAACGTGTGATTGATCAGGTAGTTTCGGACCTCCAAACCGAAATAACAAGAAGGAACCAGGATTTGGCTGATTAGTCTGCATCAAAGGGGCTGAACTGATTAAATAAGTCATTTTGGGCTGCTGGTAATGCTGACAGTTCGTTTTGCAGATTAAATATTTAAATGCAAATCGTTAGCCCCTAACCAGCAGGGATATTGCTTTTAAAACATTTGCAAAAATTAATTAGCCACGGAAACACAGCAATCACGGAGGAGATTAAAATTATTCTATGTTTTTCGTGGTTCCGTGGCAGACATAACGCTTAGGCAGTCGCAGAAAGATCTATAACTATTTAAATGCAAATCGTTAGTCCCTAACCAGCAGGGATATTGCTTTTAAAACATTTGCAAAATTTAATTAGCCACGGAAACACAGCAATCACGGAGGAGATTAAAATTTTTCCGTGTTTCCGTGGCAGACATAACGCTTAGGCATGTGCAGAAAGATCTAGAACTAACAGTGAAAAGTTAAAAGTGATTTCCTGCCCTAACCGGGCATGGTATTACCATTAATGCAAAATAGATTTAGCAGGATTATCCCGCCATTTTATCTGTAACACGTTTAACCGCAACATTTTTAACCGCTTTAACGATGGCGTCTTTATCATAACCGCATTCTGCCCAAAGTTCAGGTTGTTCTCCGTGGTCAATAAATTTATCCGGGATTCCGAGTCTGACCACCTGGGCATTATAATGATTATCGGTCATAAATTCTATTACAGCCGAACCGGCACCTCCCGGTAATGAGCCGTCTTCAACCGTAATGATGTGTTTGTATTTAGCAAATACCTCGTGTAATAAAGCTTCGTCTAAAGGTTTTATGAAGCGTAGATCATAATGCGCCGGATAAAAACCCTCGCTATTTAATTCTATACATGCTTCAACAGCAAAATTACCAACGTGTCCGATGGTTAATAAGGCTACATCTTCACCATCGCAGATTTTACGTCCTTTGCCAATCTCCAATGCCTTAAAAGGTCTCTTCCAGTCAGGCATTACCCCATTGCCGCGCGGGTAACGGATAACAAATGGGCCTATATTTTCTTGTTGAGCCGTAAACATCAGGTTGCGAAGCTCTTCTTCATTCATAGGAGAAGACACAACTAAATTCGGGATACAACGCATGTAGGCAATATCATAAGCCCCGTGGTGTGTTGCTCCATCAGCACCTGCTAAACCTGCACGGTCTAAACAGAATACTACGTTCAGCTTTTGGATGGCCACATCATGGATTACCTGATCGTAGGCCCGCTGCATAAAGCTTGAATAAATATTGCAGAAAGGAACCAGACCCTGTACGGCCAGGCCAGCTGAGAAAGTTACCGCGTGCTGTTCTGCAATGCCTACATCAAATGCACGCTTTGGCATTGCTTTCATCATGATATTTAATGATGAGCCTGAGGGCATGGCCGGAGTGATGCCTACAATTTTATCGTTAGCCTCGGCCAGTTCAACCATCGTATGCCCAAAAACATCCTGGTATTTGGGAGGCTGTGGTTTATCAGCAATACTTTTTTTAATTTCGCCGGTAATCTTATCAAAAAGACCGGGTGCATGCCATTTGGTTTGGTCTTTTTCTGCCAAAGCAAAGCCTTTGCCTTTAACGGTAACGCAATGCAATAGTTTCGGGCCCGGAATGGCAGCAAGATCTTTAATAACCTGTGCCAGGCGTTTTACATCATGCCCGTCAACAGGGCCAAAATACCTGAAATTTAACGATTCAAATAAATTGCTTTGTTTGAGTAAGGTGCCTTTAATGCTTTTCTCTATTTTCTTAACATACTTGTGTGCATTAGGGCCAAGTTTAGAGAGTCCGGTGAGTACATGAGAAATATCATCGCGGAAACGGTTGTATGATTTCGAAATGGTGATGCTGGTTAAATATTCTTTCAGCGCCCCAACGTTCGGATCAATAGACATGCAGTTATCATTCAGGATCACCAATACATTGCTGTTTTCAATGCCGGCATGGTTTAATCCTTCAAAAGCTAAGCCGGCTGTCATGGCACCATCGCCAATAACGGCGACGTGCTGCCTGTCGGTTTCACCCTTCAATTGCGAAGCCACCGCCATGCCCAAAGCGGCCGAAATGGAAGTAGATGAGTGGCCTACACCAAAGGTATCGTATTCGCTTTCTGAAATTTTTGGGAATCCGCTGATGCCACCGTATACCCGGTTGGTATGGAATAAATCCCTTCGTCCGGTTAATATTTTATGTCCGTATGCCTGATGGCCTACATCCCAAACCAACTTATCGTAGGGCGTATTTAACGCATAATGTAAGGCAACAGTTAGTTCTACAACACCTAAACTGGCACCAAAATGGCCGCCATTTACACTTACTACGTCAATGATATATTGTCGTAATTCCTGGCTTATTTGTTCTAAGTCAGATTCGCTATATTGCTTTAAATCAGCAGGATAGTTGATTTTAGATAATAGGGGGCCAGCTTTTACTTGCATTCGTAATTTATAGTGAAAAACAAGATACAAAGTAAGTTAAATTTGTTCTAATATAGAAGAGAAAAATAGCGCTTTATTATAGTGGGCTAAGCGGCCGGCAATGAACGCTTAGCGTGGAGCGTTTGGCAGAGAGCGGGCTGAAGATTGCGCATAGCCTTTTAAGTTAGAAGACCTGAAAATTTTCATTATGTTTGTTGCTACACATGCAGGCAGAGAATTTTGAGATAAAGCTTCCGGTATTTGAAGGTCCCTTCGATTTGTTGCTGTTCTTTATTGAACGCGATGAACTTAATATCCAGGATGTGGAGATCTCGAAAATCACCAACGATTTTTTGGCCTATATCCACCAGCTCCTGGCGCTAAATGTAGAAGTGGCGAGCGAATTTATTTTGGTTGCGGCTACCTTGATGCGCATTAAATCTAAAATGTTGCTGCCCAGGATTGAGGTAGACGAAACGGGCAGCGAAATCAACTCTGAGCAGGATCTTATTGCCAGGCTGATTGCCTACAAACAGTTTAAATCTGCAGCAGAAGAGATGAAGCGGTATGAAGAAGAGCGGTTAAAACAAAATCATAGAGGTAATATTGTATACGATCTTGCACTGGCTGCGGCATCTTCTGCCCATCAGGATGAACTCTTATCCCTTGATCTTTATAAGCTTTTAACCGTTTATCACCGCACCATGCAAAGGTATGAGTTGCGTAGTGAAGAAGTAAAGCATACGGTTGTACAATATCCCTATACGATCGAACAGCAAAAACACTTTATCGCCAACTTGCTTGATATCAATGAACAGATTGATTTTGCCCTGGTGCTTAAAAATTCGGAAAACAAAGTGCATTTCGTTTATAATTTTCTGGCCATTTTGGAAATGCTGCAACAACAAATCGTTGAGATAACCATTGGGAGTGGCTTTAACAACTTTAATGTGAAAGCATTAACTTAAACAAGCGCGAATTAAATTTGAAATCCTTACTTTTGCCAAAAAAATACAAACCTAAATATACAATGACACGCGACAACCAGATTTTCGAACTTATCGATAAAGAGTTAAACCGCCAGGAACATGGTTTAGAGCTTATTGCATCAGAAAACTTTGTAAGCAAACAAGTGATGGAAGCTGCCGGATCGGTATTGACCAACAAATATGCAGAAGGCTTACCGGGAAAACGTTACTATGGCGGTTGCCAGGTGGTAGATGTGGTAGAGCAGATTGCGATCGATAGGGCAAAAGAATTATTTGGAGCAGCGTGGGTAAATGTTCAACCGCATTCTGGTGCGCAGGCCAATGCCGCGGTAATGCTTGCTGTTTTGCAACCAGGTGATAAAATATTAGGATTTGACCTTTCTCACGGTGGACACTTAACACATGGTTCGCCGGTTAACTTCTCGGGTAAATTATATCAGCCTTTATTCTATGGCGTAGAAAAAGAAACCGGACTAATTGATTATAAAAAATTAGAGGAAGTTGCTTTAGCTGAAAAACCGAAACTGATTATCTGCGGTGCATCTGCTTATTCACGTGAGTGGGATTATGCTTTTATCCGTGCAGTAGCCGATAAAATCGGCGCTTTGGTTTTAGCTGATATTTCCCATCCGGCTGGTTTAATCGCTAAAGGGCTGCTGGCCAACCCACTTCCACATTGCCATATTGTAACCACAACTACCCACAAAACCTTGCGTGGACCACGTGGCGGTATGATTATGATGGGGCAGGATTTCGAAAACCCATGGGGATTAAAAACACCAAAAGGCGAAACCCGTTTAATGAGCAATTTACTTGATATGGCAGTTTTCCCAGGTACGCAGGGCGGTCCGTTAGAGCATATTATTGCAGCTAAAGCAATTGCTTTTGGCGAAGCTTTAAGCGAGGAATATGGAATATATATTAAACAGGTAGCGGCTAATGCACAGGCCATGGCGAAGGCATTTGTAGGAAAAGGATATGGCATCATTTCAGGGGGTACGGATAACCACCTGATGTTAATCGACCTGCGCAATAAAAACATCACAGGTAAGGTAGCCGAAAATGCTTTGGAAAAAGCAGAAATTACGGTAAATAAAAATATGGTTCCTTTTGATGATAAATCGCCGTTTGTAACTTCTGGTATCCGCGTAGGTACGGCTGCTGTTACCACACGTGGGTTAAAAGAAGCTGAAATGGAACAGATTGTTGAATTAATTGATCGGGTTTTAACCAATCCGGAAGACGAAACGAACCTAAATACAGTAAAAGCTGAAGTGATTAAATTGGTAAGCGCATTTCCACTTTATAAATAAGCTTAACTAATTCGATTTACTAATGATATAATGAAAGCAGCTACAAAAATGTAGCTGCTTTTTTGATTTAACTAAAACATCTTTAGCACTTAATACCTGAAACAAACGTTTGTTTTATATATTTGGCAATTAAAATATAACTAGAATTTATGTGTGGAATAGTAGGCTATATTGGCTATAGAGAAGCTTGGCCAATTGTACTTAAAGGCCTTAAAAGATTGGAATACCGCGGTTATGACAGTGCTGGTATCGCAGTAATGAATGAAAGCGGTGAACATATTTATAAAAAAGCGGGTAAAGTAGCCGTATTAGAGGAGTTTGCTCAAGATCAGGATAAGTCTGGTACGATTGCAATGGGCCATACCCGTTGGGCTACCCATGGAGTTCCCTCTGACCGCAACTCCCATCCACATACTTCAAATAATGGTAAGTTATCAATTATTCATAATGGTATTATAGAAAACTATGCTACTTTAAAAGAGGAGTTGATTAGCAGAGGTCATGAATTTAAAAGCGATACCGACACGGAGGTATTAATTCATCTGGTAGAAGAAATCCAGAAAATCGAAAATATTGATCTTCTGGAGGCTGTTCGTTTAGCCTTGAAGGAAGTAATTGGTGCTTATGCTATAGTGATTATGGACCAGGATCATCCAGATCGGCTAATTGTGGCCAGAAAGGGTAGTCCGATGGTCATCGGTGTGGGCCAGGGAGAGTACTTTATCGCTTCTGATGCTACACCGATTGTTGAATACACCAAAAATGTAATCTATCTC
Organism: Pedobacter suwonensis; assembly: GCF_900111825.1. Lineage (GTDB taxonomy): Bacteria > Bacteroidota > Bacteroidia > Sphingobacteriales > Sphingobacteriaceae > Pedobacter > Pedobacter suwonensis. The sequence goes on from NZ_FOJM01000032.1 coordinate 14,774, forward strand.
AATGATAATGAAATTGCGTTAATCACCAAAGATGATCTGTTGGTTAAAAGGTTGGATAATGTAGTGCAAACGCCATTGATCCAGGAGCTGCAGTTAAAGCTGGAAATGCTGGAGAAAGGTGGTTTCGATCACTTTATGCTCAAAGAAATTTATGAGCAACCGCGTTCCATTAAAGATTGTATGCGTGGCCGTATCTACCCGGAAGAGGGTAAGGTACAGCTTGGCGGGATTAAAGAATTTGCAGAAAAATTAAAAAATATAGATCGCATCATCATTGTGGCCTGCGGAACATCCTGGCATGCAGGTTTGGTTGGAGAATACCTGATTGAAGAATATGCCCGCATTCCGGTTGAAGTTGAATATGCTTCAGAATTCAGGTACAGAAATCCGATTATCACCGAAAAGGATGTGGTGATTGCCATTTCGCAGTCTGGCGAAACAGCTGATACCATGGCGGCTATTGAGATGGCTAAAGAACGTGGTGCAACCATTTTCGGCATCTGCAATGTAGCAGGCGCTTCTATTCCACGTTTAACACATGCTGGTGTATACACCCACGCCGGACCTGAAATCGGTGTGGCATCAACAAAAGCATTTACCGCACAGGTAACGGTTTTAACTTTAATGGCTTTTTACATGGCCCAGCAAAAGGGAACCATTACCACTTCAAAGTTAATTGAACTTTTAACCGAGCTTGACCATATTCCTGAAAAAATTCAGGTTGCTTTAGAGTCGAACAACCTGATTAAAGAGGTAGCAGAAAAGATTAAAGATTCTACCAATTGTTTGTTTTTAGGTAGAGGAAGTGGCTTCCCGGTAGCTTTAGAGGGAGCCTTAAAACTGAAGGAAATTTCTTATATCCATGCAGAAGGATATCCTGCTGCGGAGATGAAACATGGTCCGATTGCCTTAATTGATGAAGAAATGCCTGTAGTGTTTATTGCAACGCAAAACTCATCTTACGAAAAAGTAATCAGTAACATACAAGAGGTAAAAGCCAGAAAAGGAAAAGTAATTGCCATTGTGACCGAAGGGGACACGGAAGTGAAAAAAATGGCCGATTACTGCATCGAAATTCCTGATGCCAATGAAGCTTTTTTACCGCTCCTGGCAACCATACCGCTTCAGTTATTATCGTATCATATTGCGGTAATGCGTGGCTGTAACGTAGATCAGCCAAGAAACCTGGCCAAATCGGTAACAGTTGAATAATTTTACAACAAAACAGATAAACAGAGCAGTTGCATTAATTTGTAGCTGCTTTTTTGTTTATCGGCGTATTTAGATACAGACTTTGTTAAATAAGACCGATCCGATAGGTATCAGATGTACGGATGCCCTTTCTTAACAACATTTTTTATATCAATAAATTGGAACGGCAGGAGGAAAAGCGGGGCGGGTGGCCGCCATTAGTACCAGTGTTCACTTTCTAAAAGAATAAAAAGTAAAACTGATCTTTAAAAAGGCCAAAAAAGTAAAGGGCCGATATTCTTCAGAAGAAATCGACCCTTACCATCTAAATTAACGCTCTCGGATATATAAACGCAACTTCATGCGATTTGGTTTTGAGAAAATATAAAAAAACCTATTATTTCTCGTAACTACCTAAGGTTGAGGGATAAAATCTTTCATTTTCCATTATATCTTTGTTAAGATAAATACTGAAATAAGGATCGGCAGTTAAATCAGCACCTTTTTTTCTGGCTGAACTGTTTGCTGCGGGTTCAAAATTGTACTGTTCCCGGTGAATAAAGGAAGGGTCGGTGTTCAAGATGTTGCCATTGACGTTATAAGCATTGTTGGTGGATCGGATCAAGTTATGTGATAGATTGAGCTGCAAATTGGCAGCAGTTTTTTGTTGTATATCCAATTCGTTGACTAAACTTCCCCAGATGATATTATTGGTCAAATCGACCTGAAGTTTATGGTAAACATTTGCTGATAAATAATCTGTAAAGCTCAGTGAGGCTGTTTTGCGCGGAAAGTTTAAATTGTAGCCTGCAAAGGTGTTCTGTTTCAGGTTATAATTCCCTCCTCCAACAGCGTATATCAAATAATTTCCGCAATTATACATCAGATTATTAAAGGCTAACAGTTCTGAATGATAGCCAATATAGGCTGCCACCTGCATGTTTTTAATAATACTATTACTTAAAATTAATTTTGGGTTGCTGTTTAACGATAAAGAATCGGAGGTAATGCCAACAGATGCGTTTTTAATGATCGCATTTTTAATCAGCCCTTGTCCGGTTCTTTTTAAGAAAATTCCCTTCCATTGTCCGGGCTCATCATTATAAATGCTTTCAAGCCGGTCGCTGCAAAACAGTACAGGTTCGTTTAAGCTGCCGTTAACGATCAGGTTTCCCTCGATGTTTAAACCGGCATCCTTATGGAAATAGATTTTAGTTCCCGGCTGGATGGTTAATACAGTACCGCTTTTCAGGGTTAACGATCCGTTAATAATATAGGGCAGCGCTTTTGTCCAGATGGTATTTGTGCTGATGGAAGATTCATTAATGAACACCGCATTTTGCCCGTAAGCTAAAAGTTGAATGACCTGTTTATTCCCGTTTGTTTTTAAAATGATCGAATCTTGTACCAGAAAGGGTAGGCCATTGGCATTGGGGTTGATCGAAACCTTAACAAAAAGATTTATTGAATCCCGACCGTTTATGACAAGATCATTTTTATGAGTTGTCTGTTCTCCGTTAATATTGATGCCAAAAGCAGAAGTGTGTCCGCCAGCTAATTTAATTTCCGATACTTTAACCGCATCATTATTGTTGTTAATGATTTTGACTATTCTGACTGTTGAGCCTATTGAAGTAAAAATGGTATCGAATAATATTTCTTTACTGGAAAAGCTGAGCCTGGCATCTGGGTTTGTGCTAATGTTTTCATTCTTCCGGCACGCCGAAGCAATGAATAAGATGAGTAGCAATAAACCAGTATTTAAACGCATAAATCAAACTTAAAAAATGTTTGGCTACTTGCAAGGGGATTTGCAGTGCATTCAATCATTATTCGGCGAAGGCAAGTGCTGCTATGCTTACTTTTCCTGCCTCAGCGGCAAATAGCGCATCAGCGCAGGCTTCAAGCGTTGCGCCGGTGGTAATTACATCGTCAACCAATAAAACATGTTTGCCCATGATATCTTCCTGAAATTCTACCTGGAACACATCCTTCATATTTTCATAACGGTTATACCTGCTTTTTTTGGTTTGACTTTCAGTAGAAGTATTTCTAATAAGGTGGTTCCCGCTGATGCTGGTGCCCATTTGTGCTGCAATTCCTTCTGCAATGAACATGCTTTGGTTATATCCCCTCATTTTGTATTTCTTGCGGTGTAAAGGAACCGGAATCACCAGGTCAATGTCCTGGTAAAACGTTGCTGTTTTCAGCCTGTCCCCCAGCATATTACCCAGCAGGATTCCAACATCGGTTCTTCCGTTATATTTTAAATTGTGGATTAAGTTCTGAACTTTCGTTCCTTTTTTAAAATACAACATGGCCATTGCCGCATTAACTGGTAAGCGGCCCCAAAACTGCCTGGCAACCCTATTGTCTGCATATTCATGATAATCGGTAAAGGGGAGGTCGTACAGGCATTTCGTGCAGATTAAATACTCGCTATGGTATAATGCTACACCGCAGGCGTTACAGAGGTTTGGAAATAGCAAACCAATTAAATCATTACACCATTGTTTAACCTGTAGCATAAACTAATTTATAAAATTTTTATGAGGAATACCATGTTTTGAGTTTTCGGGTTTATTTTTCTTTTTAGCAAAGCAGGGTCAGTGGTACTATATAAGCATGTTCCCGCTATTTGCTCTAAATCCTCGCTGCGCTGCGGGTTTTCCGCTGCTATCGGGTTTAGGTGGGCAGTTTCTTCCGAAATTTCAAGTGGCCGGGCGCAGGGGAACTTCGGAAGCTTTAATGGGTTTCTCCAGCCGATCCGTC